>CAZXWO010000007.1:0-62646 GCA_964644565.1 uncultured Thermoplasmata archaeon | reverse complement strand
AGGTCCTCAAGAAGATACACGTCGCGAGGGCGTTCAACAGCCACCACCAGACCCTTCTCGTCGACAAGGCGACGGAGCTCGCGAAGGAGTACCCGGTCAGGCTCCTCGTCGTCGACTCCCTGACGGCCCACTTCAGGGCCGAGTACATAGGCAGGGGGGCGCTCGCCGAGAGGCAGCAGATGCTGAACAAGCACATGCACGACCTCCTGAGGTTCGGGGACCTCAACAACGCAGTGATAGCGGTGACTAACCAGGTCGCCGCGAAGCCCGACGCGTTCTTCGGCGACCCGACGAGGCCCATAGGCGGCCACATCGTGGGCCACACGGCCACGTTCAGGATCTACCTCAGGAAGAGCAAGGGCGGCAAGAGGATCGCCAGGCTCATAGACTCCCCCAACCTCCCCGAGGCGGAGGCGGTCTTCCAGGTCTCAGAGGCGGGCATAGGCGACTGAGCCGATGGGTTAAAGACGACCTCCGTGGCTGGAGGGTGCGTGAAGCTCCTGATAGAGCTCTCCATGGAGTGCGAGACGCTCGCCCGCTCCGAGGCGGTCAGCGCCGCGACGGCGCTCGGCGGCGCCCCGAAGGTCCTGGCATCTGACGAGGGCATCATGGTCATGTCCACAAGGGCGGACCCGCTCGCGCTCCTGCGCAGGCTCGCGCTCTGCCACAAGGTCTCCGAGTGGCTCGGGTCCACCGACCTGCAGGGGCTGGACTCGGTCGTGGAGCGGGCCGAGGTGCCGGGCCCCATAAGGGTCAGGTCGACCAGGGTCGGTGAGGCGCAGAGGGACGTGGACCTCGGCGCGGCCACGCGCCGCGCCGGCGGCCTCATCGGGAAGGCCAGGGGAGTCGATCTCCACACCCCGGCGTCGGAGGTGAGGCTCGTGTTCTCCGGGAAGGTCCACGTCGGCAGGCTCATCGGCTCCGTCGACAGGACCTCCTTCGAGAGGAGGATGAACAAGCACCTCCCATTCCACTGCCCCGTGTCGCTGCACCCGAAGTTCGCGAGGGCGCTCGTCAACCTCACCAGGGTGCCGGACGGCGGGACCGTGCTCGACCCCTTCTGCGGGACCGGGGCGATACTCGCGGAGGCGCACCTTGCGGGGCTCAAGGCGGTCGGGACGGACATATCGGAGAAGATGCTCGGGGGGGCGAGGGCCAACCTCCGCCATCTGGGCGCGTCCGCGGTCACGCGCGAGTGCGACGTAGGTTCCATAGACGGGGCCGTGGGGGAGGTCGACGGGATAGCGACGGACCCGCCCTACGGCCGCGCGACGAGCACCAACGGCGAGCCCTTGGACGAGCTCTACGCGAGGTCGTTCAGGGCCTTCGGGGACGTGCTCAGCCGGGGGTGCAGGCTGGCGATCGCGGTCCCGGATGTGTCAGCGCTGGAGGCGGCGCACGGGTTCAGGGTGCTGGAGTCGCACCCGTTGTGGGTGCACAGGTCGCTGACGAGGAACTTCTGCGTTCTGGAGCGGGCCTAGACCACCGTGAACGAGATGAAGGCCGTGCCGACCAGCGCGTGCAGGCAGGTGATATTGACATAGGCCTCCTCATCGCCCGGTTCGGCCGAGGACCAGGTGACTATCTCGATCTCCACGGTGAGGTTGCCCTCGGCGGGGACGGTCAGTTCGCCCTCCGGGGCCACGGCCTCGATGTACGGCGCCCAGTCCCAGGCGCCCAGGTACACGGCCAGGTCTGCTTCCCCGGTGTTGTTGATCTGCAGGTGCACGGTGATGCTCGACCCTGCTGCCACCTCTTGGCCGTCGTCCATCACCCAGAAGTCGATCGGCGGGCTCGCGGTGTGGAACGTGAGGGTGATGTTCGTGGAGTACTCAGTGGTCCCTGCGACGGCGGTCCCCCGGATCACCACCGTGGCGTCTCCCGGGGGCTGGGAGCCGTTGGTCGTGACCGATGCGCTCAGCACCGTCTCCTGGGAGACGTTCAGTGCCATGACGTAAGTGTTCTGGAAAGTGGGGCCAGCCTCCCAGAACTCCACCCACCAACCGTCGGGGGAGCTCTCCATCTCGAAGGTCATGAGGCTGGCCGCGTTCCCGGTGTTGTTGACCAGGAACCGGAATGTGGCGGAGGTGCCGGACACCACCACCCTCTCCGTCCCGTCCAGGGAGGTCATCTCGAACGACGCGTCCGTGAGCACGGCCGACATCGGGACCGGGACGAACGCGACTATGAGCACTATGAACGCGAAGACCCCGACCAGCTTCCTCCTGATGTCGAGCTTGGTGATGTCGTTCAGGGGCGGCGGGTGCTTCGCACCGAGGAACAGGATGAGCATCGCGAACAGGAGCCATGACCAGTAGAAGAACGAGAGGCCTATGAGTGCGGCGATCGCGGCCCAGCTGGCGTACTTGGCGTTCTGGCCGAGGAGGGCCCTCGCGATGTGCCCCCCGTCCAGCTGCCCGGCGGGGAGCAGGTTCAGGGCGGTGACCAGGAACCCGACCCAGGCGGCGAACGCGGTCGGGTGGAGGAGGTACTCCCCCTGGATGGGCACGAGCTGCTCGAGCCACAGGTAGATGGCCGGGAACGATATCTGCACCAGCCCCGCGGAGCCGGCGTCGGTCGGTATGGGCCTGGCCTCCATGTTGGTCAGGACCAGGCCGAGTATGCCTATCGGGATGGCCACGGCCAGCCCCGCGAGCGGGCCGGCGACGCCTATCTCGAGCAGGCTCTTCCGGTTGGGGATCGGGTCGCGGAGCGATATGAACGCGCCGAAGGTCCCGAGCGGCGGCAGCGACGGGATGAAGAAGGGCAGCGACGCCGCGACCTTCCTCCTCCTGGCCATGAAGTAGTGGCCGAGCTCGTGCACCCCGAGGATGGCCATGAGGGGCAGGGTGAAGACCAGCACCCCCGTGAGGATCGTCTCGACCGAGAAGATCTCGTCGTCGGGCACGTCGGCATAGGAGGCCCAGTCCAGGACTCCGGCGAGCATCATCGTGCCGAAGGTGACCATCAGCATGGCGATGTTGACGTAGATGCTCCTGTACCTCGCGGGCGGCTTCCTCCCCACCATTATGACGTGCTCGCCCTTGTCGTAGGTGACTATGGGGATGTACCCGTGCGGGGACATCTCCTCCCTGAGGCGCTCGAAGTTGTCCTCGAGGGTAGACTCGTCTATGCGGCAGAAGAACTGCACGACGTCGTAGTCGACCTTCACGTCGTAGACGGGGAAGTACCTCGCCACGAGGCCCCTGACCATCTCTATCTCCTTGGATGCGTCAGGCGGCATGCTGGATGCCATTGCGGTCTGCACGAAGAAGACGACACTACATAAGGCTTTGTACGTTGCCTCCGAGCCAGCATCGGAAAAAGGTCTTATATCCCGCACCGTGTGACGATGCCGATGTCATCCGGCACCGCGCCCCGCAGCCCCCTCGCGGTCCTGGGGCTGCTGAGGCTCGGCAACTGCGTCATGGGCGCGCTCGGCGCCCTCCTGGCGGCGCTGATATGCGCCGGCCCGGACCAGCTGCCCGACTACGGCCTGGAGGTCGCCCTCTCGATGGCGGTCGTGGTGCTCTTCACCGGCGCGGGCAACGCCCTCAACGACTACTTCGACAGGGAGGTGGACAAGGTCGCCCACCCCGAGAGGCCGATCCCGAAAGGGTTAGTGGCGCCCGGGAGCGCCCTCGCTCTGTCCGCGGCCATGTTCTCGGCGGCGGTCCTGGTCAGCGTGTTCGTGAACGCGTGGTCCTTCGTCATAGTCGTATCCTCGGTCCTCTTCATGGTGGCCTACGAGACGCTCCTGAAGGCGGAGGGGCTCGCAGGCAACCTGGTCATCAGCTGGCTGACAGGCGCCCTGTTCCTCTTCGGAGGCGCGGCCGTCGAGGGGATGGAGGTCGCGTGGGTCCTCGCGGCCCTCGCCTTCCTCGCCACCCTCGGGAGGGAGGTGGTCAAGGACGTGCAGGACGTGGAGGGGGACCGCGGCTCGAGGACCACCCTCCCGATGCGCATCGGGGCCAAGAGGGCGGGGCTCGTCGCCTCCGCATCCTTCGTCCTAGCCGTCGTGCTGAGCCCGCTCCCCTACCTACTAGATATGCTTTCGGTCTGGTACGTCCCGGCCGTGGTCGGTGCGGATGCAATGTTTATATACTGCGCGGCGATTCATTTTTCCGACCCGAAGAGGGGCCAGAAGGCGGCCAAGCTGGCTATGCTGGTCGCCCTGGTGGCCTTCCTCCTGGGGGGAATAACCTGAGCGTCAAGAGATTCATCTCCAGCACCCTCGAGCACCACAAGATGCACATGACACTCGTCGACCCCGAGAAGCAGTCCCCGCAGGGGTCCGCCGACATCGCCCGCAAGGCGGGGAAGATAGGCACTGACGCCATAATGGTCGGAGGGTCGACGGGCGTGACGCAGGAGAACCTCGACGCGACGGTCGACCAGATCAAGAAGGCGGTGAGGCTGCCGGTCATCTACTTCCCCTCGGGCGCGAACGCCATCGCGCAGAGGTGCGATGCCATCTACTTCATTAGCATGCTCAACTCGAGGGACGTCAAGAACGTCACGGGCGAGCACTGCCGTGGCGCCCCAATCATACGCAAGCTCGGGATCGAGGCGCTATCCACGGGATACGTCATCGTGGCGCCGGGCATGAGGGTCGGCGAGGTCGGGGAGGCCGACCTGGTCCAGAGGGACGACATCCCCCGCGCGGTGGGCTACGCCCTGACGGCCGAGATGTTCGGCATGGACCTGTTCTACCTGGAGGCGGGCTCGGGCGCCCCTGCCCCGGTCCCTGTCGAGATGGTCAAGGCTGTAAGGGAGAGCGTGAAGATGCCCATCCTGGTAGGCGGGGGCATAACCGAACCGGACCACGTACCCCCCCTCGTCGGGGCGGGCGCAGACATAGTCGTGACGGGGACCCTCGTCGAGAACGGGGCGTTCGAGCCGAAGCTGAAGAAGATTGTGAACGCCGTCCACAGGGGCTGAGGCCCGGCGGACACCACGTCGCAAGTATTTAGACGGGCGGCGCGGATACTCGGCACAGGTGACAGAATGGGAATCATGGATTACTTCAGGAAGACCGAGAAGGACGTCATGTGCCCGGAGTGCGAGAAGCACAAGAGGCACGTGAAGCTCGTGGAGAGCGAGGGCAAGACCCTCGAGTGCCCCGAGTGCCACTACACCCACCTCGCCCGCCGGTGACCCCGGCCGGCGGTTCGGCACAGTGAAGGCACAGCGTCAGCGCGCCACCTGACCTACAAATTTCCTGGTGTTAGGGAATAGGGCAATATCATGCAGTAGCGTAATCGGCCCTTGGTGTCCCCCTTGGCTATAGGTAGACCGTTTTTTGCCCCTAGCGTGACCGCTATGGTACTGCTGTTGACCTCCTTCTCGGCCCTCGTCCTGACGGCCGGGAGCGTCTCCGCGACCGCCCATTCACCGATATACATCAGCGGCGACTCGCAGTTCACCCCCGAGAACGGCGTCGTGGGGGGGAACGGGACCGCGGAGAACCCGTACCTGATCGACGGATGGGAGATCGACGGGTCCTATGGCAACGCGATAGTCGTCGAGCACACGCGCGCACACTTCGTAATACGTAATGTCTCCATCTTCTCCTATTACTACTACTACTATGACTACACGGTGCGGTTCTACGACGTGACGAACGCCACGGTAGAGGACAGCACCCTGTACTCCAACTACCTCGGCCTCTACGCGGCGTACACCTCGGGCCTCACGATCTCCAACGTCACCTTCGACTCGATGTACTACGGGGCGCAGTTCGACTACTCGGACAACGTGACGGTGCGCGGGAGCACGGTGAGCAACTGCTGGAACTACGGCATCATCATCCCCTACTCCAGGGACGTGGTCGTCGAGAACAACACCTTCGTCAACTCGGGTTCGTACGGGGTGTACTCCTACGGCGGGAGCCGCCTGCTCGTGACGGGCAACAACTTCACCTCGACCAGCTACGCGGTATACCTGGAGGGCATGGAGTACGTCTCGGTGGTGGCCAACCACATGTCCAGCGTGTACTACCCAGCGATGGTCTACTCGAGCTCGGGGGTCCTCCTGTCCGGGAACGAGGTGACCTACGGCACCTACGGCATGTACCTGTACTACTGCTCGGACTGCGAGGTCTCCGACAACACCCTCCTCTACCTCTCATACCACCAGGTGAGCCTGCAGTACTGCACCGACACGGTCGTCTCGGGGAACGTCATCGTCGACACGGACGACTACTACTGGAACTCCGAGGACTCGGCCATAGACATCTACTCGTGCGAGCGGACGGTCATAGTCGGCAACGACATCTCGGGCGTCGCGGACACCTACACCGGGTACGTCGGCATCTACGTGCAGATGGCCGAGGACACCCTGATCGAGGACAACAGCATAGCGAGCAGGTATGCGGGCGTCGTCATGGGGTACTTCTTCAACTACTACTCGGGGTACTGGACCAACGACACCAGGATACTCAACAACTCGATGGACGACGTGGGTTACGGGGTGTACGCCAACGGGTACGAGTACTACGGGACGCCGTACCTGCAGTCGAACCTCACCATCAGCGGCAACGACTTCGGGGCGGACTACTACGGCGCCTACGCCAACATGGCCCGGCACGTGGACGTGGTGTCGAACACGGTCTCGACCGAGTGGGGCAGCGGCTTCGGGGTCTACAGCTCCGTGGACGTGGATGTATCTGACAACGTGTTCGCGGAGGGCGAGACCGGCCTCTACATCGGGTCGAGCGTCGACGTGATCGTGTCAGGCAACAACTTCTCCGACTGCCGACGCGGCGCGGAGATATACGAGGCCGGGAACCTGACCGTCGTCGACAACCAGTTCCTGCGCGACGCCCACAGGGGCCTGCGCATGTCCTATGTCGTCGACGCCTACCTGTCCGGGAACGTGTTCGAGTCGGACGGCATCCTGATCGAGGGCTACAGCCTGGAGCACTTCGCCTCGCACGAGATCCCGACGGACAACACCGTGAACGGCCTGCCGGTGTACTACTACAAGGACCTCGACGGCTTCGTGTTCGACGGCGTCGAGGCCGGCCAGCTGATATTCGCCAACTGCACGGACGTCGCCGTCTCGAACCTGGACATCGCCGACACCGATGTGGCGGTGGAGCTCGGGTTCGTGACATCGGGCCTGTTCCAGGACATCACGACCACCGGCACGGACCACGCGTTCTACACATACGGCGTCACGGACGTGACCGTCACGCGCCTGACGGCCATCGGGGATTTCGACTACGATGACGACGACTGGGAGGACATCCTGTTCTACGACCAGGAGTCGACGAACCTGACCATAACCGACTCCACGATGTCGGACGGCTACCGCGGTCTCCAGTCGTACGAGTCGACCGGCCTCTTCGTGGAGGACAACCTCCTCGAGTCGAACTACCAGGGGATTATGTTGGACGGGACCCAGGGCGCATACATAAGCCAGAACTCGGTGGTGGAGAGCCGCTACTACGGCCTCAGGTCCTACTACATGTCCGACTCCGAGGTCTCCGGCAACACCCTGTCGTTCGGGGAGTACGGCATGTACCTCTACAGCTCGTCCGACTCGAACGTCACCGACAACGTCCTCTACAACAACATGTACGGCCTGCGGACCTACTACACGTACGGGATGAACTACTCGCACAACACGGTGACGAGCAACTGGGAGTACGGCTTCGAGTCCCAGTACCCGTCGGGCGACGTGTACTACGGCAACACCGTCGCCGAGAACGGCCAGTACGGCATATGGATGTACTCCCCCTCATCGGTCAGTGTGCTCGGGAACGACATCCTCTCCAACGGCTACGGGCTCTACATCCAGGAGGGGTACGGCACGGCTGTGGCGGGGAACACGTTCGACAGCAACTGGGAGGGCATCCACACGGAGAGCAACGACTACCTCTCCGCCTCCGGCAACCTGTTCACCGAGAACAGGGTCGGGCTGATGGCGCAGTGGAGCTACTACCAGACGGTCGAGGGCAACACGTTCGACTCCAACTGGGACGCCTTGTACCTGGACGGCGGGAACGACTACACCATCGTGAGGAACGACCTCGTCCGCAACGGGTACAGGGGCGTCTTCATGTTCGACAGCGGCGACTCCCTGATCGCGATGAACAACATCTCCGGGAGCTACGCCGGCATCCAGCTCTTCTCGTCCTACTCCGTCGAGGTCTACGCGAACAACGTCTCCTCCAACGAGAACGGCGTCTACCTCGCCTACTCCGAGGACGTCGCGGTGTACAACAACAACTTCGTGGGCAACATCGCACAGGCCTACGACAGCGAGGGCGATGAGAACAGCTGGGACATGGGCTACCCCGAGGGCGGCAACTACTGGTCGGAGTACGACGGCGTCGACGAGTACGGCGGTGAGTTCCAGGACGAGCCTGGCCCCGACGGCATCGGCGACACCCCCCACGTCATAGACGGCGACACACAGGACAGGTACCCGTTCTTCCTCGGCCTCAACAACAACTTCGCGCCGGTGGCGCTCTTCACGGTGTCTGACCTTTACGGCGGGACTTCCACCCTGTTCACGGCCGACGCGTCCGTCGCGACCGACTTCGAGGACGGCACGGACGTGCTCGAGGTCAGGTGGGACTGGGACGGCGACGGCTCGTGGGACGTCGACTGGTCGACGGACAAGTCGGCAGGGCACACATACAGCGCCCCGGGCATCTACACCTTGGTGCTCGAGGTCCGGGACTCCGGCGGGCTCACCGACATGTTCGAGCTCGAGGTGGCGGTCGACGACGAGGCGCCCTCCACGGCGGTCTCGTACGACGGCACCGAGGGTTCGTCGGGCTACTTCGTCTCCGAGGTCGGCTTCTCGCTGTCCCCGGCGGACGACTACTCCGGCGTTGAGGTCACGATGTACAGCGTGGACCAGGGCAGGTGGGAGGCGTACGACGGCGAGGTCACGGTCTCCGGCGAGGGCCCGCACACCATCGAGTTCTACTCGGTCGACCGCAGCGGCAACGCGGAGCCCGTGCAGTCCTCGGCGGTCATGATAGACACGCTCTCCCCCGTGACGAGATGCGTGGTCTCCGGTGTTCAGGGCGAGGAGGGATGGCTGAGCGGCGATGTCTCCGTCGCCCTCTCGGCGGAGGACGCCACGAGCGGGGTCGCCTCCATACTGGTCTCGGTCGACGGCTCAGCCTGGTCCGCATACCACGTCCCGATCGCGCTAGATGACGGGGTGCACGAGGTCCTCTACATGGCCGTCGATGCGGCGGGGAACAACGGGACCGAGGGTTCGACCACGGTGAACGTGGACTCGACGGCCCCCGTCCCCTCGGCCTCGGTCGTCGGAATCACTGACGGCGTCGTCTCCGACACGACGGTTTGGATCGACGTCTCCGGCGCCGACGCGACCAGCGGCCTCGCCTCGTTGACGGTCAGCGTGGACGGGTCAGCTTTCGAGCCCCCCTCGGCGTCCTCCTTGGTGCTTGAGGACATGTCTGAGGGCAGCCACCTGGTGGTCCTGAGGGCCACCGACGTCGCAGGCAACATGGCAGAGACGATGCTGGCCTTCGAGGTGGACACGGAGGAGGGAGGCGGCCTCTCCACGACGGCGATGTTGCTGGTCCTGGGGGTCGCAGCTGTGGCTGCCCTGTTCCTCCTCGCAGTGGTGCTCTTCATAAGGATGATGAACCCCCGCAACGAGGACCCGGGCGCACCCCCGTCGGAAGAGGAACCCTGACGCATCGGTAGAGACGGACGGGCTCACGGCGTGAAGGTCCTGCCGAACCTTCCGCCCCCCGAGACCACGGCGGAGGTGGCGACACCGTCGATGACGCCGTCGAAGGCGACCCTCTCGGGGGACCTCTCGTCCGCTCCCATGCGGAACCGGTGCCCCTCGAGGGGCACCAGCGGCTGCGAGGCGCCGTGCGGCAGGACGAGCACGAGCCCGCCCGTCCTGCGCACGACCCTGAAGTTGGAGAGCCACGGGTTGTGTGACCTGTAGTGCCCATCGTACCTCACGCCGCCCGCCGGCGCTTCGGCGCGGACCATCTCGGGCATCCCGTCGCGCGACCACGTGCGCGCGCCGTGGTGTGCGCGCACGGCCCTTCCGCCTTCCCTCTCGAACTCGAGCAGGAACAGCTCGAAACCGTCGACGTCGACGAAGAACGCGTCCCCGTCCCTGGGCTCGATGACAGCTTCGTGCCCGGCCCAGGCCATGTGGAGGGTTCCGCCCCGGTCCATTATCTCGAGCTGGCCGTCCGGCCCGACGTACCTCCCGGCGAAGTCTGCAGCACCGGCGGTCCTGAACACCTCGTCCCTGAGCGGGACCTTCGGGAGGGGGGTGCCCGCGGACGAGGCGCGCACGCACCCCATGGCGAACCTCGCGACCTGCTCCGGCTCGCCAGGGCCGTTCACCATCACCGTGACGCCGATTCCAGAGTCCGTGTCCATGAGCATGGACGTGTAGTGCCCGACCATGCCCCCCTGGTGCCCGAGGTTCCTGTGCCCCTCGACCGTCTCGATGTTGAGCCCGTAGCCGTAGCCACCGGAGTGGAGCCCGTCCTCAGGGGTGATGTAGGGAGTCGTCATGAGCCTGAAGCTGTCAGCGGACATCGCGCGCCCCCACGGGCCCTCTCCGCCGTTGAGCAGGAGGCGGACGTAGGCGAGCATGTCCTCCAGCGGCGCGCAGATGGAGCCGTCACCCGTGTCCCCTTCGAACCAGGGGGCTGGGTACATCTCCGACCGGTGGTTCGAGGGCCGGTCGTCGTGCAGCGGCAGGTGCGCGACCGCCTGCCTCCCGCGGACATCGTTGGTGATCACGGGTTCGGTGGACCTCATCCCGGCGGCCTCGAGGATCCCTTCGCGGATGACCCTGTCGTACGGCTTCCCGCACAGCGTCTCGAGCACGAGCCCGAGGGCCTTGTACCCGCTGTTCGAGTAGTGGAAACGGGTACCGGGCTCGCAGGCCGCCTCCTCCTCCCTCAGGTCCCAGACCTCCGTCCAGGCGGTGGGCGTCGCGTCAGAGCCGAGGATGATGCCCGCGGTGTGGGTCATGAGGTGGTGCAGGGTGATGTCCTGGTACCGTGACCTCACCGAGAACCAGGGGAGGTACCTCTTGACGGGCTTGTGCAGGTCGACCTCGCCCCTCTCGGCGAGCTGGAGCAGGGCGATGCAGGTGAATGACTTGCTCACCGAGCCTATCTGGAACAGGGCGTCGGGCGCGAGTGCGCGCCTCGACACGGCGTCGGAGAACCCCTTCGCGGACGCGAAGAGCGTCCTCTCCCTGTCGGTGACGCCGAGGACCATGCCAGGCGTCGCTCCCTTCCACATGGACAAGTCGGCGAACCCCGAGATGCGCTCGAAGGCCCCCGCGTGGTCTCCATCCAAAGTCGTCCCCTCAACACCCGTATCCCTTCCGGGTAGTCAAGTGTTTTCTCTGCGGCACCGGCCCCGGCGGCCCGGCAAGGTTAATGTGCGGAACCATCTTTCCGGTCCTCATAGGGTCGGTGCACGCGATGCCGTTGGACGCTTCGGAGATCTCAGGGTTCGAAAGACACTTGGACGAGGGCGAGGTCCTCAGCCTGGCCAGGGACATGGTGCGCATCCCCAGCGTGTTCGGCAGCGAGGCGCGCATCGCGGAGTTCATCGCCTCCAGGCTGGAGTCGTGGGGCTTCTCGCCGAGGTTCCTAGAGGTCGAGGGGTACGGACCGGACGTCGTCGTGGATTACGGCAACCCGGGGCTGCCGAAGGTCGTCCTGGGCGGGCACATGGACACGGTCGAGGTGATGTCCGGCTGGGTGCACGACCCCTTCCGCGCGTCCGTTGAGGACGGCATGTTGTACGGCCTCGGGGCCCTGGACATGAAGTCCGGACTCGCGGCCATGATGGTGGCACTGAAGGCCGTGAGCAAGATGGGCCTCCAGGACAGGGTCCACCTCTCCTTCCAGGCCGTGTCGGGCGAGGAGAAGGACGGGGACGGGACCCGGGCCCTCATCCGCGCCGGCGAACTGAAGGGCGCACGGGCGGTGATCGTCGGCGAGGGTTTCGGGGGCCTCAAGGTCGTGACCGCTGGCAGGAGGGGCGGGTCGTACTACGAGATCGAGGTCAGGGGAAAATCCGCGCATGGCGCGACGCCCCAGAAGGGGGTCAACGCGGTAGTCGAGGCCTCGAAGGTGGTCGTCGCACTCGAGGGGATGGAGATGGCCAAGGCGGACGGGGTCCTCGCCGACAGCCTCGTCCCCCTGACGGAGTCGCAGACGGTCCTCCTCATGCACGGCGGGACCGGGAGCCTGACTGTACCGGACAGGTGCAACATGAAGGTAGTCAGGTGCACGGTGCCCGGGGGCAGGATAGACATATCAGAGGACATACGCGCCGTCGTCGCCGGCCTGGGACTGGAGGGGGAGGTCCAGGTGACTTTGAAGTCGACCGAGAAGGAACCGTACCTCCCGCACATGACCCCGCCGGACAGCCCCCTCGTGAGGGCTGCGGTGGACTCGATACGCGAATGCACAGGGTCAGTGCCGACGGTCGTCTGCGGCATGTCGGAGGCCGACGACAACATCATAGCGAAGGACGCCCGCGTCCCGGTCATCTGCATGGGGCCAGGCGAGTCAGGGGAGCTGGCCAGGTACCACCAGGCCGAGGAGGCCATCTCCGTCGGTCAGCTGGGGCCCGCCGCGAGGGCATTCGCGAGGGCCGTCCTGAAGCTCTCGTGAGCCGGGTGTGGTCACCTCTTCCTCAGCCGCGGGTTGAATATGTCGTCCAGGGCGTAGCCCACCAGCGAGAAGGCGAGCACGCAGAGTATGATCGAGAGGGACGGGGGCAGCACCCACCACCAGGACCCAGAGTCGAAGGCGCCGTAGCTGTACGCCGCCTCGAGCATCGTGCCCCAGCTGATCACGTCGGGGTCGCCGAGCCCGAAGAAGTCCAGGAACGCCTCGGAGAATATGGCGAGCGAGATGAGCAGCACCGTGTTCGCGAACACGAGGGGCAGGACGTTGGGGAAGACGTGCTTCCTCATGATGTACATGTCACTCGCGCCTATGGCGCGCGCCCTCTCGATGAACGCCCTCTCCTTGACGGTGAGGACCTGCGAACGCACTATCCTGGCTGTCGACGGCCAGCTGGTGATCCCTATGACCACTATGACCCAGATGAACTCCTGGCCCAGGACCGTCATCAGGACGATCATGAGCGGGAACCAGGGCAGGACCAGGAAGTAGTCGGTGAACCTCATGAGCACCTCGTCCGCGATCTTCCCGAAGTAGCCTGCGAACAGCCCTATCGCCACGCCGAGCACTATCGATATGGCCGTCGCGACGAACCCCACCAGGAGCGAGGCCCTTGCCCCGTAGAGCGTGAGGCTGTAGACGTCCTGGCCTATGCTGTCCGTGCCCAGCGGGTGCCTGAAGCCAGTGAAGGGCGATGGGTCGAGCGAAGGAGGCGAAGGGTTGTCCCACAGGCCCTCCAGGGTCTGCTCGTGGTTCACCACGAGGTTCGGGTCCTGGACCGTGGATATCAGGGGGGCTAGGACCGCCATTAGCAAGAAGGCGCACAGCACGACGGTCCCTGCGAAGCCGAGGGTGTTCGCCCTGAGCAGGGTCCAGATCCTCCGGAGCTCCTTGAGCCTCAGTCCGAGCTTCTCGCGCTCGGCGTTCGTGAGGAGCGCGTTGTTCTTCCTCATCCTCCTCACGACCTCGAGTGTGACGACCCCGGCGACCGCGAAGACCGCGGCCAGCCATGTCCAGTTCTGCGAGAGCCACGAGGGCTGCTCCCGGACCGTGACGACTATGGACGAGGAGTTGGTTAGTCCTACCCCGTTTGTGACCGTGAGGGTGACGAGGTACTGCCCCGTCTCCCTGAAGACCAACTCGACATACTCCCCGTAGAGGGTCACGGGGATCCCTTGGTGGGTCAGGTTCCAGGTGTAGTTGACTATGCCTGTCTCCGCATCCCTGGACAGGTGGCCGTCTATGTTGACGACGGCGCCCACTGTCACGTTCCTGTCGTAGCCGGCGCGGGAGACGGGTGGGCTCGAGTCGACGTCGACCGTGACGACGGCCGTATCCTCATCCCAGTTGCCCTCGTGGTCTGTGACGTTCAACGTTACGTTGTACACCCCTTCGGAGAGGAACCGGTAAGTCACCACCTCTCCTGTGAGGGCGACGGGCGTGTCGAGCCACACCGTCCAGACGTAGCTCGCGATGCCCAGGTTGTCTTCGGAGGCGTTTCCGTTGAGGATGGTGTCGAGCCCGACATATGTGGTCAGGTTGCCGCCGGCGTCGGCGACCGGGGATACCGTGTCCTGGGCCAGCGTGGAGGCTCCGGCTGCACGCACCGCGCCCTCCGTGCCGGAAGGACAGCATTGAGCGAGGGAGAGCGTGAGGGCGAGCACCGACAGTGCCGCCGCCACGAGGATGTTGCGCGCACCGTGTCCGCGTGTCATATCTTCACCCTCGGGTCCAGATAAGTGTAGACGATGTCTGCAATCAGGTTGGCGAACAGCACGCCCACTGCCATTATGAGGAACAGCGCCTGGAGGAGGGGGAAGTCGCGTTTGTTGACCGCGTCCCACGTGAGCTGGCCGATCCCCTCGTAGGAGAATATCAGCTCGACCATTATCTCGCCGCCCACGATCCAGCCGATCGCGATGGCCATGACCGTCACGACGGGCAGGAGGGCGTTCCTCATGGCGTGGTCCTTCAGGATCGCCTCGTCGGAGAGCCCCTTCGCCCTCGCCGTGACGATGTAGTCCTCTGTCAGGACGTCCGTCAGGGAGTTCCTCATTATCAGGACGAAGTCCGCCATGATCTGGATGCTGAAGGCCAGTACAGGCAGCACTATGTGGTACATCCTGCTGACAACCTTCTCGAACAGGTTCATCTGCGAGTAGGGCGGCGGGTTGTCCACGAACGGGATCTCCCCGTACGCCCCCCTGAGCGGGAACCAGTCGAGCGTCCCGGCGAACAGTATCATCAGCCCGAGCGCCAGGAGGAAGGTCGGCATGGTGTAGAACGTCAGGGTGAAGGCCATGCCGATGGTGTCGGCCGCCTGGCCCCTCCTCCATGCGACGTACCTCCCGAGCGCGACCCCGGCGAAGATGGCTATGGCCGTGCCGAAGCCGACCAGGACCATCGTGTTGAATATCCTGGGGATGAGGATGTCGATGACCTCCGTCCCCATCTGGTAGGACGAGGTCACCCCGAAGTCCAGGTGGAAGACCTGGATGAGGTAGTAGTAGAACTGCTCGTACCACGGGTCGTTGAGGTGGAACCTGTCCCTGATCAGGTCGGCCAGCTCCGGCGAGATCCCCTTGGGTATGAACGCCCTGACAGGGTCTCCTGGCATTATGCGGAACAGCAGGAAGTTCGTGAGGATTATGGCGAAGAGCGTGATCGCCAGGTAAGCGGCCTTCTTGATTACGAACCTCCTCATGTCCACCTCTGATCCCTCCTCCTCCGCGTCCACCGCATCCTCTAGATGCCCCTGCGCCCCGAGGGTCTGGCGGCTCCGCGCCGCCCCTCACTCGCCCAACGGGCTTGCCTTCCCCTTCTTCCCCCTCTTCTTCAGCAGCCAGATGGCTGCAACCGCGACCACCACTGCCGCGATCACCCCACCGAACAACAGCGCGGAGCCGAGGTCGAAGCCCTGCGTCCTGTCCCCTATGTACTCCAGGTCGAAGAACAGCGGGTTGCCGCCCCAGAAGTTGTCCATGCTCATGCCCGGGCTGTCGTCCCAGTCGCCCCAGCTCTCGAAGGTGTCGGTCCTCCAGACGTAGGTCTGGTACGGCGCGGCCATTATGATGAAAGCCGCGTCCCTGTAGTGTATCCGCTGGCAGTTGTCGACGTATATCTTGCGCTCGTCGTCGTCCATGGCGCCGACCGACGCCAGGTAGTTCTGCTCGTAGCTCTCGTTGTAGTACTTGTTGTCGCTCCAGCCGCTCCACGCGATCTTGGACTGGCAGAAGAGCATGTAGTTGGGGTCTATGTCGGCGCTCCAGTACCATATGCAGGTGTCGTACTCGTACGAGTATACCTGGGTGCTCATGTAGGACTCGTCCACGACCTCGTAGTTGAGCCCGACGCCGACCTGGGCCCAGGTCTCCTTGAGGTATTTGGCGATTAGCGCCTCCTCTGGGTACTCCCTCCTGATGTACATGTGGTAGGATAGGTCGGTGCCCGGCGGGGCCCAGCCCTCCTTGGCCGCGAGGCTGTCCGCCATTACCTCCCTGAACTCCGCCCCGTCGTAGGGGTACCTGTAGCCAGCGTCGTCGAGCATATCGGCCGCGGCCTCGAGGTCGTACACGAACTTCTCATCCGCCGTCGGCTCGTAGTGCCACTTCTCGTTTATCGACGGTATGAGGGTTGTGCCCTCCTCGGCCAGGCTCCTGTAGTAGTTGGTGACGATGTACTCCTTGTCCGTCGCGGTCGCGAGCGCCTGCCTTATCGCGGGGTCCAGCCTCGACGGGTTCGGCCCGCCCTCGTTCATGCAGAACTCGATCTCCGTCCAGTACTGCGTGCACTTCAGGCCGTCGTAGCTGGCCAGGTTGTCGTAGGTCCCGTCGGCTATGCCGTCCTTGAGGGCCTTGTAGGTCTCGGGCGGGAACTGGGCTATGTCGAGGTCCCCGGATGTGAGCGCGAGCCTCATCGAGGTCGCGTCGTCGTAGAAGTACATCACTATCTTGTCGAAGGAGATGTTCATCCCCTTGTCATCGCCCCAGTGGTAGTTGGGGTTCCGCACCAGGGTCAGGTGGTCGCCGGCTGTCCACTCGTCCACGATCTCGTCCGTCACCATGAAGGGGCCGGTGCCGATGACCGGGAGCGCGGCGTTGTCGAAGCTACCAGGCCACTCGAAGCTGATGTACATGGCGTTCTCCGAGGAGAGCAGGTGCCTGGGCATGAGGAAGACCGCGAGGAGGTACGCGTAGGCGCACGCCATCGGCTCGCTCGTCTCCCGGTTGAAGTAGTAGATCCTGGCAGTGTCCTCGTCGACCTTCTCGACCTTCTCCATGAAGTATGAGTATGGCTGGAATGCCCACATGATGTCGTAGTACTTCGAGTGCAGTTCCATGTTCCAGACGAAGTCCTCGATGGTGAAGGGCTCTCCGTCGTGCCACCTGGCGTTGGGAGTGATGTCGTACTCCCATATCGAGCCGTAGGGCCTCCCCGCCAGGGCAATCTCCGGGTCCGTCGCCGGGACGGGCCGCGTGTCGACCACCAGGTTGCCCTCGATGTTCATCTCCTTGTCTATGCAGTGCGGGTTGTCGTAGATCAACCCGTAGAATATGTACGAAGCGTCGTTCAGGCCGAGCATCGGGTTCATGCTGTCGACCGGCTGCAGGAACCCGGCCCTGAGTATCTTCTCAGGCTCCTCCTCTTCCTGGGCGAGCGCGGCCCCCACGAGGGAATAGAGCGGGGTGAGCACCATGCACCCCACCACGATCGCGACGAACCCCCACACCCTAAGCAATTTCCTCTCAGTAGTCATCTCTCGAACCCCTCCAACGTTCGGAGGGACGTGGACGATTCTGATCTTTCACCCCCACGCAACTTGACGGATTTCCTCAAGCATACCCCCCGGAGGGGGTATCCCCCTGCCCATCTAAATAGTGTCGGTGTTCAGGATTAAAAGACCTCCCGCCGGATGAACGTCTTTGGGGTGCGGGAGAGGGGATTCGAACCCCCGTACTCCTGCGAGACCGGATATCCTATCCAGTGCATGGACCTTAAGTCCTGCGCTTTTGTCCAGGCTTAGCTACTCCCGCAGGGCCTAATCCCTGAAGGCCGCCTTAACCCTTTCCGGCCTAGAATCTCTTGAGCAGGTCCTCCAGGGACGCGCCCTCCCTGACCTTCAGGTCGTACCTGACCCTTATCAGGGGCTTGTTCGCCTTGAGCACCCTGTTCAGGTCTATCGGGGTCCCGGAGACGACCACGTCGCACTCGGCCCTGTTTATCGTCTCCTCGAGGTCCTTGATTTGCTCGTCGCCGTAGCCCATCGCAGGGAGCACCTTCTCGAGGTGCCTGTACTTCTCGAAGGTGGCCTTTATCGAGTCGACTGCGAAGGGCCGCGGGTCTATGATCTCCCTCGCGCCGGAGTTCTTCGCCGCTATCATCCCCGCGCCGAAGCTCATCTCGCCGTGGGTGACCGTCGGGCCGTCCTCTATGACCAGGACCTTCTTCCCCTTGATGGCGGCGGGGTCCTCGGCCGTCACAGGCGAGTCGGCCAGTATGACGGTGGCCCTCGGGTTGAGCTCCGCGGCCATCCTCTTCACGATGTCGACGTTCTTCGGGTCGGCCGTGTCCACCTTGTTGACTATGATGACGTCGGCCATGCGCATGTTGGCCTCGCCGGGGTGGTACAGCTTGCCGTGCTCGGGCCTGTGCGGGTCCGCGACGACTATGTGCAGGTCCGGCACGTAGAACGGCGTGTCGTTGTTCCCGCCGTCCCAGAGGATGACGTCGGCCTCCTGCTCCGCCTGCCTGAGTATCTTCTCGTAGTCCACGCCGGCGTACACAATGATCCCCTTGTCGATGTGGGGCTCGTACTCCTCCCTCTCCTCGATGGTGCACTCGTGCTTGTCGAGGTCCTCGTAGGTCGCGAACCTCTGCACGGCCTGCTTCGCGAGGTCGCCGTAGGGCATCGGGTGCCTGATCGCGACGACCCTCCTCCCCTTGGCCCTGAGTATGGTGGCGATCGCCCTCGTCGTCTGGCTCTTGCCGGAACCGGTCCTGACGGCGCAGACCGCTATGACCGGGACCTTGGACTTGACCGCGGTCTGGTCCCCGCCCATGAGCCTGAAGTCTGCGCCAGCGGCGTTGACTATGGACGCCTTGTGCATGACGTCGACATGCGCTATGTCGGAGTATGCGAAGACGACCTGCTCGGCCCCGTGCTTCTCGATCAGCTGTGTCAGGTCCTTCTCCGGGTAGATGTCGATGCCCTTGGGATAGAGCTTCCCCGCGAGGCTAGCCGGGTATTTCCGGCCCTCGATGTTCGGTATCTGCGTCGCCGTGAACGCCACTACCTCGTAGTTGGCGTTGTCGCGGAAGTAGACGTTGAAGTTGTGGAAGTCCCTTCCGGCCGCCCCCATTATGATGACTTTCGCTCGCATGCCTCTCACTGGTTCCGCGGTTAACGGTTGCGATGATAAAATGCTTTCTAGGTAACGAGGTCGGTCAGTCCCCCCGTCGTGCAAAGGTATCTGTAAACGGATGCTGATTCCTGCTCGATGGTGTACAGAAAGCCTTCGGACACGGAGATCCTCGACGCCATCAAGGACGCCCTCCGGAGGCACGGGGTCATAAGCTCCCAGAGGAAGTTCGCCGAGCTCGTCATGAGGGAGCTGAGGAGGCACGACCCCGACTACTCCGTGGGCGAGTCGCGGATCCGGAGGCTCGCCCTCGCGAACGACCTCGTGACCGTCGAGACGAGGACGAGGGAGTCGGGGGAGAAGACCTCGGCGGCGCTCTGCCCCGTGTGCGGAGGCCGGACCGAGAGGATAAGGAACCTGACGGTCTACGGCGGCACAGTGACCCGCGGCTACCGGTGCAAGGCCTGCGGCTATTGGACGGGGCTGAAGAGGCGGGTGCCAACTTTGTACATTTTCACGCCCAAGGCGTGAGGCGGATTTCAACATCTTTATCTCCGTGGTTCGCTTATCCGCACGTGAGGGGAGACAATGACGCTCGTGGACTTCGGACGCATGGAGTCTGGCAAGATCAAGATCAGCCCGAGGATCGGCGCACCGCTCGGCCTCGTCGACGGCAGCGAGGTCTTCAGCTCTATGTTCAGGTACGAGATAGGGGACAAGGGCACCTTCGAGATAGTGCTGTCCCCCTTCGGCCCCGAGAACTACAGGGAGATCGCGTACGTCACCATACACGTCAGGGACGAGCCCGGCGCCCTGGCCCAGGCCGCCCAGTTCCTCAGGGCCAGGAACATAGACATACTCAACTCCGAGACCGTCTCCTCCATCCCGAACGTCGTGATGGTCTGGGAGATGCTCGCGGACCTGTCCTTCTTCGGCGACTCGTCCACCCTCAAGAAGGAGTTCGAGGACGCCAAGCACTCGAGGGACCCGTCGCTGAGCATGGTCGACTGCCTGTGCGTCGAGAGCTCCGACCTGGCGACCAGGTACACTAGGGGCGCCGCCCCCAAGAGCGACAAGGTCAAGACGATGGCGATGAGGAAGACCGAGAAGAGGGCGAGCAAGATCTCCGGAGGCGTCTTCGAGCTGCCCCACGCCTACCTCAACTTCCTCGGCAAGGAGTCGGCCCCGGTGATGTTCGTGGCCGAGCCGGAGTCGTGGATACTCTCCGTCGTCTTCCTCAACGACGACTCCAGGCTGCACAGGGTCAGGATAGACCTCCCCGACAGGCCAGGCGCCATCCACGAGATCATGAAGGTCATGGGGGACATGTCGGTCAACGTGCTCTCCGGGGGCACGAACGTCCTGGTGTACTACGAGCGCATGACATGCGACCTCGTCGTCGACGTCCGGAAGTCGCCGGCCAGGGACGACCTGCAGGGCGCCCTCAAGGCCAAGATCTCCGCCCTCGGTCCGCAGTTCTCGGTCACCGACGTCTCCGCGATCGCCCTTTGACCTGGCCGGCCGCGGGCGCGACCTTGTCGCACGTGTACACGCCCCCGCCCATGTCCACGAGGGAGACGGCGTCCCCGACCTCCATGTCCTCCTCGCTCCAGCACGCGACCTTGGGGCCCTTCCCGTCGACCCCGACCAGGACAAGGGTCATCGGCGCCTTGAAGCCCTCGGGGGCGGCCTCGAGCTTCGGACAGGACAGCACCCTGCCCGAGTCCTTCCACTCCGCCTCGGCTGTGACCTTGCCGCAGCGGGGGCATCTCGGCCTGCCCGCCAGTGTCGTGAAACCGCACCTGCACTTCCTGCCCTTCAAGTCGCACTCCCCGGGAGCCATCGGCCGGCCCTCCCGCGCACATCGGGCGCAGGGGGCCGTCCAGGGTGACTATGTCCCTACCATAATATATTTCTCCCCGGGCCCCGGAGGGGCCGGCTCTCCCGTGCGAAAGAGTATTAAACGCCAGGAGTGTATTCCTCCACTCAGAACTGAGATTGGTGAGCTGCGGAACAACATCCCCCCAGGTATTGCTATGAAACTATAGCGCCGCGGCTCTCTCGCAGTGCGGAGGCCAGCTCTTGGACCCCATCGAGGCATCACGACTGATAATGGACACGTACGCGGCTAAGATCCTTGTCGCGTGCGCCAGGAAGCCGAAGCACGCCCTCGAGCTGAGCGCGAAACTGAACATACCGATAGCCGCCTGCTACAGGAGGATACACGCGCTGGAGAAGGCGGGACTGCTCAAGGGGGTCGAGAGGGCGCTCACGCAGCAGGGGAAGAGGATAGTGCTCTACCAGTCCCAGCTCAAGAACGCCTACATCTTCTTCGAGGCGGGGAAGCTCAGGGTCAGGTTCCAGATGGTGACCGGGCAGACCCAGGACTTCGGGGGGGAGTGGAAGGAGATCAAGTTGATAGAGGAGGAAGAGGAGGATGCGCAGGCGGGCGGCCTGCTGGTCCCCAAGGAGCGCTGAGCCCCCTTCCGGAGCGTCAGAGGTAAGTGCAGGAGTTGAGTCAAGATGGCTGAGGCTGAGAAGACCGGTACTGCTACATTCCCGAGAGAGCTGATCACGTTCCTGTCGAGCCCCGGCGGGCACTCGCTCATTGTCAGGGGCATGGCGGGCACGGGGAAGACGACCCTCGCGCTCCAGCTGATCGAGGAGCTGGCCCAGGTCCAGCAGAGCTACTACATGTCGACGAGGGTCTCGGACCAGTCCCTCTTCAACCAGTTCCCGTGGCTCCTTGACAAGGTCAAGGAGGGGGAGATACTCAAGGCCAGGAAGAAGCTCAAGAAGAAGGCCGACTCCGAGATGCAGGTGGAGAAGATCCTCCTCGGCCTCGCTGCCATAAAGGGCGAGCTCAAGAACGAGAAGGTCAAGTCCCCGAGGAAGGAGCTGCTGAGGCTCGAGGGCAACATCGAGGCCGGGGGCGAGGAGCAGGTCGCCGAGCCGACGGGGGAGAGCGAGATCACCGTCACGGTGGGCTCGATGATGCCGGAGATCGAGATGGCCTACGACGTCGTCGACAAGGCGCTCCCCGAGAGGACCCTCATAATCATCGACAGCATCGACGCGCTGGCGGAGAAGTACGGCCTCCAGCCGGCGAAGCTCATCAACGCGCTTCAGAAGGACCTGGTCGAGGGCTGCGGCACGAACATTGTGTACGTGCTCGAGACGCCGGACCCGCTCCTGGACTACCTGGGCGACGGGGTCGTGTACCTCTCCCTGAACAGCTCCACGGGCAGGAGGATCAGGGAGATGGACCTCCTGAAGCTCAGGGGCTGCGAGATCAGGCAGCCGAAGTACGTCTACACCCTCCTGGGCGGCAGGGTCAGGACGTTCGAGTACGGCAGGTACTCGAAGCCGGACAAGCCCAAGGCCTTCAAGGAGGTCGAGGACACGGACAAGAAGCGCGTGTCGACGGGCAACCCCAACCTCGACGAGATGCTCGAGGGCGGGCTCGTGAAGGGCACCATCGCCCTGATCGAGCTCGGGCCCGGCGTGCCGGTCGCCTCGTCCTCGTCCATAGAGAACGCCATCATCAGCAACTTCGCCGCCCAGGGACGCGGCGTGGCATGGCTCCCGACCAAGAAGACGGGCGCCGAGGCTGCGCGCGATGCCCTCGTGGGCTTCGTCAAGGCGGAGGAGTTCGACAAGAGCGTCCGCATACTCGAGCCGCACGCGGCGTCGGAGTCGCCGAAGCCTTACGCGGTCACGCTCGAGGGGGAGGACGTCAAGGTCGACATCAAGTGGCAGGACGTCCAGTACGCCCTCAAGGACACGGCGGCGCCGTACCTGTGCATCATAGGCTTCGACTCGCTCGAGTCGATGTACGGGCCCGGGGTGCTCGACGGCCTGATGGACTTCCTGTCGGCACTGCTGAACAACGACGGCATCTTCGTGGCGACGGTGACGCCCTCGGTGAGGTCCACCAGCAGGCTCACGGACCTCGCCCACACGCACATCAGGATCGACAAGACCTCCGGCATAATGGTGGTCCGCGGGGAGGAGCCGTACACGGCGCCTCACGCCATGACCGACCCGAACCCGGGAGACTTCAGGCCGAACCTCGTGCCGATACTCTAGGCGGGTCGTCGGTACAGAACACTGGAAGGGGTTTGCAGGTCCAGGCCGTCCCCGGGCTCAGTGCTTGAAGAGCCTCAGCCCGCTGAAGACCATCGAGATGCCGTGCTCGTCCGCCGCGGCTATCGCCTCGTCGTCCCTCACGGAACCGCCGGGCTGCACTATCGCCGAGACGCCGACCTTCGCGGCCGCGTCCACGCCGTCCCTGAAGGGGAAGAACGCGTCGGAGACGAGGATCGAGCCCTTCGCCTCCGGACCGGCCTTCATGCCGGCGATGGTCGTCGCGTCGACCCGGCTCATCTGGCCGGCGCCCACGCCCACGGTCCTCTCGCCCTTGACCAGGAGTATGGTGTTGGACTTGATGTGCCTGCAGACCTTGGCCCCGAAGACCATGGCGTCCAACTCCTCCGCGGAGGGGACGCGCTTCGTCACGACCTTGAGCTTCGACGGGTCGAGGTCCGCGTAGGGGTCGGTCTGGACCAGCAGGCCTCCCTTGACCTTGGCCATGAACTTCCTGCCCTCCTCGCGCCTGATGGGCATGTTGGTCCTTAGCAGCCGGATGCTCTTCTTCTCCTCGAGGAGCTTCTCGGCGTCGGGGTCGTAGCCGGGGGCGATGACCGCCTCCACGAAGTGGCTCGCGATCTCCTTCGCGGTCTCCATGTCGACCTGCCTGTTGAGGCCGACGACGCAGCCGAAGGCGCTCAGGGAGTCCGCGTTGTACGCGGTCCTGAACGCCTCGGCGATCGTGGCGGCGGAGGCGACTCCGGACGGGTTGGTGTGCTTGATGACCGCTGCCGTGGGCTTCTCGAAGTCCGAGACGATGGCCAGGGCGGCGTCGAGGTCCAGCACGTTGCAGTACGAGATCTCCTTGCCGTGCATCTTCTCCGCGGCGGCGACGCTGAGCGGGGTCTGGTCGAAAAGGTCCCTGTAGAAGGCGGCCTTCTGGTGCGGGTTCTCCCCGTACCTGAGGTCGCTGAGCTTCTCGAACGATAGGGTGAGGTTCTTCGGGAAGGGCTCCGTCGAGAACTGCCTGCCGAGGAAGGACGAGATCGCGGAGTCGTACCTCGCGGTCGCGCGGAAGGCCTCCAGCGCGAGGGCCCTCCTCGTCTCGTGGGAGAGCTTGCAGTCGTTCTCCTTGAGCTCCTTGAGGATCTGTCCGTACTGCGCCGGGTCGACGACGACCGCGACCGCGGAGTGGTTCTTCGCAGCGGACCGGATCATCGAGGGGCCGCCGATGTCGATGTTCTCGATGGCGTCCTCCAGCTTCACGCCCGGCTTCGCGACCGTCGACTCGAACGGGTAGAGGTTGACGACGACCATGTCGATGGGCTCTATCCCGTGCTTCCTGATCGCCTCCATGTGCTCGGGCTTCTCCCTCATGGCCAGCAGCCCGCCGTGTATCGCAGGGTGGAGTGTCTTGACCCTCCCGTCCAGCATCTCGGGGAACTTGGTGACCTCCGAGACGCCTATGACCGGGACGCCGCTCTTCTCGAGGAGGGTGGCGGTGCCGCCGGTCGAGAGTATCTCCACCCCCAGCTCCGAGAGGCCCTTGGCGAACTCTGCGAGGCCCGTCTTGTCAGATACGCTGACCAAAGCTCTCTTGATCCTGCTCATTCAACATACGCTCCGTGTGTCTGTGGTGCATCCCTTTCGGCATCGGTTCTCGGGTGTGCGGCGAAGGTATCGATTGGACCGTTATAACCGTTTTCCTAGGGGGCGCGCCCGTGCGCGTGCGCCTGTTCCGTCTCCTCCTGTGCGCCCGGGCGGTGCGCGCGCGGGCGGCCCCGTTCGGCCGTCCAGCGCATGAATGGGAGGGAGAGGGCCACGGTGGCTGCGACGATTGCGCCCCCTGCGGCGAGGGACGCGGGGTACCCCGCCCACTCCGACAGCACGGTGGCGAGCGGCGGGGCGACAGCGAACCCCAGCGACCCCATGGCGTTGAACCCCCCCATGTACGTGGCGTGCTCGCCCCTGGGGGCGAGGTCGCCGAGGAGCCCGAGGCTGGCGGGGAGAAGCATGGCCGCGACCGTCCCCGACGACATCATCAGGACGACCATCCCCGCCTGTCCCACGTATCCGAGGAAAGCGAGCATGGCCGCGTAAGCGAAGCCCCCGACGGCGAGCATCCAGACCCTGCTGTGCCTGTCGGAGAGCTTCCCGAAGGGGTACTGCAGCAGGGCGAACGGGATCAGGAACGCGGCGAGGTACATCCCCCTCTCGGAGGGCTCGGCCCCGAACTCGTACGCCAGGTAGAGCGGGAGCAGGAAGACCAGGTACCCCGCGCTGAACCTCTCAGCGAAGCCGAAGAGGAGCGGGGGCAGCACGCGCCTGTCCTTCGCGACGCACCGTATGGAGTCCACTATGGACTCCGGCTTGTTCCTTATGGGGACGTCCTTGACGAAGAGAAAGGCCGCCACCGCGGCGGCCACGAACAGGGCGGACGCGACGTAGAGGGGGTACAGGGGCCCGATGTCCCCGACCAGGCCTCCGATGGGGGCGCCGAACCCGATGCCCAGGGCGAGGCCGCTCCCGACGATGCCCATGGCCGCCCCGTAGCTGTGCGTGTGCGCCATATCTAGCGCGATGGTCATCAGGAGCGACCACGCCATCACTGTCAGCGCGCCCTGGACGAACCTGAGCGCCAGGAGGACGCCCACGGTGGGCGCGAGGCTCATCGTGTAGTACAGGAGGGCCGACCCGAAGAAGCCGATCACGATGAATATGCGCCTCTCGCCGCGCATGTCGGAGACCGCGCCCCACACGACCCCGAATATGATGTATGCGACCATCTCGACCGTGACGAACAGCGACGCCACGGTCTGGGTCGAGCCGTACCCGTCTATGATGAACTCCTTGAGCGAGGGCACTATGAACGTGAGGTTGAACATCGCGATGAACGTGAGCCCCGCGATGACGACTATCGGCCTGGTCTCCTTCTTCATCTTCCGACCTGGCCCATGCCTTCCCTGACGGCCCTGGAGGCGAGGTGGAACGGCAGGTTGCCGTTGAGGGCCATCAGGTCGTGGAACCTCTTCTCCCTGAAGTCGCCTCCTAGCTGTCTCACGAGGTCCCTCTTCAGGTCGAACACCATCTGCCTGCCCGTCAGGTACGAGAGCCCGTACCCGGGGATGCGCGAGAACCCGAGGACCTCGCTCCTGACCACGTCCTTCGGCGAACCGGTCTCCTCCATGAACATGCGCACCATCCCGTCGATGGACGCCTCGCCGCTGGAGAGCTTCACGTCGTAGATGATCCGGCAGGCCCTCCAGATCGCGTAGTCGAGCATCGCGTGCCTGTCCGAGCTGGAGCCCCTGAAGCCGTGGTCCAGCATCATCTTCTCGCAGTACATCCCCCACCCCTCCTGCGTCTCCCACGAGGGGACCATGGTGTCGGGCTCGATGAGCATGAGGGACAGCTGGTGCATCCACGGTTTCCTGTTCGACACGACCCCCTGGTGGAAGTGGCCGGGGAAGGCCTCGTGGACTGCCAGGTTCCCGATCGAGGCCCTCGAGTACTGGTCCCTGAGCGCCTCGCCGGAGATCCTGGTCAGCATCAGGATGCCCTGCTGCCTCTCGTCGAAGGGCGCGGCCATCTCGAGCGCCGCGGAGGGGATCATGCCCGACATGAAGCTGGGGGTCTCCATGACGTGCAGCTCGGCGTCGTAGTCCACAGTGACGAGGTCGTTGTCCGCGATGAACCTCCTGGCCCGCTCCACCTCCGCCTTGGTCTCGGCGAACGCCTGGTCGAAGTCGGCGGGGGAGTCGGCCCTCATCATCTCGACCGCGTCCCCAGGCGGCCTGCCGGGCGCCATCTCCGCGCCGACCGCGTCCCTCTCCGCCTTGAGCGCCTTCAGCGAGGCCTCCCCGAACGCCAGGACCTCCTCGGGCGTCTGTCTGTACCCTCTCAGCCTGAGCAGTTTGGCGAGGTTCTCGCGGCCCATGGCGAACCCGGGTGCCGAGTGCTCCTCAAGGCTGACGAGCCACTCGAGGTGCTCCCCCGTCGCCTCCTTGGCGCGCTCCACGTTCTTGGAGAGTCCAGCACCGACCCCCTGGGGGACCCTCCCCTTGTAGTGCCTGTCGAGGAAGTCGAGGAACTTGGGGAGACCCTTCGCCGAGGCGATGGACATGGTGGTCCACTCCCTCGCGGGCCTGCCCGGCCTGAACCTCGTCCTGAACTCCTCGAGGTAGCGGGGTATCTCCCCGATCCTCGATGATATCCACGACGCCTTCTCCTCGGGGGTGGCGTAGTCCCTGGCGAACATCAGCAGGAGGGAGCCCCCGGGGACCTCCGTCGCCTCGGGGAAGATCTGCCAGAGGGGGTAGTCGTGCCTCGCGAACCTGAGCATCCCCTCGCTCATCCTGAGGACCTCGAGGGATATCTCCCCTTCGTGGTCCAGCTCCCCGGACGAGGCGACCTTCTCCGCCCTCCTGAGCCACGAGGTCAGGAGGTCGGAGGTCTGCTCGATGCGCGTGAAGCCGCCGTGGGGCAGCATGCCGTCGTAGGGGTCGTGCATGCCGAACCTGGTGCCCGCGTCAGGGTTTATCCTGAACAGCTCCCTGAGCATCTCGTCGTTGAGCGCGTCGAACTCCCCTGTGCTCATCTCCCTGTCCTCACTCGAGGGCGGGCCTGGGCAGGAGCCCGGCCTCCTCGACTATCCTGGGCACCATCTCCTCCCACATGACCGCCATTATATGCACGCCGTGGACCCCCTTGATGGCTTTGAGGGTCTCGATCTGCTCGACGCAGAGCCTGATCCCCTCCTCCTTCGAGTCCTTCGCGTTCTTCATGCGGTCGATGATGTGGTTGGGGACGATCATCCCCGGCACCTTGTTCTTCATGTACCTGGCGGCGCCCGCGGTCTTCATCGGTATGACCCCGGCGAGTATGTGCACCTTCTTGTCGAGGCCGCGCGCCCTGACCTCGTCCATCCACTTCTCGAACATGTCCATGTCGAATATGGCCTGGGTCTGGACGAAGTCGGCGCCGGCCGCGGCCTTCTTCGCCAGCCTGGCGGCCCTCCACTCGTAGGGGGTGGCGAAGGGGTTCTCGGCGCAACCGAGGTACACCTTCGGCGGGTCCTTGAGCTCCTGGCCCCCGGACTGCTTCCCCTCGCGCCTCAGCCTGTCGAAGACCTGGAGCTCGGATATCGAGTCGAAGTCGAAGACGCTCTTCGCGCCCTTCTCGTTCCCGAAGATCTGGTGGTCGCCGGTCAGGCAGAGCACGTTCCTCACGCCGAGCGCGCTCGCGCCGAGGAGGTCGCTCTGCAGTGCGATCCTGTTCCTGTCCCTGCACGTCATCTGGATGACCGGCTCTATGCCCTCCCTCATGACGACGACCGCGCTCGCGATGCTCGAGAGCCTCACCACCGCGGTCTGGTTGTCCGTCAGGTTGAACGCGTCGGCGTACCCCTTCAGCATCTTCGCGTGGTGCACGAGCGGCTCCGGGTTCGCGGACTGGGGAGGCCCTATCTCGGCCGTGACGGCGAACTTCCCGGACTCGAACACCTTCTCCAGGTTGCTCCCGGCCTTCATCTGACCGCCTCCCTGCCCTTCTTCTGGTGCTGTGTGAGCTTCGCGTCCTCCCGGACGTACACCCTCCTCCCGCCCGAGTGGCTGGTGGACCAGTCCTTGGGAGGCGAGACCTGCTCGATGAGCTCGAGCCTGTTCTGCAGCTTCAGCCTCTCGTGTATCGCGTACCAGGCGCAGTCGACCTCGAGGTTCACCTCGCACTTGCCGTTGGAGGAGCCGCCGCACGGGCCGTTGAGCATGCTCTTCGCGCACCTGGCTATGGGGCAGATGCCCCCGGTGGTGTGGATGATGCAGTTGCCGCACCCGACGCACTTCTCCGACCAGACGCCCTGCTCCTCAGGCACGCCGAATATCCCGGTGTTGAGCGCGGGGAACACGAGCTTCTTCGGGTACATGTCGCCTATCGTCTGGGCGCCGAGGGAGCACGCCATGGAGAGGACGAGGTCCGCGTCCATGATCCTGTCCTCGACCTCCTCGACCCACTCCTTCTCGCACTGCCTCTCGACCACGAGGCCCTCGAACTCCTGCCTCCTGCCCTCCTTCTTCGCCTTGAGCCTGAGGGCGGAGACCAGGGTCTTGACTTCCTTCTCGCCGCCCGCGAGGCATATGGCGACGCAGCTCCTGCAGCCTATTATCTTGACCTTCTTGTAAGGGGCGACCATCTCGGCTATCTCGGCCATCGGCTTCCTCTTGGCGACTATCATCGGTCACCGCCCCCTTTCGCGATGGGCCCGAGGCGCTTGGCGACCTCGGCCATCCTGGCCACTATCTCGGGGAACTTCCATGCCATGGTCGACGAGGCGTTGAACATCTCGACCCTCTCCTTCTCGATGCCCAGGTCGGCCAGCGTCGACCTGACGTACTCGACCCGCTTCCGCCCCTCGATCGAGCCCGTGTCGTAGTGGCAGTTCTTCTCGAGGCACCCGAGCACGAACACGGCGTCGGCCCCGTCCTCCAGCGCCTGGAGTATGTGGGTCTGGTCGACCCTCCCGGAGCACGGCACCTTGACGATCCTCACGCTGGCGTCGTAGCACCTGCCCGACCTGGCGGCGAGCACCGCCGCGTCGAGCCCGTGCCTCTCGCAGCAGAACCCGACCACCTTCGGCCTCCTCCCGGACATCAGAAGTCACCCCCCAGCATCGTGCGCGTCTCCTGCGCGATCTGGTCGTCCGTGAAGTTGCGGAGCTCTATGGCCTTGCTCGGGCAGACGCCCGCGCATATGCCGCAGCCCTGGCACGCCTGGACGCGTATCTCCGCCTTCCCGGCGGCGCCTATGAACGGCGCCTCGTACGGGCAGGTCCTCACGCATGTGAGGCACGCGGAGCACTTGTCCTGGTCGACCTCGGCGACGACGCCGCCGTACTCGATGACGCCCTGCATGGCGAACCTCCCCGCCATCAGTCCCGCGGCCTCGCCCTCCGCCTCGGCCATGTCCCTCCCCTTGGGGAACATCGCGGAGCCGCAGACGAAGACCCCCGGCCTGGGGGTGCTCACGGGCCACCTCTGTATGCTGCCCCTCCGGACGCCCCCCTCGGGGGACATGGGTATCCTCAGGGCGTCGGCTATGCCCTGGTTGTCCCTGTTCGCGGGTATGGCCGCGAACGCGAGGGTGCCGATGGGGACCGAGAGGACCTCGGCCTGCAAGAGGTCCTTGACCGTCATCCTCGTTGGCTCCTTGGGGTCTATCTTCGGCCCCGCGGTCCTCTCGTACCTGATGAACCTGACCCCCAGCTCGGCCGCCTCCTTGTACTCGAGCTCGGAGAGCCCGAAGGCGCGCATCTCCTGGAACACGACGTAGACCTCCTCGAGGGGCGCCATCTTCTTGGCCCTAATCGCGAGGTCCAGCGCGTCGTCCCACGCGAAGTCCTGCACGGCCATGCTCTTCCCGGCGGGGTCGGGCGTGTCGACGATGACGACGGGCCCCTTAGGCGCGGCGCCCGTCTCCAGCATCTCCTGGAGCCTGTAGAGCGTGACGGCGGATTTGCAGGCCTTGGCGAGCGGGCCCCTGAGGTCCGCCCACCCGCCGCCGGTGGCGACGACGACCGCGGCGCACTCCAACTGCTCTGTCTTCTCGCCCGCCCTGATGGTGAGCACGAAGTTGCCTCCGTACCCCTCGGCCCCGACCAGGGTGGAGTTGGGCATGATCACGCCCGGGGCCTTGTAGGCCTTCCCGGACTTCTCGATTATGACGGTGTGGGCCCCCTGCGCCGCGGCCGCCTCCGCGGCCCTGCGCCCCGACGCCCCCCCGCCCAGGACGACCACGTTGGTCGTCCTCATCCCCTCGGTGGACCTCTCGAGAGGTTCGATCATCAGCAGCCTCTCCAGCCCGGCGACCGCCTTGGTCTCCGCCTTGGCCTGGGCCCTCTCCGGGTCTCCCAGGTGCGGCAGCACTACCTCGTCCCTGAGGTCGACATATTCGACCAGGGACTCGTTGACCCCCGCCCTCGCATAGGCGGCGAGCAGGGCCGGGTTGACGTCCTTCTTCTGGCAGGCGAGCACGAGGGCCCTGTCGACCTCGCGCTCCCTGGCCTCCGCAACCACCTGCTTGATGTTCTTCCCGTCGCAGACGCGGTCGACCAGCATGGACGACACGACCAGCTCCCTCTCGGAGGCGGCCTGCATCACGCGTTCCATGTCGAGGAGCTTCGGCATCTCGGTGCAGCACCTGCAGGCGACGACCTGTACCCTGGCCTTCATCGGGCCACCTCCTTGGCGAGCCTCACCCTGGAGGCCGCGGAGAGGGCCCGGACTGCGGCCTCCTCAATGTCCATCGGCTCGCTGACGGCGCCCACCACGAAGACGCCCTTGGCCTCGAGGTCCGGGCCGCCCTTGGCGAAGCCCCTCTCGTCCGTCGGTATGCCCAGCGAGGCCGCCAGGTCGCCAGATGCGCCCTTCGGCCTCATGCCCACGGACAGCAGCACGAGGTCGTACTCGTTCTCCATGACCTCGGTGTCCGTCTCGGTTGCCGCCTTGACCACGAGCTTCCCGTCCTTGCCAGGCTGGACGACGGCCGGCATGCTCCTTATCAGCCTCACCGTCTTCCGGTCCTTGGCCCACCTCTTGAACTCGTCCTGGGGCTCGTGGAGGGTCCTCAGGTCCATGAAGTAGAAGTCGAGGCCGACCTCCGGGTCGGCGTCCATTATGAGCTGCGAGATCTTCGTCGCGTACTTGCAGCAGAACTTGGAGCAGTAGTCGACGCCGTTCTTGACGGACCTGGAGCCGACGCACTGCATGACCGCCACCTTCTTCGGCGCCGTGCCGTCCGATGGTCGGCGCAGCCGTCCCGTCTCGTTGAGCATCCTCTCCGCGTCCACGCTGGAGACGACGTCCGCGAGGGTGCCGCAGCCGAGCCTGCCGACCTCGCACGCGTCGACCGGGTCGATCCCGGTGGCGTATACGACTGAGGCGGCCTTCCTGGTCACGTTCGTGGCCCTGTCGTCATAGTTGACCGCTCTGGTCGGGCACACGTCCGCACACTTGGAGCACCCGGCCTTCTTGAAGTGGAGGCAGCTGCTGCGGTCGATCCAGTGCACCCTGGGCTGCCCGGTCCCCTTGGGGGGGTGTATGGCCTTCCCCTCCACGGGGCATGCCTCGACGCACTTTCCGCATCCGATGCAGTCGTCGGTGACGTACCTGGGGGAGACCTTGATCTTAGCCTCGTAGGCGCCCTCCGACTGCTTGACCGAGGCCACCTCGGAGAGAAGGAGCACCTCGACGGACGGCTCCTTCAGCACCTCGCCCGCCCTGTCGATCGCGAAGCACGCGCCGCAGTCCCTGCACTCGACGAGGCCCTTGCACGTCAGCTCCCTGGCCATCCCACCGAGCGACTCGGAACCCTCGACGAGCACGACGTTCGCTCCCCTATCTGCGAGGGCCTTGGCCGCGGTCAGGCCCGCAGGCCCTCCTCCAATTATGAGGACTTCGTTGGTCACACTTCCCCCTCCTTCTGCCTGTAACGTGAAGGGCTTATGCCCAGCGGCCGGAAAAAGCCCGCCACTGGATGATATGGGTAAGAGGTTTCGGACGGGGCGGCGGTGCCGTCCCGGATGCGACGGGGGCTCAGTTCAGGCCGGTTATGTAGCCCTTGTCGTCTATGTTGATCCTCTCGGCGGCGGGCACGGTCGGCAGCCCCGGGATGGTCATCATCTTGCCCGTCAGGGGCACGATGAACCCTGCGCCGTTGCTGAGCCTGACCTCCCTCACGGTCAGTACCCAGCCCTTCGGTGCGCCCTTCTTCGAGGGGTCGTCCGTGATCGAGAGCTGGGTCTTCGCCATGCACAGCGGCTGCTTGTCGTTCCCGGCCTTCTCTATGGCCGCGATGTCGGCGGGCGCGGACCCGGTGTACACGACGCCGTCCGCGCCGTATATCTCCTTCGCGATGATCTCGATCTTCTTCTTGATGGGCAGGTTGACGTCGTAGAGCACCTTGAAGTCGGACTTCTCCTTCTCTAGGCAGTCCAACACCGCGTTGGCCAGCTCGACGCCGCCCGCGCCGCCCTTCACGAAGACCTCGGACCTGGCGAACCTGGCCCCGACCTTCTCGCAGTGCTTCGCCGTCGCCTCGAGCTCGGCGTCGGTGTCCGTCGGGAACCTGTTGATCGCGACCACCGTCGGGACGCCGAACTTCTTCATGTTCTCGATGTGCTTGTCGAGGTTCGCGAAGCCCTTCTCGAGGTACTCGAGGTGCTTCTTCTCCTCCTCCTTGGTCGGGATGTTCTTCTTCAGGAGCGCGTTCAGCTCCAGGTCCGTCATCCCGCCGTGCATCTTGAGCGCCCTTATGGATGCGACCAGCACCGTGCAGTCAGGCTTGAACCCGCCCGCCCTGCAGACGATGTTGTAGAACTTCTCGGCGCCGAGGTCGGCCGCGAAGCCGCCCTCCGTGATGACGTAATCCGCCATCTTGAGCGCGTACTTGGTCGCTATGATCGAGCTGTTGCCGTGGGCGATGTTCGCGAAGGGCGCGCCGTGTATGAACGCCGGCTGCCCCTCGAGCGTCTGGACGAGGTTGGGCAAGATGGCATCCTTGAGCAGGAGGCACATCGCGCCCACGCCGTTCAGCTGGCTCGCGTACACTGGCTGGTTGTCGTACGTGTATGCGACCACGACCTTCCCGAGCCTCTCCCTGAGGTCCTTCAGGTCCTTGGCCAGTGCGAGTATCGCCATGATCTCGCTCGCGACCGTGATGTCGAACCTGCTCTCGTGGGGTACGCCGCCCTCGGACCTGCCGCCGAGCCCGACGACGATCTGCCTCAGCTCCCTGGCGTTCATGTCCATGACCTTCCCCAGGACTATCCTGGTCGGGTCGATGTTGAGCGGGTTCTTCTTGGTCACATGGTTCTCGACGAGCGCGCTGAGCAGGTTATGGGCCGTGCCGACCGCGTGTATGTCCCCGGTGAAGTGCAGGTCGATGTCCCACATGGGATACACCTGGGAATAGCCCCCTCCGGTCGCGCCTCCCTTGATGCCGAACGTGGGACCCAGGGACGGTTCCCTGAGGGACAGCATGACCTTCTTCCCCAGCTTGCCCATGCCCTGGCACAGGCCGATGGAGGTGACGGTCTTGCCCTCGCCCGCCTTCGTGGCCGTTATCGCGGTCACGAGGATGAGCTTCCCGTCCTTGTTGTTGTCGAACTTCTTAAGCACTTCGAGGGGGACCTTCGCTTTGTACTTCCCGTAGAACTCAAGGTCGTCGCGTGTCAGACCTACCTTCTCCGCGATCTTCTCGATGTGCTGTACCTTCGCCTCCTGAGCAATCTCTATGTCTGGCTTCATCGCCATTTTAAGCCCCCTTTTAGGGGGGTATAATGACTGCATAATAAAGCCTTTCGGAGATTGGGTTCCGCGGGCCGCCGGGGCCAAGAAACCTTAAGTAAATCGCGTGCATGCCGTTCCAGGAGGCGTTGGGAGTGACTGCGCAGATCATAAGCGGCAACGAGGTTGCGAAGAGTATCCGGGCCGAGCTCAAGGACGAGGTCTCGAAGATGAAGGCCGGGGGCGTGACGCCCGGCCTCGTCGTGATAATTGTGGGCGAGGACCCCGCGTCGCAGGTATACGTGAGGAAGAAGGGCGAGGCCTGTCAGGAGCTCGGTCTACACTCGGAGACGATCAGGCTCCCCGCGGACACGAAGGAGTCGGAGCTGCTGTCCCTCATAGACAAGTACAACGCGGACAAGGCCTTCGACGGGATACTCGTCCAGCTGCCGCTGCCGAAGCACATCAGCGAGGAGAAGGTGCTCGTGAGGATAGACCCTGGCAAGGACGTGGACGGCTTCCACCCGACCAACGTCGGGAAGATGGTCGTCGGCGCGGAGTCATACCTGCCGTGCACGCCAGCGGGCATCCAGGAGCTGCTGGTCCGGAGCGGGAACGACCCGAAGGGGAAGCACGTGGTCGTCCTGGGAAGGAGCAACATCGTGGGTAAGCCCATCACCAACATCCTGCTGCAGAAGGCCCCGGGCGCGGACGCGACCGTCACCATATGCCACTCGCGCACGCAGGACCTGCCGAAGTTCTCGAGGCAGGCGGACATACTCATCGCTGCGATGGGCGTCCCCAACTTCGTAAAGGCGGACATGGTCAAGGACGGCGTCGTCGTGATAGACGTCGGCGTCAACAGGATCAACGACCCCAGCGCCAAGAGCGGCACGAGGCTCGTCGGCGACGTGGACTTCGAGGACGTCAAGGAGAAGGCCAAGGCCATAACGCCAGTGCCTGGCGGTGTCGGTCCGATGACCATCACCATGCTGATGAAGAACACCGTCAAGGCCGCGAAGATACACCACGGGTGGAAGGGCTGAGGCGTCGGCGGGGCGCCGGGAGCGGTGTTCCGGTTCGCGTTGTCCCCCGGACGATTTGAGCGCGGAACCCCTGTGCGCCTGCCCGTTTCGCTTCGCTTTTCGTCGTATTCTGACGAATATCGTTAGCCGCGGCCCCCCTCTCCACGGCCCCGCACGTACGCTAGTGTTTGAAATCGCCGTTGTCGCATCGAAAAACCTTATAAGGCAAGTACAATTGCCGTCGCAGGGACAAGCCTCGTCGGCCAAGGCGAAAGCTTCGGTGAAGCGCGCCCGCGGCCGCAGCGACGGGTGCGCACTCCAAGGGCATCAGCGTTGCGCATGCAGTCATCGACACGGGGCACCCCGGATCGCGAGAAGGGCTCGGTGAGACGTCCCAGAGACGGGTCGGGCCGACACTGGATGTGAAGAGATGGCAGAGAAGAGCACGGAACTGATTAGCGGTGGGATCATCAAGAAGGACCCTGCGAAGTTGAGGCTCAAGCCCAACCTCCAGGGGTACGAGGGACTGAGGAAGACCTTCAAGTGGTCCGATGCTGACAAGATGGTCGACTGGTTCCCCGACGGGAAGATAAACGCGGCTTACAACGTGGTCGACAGGCACGCGAAGGGCAAGAACGCCGACAAGGTCGCCCTCATATACGACGACGGCGAGGGCAACGCCCAGAAGGTCACGTTCAAGCAGCTCTACGAGCAGACCAACAGGTTCGCGAACGTGATGAAGAAGCTGGGCATCAAGAGGCAGGACAGGGTGTTCTTCTTCCTGCAGAGGTCCCCGGAGCTCTACATCGGCTTCCTGGGCGCGATAAAGTGCGGCGCGATCGCCAGCCCGATGTTCCCCGCGTTCGGCCCGGACGCGATCAGGGACAGGCTCCTGGACAGCAGCGCGGTCTGCCTCGTCACCGACAGCGACCTCAAGAAGAGGTTCTACGAGGTCAAGGACCAGCTGCCCGAGCTGAAGCACACGATCATAGTCGGCAAGGACGTCGCCCCCGGCGAGCTGAGCTGGGAGAAGGAGATGGCCGCGGCCTCCGACAAGTTCGAGACAGTGCCGATGGACCCTGAGGAGTTCATGTACCTGCTCTACACATCCGGCTCGACCGGCAAGCCGAAGGGGGTCGTGCACGCCCACAAGGGCATCGTGCAGGCGCACCTCACGACCAACTGGGTCCTGGACGTCCACGACGAGGACGTGTACTGGTGCGGCGCGGACCTCGGCTGGGTCACCGGCGTCGTCTACGGCGTCCTCGGGCCCTGGTCGAACGGCACCACCCAGGTGGGGCTCGGCGGCAGGTTCGACCCCGACAGGTGGTACAAGACCATCCAGAACTACAAGGTGAGCATCTGGTACACCGCCCCGACGGCCGTGAGGATGCTGATGGCGAAGGGCGACGACACGCCGAAGAAGTACGACTTGTCGCGCCTCAGGGCGCTCTACTGCGTCGGCGAGCCACTCAACCCCGAGGGAGTCAAGTGGGCTCAGGATGTGTTCGACAACAAGCCGTTCCACGACACATGGTGGCAGACCGAGACGGGCAGCATACTGATCACGAACTTCCCGGAGATGGACATCAAGCCGGGATCGATGGGCAAGCCGCAGCCCGGCATAGAGGCCGCGATCGTCGACGAGAACGGGAAGGAGCTCCCTGTGGGCGAGGAAGGCAACCTGGCGATCAGGCCCGGCTGGCCGTCCATGATGAGGCAGATCTGGAAGAACCCCTCGAAGTACAACGAATACTTCAGGAACGGCTGGTACTACACCGGTGACACGGCCCAGATCGACAAGGACGGGTACTTCTGGTACGTCGGCCGCGCGGACGATGTCATCAAGACGTCCGGGGAGCGCGTCGGACCTTTCGAGGTCGAGAGCGCGCTCATAGAGCACGAGGCCGTGGCAGAGGCGGGCGTCATAGGCAAGCCCGACCAGCTCAGGGGCAACATCATCAAGGCGTTCATCGTCCTGACCCCTGGCCACACCGAGAGCGACGCGCTCAAGGCGGACATACAGAAGCATGTCAAGAGCAAGCTCGCGGGCCACGCGTACCCCAGGGAGATAGAGGTCGTCAAGACGCTCCCCAAGACCAGGAGCGGCAAGATCATGAGGCGGCTGCTGAGGGCCAGAGAGCTGGGCCTCCCCATTGGCGACATCTCCACTCTGGAAGACTAGGCAAACTCATTTCTTTTCCCGGAGGGGTGCACACCCCTCCGAAATCAGCCCACAACTACTTCGAGGAGTACGAAGGCATGGACCAGGCGGAGGATGTAAGGAGAAGGCTGCTGGACGGCAACGGACTGTTCAAGAGCACTGCCGACCCCTGCATGTTGTCCAAGCTCTCGAAGAAGCAGGAGCCGTTCGTGGCGATACTCGCGTGCTCCGATTCCAGAGTCGACCCCGAGAAGGTCTTCAACCTGTCCCTGGGGAGCGCGTTCGTCGTAAGGACCGCGGGCAACTGCGCCTCGGACCCCGGCGTGCTCGGCAGCCTCGAGTACGCCGCCGCCCACCTTGGCGTCAAGGCCATCGTGATCATGGGGCACACGGGCTGCGGGGCCGTGAGAGCCGCCTGCGAGTGCTGCGACGTGGCGAACCTCAAGGGCGTCATGGCGGACATCGACGTTGCGAGGTCGGCTGTGAAGGGCCTCGATGCCAGGGACCCGGACAAGGTCGCGGAGAGCAGCGTGAGGGTCCAGGTGAGGCGCCTGTTGAGCAGCAGCCCAGTGATCGGAGAAGCCGTTAGAAAAGGTAAGCTCGCGGTGTATGGCGCGATGTTCGACATACGCACCGGGGCAGTCAAGTTCATCTGAGAAGCGATGGAGTTCAAAGGACAAGTGACACGGAGAGATAAGATGGAAACCGCAACTGAGGGGAAGACACCGAACAGATGGGTGCCCGTGGCCGGCGCGCTGCTGATACAGCTCGCCCTGGGCTCCGTCTATGCGTTCTCGATATTCACGGGCCCGCTCTCGGAGACGCTGGGCTACTCGAGGACCTCGTTCTACATACTAGGGATATTCGCGACTGCTCTGGCCGTGTTCGCAGTGACGACGATATTCGCGGGCCGGCTCCAGGACCGGAAGGGCCCGAAGGTGGTGGCGACACTCGGCGGCCTCGTGTTCGGCGCCGGCTACGTCGTCGCCTCGTTCTTCACCGAGAACATCGCGATGCTGTACCTGTCGTACGGCGTGATAGGCGGCCTCGGTCTCGGCCTAGGCTACGTTTGCCCGCTGGCGGCGGTCGTCAAGTGGTTCCCGGACAAGAAGGGGCTCGTGAGCGGGATAGCCGTCGCGGGCTTCGGCGCGGGCGCCTTCATATTCACGCAGGTCGGCAAGTACATAATCAACGCGTCCGACGACGGGCTCTCCAACTCGTTCCTGTACATGGGCCTGATATTCATCGCGATGGTCGTCGTTGGCGCGCAGCTCCTGAGGAACCCGCCGGCCGGATGGTTGCCCAAGGGGTTCAACCCCAACTCGAAGCACAACGGGCACTCCGTGGACTACGACTGGCACGAGATGGTCAAGACGAGGCCTTTCATCCTGCTGAACCTTATGTTCCTGCTGTCCGCAACGGCCGGCCTGATGATGATCGGGAACGTGAGCAACGTCGCAGCGTACCTGGACCCGACGAAGTCTATGCTCGTCGTGGCGCAGGCCCAGACCATCGCCGGCATACTCGCGCTCTTCAACGGGGCGGGCAGGATTGGCTGGGGCAAGGTCTCCGACCTAATGGGTAGGAACAAGACCATGAGGCTCGTGTTCCTCATCCAGGCGCTGGTGCTCTTCGGCGCGGCGGCCTTCGTCTGGGCCAAGCCAGAGGGCGAGATAGTGCAATTCGTGGGGCTGACGGCGTTCGCCTCCGCCATAGGGTTCACCTTCGGAGGCAACTTCGCGCTGTTCCCCACCGCGACTGCGGACTACTTCGGCACCAAGAACCTCGGCGTCAACTACGGCCTCGTGTTCACGGGCTACGGCGCCGCGGGCATACTGGGCTCGTTGATCCCGGGCCTGCTCGCAGGGTCCGAGGGCGGTGGCTTCACATGGGTGTTCATCGCCGTGGGCGTCGCATCGCTTGTGACCTTCGCGATGGCTGTGGTCATAAGACCGCCCCAGAAGAAGTGAAACTCCGGCAAACAGGCGGGCGCGCGCCCGCCATCTCACGCCTTTTCCATCCTGACCGCGCAGACCTTGAACTCCGGTATCTTCGCCACGGGGTCGAGGGCGGGGTTCGTGAGCCTGTTCGCGGCGGCCTCCGCGTAGTGGAACGGTATGAAGACGACCCCTGGCATGATCCAGTCCGTCACCCTCGCCTTGAGCGATATCTGGCCCCTCCTGGAGGAGACGCGGACTCGGTCCCCGTCGGCCACGCCGAGGCCCTTCGCGTCTGATGGGTTGACCTCGACGTACGGTTCCGGCGCCTCGCGCTCCAGTTTCGGGGACCTCCTGGTCATCGTCCCGGTGTGGAATTGGAACAGGTTCCTGCCGGTCGTCAGTATGAGCGGGTACTCCTCGGAGGTCTGTTCCGCGGGCGGGGCGTGGTCGACGGGCACGAGCACCCCCTTGCCGATCTTGAAGCCGCCGATGTGCAGCACGGGCGTGCCGTTGTGGTCCTTGGAAGGGCACGGCCACCGGAGGACCTGCTTGTCCGCCCTCTCGTGGCTTATGCCGCCATAAGGCGGTGCGAGCCTCGCCATCTCGTCCATGACCTCCGCCGGCGACGGGAAGTCGAACCCTTGGGCCCCGAGCCTCCTTCCGAGCTCGCATGCGATCATCCAGTCGGGCTTCGCCTCGCCCGGCGGGTCGACCGCCTTGTGCAGCGGCCTGATGGCCCTGTCGGTCGACGTGAACGTGCCGTCCTTCTCGGCGTAGCAGGCGCCCGGCAGGACGACGTCCGCGAGCTTCGTCGTGTCGGTCGGGAATATCTCAGCGACCGCCAGGAACTCGAGCTCCTTCATGGCGTCCTCGACATGGGCTATGTCGGGGTCGGAGAGCATCGGGTTCTCGCCGAATATGATCATGGCCTTGACCTTGCCTATGAGCGCATCCTTGATGGCGCATGTGAGCGTCGTGCCCTTGGTCGGAGGGAGCGCCTTCCCCCACGCGGCCTCGAACTTCTTCCTCGCCTCCGCGTCCTCGACCCTCTGGTACCCTGGGAACAGGTCAGGCAGGCCGCCCGCGTCGCAGGCGCCTTGGACGTTGCACTGACCCCTCAGCGGGTTCACTCCGGTCGACTCCCTTCCCACGTTCCCGGTGACCATGGCCAGGTTCGCGAGCGCGCGCACGATGTTCGTCCCGTTGCTGTGCTGCGTCACGCCCATCGCGTAGGCTATCATCGCCCTCTCGGCGCTCGCGTACGTGCGCGCGGCGTCTATGAGGTCCTGCTTGGGTATCCGGGTGGTCTCCTCGACCTTCTCAGGCGTGTACGGCTCGACGGTCCTCTTGAGCTCGTCGAAGCCCGATGTGCGGTCCCTGACGAACGCCTCGTCGTGGAGCCCCTCGTCTATGATGACCTTGATCATCCCGTTGATCCACGCTATGTCGGTCCCCGGCTCCTGGTGGATGCTGCTGTGCGCGATCCTCGACAGAGGCGTGTCCCTGGGGTCCACGACGATGACCTTCGCCCCCTTGTCTCGCGCACGCAGTATGCGCGCGCCTATGAGCGGATGCGCTTCCAGCGTGTTCGAGCCGGTCACGAGCACGCAGTCGGCGTTCTCGAACTCCGGGATCGTGTTGGTCATCGCTCCGCTCCCGAACGACATGAGCAGGCCCGCGACCGTCGACGCGTGACAGAGCCTCGCGCAATGGTCGACGTTGTTGGTGCCGATGGCCGCCCTGGCGAGCTTCTGGAACAGGTAGTTCTCCTCGTTCGTGCACTTCGCCGACGCGAGCACGATGACGGAGTCGGGCCCGTGTTCGGCGGTGATCCTCTTCACTTCAAGGACTATCCTGTCGAGCGCCTCGTCCCAGGTCGCCTTCCTGAGCTGTCCGCCCTCTCGGACCATCGGATGCGTGAGCCTGTCCGGGTGCTGCACGAACGCGTGCGCGTTGTACCCCTTGATGCACAGCCTTCCCTGGCTTATCTCGTCCGTCTTGCAGGGCACGACTCCCACGAGTCTGCCGTCGACGACCTGCAGGTAGAACCTGCAGCCGGTGCCGCAGTACGGGCATGTGGTGAGAACGTGGTCAGCACGCATGTCCTTCATCCTCCAGCGGCTGGTCGTCGAGGGTGGTCAGGAGCGGGCTCTTCCTCTCCCTGTCCCCTGATGTGTAGTTGAAGATGCCCTTCATGTCCCGGTTGACCATCTTCCTGAGCGTGAGGAGCGGGATGTCAGCGGGGCAGGAGCGTTCGCACTCACCGCACTCGACACACTTGTCGGCGAGGTGGAACGACCTTATCAGATGGAACGCGAGCCCTGGGGGTATGCCCGGCTCGGGGGTGTAGGTCCTCTCCTCGAGCACGCAGTCGTCGCAGAAACAGACCGGGCAGTTGAGGGTGCACCCGAAGCACTTGTTGCACTTCCGGAACTGGCCTGTCCAGAAGGCCGCGCGCTCTTCGGTCCCCATCGCCGACAGTTCCGTGGCAAGCGCGTCCTCGGGACACGGCTCGGCCGGCTCTCCGATGTCCACCTTGCTCGGCACGCAGTCGGCGCATCTGCACATCTGGACCTGCTCCCTGGGGCACGCGAGCCCTATCCTGACGATGCTCGCGTCGTCCACTATGCCCCTCTTCGCGAGTTCGTTCAGGGCCTTCTCGTCGCACCTCCTGCACACGAGGGCGACCTTGGCCTTGCCCATGAACGGGAGTATGTTGGTCAGGACCGTCACGAGCTGGTAGGGCACATCCGTCCTCGCTTCGCCAGGGTCCTCCCCCCTCGAGATCATGACCGGGCCGACGTTCCCGTGCCGCTCGGCCATGAGCAGGAGGTGGTCCGCGCCCCGTTCGTCGAAGGCGATCTCCGAGAGCCTCCTCGCGAGGTCGTTCACATCCTCACCCCCCTGAGCGGGTTGGGCCCGAGGGCCTTGACCTCGTCCACGAACTCGGTTATGACCTGCTGGAACTTGTCCCCCTCGGCCGCGCTGACCCAGTCCAGCCTGACGCGCCTGTCGTCTATGCCCACATCCCTGAGGACCTTCTTGGTGACGGGGATCCGCTTCGCGGTCCTGTGGTTGCCCGTGAGGTAGTGGCAGTCGCCGATGTGACAGCCGAGCACCAGGACGCCGTCGATCCCCTGCGATATCGCCTTGAACACGTACTCGGGCTTCACGCTGGCGCTGCACATGACCCTGATGACATGCACGTTGGGTGGCATCTGGAGCCTGTTGACGCCCGCGAGGTCCGCCCCCGCGTACGAGCACCAGTTGCAGCAGAATGCCAGGATCGTCGGGCTGAACTCGGTCATCTCCCCTCCTCCCGCACGGCCTTGACGAGCGCATCCACCATCGCGCTGAGCTGTCCGCTCGTGAAGCCCTTCTGGCTCACGGCATCGTTGTGGCATGCGGCGACGCACGTGCCGCAGCCCTTGCACTGCGCCTCGTTCACCTTCGCGGCCCTGCGTCCGTCCTGTTCTACGATCTCTATCGCCTCGTAAGGACATGCCAGGACGCAGTTGCCGCAGGCGGCGCACTTGTCAGGGTCCACCTCCGCGGTGATGGCCTGTATTACGACCTTGCCCTCCTTGATGGGGATGGATGCCTTGGCGGCCGCGGCCATGCCCTGCCAGATGCACTCCCTGGCGCTCACAGGCCACCTGGCCGAGCCGCAGACGAACACCCCGTCGGTGGCGAACTCGACGGGCCTGAGCTTGACGTGCGCCTCGAGGAAGAAGCCGAACTTGTCTCGGGGGACCTTGAGCAGCTTGGCCGTGACCTCCGAGTCGTCCGGGGGGACCATGGGCACTGCGAGCACGACCAGGTCCGTATCCAGGCGGACGGTCTCGTCCAGCGTCTCGTCGTGGACGAGGACCTTGACCCCGTCCCCGTCCCCGACCACCTGCGGAGGCCTCTCCAGCCCGTACCGGAGGAACTTGACGCCGCTGTCCGAAGCCTCCTTGTACGACTTCTCCGCCGCCGTGCCGCTGCTCATGATGTCCCGGTGTATCACGTGTATCCTCGAGTCCGGCGAGGCCTTCGAGAGTGCGAGGGCGTTCTTCAGGGTCACGTTGCAGCAGACCCTGGAGCAGTACTCCCTCCCAGGCTGCCTGCTGCCGACGCAGTTGATGAACACAACCCTTCTCGGCCTCTCGCCTTTCGCGAGCCTCCTCTCCAGCTCGAGTTGCGTGATGACCTGGGGGTGCTTGCCGAACCCGTACTCGCCCGTCGGGACGAACTCCCTCGTGCCAGTGGCGACTATGATTGCGCCCGCAGGGACCTTGGCGGCGCCGTCGCACCCCTCTATCGTGACCTCGAAGTTGCCTATGAATCCCTTGACCTCGGAGACCCTGGCCTTTCTGTGTATGTGCGCCTTCGGCGACGCCTCGAGCCTTCCGACAATCTCACTGACCAGTGCGGCTGCGTCCCTGTTCTCGGGCCCGACCGTGGTGACATCGCGTAGGAGCCCGCCCAATCGGTCGGTCCTCTCGACCAGGTGCGTCTCGATGCCCTGCTCGACCAGGGAGGACGCGGCGACGAGCCCTGAGATGCCCCCCCCGATGACCACGGCTGCCGGGAGCACGCTCGACTCCCTCTCGGCCTGTGGTTCGAGCAGGGCGGCCTTCGCCACGCCCATTGCCACGAGCTTCTTGGCCTTCTCCGTCGCCTCCTCTGGCTCCTTCGCGTGTATCCAGGAGCAGTGCTCCCTTATGTTGACGAATTCGAAGAGGTACTTGTTGACTCCGGCCTGCTCGCAGGCGCGCCTGAAGAGCGGTTCGTGTGTCCTGGGTGTGCATGCCGCCACCACGACCCTGTCCAACTTGTTCTCGACGATGTTCCTCTTGATCGAGCCGAGTCCCTCCTCGGAGCACGAGTAGAGGTTGTGGCCCGCGTACGCGACCCCCGGGAGGGTCTTCGCATACTCGACGACCTCCTCGACATCGACCGTCGACGCGATGTTGTGCCCGCAGTGGCAGATGAACACCCCTATCCTCGCCATCACTTGCCACCCCTCTCGATGAGCTCAGCCGCCCGTGCGGCCGCGGCGGACGCCTGAGAGACGGAGTCCGGTATGTCTATCGGGCCGCTGACGAAGCCGCAGGCGAGTATGCCCTCCCTTGATGTGTCCACAGGCCTGGCCATGTCGGGTGTGTCGATGAACCCGTCCTCGTCCAAGGAGACCCCCAACAGCCTGGAGAGCTCCGGGGTGCTCCTCGGTGGTATGAGCGCCGGGCACAGCACGAGCATGTCGAACTCCTCCGTGACCGACTCGCCCGAGAGGCCGCTCGTCTCGTAGTTGACGAGGACCCCGCTCCCCCCCGCAGGCGACTGGACCCTGGCTGGCCGGGACCTGATGTATCTGACGCCGTAGTTCTGCCTCGCCCTGGAGACGAACTCCTGGAACCCCTTCCCAGTAGCCCTCATGTCCATGTAGAATATCGTGGACTCGATTCCAGGAGCGTGCTCCCGGGCGAGTATGGACTCCTTGGTCGCGTACATGCAGCAGACGCTGCTGCAATACCCGCGCATGTGCGCGTCCCTGGAACCGACGCACTGGACGAACGCCAGCTTCTTGGGCTCCTTGTGGTCCGAGGGCCTGGCCAGATGTCCCCCGGTCGGCCCGGACGCCGACAGGATCCTCTCGAGCTGCAGGCTCGTGACGACGTCCTTGCAGGAGCCAAGGCCATACTGCGACATAACGCTGGCGTCAATGAGCTCGAAGCCAGTGGCCACGACGATCGCGGCAGCCTCCAGCTCCACGAGGTTGTCCTTCTGGTCGTAGTCGATGGCCCCGGCTTGGCAGACCTTCTTGCACACGCCGCACTTCTTGCTCTGGATCATGCGGCAGCGGTCCCCGTCTATCGTGACCTTCCTGGGGACCGCCTGCGGGAACGGGAGGTATATCGCCTTCCTCTGCGCGAGCCCCTCCTCGAACTCCCACGGGACCTTCACGGGGCACTTGGCGATGCAGTCCCCGCACCCGGTGCACTTCTTGACGTCGACATACCTGGCCTTCTCCCTGATGGTGACCTCGAACCTGGGGAAATCGCCGGAGACTCTGTCGACCTCTGAATACGTGTGTAGTTTGATGTTGGCGTGGTCCGCGCACATGATCATCTTGGGGGACAGGATGCACATCGAGCAGTCGTTCGTGGGGAAGGTCTTGTCGAGCTGCGCCATGTGGCCCCCGATGGATGGGGTCTTCTCCACGAGGTGCACCTCGAACCCGCGGTCCGCGAGGTCCAGGGATGCCTGTATGCCCGCGATGCCACCCCCGATGACGACTACCCGTTCCACCGAACTCAGTCCTCCTGACCGCCGCGGTACCGCCAGCGGTTGAGCGCAGGTGACATCGGTCCCGCCACCTGTCTTCCACCTGTGCCAGACGTTGTCCCTGGCTGGTCCCGACGCGCTTGTGGGAACCGGTAACGCGAGCCGATAGTTAAGGTTTCCCCGTATGAGTTTCCTGGCCGCGCTGAGCCGCGGGCGGTGCGGAGACGCCCCCAATCGGGGCAAGCACAGGGAAAAGGCTAAATCCCAAACCACACTCTCGAAAAGCGTTCGGAGGTCGGATACTTGCTGAAGGAGTGCGTGAACCACGGCTATTTCAGGGCGGAATTCTGCCCCGTTTGCGGGGACGAGGGCCGGTTCCTGATGAACGACGAGGAGCTGGACAGGCTGAGCAGGACGATGGCCGGCGTCCTCAGGCACTTCCCCGAGAGGTTCGAGCTCAGGGTGGACAGGCAGGGCTTTGTGGACCTGAGGGCCTTCGTGGATGCCCTGCACCGCAAACAGAGGCGCTACCATTGGCTGCGCCCGCATCACATAGTCGCGATCATAGAGACCGACGACAAGGGCAGGTACGAGCACAGGGACGGGATGATCAGGGCCACGTACGCCCACTCGTTCGAGATCGAGCTCGACACCGAGGCCGTGGGGGCCCCGGACGCGCTGTACTACCCGACCACCGCCGAGGAGGTCGACATCGTCCTCGAGGTGGGGCTCAAGCCCTCTGACAGGAAGAAGGTCCACCTCAGCAAGACCGTCGGCGACGCGGTCAACGCGGGCCGCGTCAGGACGCCCGAACCGATCATACTGGAGGTCGACTCGAAGGCCGCGGCCGAGGACGGGATAGTCATCCAGAAGGCCGGGAGGACCGTGTACCTCACCACCGACGTGCCGCCGCAGTACCTCAAGAGGATGGAGGTCGACCTGTCCGAGTTCCCGCCACAGGAGCCGCGCCCCGAGAGGCCGGCCCGCGAGGAGCAGCCGGACGAGTAGGCCCCCATTTTCGCCGGACGAGGGCAAACGATTATTACCTCCCCGGTCAGAGGACCACCCGATGATCACGCGGGCGGACCATCTCTGGTTGGAGGAGGTCGAGGGGAGACTGCCCCTGCATGTGCTCGAGTTCCGCTGGGATGGGTTCGAGCCGGGCCTCGTCTGCTACGACACCCCGAGTGGCGAGGAGGTCGAGGTGGGGCTTGACTCGGCCGACTTCGTCGTGGGCAGCAGGAAGACATGCGTCGGCCGCTCAGAGGGGGACCGCTACATCCCGTGCCCGGACAGGGCCGCCGTCACCAGGTTCTCCCAGTGCGGCAAGTGCGCGGCCGAGGTGTTCATCGAGGACCAGGAGTGCATCTTCGACCCCAAGTGCGAGGGCGAGAGGTGCGACAACGAGTTCTGCAAGAGGCAGCACGTCCTCTACCTCGCCTTCTACGGCACGATGCCCAAGGTCGGGATGAGCTCCACCCGCAGGGTGGAGAGGAGGCTCGTGGAGCAGGGGGCGGACGCCTTCGCCATCATCGGGACCTTCCCCAACAGGTTCAGGGCGCGGGAGGCGGAGAAGGCCATCTCCGCCGAGCTGGGGCTGCCGCAGTGGTACCGGCAGCAGGCGCTCCTGGCCAACTTCTCCCGCCCCCTCGACGCCGCGGCCATCGAGGCCAGGTACGGCGAGCTGAGGCCTGTCCTGGAGGCGAGGGACGGCTTCTCGGTCGAGCCGCTCAGGCCCATGACCGGCTACCCGGTCGCGCTCCCGCTCCCGGGGGTGCCGCAGCTGAGGGAGACCCCGGGCATGCACCGCGGGCGCCTCCTCGGCGTGAAGGGCAAGTGGCTCCTGTACGAGTCGCATGGATTGAGGGCGCTCAACTTGTCCGACCTCGTCGGCAGGTTCATGTCCAGGGGCCTCCCCTGAGCCCCCTCCAAACCAACAAATAGCCCGGAGTCATTGTTGAGACCAGGAGGGTCAGAATGAAGATACAGTGGTTGGGACATTCGGCGTTCCTGCTCCACGGCAAGGACAAGGTGCTGATCGACCCGTTCCTCACGGGCAACCCGAAGGCGGCGGCCAAGGCGGACGATGTGGACTGCGACATCATATGCGTCACGCACGGCCACTTCGACCACCTCGGAGACGCCGTCGCCATCGCGAGGAGGACGGGGGCGGAGGTCGCGTGCATAGTCGAGATGTCACTGTACCTGGAGAAATGCTCCGTCAAGGCGACCGGCTTCAACCTGGGGGGCACCATCAAGATCAAGGACACGAGGATATCGATGGTCCCCGCGTTCCACTCGTCCAGCATCGGGGCGCCCGGGCTGGAGTTCTCGGCCGCCATGCCCACGGGCATGGTGGTCGACTCTGGGAAGGTCGTGTACCACGCGGGCGACACCGCCGTGTTCGGGGACATGAAGCTCGTGGGGGAGATGTACAAGCCGGACGTCGCGCTCCTACCCATCGGTGGCTTCTACACGATGGACCCGGCCGGGGCCGCCCTCGCGGCGAAGCTCATAGGCCCGAAGATGGTCATACCGATGCACTACGGCACCTGGCCGCCGATCGAGCAGGACCCGGAGGAGTTCGGGAGGCTCGTGAAGAAGCAGGCCAAGTGCAAGGTCAGGATCATGTCGCCAGGCGAGGTGCTGGAAGTCTGATACCCGATGGCAAAGGTCGTCACGCCGCTCGAGCTCAGGCAGAGGCACGGGCCCCTCTTCGCGAGGAGGCTCATAACGATGGTCGACGAGCGGACAGGCAGGGCCAGGGTGCTGGAGGAGTGCTGCGCGCAGGGCCCCGTGGAGTGGGACGCCGTGAACCGCCTGAGGGCGGGCGGCGTCGTCGAGCACGTGGAGGTCCAGGGCACCACCCTCCTGATGGACGTGAGGGTCGGCGAGGGTGAGGTGCGCTTCGGCCCCGCGTCCAAGGAGACCGGGGGCCAGGCCCTCCGCTCCCTCGTGGTCAGGGACGGCAAGGTGGAGACCACATGGATGGGCCTCGCGGGCGCGAGCGTGGGAGTGGGCGCGTGCCTACCCCAGGCCGATGGCGTCGAGAAGGCCGAGTTCCTGAGCGACGAGGAGGTCGGCGGCTCGAGGCAGGTGGAGATACGCATCACGACCCCGCTGCACAGGCGCCTGGTGCTGGGGATAGACGACACGGACACCAAGGAGAAGGGCGCCACGTGGGTCCTGGGCCTGAGGCTCGGGAGGGAGATGCCCCACGCCGTGTTCCTCACCCACAAGATCGTCCAGCTCAACCCGAACGCCCCGCAGAAGACGACCAACTGCGCGTCCACGGCCCTCGCGTTCGCGGTCCTGCCGGAGAACGTCGACAGTGCGGTCAAGTGGGCCAGGCAGTTCGTCGCGGAGAACACCTACTCCGGGGAGACGGTCATGGCGTCGTACGAGGGCCTGGACGTGCCCGCGACAGCCGTGAGGTACGGCGCAGAGGCGAAGGACACCATACTGTCCATACACGACGCCGAGCACGCGGCCTCGAGGTCCGGCATCGCGGTGCACGAGGTCACGGGCAGGCGGGGGGCCATAGGCGCGGTCGCCGCCATAGGCTGCGTGGACCTCGGCCTGTACAGCGCCGGCCTCCCGGAGGACTTCCGCGGAGTATAGCTTTAAATCCGAATCGCGCATAGAGGCTGGGTCCGACATGACTGGCGAGATCACCAAGGCCATATCCGGGACCGCTTACCAGACCTACGAGAAGAGGCTCCTCAAGGAGGTCATGGCCAACAAGGTCCCCCACCATGTCGCTGTCATCATGGACGGCAACCGGCGGTACGCGCACGAGTTCGGCCTCGTCGTCGCCGAGGGGCACGAGAAGGGAAAGCAGAAGCTCGAGGAGATGCTCGAGTGGTGCCTCGAGCTCGGCATAAGGGTCCTCACCGTGTACGCCTTCTCCACCGAGAACGTCAGCAGGGACAGGCAGGAGATCGAGACCCTCATGGGCATGTTCGTGAAGAACTTCAGGACCCTGGGGGACGACGAGAGGGTCCACAGGCACCGCATAAGGGTCAGGGTCCTCGGGCAGAGGGACATGCTGCCGGACGAGGTCCAGGAGGCGATAGCCTACGCCGAGGAGAGGACCAAGGACTACGAGGCCTACTCGTTCAACCTGGCGGTCGGCTACGGCGGCCGGGAGGAGATCGTCCACGCCATCAAGAAGCTCGCCGAGGCGGTCAAGGCGGGCGAGCTCGAGGTCGCGGACATATCCCAGAAGGTCGTCGCGGACTACCTCTACACCTCGGACCTGCCCGACCCGGACCTCATACTGAGGACCTCGGGGGAGGAGCGCATATCCAACTTCCTCCTGTGGCAGCTCGCTTACTCCGAGCTCTACTTCTCCGACGTCTACTGGCCCGGCTTCAGGAAGATCGACTTCCTCAGGGCCGTGCGGTCCTACCAGCAGAGGGTCCGCCGGTACGGCAGATGACCGTTTTTCGCCGTAGACGGATGTAATATTCGTTGTCTGTCGCGCGTCCGCTGTACGAAAAGGGCACTAAACGCACTCATTGTTGAATGGATTCCGTTAGATTGAAGTACCCCGTGCATCTACAGGACCCGGGAGAACATGAACACGCCTCAGCAGAGCCCGTTCCCGTGCGAGATACTCGACAGGTGGAAGGGCCTGGACCTCAAGCTGCTTCCGATCGACAGGACCGACATACGCATCCTCTGCGAGCTGAGGGAGAACGCCCGCATGAGCAACTCCGAGATCGCCAAGAAGCTCGGCGTGACGGAGGCCACCGTGAGGCGGCGCATCAAGAACCTGATCGAGAACGGCATCATCATGAGGTTCTCGATCCACATAGACTACAGGCTCATCGAGAACACGGTGAAGGCCTACATCCACCTCAAGACCGTCACCGACAAGCTCGACAAGGTGGTGGAGCACGTCGTGAACCACAACAGGGTCGTGGCCGTGTACAGGGTCACTGGCGAGTACGACCTCCTCGTGGTCGCGCTCTTCGTCGGCATGACGGAGCTGCAGGAGTTCATAGACACATTCCTGAAGATCGACGGCGTCAAGGAGACCGACACGCAGATAGTCATGAGCGCCCACAAGGGCGTCCCGTGGACGGGGATCTGAGGCGCAGGCCATGGATGCCGACGAGGCCCTGTCGGAGCTCAGGCGCCTTGCGAAACCGTGCGACCTCGAGGAGATGGCCCGGTACGGCATCCGCTCGAAGGTCATACTCGGCGTCAGGACCCCGGACCTCGTGGCGTTCGCCAGGAGGATCGGAAAGGACCACCGGTTGGCGCTCGCGCTCTGGAGGACGGGCGTCTACGAGGCGAGACACTTGGCGGTCCTCGTCGACGAGCCCGACAAGGTCACGGAGGCGCAGATGGATCGCTGGGCGAAGGACTTCGACAACTGGGCCATCTGCGACGGCGCCTGCCTCCACCTGTTCGACCGGACGAGGTCCGCCTACGACAAGGCGGTCGAATGGACCTCCAGGGAGGAGGAGTACGTCAAGCGCGCCGGCTTCGCCCTAATGGCCGTCCTCGCGGTCCACGACAAGGAAGCACCCGACTCGGTCTTCCTTTCCTGGCTCCCTGTCATATCGCGTGAGTCGACGGACGAGAGGGCCTACGTCAAGAAGGCCGTCAACTGGGCCCTGAGGCAGATTGGCAAGCGGAACCCGCGGCTGAACAAGGCGGCGATAGCCGCCGGGGTCAGGATATCACGTCTCGATTCGAGGGCATCGAGATGGATAGCATCCGACGCGCTGAGGGAGTTGAGGGGCGAACCGGTCCAGAGGCGGCTGCGGTCTAGAGGGCCTGCAGCGCGACCTGGCAGACGTCAAGTGTCTTGATGTCCAGGCCGGCCTTCTTCGCGCCCGCCATGAGGTTCACCTGGCAGAACGGGCAGGACGTGACTATCATCTCGGCCCCGGCCTCGACTGCCTCGCGCACCCTGTCGGCTGCGATGTCCTCGGCCATGCTGTTGAAGGCGCTCTTGAAGCCGCCCCCTGCGCCGCAGCAGTGGGCGTCGTCCCTCTCGTGCTTCATCTCCACCACCTGCACCCCCGGGATCGCCCTGAGGATGTTCCTCGGCGGGTCGTAGACCTTCGCGTGCCTTCCCAGGTGGCAGGGGTCGTGGTAGGCGACCTTCTTCTTGAACTCCTTCGTGAACTTCAGCCTGCCCTCCTTGACGAGCCTGTCCAGGTACTCGGTTATGTGGTACAGCTCGAACGAGGGCTTCCCGACCATCTTCGGGTAGTCGTTCTTGATGGTGTTGAAACAGCCAGCGCACGCCGTGACCATGGTCTTCCAGCCGTGGCGCTCCATCTCGCGGACGTTGTGCGGCGCCAGCTCGTCCCTCACGGGGGCCTTCTGCCCGGTCCTCAGGAGGGGGGAGCCGCAGCACCACTCCTCCTCGCCCATGATCGTGAACCTGACCCCGGCCGCGTCGAGGAGCTTCGCGGTGGCGACGGCCAGTGGCGTCATCCTGTACGCCTCGGTGCAGCCCGTGAAGAACACGACCTCCGGGTCCTCCGAGAGCTTGATGTCCTTGGGGAGCCAGGCGGGCCTCTTCTCCTTCGGTTCATCGTAAGGGTTCCGCTTCTGCTGGACCCTCTCCTTGATCTTGACGTGCGCCTCCATCGGGCTGTAGCCCTCGGAGATGAGCCACTCCTTGACCTCCTCCCATAGCTGGGGGAACTCTATCTCCACGTGGCAGTTGTGCTCGCAGGCGCCGCACGAGGTGCACTGGAAGATGCGCTCGACGAACTTCTCGTCGATCTTCGAGTTCCTCCTGAGGAGGGTGTCGATGGGGCTCCTGTTCTTGATCTGCTTGAGCTGGAAGACCTTCCCCCTCGGCGTCGCCGACTCCCATCCTATCGTCTTGTATATCGGGCAGGGGTCCCTGCAATACCCGCACTGCAGGCACGCGTCGAGGTCCTTCTGTATCTCAGATATGTTCCGCATGAACGTCACCGGACGGATTCGCCTGTCGCTCCCCCGTGGCCCCCGGGTCCCATCCCCGGCTTGGGCCGCATGAGCTCCTGGCTCTCATGATACCTTCGATGTTGATAAACCTAGCGCAGAACGGTCGAAGCGGTGTTCGAAGCCCGTTCATCTGCGCTTGTGCGGGCGCCTTTTCGACTCTGCGCTCTTAGCGGTGAGACGGATTTCAACATCCTTCCCGGGCTCGTACCCCTTCAGGCTGCCGAGCATTCCCCGGACCGTGTCGTCGACGATCTCGGAGACGAAGGCGCCGGTGGCGAGCCTCCTTCCCCCTACGGTGACGACGACGCCCCTCGAGGGGAGCTCCCTGCAGTCCATGATGCTCCGCCTCCCATCGACGACCGCCCTCGCCATGGACCGGCAGTCCAGGCCGCACTTGTGGCAGTCGAGCCCGGGGAGCGAGCCCAGGGCCCGTTCTACCGCGACCTCCTTCTCGACGTAGGCCACGAGCTCCTTGAGGCCCGGGTCGGACATCACGGTGCCTCTCCTGGGCTTGATGTCCCCGAGGGACACCTTCGGGTACGGGCCGTCCTTGAGGCCCTCGATGACGACCACGTCCGGCGAGAACGACGACTCCAGCATCTTGACTATCCCTTCCATCGGCATCCCGCCCCGCACCCTGATTACGGTGCCCTCCGACGTGGCGAGGACCACGGGGTCGCTGCCCGCCTCGGCGTGCCTCCTCGTGTCCTTTCCCTCTTCGTCCGCGACGTCCGCATGGGCGGAGTGCTTCACGGACGCCACCCTGAGGCCGTCCTTGACGAGAGCCTTCACCAGCCCCTCGGCCATGGTCGTCTTCCCGGAGTCCTGGTAGCCGTAGATCCCGATGATCATCTGGTCGCCGCGACCGCAATCGGGCAGCCGGGAGATATAACTTGAGCCTGCCGCCGGGGGCCTCACTTGCGCCTCAGCAGCGCCCTGACCATCCTGGGGATGCTCGCGTAGATGGTGCTCTCCGACCAGTCCAGCTCCTCCTTCTCGCACACCGTCGACTCGCTCAGCCTCGATGCGACCTCCCTGAGGCCGTCCAGGTCCTCGCCGGTGGTCCGGCCGCGCGCGACCATTCCATCGATCCTCTTCATCATCTCCGACGCCCCCAAGATCCTCCGCTCGACGCTCTCCGCGGCGTCCTCCCCGATGAGCCCCATGTCGCGCTTGATGGCGTTCAGGCCGAGGCCCGCGGAGTAGGTGGCCTCGACTATCGCGTCCCTGGTCAGCCACCTCGTCTCGTAGTTGAGGACGTACTTCCAGCTGGGCATCGACGCGAGCCTGAGGTGGTCCTCGAGCGTCGAGGCGAAGAGCCTGTAGCCGAAGTCGTCCGCCCTCTCGAACGAGTTGCCGCCCGGGTCCAGGAACGGTGCCAGAGGGCTGATGAACGGGAAGAGGCGGTCCCCCTTGAACCGCTCGTACAGCATCCGGGTGTACTTCACGGTGCCCTCGACGGACTCCCTCGTCTGCGTCGGGAGCCCGATCATGTAGAACATGTCGAACCTGCCGCAGCCAGCGTCCAGGAACGCCTCGGCGGACTTCTCGAGGCCAGACGTGGTGTACGGCTTGCCCTGGGCCCTCCTCACGTCGTCGTCGTGAGTCTCGGGCGACATCTGCACACTGAAGCGGTCCACGCTCCTCGCCACCTGCTGCGCGAAGTCCTTCCCGGCGGGCGTGAACAGCTCGATGACGACCTCGTTATCGACCTTCCTGGACTTCAGCTCCTTCAGGAACCTGTCGGCGTAGGCCTTCCCGGGCTGCCTGATGTCGCCCACGACGAAGGTCGCGCCCTTGATGTACTCCTCGGCCCCGGCGATGTCCTCGGCCAGCAGCTCTGGCGACCTGTATGCGGGCCTCGCGCGGCCGAAGTTCCTCGCGAATGACTCGCACGAGCCCGCGCAGTTGGAGCAGTTGTGGGTGCATCCCCGGACCCCCACGGCGATTGACATCGGGTTGGCCTTCCAGTTCATGTAGGGCATGTTGCCGGAGAGGTCCCTGTACCTGAGCACCTTCCTGACCATGAGGCCGTAGTCGATCACTATGTCGTCCAGGGTCTCCGGGACGTGGGTTATGGGGTTGGCCTTCACCGCCCCGTCCCTCCTCCAGGAAAGGTTGGGCACGTCCTCGTAGCCCTTCCCCGCCCCGGCCGCCTTGAGCAGCATCTCGGCCGGGAGCTCGGTCGAGTCGCCGCGCAGGACGAAGTCGACCTGGGGGTACTTGGACAGGATCTCCGAGTGGTAGTACGACGCGCTGAACCCTCCCATCACGACGGGGGTGTCCGGGTGGTGCTCCTTGACCATCCTGGCGAGCTCCAGCGCCCCCTGCACGTGCGGCATCCAGTGCAGGTCGATCCCGAACATGCCGGCGTCGAGGCCCTTCACGAACCTCCCCGGGTCGAACCGCTTGGACATGAGCATCTTGTTCGCGACGTTCACTATCCGGGCCTCGTGACCCCGCGATTCCAAGTGCGACGCCAACGTGGTGAAGCCGATGGGGTACATCTCGAACACGGGCGTCGAGGGTATCAGGTCGCTGACCGGCCCTGCCAGGAGGGCCTTCTCCCTGAAGTCTATGACGCTCGGCGGGTGGAGCAGGACGAGGTCCGGTCGGGCCATCCTGACTGTCAACCCCGGCGGGATAATTAAATGCTTGTCACTTACCGCAGGGGCTGGCTATGGTCCTACACGCAAGTTTAATATCCAGCGCACCGCGATTGCGCCCGTGAGGATGATCCCCGTGAGGACAAGAGTCATCTCAGCCCTGTTCGCGTTGTGCATAGCGTCCGTGCTCGTGCTGCCTGCGGCCGTCTCCGCAGAGGAACATGCGATAATGTCCGGCGACTCCTACACCGTGGAGTTCGACCTGGAGATGCTCGACATGTTCACCTACTCGTGGAGTTCCGACGTCGATCTGGACTTCACCGTGAGGGACCCCAACGGGGACCTGTACTACTCGGCGCTGGACCAGGACTCCTACAACGGGATCATCGTGGCGGGCCTGAGCGGCACGTACACCATGACCTGGGAGAACAACGGCCTGACCATCGCCCACCTGGAGTATGACATCGCGGGCGCCGTCAACGAGGCCGAGAACGCCCTGTCGTTCGTTCTGTGGGTCGTGATCGCGGCCGCGCTGATCATAGTCGCCATCATAGTGATCGTCGTCGTGGTGGTGGTGATGGGGAAGAAGAAGGCCCCAGCGCAGCCCGCGCCGGGCCAGCAGAGCCCGTTGGCCGCCCAGGCGCTCGCGACCGGCCACTGCCCCAACTGCGGCACCGCGCTGGACCCCAACACCTCCTTCTGCTCCAGGTGCGGTACCAAGTACAAGTAGCCCACCGCCGCCCCAAACCCCTCCAAACCCCTCAAACCCCACCCCTTCCAATTCCGACGGGGTTTCTTCGCAAGAAAATCGATACTGACGCGCCGTCCGGGCCACCGTTTCCACTGAAAACCCTTAATACTCCCTTGTGAATCCGAGGGCGATGCTAGCAGAGGACTACATGGGAGTAGCGATTTTCGCCCTCCTAGCGCTCCTCATCCCTCCATTGGTGTTCCTCCTCACCCGATACTTCCGCCCGGACAAGCACGACCCTAGGGGCGAGACGACCTACGAGTGCGGCGAGGTCCCGATCGGCAAGGCGCAGATACAGTTCCACTTCCAGTACTACATGTACGCGATCCTCTTCGTCGCCTTCGACCTCGTCACGGTCTTCGTCCTGATGTGGGCCCTGACATTCGACTCCCTGGGCGACCTGGCGAAGGTCTTCATGTTCATGTTCCTCGGCGTTCTCCTCGTCGGCGTCATGTACGCCCTGAAGAAGGAGGAGATAATCTGGATATGAGCGGGGACAAGCCTTCCATAGGCCAGGTCATGATGTTCCGCTCGAAGGACTTCATCGAGTGGTCGGACGAGGCCCTCGGCGTCGTCCTGAAGAAGTCGCCAGTCGGCGGGGCCCTCGACTACGTCCTCAGGGACTTCTTCAACTGGGCCACCAGGAACTCCATGTACCCGCTCCACTTCGGCATCATGTGCTGCGCCCTCGAGATGGCCGTCTCGTCCGCCCCGAGGTTCGACGCCCAGCGGATGGGCGTGATATACAGGTCGACGCCGAGGCAGTGCGACATCCTGCTCGTGAACGGCCCCGTCAGCAAGAAGCTGAAGCCGGCGCTGAGGAGGCTCTACGACCAGATGCCCGCGCCCAAGTGGGTCATAGCCATGGGCGAGTGCGCGATCTCCGGAGGGCCGTTCTTCGACAGCTACAACGTGGTAAAGGGCGTGGACCAGTTCATCCCGGTCGACATATACATACCGGGGTGCCCGGCTAGGCCCGAGGCGCTCATCGACGCCTTCCTCAAGCTGCAGAGGAAGATCAAGGAGGAGAAGCGGGGGCTGCTAACGGGCAAGTGAGAGGGAACCGGGAGAGATGACATGGTCGGAGGGGAGCAAGGGGAGCTCGAGAAGGCGCCGACGCGCATAGGCGGGGACCCGGAGGGACGTGTCCTCAGGGGGCTCAGGGAGGGCTTCCCATCGTCGGTGTCCGACGCGGTGCGCGTCAGGCCAGGCCTGCTGCGCGCGCGCGTCAGGAGGGAGGACCTCTACGCCTCCTGCAGGCTCCTCAGGGACGACCTCGGCTTCGAGCACATGTCGATGATATCCGCGGTCGACTACCCGGACAGGTTCGAGGTCGTGTACCACATATCGAGCTACCAGAACAACCTCGTCGTCGAGCTCATCACGTCCACGCCCAGGGACGACCCGACGGTCGACTCCGTCTCCGACATCTGGGGTGGGGCCAACTGGCAGGAGAGGGAGGCCTACGACCTCATGGGTATCACGTTCAAGGGACATCCGAAGCTGGAGCGCATACTGATGCTGAAGGACACGCTCTACCACCCGCTCCGGAAGGACTTCAGGGGGTGACCATGACGGCAGAGATGTGGATCAACATGGGACCGCAGCACCCGATGACGCACGGGCTGTGGAACCTCCGCGTCAAGGTCGACGGCGAGACCATCGTCGACGCCGAGCCCGAGGTCGGCTACCTCCACAGGGGCGTCGAGAAGATCTGCGAGAACAGGACGTACACGCAGGTCATACCCATCACCGACAGGCTCTGCTACGGCTCATCCATGAGCTGGAGCCACCTCTACTGCATGACGGTCGAGGACCTGATGGGGGTCGAGGTGCCCCCCAGGGCCCAGTACATCAGGGTGGCGGTCCTGGAGATGCAGAGGATCGCATCCCACCTCATGTGGCTCGCGGCGTACGCGGCCGACCTGGGGATGATGGTCGGGTTCATCTACGGGATGAGGGACAGGGAGGTCTTCGTCGACCTGCTCCAGGACCTCACCGGCTCCAGGCTCACCTACAACTACCCGCGCGTGGGAGGCGTCGCGCACGACCTCCCGCCGAACTGGGACAAGGAGGCCCTCCGCGCCTGCGACTACATGGAGATGAGGCTCAGGGAGTACGAGGACATCTACGAGGGCTCCAAGATATTCATGATGAGGAACGAGGGCGTTGGCATCCTCAAGAGGGAACAGGCCATGAACCTCGGAGTCACCGGCCCGCCCATGAGGGCGAGCGGGGCCGACTACGACCTCCGCAGGGACCGCCCGTACGAGGCCTACGCGGACATGGACTTCGCCGTCTGCTCCAGGACCGAGGGCGACTGCTTCGCCCGGTACCGGGTCCGCATGGACGAGATGTGGGAGAGCTGCAGGATCATCCGCCAGGCGGTCAGGAAGATGCCCAAGGGTGACTTCAGGGTCGTCGCCCCCAGGAACGCGCCGGCGGGGACCGGCATGGCCAGGGTCGAGGACCCCCGGGGCGAGGGCATGATGTACGTCGTGGGCGACGGCACCGACAGGCCCTACAGGCTCAAGATCCGCAGCCCGATATTCGTGACCGTCTCGGCCGCGCCGAAGTTCCTCGTGGGCTACAAGCTCGCGGACGTCGTGGCCATCATGGGCGGCCTCGACATGTGCATCGGGGAGAACGATAGGTGAGGCCATGAACCTGTACGAATTCTGCCAGATCATCATCGAGTGGCTCGTGGGCCTCATCAATAACATATGGTACTGGCTCGGGGACTTCCTCCCCGGCGGCCTGGGCGGGTTCTTCACCGACGTGGGCGACTTCGCCGCGTCCGACGGGCACATAGCCGTCATGACGATCCTACTGGAGGTCCTCGTCGTCCTGATAGTCGCCATAGTCAACGTCCTCAACTTCATCTGGATCGACAGGAAGCTCAGCGGGCGCATATTCGACTTCTACGGGCCCTACTACGTCGGCTACAGGATCGGGGGCTGGCTCCAGAACATCGCGGACGGGATGAAGCTCTTCGTCAAGGAGATCATAACACCGAGGGACGCCGACAGGCTCGGGTTCGTGCTCGCCCCGGCGATATTCGTCAGCTCGTCCTTCCTCATACTCGCCACCATCCCACTCAGCCCGGACTTCGGGGTCGCGACCAACATCGCCGGCGACTTCGTCCCCGCGGGGGTGCTGTTCGCGTTCGCGGCCTTCGCCATAGCGCCCTTCTCTATACTTCTGGCGGGCTGGTCGTCGAACAACAAGTACACGCTCATAGGCGGCATGAGGTCCGCGGCGCAGATGATGAGCTACGAGATCCCGCTCCTCCTCGCCGTCGCCAGCGTCTTCCTCCTCGCCGGCGACTTCGGCTTCGTCGGGATAGTCGAGGCGCAGGAGGACGTGTGGTTCGCCATCCCGCTGTTCATCGGCTTCATAGTGTTCCTCGTGTGCATCGCGGCCGAGGTGGAGGTCACCCCGTTCGACCTCCCCGAGGCGGAGGCGGAGCTGGTCGAGGGGTGGACGACCGAGTACTGCGGCATGCGCTTCGGTTTCTTCATGATGACGTCGTACCTGAGGGGGTACGCGGGCGGCGCCCTGGCGACCGCCCTCTTCCTCGGCGGCTGGAACGGCCCGGCGCTCATACCCGAGGAGATATGGTTCCTCATCAAGGCCTACTGCGTCTTCGTCGTGATAGAGTGGATGAGGTGGTCCGTCCCGAGGGTCAGGGTCGACCAGATACTGAACCTGGGCTGGAAGAGGCTCCTGCCCCTGGCGGTGCTCAACCTGATGGTCGCCGTGGCCCTGAAGTCGATGGGGTGGTTCTGAATGGCCGAGGCGGAGAGGGGGAAGGTCAGCTTCATCGGCTACGTGGTGCGCCCCATGATGAGGACGGGGAGGCAGCTCGTCCGCTCGCTCATATTCGGCAAGCCCAACACGGTCCTCTACCCGCACCAGAAGCTGGTCCTCCCGCAGGTCTACCGCGGCAGGCACACGCTCGACTTCAAGAAGTGCATAGGCTGCGGCAACTGCGTCGCCATATGCCCCAACGACTGCATGTGGCTCGAGAAGGTCGAGGACCCGGAGCTGGGCAAGATAGAGCGGCCGGGGGTGGACGTCGGCCGGTGCCTCTTCTGCGGCTTCTGCGCAGAGGTATGCCCGACGTGCGCCCTGCACATGACCACCGAGTTCGAGATGGCCGGCCGGGACCGGGATGAGTTCAGGCTCGGCCCGCTGGACATCCGGGACGACGGGTTCGCGGCGACGTTCAAGGAGGAGAGGCGGAAGAGGCTCCTGCCCATGCTGGACCTGTCGAAGTGCACCGGCTGCGAGAAGTGCGCCGGGGAGTGCCCTGAGATGTGCATCGCCATGATGCCCATCGACAAGGTCGGGAGGAAGAAGCCCGAGATCGACCTCTCGCAGTGCAACTCCCACGGAAAGTGCGTCGCGGTGTGCCCGGAGAAGGCCCTGACCATGGTCGAGGTCTACGAGTCGTACTTCGAGATGCCCGAGCCGAAGCTGGTCCTGGAGAAGTGCACGGGCTGCGGCGCCTGCTCCAGGGCCTGCCCCGCGGATGCGATATACATGCTCGAGATGCCCGGGACAGAGAAGACCCTCAAGGACGGCAAGAAGGGCAAGCCCAAGAAGAGGGCGGTCTTCGTCCTGGAGAAGTGCGTCGGGTGCGGCCGGTGCTTCAGGGCGTGCAAGTTCGAGTCGATCGAGATGCCGGGGGTGCGGAAGTGACCTGGGAGCTGTTCGTGTTCATGTTCCTCGCCGCGAGCGCGCTCGTGTCCGCGCTCCTGGTGGTGCGCTCGCGCGAGATAATCCACAGCGTGGTCGCGCTGGCGACCTGCTTCGTGTCCGTCGCCTGCCTCTACATCATGCTCAGCGCCGAGTTCGTCGCCATAGTGCAGATCCTGGTGTACGTCGGCGCGGTCGTCGTCGTCATCCTGTTCGGCATCATGCTCACCAAGCGCGAGATCATGGAGAGTGAGAAGCGATGAGGCGCAACGAGATGATGAAGGGTGCCTCGCTCCTCCTCCTGGCGCTCCTGCTGGTGCTCGTCGTCACCGGCGTCTCGTGGCCTTCTCCGGAACCGGGCGAGGAGGTGGACCAGATCTCGAACGAGGACGTCTCGAAGGCCATGTTCGGGGACGAGTGGACCTCCGGGTACTCGCTGGTCGTGTTCATGATCGGGCTGCTGCTGCTCGTCGCGATACTCGGCGGGGTTTTCCTCGCGAAGGAGGAGAGGGAATGATACCCATAGAGTACTGGCTCGTCTTCAGCTCCCTCCTGTTCGTCGTCGGGGCGTACGGCGTCCTCACGCGCAGGAACGCCATCGTGGTCCTGATGTGCATAGAGATAATGCTCAACGCGGCGAACGTGAACCTGGTGATGTTCAGCTCCTACCACTCGATGCTGCACACCGGCGTCGACGTCTCGGGCCAGGTGTTCGCGCTGTTCTCGATCGCCATAGCCGCGGCGGAGGTCGCGGTCGGGCTGGCAATCATACTCTCCGTCTACAGGAGATACCAGACCGTTGACGTGGACAAGATCAACATACTGAGGTGGTAGGTTGCTCGAGTACGCGTGGCTGATCCCGGTCTTCCCCTTCGTCGCCTTCCTGCTGATAGCGCTGATGCCCAAGCGCACCCTCTGGTGGGAGGACGGCGCCGTGTACGCCATAGGGGGCGCGCTGGGAGCGATGGCCCTCTCGTTCCTGGTCATCTGGGAGGTGGTGACGGGCGGCACCCTAACGGACGGGTCGCAGAGGATGGAGTGGCTCGTGGTGGGCGACTTCAGCCTCACCTTCGGCATCTGGATCGACCAGCTGACGGCCGTTATGCTGCTGGTGGTGTCCGTGGTCGGCACCCTGGTCGTCTTCTACTCCGGCGGCTACATGCACGGGGAGGGCGAGACCAGGAGGCGGTACTACGCCGAGATCATGCTCTTCATCTCCGTCATGTACGGCCTCGTCATCGCCGACAACTACCTCCTGATGTTCATATTCTGGGAGCTCGTCGGCCTGTGCTCGTACCTGCTCATAGGCTTCTGGTACGAGAGGCCGTCCGCGGCGAGCGCCGCCAAGAGGGCCTTCATAGTGACCCGCGTGGGCGACATCATGTTCATGGCGGGCATAATAATCCTGTTCAAGTACGTGGGCAGCCTGGACTTCTCGGAGCTCTTCTCCGGGGAGGCGACGGCTGCCGTCCCGGCCGACATGATGGTCCTCGCCACCGCGCTCATATTCGGCGGGGCCATAGGCAAGAGCGCGCAGTTCCCGCTGCACGAGTGGCTGCCCGACGCGATGGAGGGCCCGACCACCGTGTCGGCGCTCATCCACGCGGCGACGATGGTCAAGGCGGGCGTGTACCTGACCGCCAGGACGTACCCGCTCCTGGTGCAGGCCCCGGAGAGCCTCATGCTCGTTGCGTGCATAGGCGGCATAACGGCGATCCTCGCGGCCACGGTCGCCCTGGCGCAGAACGACATCAAGCGCGTCCTGGCCTACAGCACCATCAGCCAGCTCGGCTACATGATCCTTGGCCTGGGGGCCGGGGGAT
>CAZXWO010000006.1:0-71364 GCA_964644565.1 uncultured Thermoplasmata archaeon | reverse complement strand
AACACGCCACGTCAGGCACCTGTCAGGCTGGTCGCTGACGTATATCTTTATTGGGGATGATTGCTTACCACCGTAGTGGAGGCAGTACCAGGCCTCCATCACGCTCTAGCAGGGTGTTCACCATGGAGACGTCGGACGACAAGCTCGAGAGAAGGTTGTACAGCCACGACATGGCACCGCTTCCGAAGGAGATGGACGTGATCTTCAAGACCATGCCCGACCAGGTCATCAGGCCTGGATTCACCGAGGAGGTGGCCCAGATGGTCAGGAAGGCCATCGCGACCAAGAAGGCCATCGTGCCCAGGGGTGCCGCGACCTGGGGCCTCGGGGGCGCCGTCCCTGTGAAGGGCGGGTACGTCCTCGACATGACAGCCATGAACAAGATCATATCGATCGACGACAGGAACCTCACCGCCACGGTCCAGCCGGGCATCACGTGGAAGGCGCTCTCGGACGCGCTGGACGCGAAGGGCCTCTTCCTGCCCTGCTACCCGAGCAGCGCCCCCTCCGCCACCATCGGCGGGTGGATAGGCACGGGCGGCACCGGGATAGGCGCGTACAAGTACGGGACCGCGGGCGACCTGATAAGGGACCTGGAGGTCGTGCTCCCGACGGGTGTGATCATCCACACGGGGGACAAGCGCGTGCCGGCCAACGGCGGGGGGCCGAACCTGAACTGGTTGTTCGTCGGCTCCGAGGGGATCCTCGGGGTCATAACGGAGGTGACCCTCTCCGTGCTGCCGAAGCCGGAGGAGATGCGGTTCGTGGCCTACTCGTTCGAGGACCTGGCCAAGTTCGGGCCCGTCCTCAGGACCCTGGTCCGCAGCAGCATCACGCCCATGCACATAATGTTCGGCGACAGGCTGCACTTCGAGTACCTCAGGAGCGTCGGCAAGCACGCCCCGGACGTGGGCTGCATGGTCACCATGGCGCTGACGGGCTCGAAGGGCTCCGTGGACATCGAGGAGAAGGCCCTCGACGAGATCGTCGCCGCCAACGGCGGCTCGAAGATGCCGAAGGAGGTCGCTGACCACGAGTGGTCCGAGAGGAGCTACGAGTTCCGGGTGAGGGAGATGGGCGTCGGCGCCATACCCGGAGAGGTCTTCGTGCCCATCGACTCGTTCGAGAAGGCCATCGCGGACCTGGCCAAGCTGGTGAAGGGCATGAAGCTCAAGGCCCCCACGATCGGCACCGTCGCGGACAACAACACCGTCATGTTCATGCCGTACTACCTCACGGAGGAGCAGAACTTCTGGCGCTCGACGATGGCCATGGGGTTCGGCAAGAAGCTCGGGGACATAGCGTTCGAGCACGGCGGCAGGCCGGTCGGGTTCGGGATATTCTTCGCGGCCAACCTCGCCAGGGTGCGGGGGAAGGACGGGGCGGACCTGATCCGGAGCATAAAGAAGGCCATGGACCCGTACGACATAATGAACCCTGGGAAGATGGTCGAGACCGGCACCCGGTTCGGCATCTCCATGCCCGCGTTCCTTATGAACTTCGGAATGAACATGATGGCCGGGATGAAGAGGCTGATGCCCAGCGACAAGATGGGCGAGAGGGAGCTGGCCAGGATCAAGAAGTGAGGGCGCCCCGCAGCCTACTTGCCCAGCGAAGGCATCGCCAGCTTGACGGAGTACGACAGCAGGCTGCCCACCGTCCCGCCTATAGCCACCTGCGCTACGTTCGTAGGGATCTCAGCGAGGGCCGGGCCGAGGCCGAACCCGAGCAGCAGCCACTCGGCGAGGAAGTAGGTGGTTATCATGCAGGCCCCGCCGCACGTTATGCCCACCGCGTAGGCCCACGGCTTCCCCCCGTTCAAGCGGCCGATCGCGCCCGCCACGAGGCCCTCCGTGCCCTTGGCGACCAGCGTGACCGGGGCGAACATGCCGAAGCCCGCCAAGAGGTCCGCGATCGCCGAGCCGACGCCGCCGCATATCGCGCCGGCCCTCCAGCCGAAGGTGAGTGCGGAGAAGAAGACCATGGCCTCGCCGAGGTTGAAGTAGCCCCTGGTGGGCGGGAACGGGATGACGGTCGCATACGTGATCGCCGCGGTGAGCGCCGTCAGGACGCCGTAGAGGGCGACGGTCTCGGGCGACACGAAATTGGCGCCGCCGCCGCTAGGCATCGTGGGCCGCTCGGGGCCCGCCACCTTCTGTCCTTCCGCGACCACGCCAACCGGAACCCCATGGCCCGCACGTACATTAAACCTCACCAGCGGCCGTGTCGAACACGGCACCTCCGCTACGAATTCACAGGGGGACGACGCCGAGGTACTTCGCGAGCGCCGGGACGGCCAATATGAGGACGACCACTGCCGCGGCAACGTAGTCGGACCGCCTCATCCGAATCTCCCTGAGGTAGGTCCGGTCCCTCGTCGCGCCGTATGCGCGGGACTGGAGGGTGAGGGAGAGCATGTGCGCGGTCCTGAGCGCCGTCACAATCGTGGGGACGAGGACGACGACGTAGTTCTTGGAGCGGCGCCAGAACGACCCCCTGTCGAGCTCCAGGGCCCTGGCCCTCTGCGCGTCCTTGATGGACTCGACCGTCATGCCGAAGGTCGGGATGAACCTGAAGGAGATGGCGAGGGCGAGGCCGTAGTCGAACCTGAGGCCCATCTTCACGAACGCCCGCACGAGGTCGCGCTGGGAGGTCGTGAACATGAGGATGTACCACACCGTGGCGAAGCATCCCACCCGGACCGCCGCGGTCAGGCCGCTCCAGACGGCCGGCTCGGTGATGTCGAGCGGCCCTATCGAGAAAAGCACGGGGGTCCCCGACCTGTCGAAGAGCGGCCAGAGCAGTGTGATGAGGATCATGAACCTGACAACGAACTTCAGCGCGAAGAACGCCTTCCTGTAGCTCGACCTCGTGAGCGCCATCAGCAGGAGGATGAAGACCAGCAGCGTGGTGAGGGCCCAGAGCTCGGACAGGATGAAAGCTAGCACGCTGATCGTGACGACCGCGAGGATCTTCACCCGCGGGTCCAGCCTGTGGAGGAAGGTGCCCTTGTCCGCGTAGAGGTCCATGAACCCTGTCATCCGTCGCCTCCCCTCGTCAGCTCGAACACGAGCTCCTCCGGCGTCAGCACGTCCTTCGACACGCCCATGGGCCCCAGCTTGTGGGCCAGGTGGGTGACGGGCGGGGGCAGCAGCTTGCTGCTCCGAAGCAGGCCCAGGTCCGAGAACGCCCCCCGGGTGTCAGAGTCCAGCACTATCCTCCCGCCGGACATCACCACCACCCTGTTCGCGTGCTCGGCGACCAGTTTCATCTCGTGCGTGATCAGGATGATCGTGGTCCCGTCCTCGTTCAGGGACCGCACGATGGACAGCAGCTCGCCCGACTCCCTCGCGTCCAGCCCGGTGGTCGGCTCGTCCAGCACCAGGACCTGGGGGCTCATCGCGATGACGGAGGCGATGGAGATCCTCCGGCGGAGCCCCAGCGAGAGGGACAGGGGCGGCCTGTCCCCGACCTCGGACAGCCCCATGACCTCGATCGCGTGGTCCGCCCGCCTCCGGACCTCGCCCTCGTCGAGGCCGAGGTTGGACGGGCCGAACGCGACCTCCCCCCGCACCGTGCTGCAGAACAGCTGGTGGTCCGGGTTCTGGAACACGTACCCCACCACCCTCGCGATCTCCGCCACGGTCCTTCCGACGGAGGGGGAGCCGAGGACCAGCACCTCGCCGCTGCTCGGCCTCAACAGCCCGTTCATGTGCTTCGCGAGGGTGGTTTTTCCGGAGCCGTTGCCGCCCACGACAGCGAGGTACTCACCCTTGTCCACCGAGAGGTTGACGCCTCCGAGGGCCTCCACCCCGGACTCGTAAGTGAACTTGACATTTCGGAGGAGGAGCACGCACTCCGGGCCTCCCGGGACAGGGCGGGGGATCATCTGGCACCCCTCTTCGAGTGACGGGATGCGTTCGCCATGATCTCCGCGACCGCCTGCTCGACGGTCAGGAACGAAAAGGGGGCGCCCTTCCTGCGGGAGTTGAGCAACGACGCGACCTCGGCCATCTGCGGGGGCGAGACACCGGCCGCCCTGAGGGACGCCGGGTCCCTGAGCATCTCCGAAGGGGGGCCCGTCCCCACCACCCGGCCGGCGGTCATGAGGACGAACCGGTCCGTGAACTCCACGAGGTCCTCTGCGTCGCGCTCCATGATCACCACGGTCATGCCGTGCTTCGCCTTCAGGTCGCTCAGCATCGAGTACAGCTCGATCCGGCCGACGGGGTCCAGGGCGTAGGCCGGCTCGTCGAGGACGAGCATGGAGGGCTTCATCGAGAGAGCGGCCGCAATCGCCAGGCGTTGCTTCTGGCCCCCTGACAGTGTGAACGGGGACCTGTCGTTGAGCCCCTTCAGGCCGACGAGGTCGAGGGCCGCCTCCACCCGCAGGGCCATCTCTTCCCTCGGGACGGCGAGGTTCTCCGGGCCGAACGCGACCTCCTCCTCGACGCTCATGCAGAAGAGTTGGCTCTCCGGCTCCTGGAACACGATGCCGACGAGCGCGGACAGCTGGGCCACGGAGTACTCAGATGCTGCGTGCCCGAAGACCTCGACCGTGCCCTCGAATTCCCCCTTGATGGACTTTGGCACCAGCCCGTTCGCCAGGAAAGAGAGGGTGGTCTTGCCCGAGCCGTTCGGGCCCAGGACCGTGACGAACTCCCCCTGCTCGATCTCGAGGGAGGGCACGTCGAGGGCCCAGTCTGACATCCCGGGGTACCTGAAACGGACGTCCTTGAGCCTGAGCGCGATCATCTGTCGACCTGGCCTCCGCGCTCAATCGGGTGGTTCTCTAATAAACCTTCGGGGGCTGGCGCGCCTGTGGCCGTCAGCGGCCTCACGCCGGGTAGAAGAAGGCCTCTTTGCCCCTGCGGACGACCCTCACCCTGCCCTTCTTCGAGAGTGACGCGAGGGCCTTGGTCGCCTGCTCCGTGGGGAGCCTGCTCCCCCTTATCAGCTGGCCCCTGGTCGAGCCGTTGGGCCTCAGCGCGGTGATGATCCTCTGCTCGGCCTCGTCCTCCGACTGGGCCGCGAGGACCTTTATCTGCTTCCTCACCGGCGGGGCCGGCGGCGGGACCAGCCTGTACACCTCTGCCTGGCCGCGCTTCTCGGTCTGCGTGCTCCCTGCGGAGATCAGCCTGCCGAGGGAGAGGGTCACCGCCTCCTCCGAGTACCCTGTCAACGACATGATGTCCTGCAGGGTCCTGCCCTGCTCGTCGAGGAGCGACAGGACCTCGCCGTCGACCTGGTTCTCCGGGGGGTGCTTGTCCTTCACGACGGACAGCTTGTCGAGGTGGGTCCTCAGGAAGTCCTTGCTGACCTGCTTGAAGCGCTCCATGTCGTCGTCCAGGAGCCTCTCGAGCTCCTCCACGTCCAGGCCGAGCTCGCGCCACCGCTCCAGCTTCTCCCTGTAGAGCTTCCTCTTCAGCTCGGTGGCCTTCTGGTCCACGAGCGGGGTGACGTGGTTCCTGGCCGGCGTCCCGGCGTCCTCGACATCCGTCCTCGTGGTGACGCTGTACCTGACGCTGGAACCCCTCAGAGCGTGGTGGATGTCCTCGAGCCTGTCGAAAAGACGCTCGTCGTCCCCCAGGTGCAGCTCGAAGTCGAAGTCGCCGACCACGGGGGTCGCGCCTATCTGCCTCATCCGCTCGACGACTTCCTTGGGCGATTCACCCTCGCTGCTCAGCTCCACCCTGATGAAGGTCTTGATCATCGCGGTTCCCTTGGCTGGGCGTAGTCATAGCCCTTGGGGTTCATTATTGTTGTTGAAATGGGCGTTACATGCAGCGCTAGGGGACATGAGAGGTTAATATACTGGTCAGTTGGATGACTCTGGCGCATGCCCGCCGACCCCTCCGCGAGATTCGTGATGAGCATGTTCGCGAAGCACTACCGGCAGGTGCCCCTTTCGATGCCCGACCGGTTCGCGAGGAGGGAGTTCGGGTTCATGTTCTTCGACAGGACCTTCGTCATGAGGCACCTGTCCTTCCCGACGAGGGCGTCACTCAAGAAGTACCTCGTCGAGCAGGTTCCCTCCCACGCATACTACTCGTGCGCCTACTACGAGACGCCGGACGCCCCCACGATGGCCGAGAAGAAGTGGCTCGGGGCCGACCTCATCTTCGACCTGGACGCCGACCACGTGGATGGGACGAAGGGGCTCCCGTACGAGAAGATGCTCGAGAGGGTGAAGGAGGAGGTCGTGCGCCTGATAGACGAGTTCCTCCTCGGGGACCTCGGCTTCGACGACGACAACCTGAAGGTGGCCTTCTCGGGGGGCAGGGGGTACCACGTGCACATCAACGACCCCCGCGTGATGAGGCTGTCGAGCCACGAGAGGCGCGAGATAGTGGACTACGTCACGGGGACGGACCTCGACATCGACTGGGTGTTCCCGTCGACCGTCTTCGAGACCAGGCGGTTCAAGGAGAGGGTCGGCACGGAGTACCGGAGGGCGATGCCGAAGCTGAGCGACGGCGGGTGGCGCCGGCGGATCAGGAGGGGCATAGACGACCTGTTGGCCGAGCTCGAGGCGCTGGACGAGGGCGAGGCGGTCAAGAGGATATCGGAGGCGCTCTCGGGGTCGGAGAGGGAGACCGGGGCCAGGACTGTAGAGGGGATGTACTCCGACCTGTTCAAGGGCGCCGCCGGGAAGAGGGGGGTCGACCGCATGCGCGCCGACGACACCTTCGAGGTCTTCTCACAGAAGAGGCACGGGGACGCGTTCCTGAGGCTGGTCGACATGCGCGTGAAGGGCAGGATGAAGGGGGAGACGGACGAGCCGGTCACCTCGGACATAAAGAGGCTGATACGGCTCCCGAGCTCGCTCCACGGCAAGACCGGGTTCCAGGTCATCCCCATGAAGAGGGACGACCTGGACGGGTTCGACCCCTTCGTGTCCGCGGTGCCCGAGGCTTTCGGCGAGGACGAGGTGGCGGTCGCCTGCGGCAAGCCCGTCGAGGTCAGGCTCAGGGACCGGACGTTCTCGCTGGACGAGGGGAGGAACACCGTCCCGCAGTATGTGGCGGTCCACCTGGTGTGCAGAAAGCTGGCTACGCTTGATATTTAATTAGAAAACTATTAATTCAGATGTGGGTATCTTAACCCGCGATGCCGCTGTCGAAGAAGGTGCTGGAGGACTCCGTCAGGTTGGGCAGGTTGCGACGCATCAAGATGACCCTGTACGTCGTGCAGGCCATCATGCTGGTCGCCCTGGCGTTCGTGCTCGTCTTCGTAATCGGCGACGCCACTCTGAAACCGAGCCTCTACCTGCCCATCGACCAGTTCGCATCGGTGATGGCGCTCCTGCTCCTGGTCATCTGCGTGGAGAGCTTCTTCTTCAGGATCATGGAGATCAAGTTCGCCAGGAGCTCCAGCGCGAAGCACCTCATGGCTAAGAACTCCATCAACAGGTCCATCCTGTTGGCCATCATCGGCGCGGTGATCACCATCGTCCTGATGGTGCAGCCGATCCTCGCTGTGGCCGAGGACGCCGCCATGAGGACCGTCACCACGGACGGGGCGAAGGACTTCTCGTTCTGGTCGAGGGACCCGCTCGCCCTTTCGAGGGTGTCGGAGCTGAGCGTGTCGGCGTCCGAGGATGTCGAGATCTACCTCGTGGACGACGATACCTACTGGGAATACAAGGACAAGCTCGGGGAGATGTACTTCCTCCGGCTCAACCGGGACGACTACCAGCTCTCAGGCAGCCTGACCATCGATGTGCCGGTCATGGACCACACCCTGCTGCACGTCGTCGTCAACGACATATCCGCTCCCGGGACCGTCGTCACGCTCGACCTCGTGAGGGAGACCTCGGAGACGTTCACCGGGATCGTGGCGATCATATCCCTGGCGTTCGTGGTCGCCAACATCGCGTGGGTGGCATACCTCGTACCGATCGAGAGGAAGTACGGCCAGACCTCCATCTACAAGTAGTCACGCGAGGGCGCAGCAGGTCCCCTTCTTCCTGATGGCATAACCCAGGGCGGACGCCGCCCTCACCGTCTCGTCCGAGGGGAGCACCATCCCGTCCAGGCCCGCCCCGAGGGCGTCTACCTCCCAGGACCTGTCCCGCTTCGAGCGCATGCAGCCGAGCAGCAGGCGCGTGCCGGGGAGCGCAGACCTTGCACCCCTGATGACGGACACCACGTCCTCCCCGCTGGGGACCGGGCAGGACTCGTACGCGGTGCCCCGCGTCGGGATGAACGATATGAACACCAGCGTCTTCGGGGCGAGCCGCGCCACCGCCCTAACCGCGTCGTGCTCGTGACCTGTCCTGCCGCCCCTGATGCCCACGCAGATGTGCGGGGCGACCTCCGCCCCGAGGTCGATGAGGTCCCTGACGACCCCGATGTAGTCCTGCGCGCCGGCACGGACGCCCAGGACCTCGTGGACCGTCTCGTCGTCCCCGTACACGTCCACTGAGAAGGTGTCGACGCCGGACGCGACCAGACCCTCCAGCTCCCCGCGCGGGGTCAGGCCGACGTGCGCGTTTATCTTCAGAGGAGTGGAGTCCTTGATCTCCCTGATGGCCGGGACGAACCGGTCCAGCCGGACCCGGCCCGCCGGGTCCGAGCCGCCGCTCAGCAGGAGGCCGCTGCCCCCGGACTCGGCGAGCGCGCGGGCGAAGGACAGCAGCTCGTCGGGCCCGGTCGCGGGCACCATGCCCTCCAGGTACCTGCCGGCGCAGTGCTTGCAGCTGAGGGAGCACGAACGGCCGGTCGTGGACACGGAGGGGAACCCCCTGCCCGGGTAGTAGCAGTCGAACACGCGCTGCACGGAAGAAGTCCAGCGACTGGACAGGTAATGAACCTTGTGAGAGGGGGCGCGGGGAGGAGTGCAAAAGGTTTATCTGAGGGCCCTTCTCTAGGGCCCCTGCTGGTCCGCATGAAGGCATTCGAGGTCAAGGGACAATTCCGGATATCCCCGCGCGAGTGGCAGCCCTTCGCGCTCGAGGTGGCGTCGGCAGACGAGAAGGCCGCCTTGGATAAGTCGCTAGCGCTGATAGGGAGCAGGCACAAGGTCAAGCGCAAGTTCGTGAAGATCGAGGGCGTGCGGTCGCTCAAGCCCGAGGAGGTCAGCGACCACGCCGTGAAGCACCTCCTGGGGGCCGACAAGTGACCGAGGAGACGGCCCTGAGGGAGGACATGATGAGGCTCGAGACCGCCAAGGCACAGCTCGAGGCGCTCTCCAAGCAGCAGGAGCTCATACAGCTCGCCATCGAGGAGCACGTCAAGGCCAGGGAGACCGTCAAGAGCCTTGCCAAGAGCGCTCCGGGGGACGAGATGATGATACCTGTCGGAGCGGACTCGTACATATACGCGAAGGCGTCCGAGAGGAAGGACGTCGTCATAGGCGTCGGCTCCGACGTCTCCATCCAGAGGAACGCCGAGGAGGCCGAGAAGATACTCGACACCCGCGTCGAGGAGCTCGCACAGGCGTTCCAGAAGGTCGCCGAGATGGCCGCGCAGACCGAGGCGGCCGTCCACGAACTGACGGAGAAGGTCCAGGAGCGGTACGAGAAGATTCAGGCGGGACACTGAGGCCTGAGGTCGCGACATGTTCAAAGCTCTCAGGGAGAAGCTCTCAGCGGCGTCCAAGGCGGCCAAGACGAAGTCCATAGAGGACATATCGGAGGTCGCCGGGGACTCCGGGAGGCGCCTGAGGGAGAGCGTCCTCGAGGACCTCCTCCAGGAGCTGCAGATGGGGCTCCTCGAGGCGGACGTCGCCCTCCCGGTCGCGGAGGAGCTGACGGACAACGTCAGGAAGTCCCTGGCCGGCAAGAGGATAGACCGGGAGTTCAAGATCGACGAGGCCATCCAGCTCGCCTTCAGGGCCGCGGTCAAACAGGTCCTGGACGAGCAGGAGTTCTCGCTGAAGGACCGGCTCGAGGCGAAGGACGCCACGTTCGTGATCATGTTCGTCGGCATAAACGGCACCGGGAAGACGACCGTCATCGCCAAGCTCGCCAGCAGGCTCCAGAAGCACGGGTACACGATCGTGCTCGCCGCGGCCGACACCTTCAGGGCCGGGGCGATAGAGCAGCTCACGATACACGCCGAGAGGCTCGGGTGCAAGATCGTCAAGCACCAGGCGGGGGGGGACCCGGCCGCGGTCGCATACGATGCCGTCGAGCACGCGAAGGCCAGGAAGAAGGGCGTCGTGCTCATCGACACCGCGGGCAGGATGCAGACCAACACCAACCTGATGGACGAGATGAAGAAGATCAAGAGGGTGGCCAAGCCGGACCTGGTCGTCTTCGTGGGCGACTCTTTGGCCGGCTCGGACGCGGTGGAGCAGGCCCGCAGGTTCGACGAGGCGGTCGGGATAGACGCGGTCGTGCTCACCAAGATAGACGCGGACGCCAAGGGCGGCGCGGCGCTGTCCATCGCGAAGGCGGTCGGGAAGCCGATAGCCTACGTGAGCTACGGACAGGAGTACGACGAGTTCGGGAAGTTCGACTCCGACTGGATGGTCGCGCGCATCTTCGGGGACAGGCAGGGCGGTTCCGCCAAGGACTACTAGGCGCGGTCGACGGCGTCGCCGGCGAAGAGCAACGCATAGACCTTGGCGTCGCCCACGAGCCCTTCGATGATGCAGTACTCGTTCGCGTCGTGCGCCACGCTGGCGACCGTCGCCCACACCGCGGCGTCTATGCCGGCGCGCCTGAACGGGGCCGCGCAGGTCCCGCCGCCGATGCCCGTCGGCCTCACGGTCACGTCCCTCGTGAGGGATATCGCGCCGGACAACCTCCGGACCACCTCGGAGTCGATGGGAGTCTTGGGCGCTGCGTCAGCCCGCTGCAGGACCGTCACAAGTATCTCGGCACCGGCCTGGCGGCCCACCCCGTCGGCGACGGACCGGAGGTCCGTCAGGATGTCGTCGAGGGGGTAGTCCGGTAGCACCCTGAAGTCGAACGAGAACTTCTGCCTGCCCGGGACGGTGTTCACGTTCGGGCCGTTGGAGTCGCACTTGGTCGGCTCGAAGGTGCTCCACGGGGGGTCGAACAGCGGGTCGCGGGCGGAGTACTTCTCCCTGAGCATGGGGCATGCGGCGAGCATGAACCGCGCCGCCACCTCCAGCGCGTTGACGCCCTTGTGCGGCGTGCTCGCGTGCGTCTGCTTGCCCCTGACCTCGACCTCGATCCAGGCGATGGACTTCTCCACTACCTCGACCTCTGACCCGTCCAGCGAGCCGTGGTCTGGGACCACGACCAGGTCCCCCTTCCTGAACAGCCCCTTCTCCATCACGAAGTCGATGCCGTGGACGTTGCCGTGCTCCTCGTCCGAGACCAGGACCAGCCCGATGTCCAGCTCGGGCACGAGCCCGGCGCCGACGACCGACGCGAGGCCGTAGAGGGAGGCCATCAGCTCCTGTCCGTTGTCCTCGGACCCGCGGGCGTATATCCTGCCGTCCTTCACGACCGGGTCGTACGGCGGCGTGTCCCATGCGGACAGGTCCCCCTCCGGGACGGTGTCCATGTGAGTGACCACCCAGAGCCTCTTCGGCGTCCTGCCCTTGACCCTTATGATCACGTTCGGCCTCTTCCCGGACGGGACGTTCGGGTCGGGGGACTCCAGGACCTCGATGTCCTTGAGTCCCAGGCGCCTTGCGAGCGCGACGAGGTGCTCCGCCCTCGCGCTCTCGCCCTCGCCCCCGCTCTCGGGGCCCACGGCCTTGACGCGGAGCAGCGAGCAGAAATCCTCGACGATCCTCTCCCGGTGGGACTCCACGCGGCGCATCAACTCGGAAGCGTCCAAACTCATCACCCTCGTAGCGAGGGGCGCGTATGCGCGCGCCCGGTTAAGTGCCTTCCGAACCTGCTACTTCTCGACGAGCATCGCGACGGCGTTGCCGCCGCCCAGGCACAGCGTCGCCAGGCCCCTCTTCGCGCCCCGGGCACCCATGGCGTAGACGAGGGTCGTGAGGACCCGCGCGCCGCTGCAGCCGATCGGATGGCCGAGGGCGACCGCGCCCCCGTTCACGTTGAACCGTTCGTCCGGGACCTTCAGCGACCTCTGCACCGCCACCGATGCCGTCGAGAAGGCCTCGTTGTGCTCGAACAGGTCGATGTCCCCGATCGAGAGCGAGTTGCGCTCCATCAGCTTCCTGGCCGCGTCTATGGGCGCCTCCATCAGCAGCTCCGGCTTGGTCCCGGACGTGACGTAGTCCACGACCCTGGCCAACGGCTTGATGCCCTTCCCGTCGGCGAGGTCGGAGTCCATCACAACGAGGGCCGAGGCCCCGTCGTTGATGCTGGACGAGTTGCCGGCCGTCAGGATCCCGTCGGGCCTGAACACGGGCTTGAGCTTCGCCAGGGACTCGAGGCTCGTGTCCTCCCGGGGCCCCTCGTCGACCGAGACCACGGTCGGGCCCTTCTTGGAGGGTATCTCCACGGGGACGATCTCGTCCTTGAACGCCCCGGACTTCATCGCCGCTAGGGCGCGCTGGTGGCTCCGGAACGAGAAGGCGTCCGCGTCCTGTCTTGAGACGTTGTGCCTCTGCGCGACGATCTCGCCGGTGTTGCCCATGTGGAAGTTGTTGAAGACGTCCCAGAGGCCGTCCCTGACCATCGAGTCGACGATCTGGGAGTCGAACATCTTGTAGCCGAACCGGGCCTTCTCGAGGAGGTAGGGGGCGCTGGACATGTTCTCCATACCCCCGGCGACTATCACCTTCTCCCTCCCCGCCAGTATGGCGTCGGAGGCGAGCATGACCGCCTTCATCCCCGAGCCGCAGACCTTGTTGATGGTGAGGGCCGAGACGGTGTCCGGCAGGCCGCCCCCCAGGGCCGCCTGCCTCGCAGGGTTCTGCCCGAGGCCTGCTGGCAGAACGTTGCCCATTATGCACTCCTCGACGTCCTCCGGTCGGATGCCCGCCCGCTTGACCGCTTCCCTAACCACGATGGCGCCGAGCTTGGTCGCGGGCAGGTCTTTGAGGCCGCCCCCGAACTTGCCCACCGCCGTCCTGGTGGCGCTGACAATCACAGGTTGACCCATCACAAATCACACCCATAGCACCCCGGTTCCAGGGGCGCTGGACTCTGCCGTGTTGATTCCCCTGAGCGTATTTATATTTTGTTGAAGGTTCCCCTCGGCATTCGCCGTAATGGCTTGTGCAGGTGCCGTCTGGACGACACGGGTGGTTCGTACCACCCGACGGTCAACTGCCGCGGCACCGGCTCGAGGACCGCTGACGATGCGGGGGCGCGCGCGCCGCAGACCTTGCACCTGAACCCTTTCGAGGAGCCCATCGAGCCCATCCTCTTCCCGCACTTAGCGCAGAGCGGGTTGGCCGCCTTCCTGACATGGGGCTTCAGACTTACGACCTGCAACTTCTCGACGTTCAGGGAGCGGGGGGAGGACCTCACCGAGCCGTAGGCGACGATCTCGTCGCCGGGGAGCAGCTGGCGGGCGGCGTCCCTCATCCCCCGCGACTGCTCGTAGAAGGCGGCGTCGACCTCCTCGCCGTCCCCCAGCCTCACTATGACATGCCCCCCGGGGACGGTCGTCGGGGCGGCGGCGACCGTCCCGCGGACCTTGGCCGAGTCGCCGGGCCTCAGGTCGCGCACCCTCCGCCGGACTATGTGGTCCTCGGTGCCCTGGTTGGAGATGTACAGCAGCCACTTCGCAGGCCTCTCCCCTCGGACCATGTCCTTCGCCCTGAGGAGCTCCGACGGCGAGTCGCCCCGGATCCCGAACAGGACGGGGCAGGGGGACCCTGGGGCTATCGCGACGTGGCCGTTCTCGGGGTCGTAGTTGTTGAATGTCGAGCGGGTCTCCCTGTCCATCTCCACGACGCTCTGGGAGGATATGTCCCGCGGTGTGCCGACCCTTTCCGGGGACCTGTAGGCGATCACCTCCCAGGTCCTGTCGCGCGGCCTCCACGCCATTGCCGCGGAGGCGCCGATCACGCCGCGGCCGCTCTTGAACCTGCGCCAGCACGCGCCCCGGGCCCCAAGCTCGGCCTCCACGTCCTCGAGCTTGACGACCTCGCGGACCGCACGCCAGTACAGGGACGGCCTCGGGCGGTCCACCGACACGACCACGCCGGGGTTGGTCGTGTGACAGTCGAACCTGGCGTTCCGCGCGACCACCTCCGCCGCCCTCTCGAGGAGCTCGCAGGGGTCGGCCGGCCGGCCGCGCTTGTACCACCGCACCTCCCCCCTGTCGAGCCGGCCGCACACGCTCCCCCGGCCCTCGCCGTGGCCGAGGGGGAGGCACACGGCTGCGTTCCCCCGGGTCTTCCACGGGACGTTCGGGTTGAGGCGCACCAGCCTGGGCCAACCGAGCAGGTCCAGGTCGGACAGCTCCTCCAGCATGAGGGTCGTCAGGTACGTGGTGCACATGCCGTCCGGTGAATCGGTGTCGTCGAACGCGAGCATCGTGGCGGGCACGGGGATGCCCAACGCGACCTGTCCTGAAAAGCTTGTTGTCACCCTTGGGGCGTGAGGGAGTGGACCCTCAGGGCCAGCGACATGGTGGAGGCGTCGAGGGCCAGGGTGCAGTCGGCCACGACATCGCCGCAGACCGGCGCGACGCCCTGGTCGAGGAGCAGCGCTATGCTGCAGCCCCCTCCCGCGTCGGCCAGCCTCAGAGCGCCGTGCACGTCCGTGCCGCACATCCCCCTGACCGAGACCCGGTCGCCTTCGAAGAGCTGCCACGCGGTGCTCAGCAGGCTCACCGTCAACACGTCCTGGCACCGGCGGGTGAGCCGGACATCGCCGTAGCGGCAGAACACCGAGGGGACCCCGTCCTCGAAGACGCACTCCCCCGAGACGCTGAGCAGGTCACCGATGGACGAGACCTCCCCTGGGGACGGACCTGGACCCGTCGTGCACACCACCCTGACAGTGGGCGAGCCCCCCTCGTCCGATATGACGAGGACCTCCGAGCCTGACTCGTAGGACCGGAGGGAGACGAGGACGCCCGAGACCGTCAGGGCCGAGTCTCCGCCCAGCCCCCAGAGCTCCTCCACGGTGAGCGACGGCGGGGCGGCCGAGGAGGACAGCAGCACCAGGGAGGACAGGAAACCGGCGGCGAGGACGGACATCAGGCGGTCGTCGATCACGCGCATGTGTCCCCCGACGAGGGCCGAGACGGATATCCCGGACGGCTGCATGTAGCCGGGCTACAGAATCATTTTAAAAGGGGTTCGGGTTATCGGTTGGGAGGGTGAACGCGTGCCAAAGGGAATACTGACAGAGTACAGGCTTGAGCTCGGCGGCTTGTTCGCGGTGCTCTTCAGCTTCGTGACCATCGTCGGGGTCGTCGGGGTGTTCCTCGAGGACAGCCTCCCCGCGGCCCTGTCGTTCCTGAAGGACCTCACGGAGCCCATCGGATCGTGGGCGTACTGGCTGCTCGTGATAGGGCCGCTGGCGCTCGTGATATCCGCGTGGTGGCTCTATGACTTCGTCAAGAAGACGAGGAAGCTTAGCGCGCTGATCGACACGCCGAGCAAGGCCAAGTTCGTGAGGAACCTCGACGACATCGAGTTCCTGGCGTGGTCCCTGCCGCAGAGGTTCGAGGACCAGGTCCTGCAGAAGAAGAAGGATTTCGGGCTCTAGGCCGACGGGCCCCCCTCCGGTTCCACTGGAGCGCCGGGACGGCCACCCCGGCCCCTTTCTCCGTCGGCAAGCACCTTGGCGCCGGCCGCCAACAACCAGCTCCTGACCTTGTCGGCTTCTGCGGGGCCGCACCAGAGCTGCGCCCTCAGCTGGCCGTCCTCCACACGGTGAGACACCTCGGCGACGTTGTGCAACCTGGATAGGAGGCTGTAGCTGGCATCCGTCAACGGCATGACGACGTCCAGTCCGTGTGTGTGTCCCTGAGTCTCTGATATCCTCTCCCTGATCACATCCAACCCATATCCAGAGAGAGCAGAGGCCATGACCACGTCCATCGAGCCCACCAACGGCCTCACTAGGTCCACCACCTCCGCCATCCTCTCCTCTGAGACCTTGTCCGCCTTGTTCCCCACGACAAGGATCTCCCCCTCACCCACCTGGGGCAGGAGTATGTCGAGGGACGTCCCCAGCTTCCTCTTGATCGACTCGTCGCCCTCGCTCGCGTCGAAGGCAAGGAGTATCAGGTCTGCGAAGAACACTTCCTCCAGGGTGGACTTGAACGCATCCACCAGGTCCGTCGGGAGGTCCCTGATGAACCCGACCGTGTCTATGGCCAACACCTTCCCCTGGACACCCCTTACCCTCCTGGTGGTGGTGGAGAGGGATGAGAAGAGCTGTGAGCTGACCTCTATCTCAGACATGCACAGGGCGTTCATGAGCGCGGACTTTCCGGCGTTGGTGTATCCCGCCAAGGACACGAGCGTGAAACCCTCCTCGTGCCTCCTCCCCCTCTTGACCTCCCTCATCCTCGAGAGGTCAGCGAGCCGGGTCTCGATCCTCCGGATGTGCGTCTTCGCATGCTCGTAGTACACATCCGTTGCATATGCACCGCCTGCCAGGAACCCCGGCCGTTCACCGCTCTTCGCCTTGTGGATCCACTCCCTGAGGAACGGCTGCTCGTACCTCAGCCTCGCCAGCTGGACCTGGGCGATCGCCTCGGGTGTATGGGCATGTTCCGCGAATATCCTGAGGATCACCCCCGTCCTGTCCACACATTCCTTCTGGAACTTCATCTCCAGGAAGTGGTGCTGGGAGGGCTTCAGCGGGTCGTTCACGACAACCATGTCCGGGTCGATCCGGGAGACCTCCTCCGATATCTCCTCGATCTTCCCAGGTCCTAGGTAGCTCGTAGGATGTGCGTCCTTCCTCTGTACGTATTCCTTCACTACCTCTACACCTAACGTATCTAGTAAGGAGATCAACTCCTCGGTGTCCGGCGACCTCGAGAAAACGATAGCTCTCATTCGTCCCGCTCCGCGGTAACGCGTTCAGGGTGAGATATGGGTTCCGCTGACGGATTTCGACCAGAAAGGGGGGTCTCGCAAGCGGCAATTCCGATGGAGATATCTCCCAGGAGCACGATGCACGCTCCGTCACGCGCGTTCCACCGGAAACGGTGGGGGGCCCGTGCTCTCAGCAGGCCCGGCCGAGGTGTCCCGACATGAAATGCGGTTCCGGAATATCGCAGGTGCTGGCTCGCCCGGAACCCGAAAATTCCCGGCCTGCGCAAAAAATGAATTTTCCGGATAATATTAACGCTTAAGTACGGTGCCGGTGATTCCCCAAATCCCACCGTTTCAAGTGGATTCCGAGAGCGGCTTCCACAGGAAGCGTCGGGGGAGGGGAAAGGAGTTTTTTCCTTTCGGGGGCAGCTAGGATGCAGGACACCATCTTCCAGCAGTACATCAGGACGAAGTCCGTCTTCAAGGGCGACAGGGACGTGCTCAGGCCGTCCTACATACCCGACGTCCTGCCGCACAGGGAGGAGCAGATCAACCAGCTAGCATCGGTGCTGGTCTCCGCGCTGGAGGGGCAGCGTCCGTCCAACGTGCTCCTGTTCGGCAAGACAGGCACGGGGAAGACCGCCACGATCAAGTACATCGGGAAGGAGATCGAGCGCGCCCGGTCAGACATCCGCAACGTCAACTTCCTCTACATGAACTGCGAGATCGTCGACACCCAGTACGGTGTGCTGCAGAACATCGGGAACATGTTCATCGAGGACTTCGACCAGAGGATCCCCTTCACCGGCTGGAGCACCGAGAGGGTCTACAACATCCTCCGGGACAAGATCGACGAGGAGAGGCGGGTCATCGTCATCGTCCTGGACGAGATCGACAAGCTGGTCTCCAAGAGCGGGGACGACGTCCTCTACCACCTCTGCAGGATCAACGACGACCTCAAGAACGCCAAGGTCAGCGTGATCGGCATATCCAACGACCTCAAGTTCACCGAGTTCCTGGACCCGAGGGTCAAGAGCTCCCTCAGCGAGGAGAAGATGGTCTTCCCGCCGTACAACGCGGAGCAGCTCAGGGACATCCTCGGGCAGAGGGCGGCGCTGGCCTTCGAGCCGAACGCGCTCGAGCCGTCCGTGATCCCGCTCTGCGCCGCCCTGGCCGCGCAGGAGCACGGGGACGCCAGGAGGGCGCTCGACATGCTCAGGGTCGCGGCCGAGATCGCCGAGAGGAACCACCTGGCGTCCGTGACGGACTCCGACGTCGTGAAGGCGAAGAACAAGATCGAGCTCGACTGCGTCACGGAGGCGATACGCACCCTCCCGCTGCAGTCCAAGATGATCCTGCTCGGCGTGCTCCTGACCGAGGAGCGCGGGCTCGGGAAGCTCACCACCGGCGACCTCTACGAGACGTACAGGGAGCTGTGCGAGTGCACATCGACCACCGTGCTCACCCAGAGGAGGGTGACGGACCTCGTGTCGGAGCTGGACATGCTCGGCCTCGTCCACGCCCGCGTGAAGTCCTTCGGGAGGGGCGGGAGGACCAAGGAGATAGAGCTGAGCGTCCCGTCCATGGAGGCCAAGAGGGTGATCGAGGAGGACGAGACCCTCGGGCAGCTGAAGAACTACAAGCTGAGGTTCCAGACGACCCTCATGTGATCAGGCCGCTGGCGGCTCCGGGGGCGGAGGCCTCTCCTCCGGCGGGAGCGGCTTCATGCTCACCTGCTCGGCCTGGTACTCGCGTATCGCTTCCTCGCGCTTCCTCGCTATCCTCTTCCGGATCTTGTAGGTGATGACCACATCGAGCATTATCGGCCCGATGATTATGAACGCCAGGCCGATCCACAGGTTCCTGACGCTGTTCGGCGGCGCGTCGCTCTTGAGCGAGTCCGTCGCCCACAGCTTGAGCAGCCCGAACCACGGTATCTCTCCCCTGGCCTTGCCCACTATCCATGAGACCTTGACCGGCGTGTTCCTGCTGGAGAGCGACTGGTCCGTGTTGTCGTTGTGGTCACCCTTGGTGATGTACCCGTCCGCGACCACGAGCCTGCTCGTGTCTATCGCGACGGTCTCGGACTGGAAGCCGACGTCGTAGATCCTCAGCGTGCTCGTCAGGTGGTCCCAGGTGTCGTCGGGGTCCGTGGTGTCCCACTTCTCCCCGTCGGCGTCCCTCAGAGCCTCGCAGCTGAAGCTGTTGCCGTCGTCGTTGGCCTCGAGGTAGACTATCGCCCTGTGTATGATCGGGGTTGCGAGCTCGTTGCCGTTCACGAGGTAGACTATCACGTCGCCGTAGTCCCCGTATGTCCGGTGCCCCGAGGTGTACCCCTCCATGTACGTCTCGATGTCCGAGGCGGAGTCGATCGACTTCACGAGGACGAGGTCGCCGGTGTCTATGACGCCCAAGTAGCTCACGTTGTCCTCGCTGTGCATCATGCTCTCCGACTCGACGACGACGAGGGGGGGCCAAAGGCCCGTGTAGGCGTACATCGCGAGCAGTATGCTCGCGACGAAGACGAGGGCGATCCCGGCGTCGCGCAGGAAGAGCAGGGCTGGTGAGAGCTTCTTCCTGGTACCCTCGCCCTCCGAGCCGCTAGACACGACGCGTAAAGTGGCGCATTGGTATAAAACCAATATGGTCAGCTCCTCAGCCGACGTGCCCATGGCCGCCGGTCAGGATCAAAATGAATCGCGTTAAGGGGTTTGTCAAGCGACCGTCCACCGGTCAACCGCATGTGCAGTTGGCCTGGGGGCAGTCGCTCACGACATCATACTCGTAGGAGTAATTGTAGTCGTAGTTGTAGTCGTGGGGCGTCTGCGTCGTGTTGCCGCCGAACATCCACTGCCACATGTGTTCCCACATGTGCTTCCACATGTTCCCGGCACCGTCGGCCTCGCTGGTTCCCATTCCCTTCTTCGAGCCCATGTCTGAACTTCCGTCCGAGCTCGAAGCGGTCAGGGCGCCGCTCGCAGCCGCGATCCCGGCGAAGCCGAGGACCGCGACGACCCCAACGATCGCGACTATGACCGTTGCCTTCATCTTTTGTTCACCTCTCCTTTTTCCGGCGCTAGGGGCGGGGGGAGACCCGTCCGCCCTTCGCGCCTCTTGAGTTAGAACTTCGGTGAAAGGGTATTTGGATGTATCCTGAAAAGTGCCCAAAACGTTCTCACTTATCTGAAAAGTGACCCCTCGGGACCCGGTCTCTCAGGTCCTGAGCTTGATCCGGACCCTGTTCGTGGAGCCGTACCTCTCCTTCGAGACGACCCCCTTCTGCTCGAGCTTCTCGAGCACCCGGGACACCTTGGCGTTGGACATATTCGTACGTTGCATCAGGTCCTTCTGCAGCGCCTCCCCCTTCGAGTCCATGATCGCCTTGAACATCGTCCTCTCGTCACCGGTGAGCAGCCTCAGGACGAGGTAGTTCTCCTCGGCGGCGACCTCCTCGGGGGTCGCGTCGGCGGGCGCCGCCTCGGGCGCCGGGACGGCCTTGGCCTCCGCCTGCTTCTCAGGCGGCGGAGGTGGCGGGGGCACCATCGAGGGCGGGAGGGGAACGTACTCCTCCCTGAGGAGTATGAACGCCACCGATACGGCGATCAGGAACGATGCAGCGACGATCATCACGAGACCGTAGTCGGAGTAGGCCCGGTCGGGGTCCCACATGCCCGGCCGGTCGGTCGTATCCTCGTCGGTCGGCTCCCCCATGAATATGGCGTATGCTAGGAGTGCGATCGCGGCGACCGCAAGGACCGCGGCTATGACCTTCGTCTTGTTCTTCACGGGCGTCCCGTTCCTCAGCCGGTCTCAGCGAAGTGTAGTGCATGGAGGGATAAGTAAACATTGCATGAAGCATCCGCCCCGGGCAAAGGTAGAAATGCACTAAGCGTCTTCACACCGCCAGAGTGGTGCCTTTGTCCGAGCACGGGAACAAGAGGATCTCGAAGGACGAGTACTTCATGAACATCGCCATCGAGGTCAGCCGCAGGAGCACATGCACCCGGCGGCAGATAGGCGCCATAATCGTGAGCGAGCACGGGGAGATAAAGAGCACGGGCTACAACGGCAACCCCCGCGGCCTCCCCCACTGCGAGGAGATGGGCTGCATCAGGGACAAGCTCAAGATACCCTCGGGGACCAGGCTCGAGACGTGCACCGCGGTGCACGCCGAGCAGAACGCCCTCCTGCAGGCCGGCACCAACGCCCGCCGCTCAACGCTGTACTCGACCATCGTCCCGTGCCCCATCTGCGCCCGCATGATCATGAACGCGCAGGTCGCCCGGGTCGTGTACATCGGGGACTACGCGGACCTGTCGGGCCTCGAGCTCCTCGAGAAGGCGGGCGTCGAGGTGACCCGTATGGACAAGAAGCTGTTCGAGCAGAAGCTCCCCCGGTAGCCCGGGAGGGCCCCGCCGGCACGGCGCACGCCGTACCCCGACGGACTATCTGGCGTCGCTACGCGACCTCGCAGTCTATTTATACGGAAACCAGCATCAGCACAGGGGACGTGTCAAAATGGGGAAGGCCGAGATCCTTCACCAGATCAAGGTCGCGGAGGAGCAAGTCCGCACCATGGTCAAGGAGGCGGAGGAGAAGCGCAAGCAGCTCCAGGCCGAGGGCAAGAAGAGGGCCTTGGAGAAGGTCGACGCGGCCGACTCCGAGCTGAGGAAGCAGGTCGACGCCCGATACGCGGACGCGAGGAGGGAGGTCGACGCTCGGAAGCAGGCCGTCCTCGCCGAGGGGGCAAGGAGGGCGGAGGCGCTGGTCTCGCGGGCCCGGAAGAACTCGGGCGGGGTGAAGGCATTGGTCCTTTCTGAGTTCGAGAGGGCAGCTGATGCTTAGGCCGGAGGAGATGACCCGCGCGGTAGTCGTCGGGTCGATAGAGAGCCTCGATGTCACGATCGAGTGCCTTTACGAGCTCGGGGTAATGCACCTCATAGACTTCACAGAGCAGGACGAGGAGTTCAAGATCGGGCAGCCGCTCCCGAACGCATCCGACGCCTCGCAGAAGCTTTTGAAGCTCAGGTCCATGATACGCGCCCTCGCAATCGACTCTCACAAGCCCTCTGCCAAGCTGGACGTCTCCGAGATACGCAAGACGCTCGACCAGGCGCTCGTCACCCTAGACCTCAACACCTCGAAGAAGGCCGAGGCGAGGCAGAGGATCCAGTCCCTCATCCGCGACAAGGAGTCGGAGATCAAGGCCTTGGAGCCCATCGAGCCGTTCGGGATACCGGTCGAGGACTACGAGGGGTACGAGACGATCTTCTCGCTCGTCGGCCTCTGCCGCACCGACCCGGAGGAGGCCCTCCGGTCCAGGTTCCCGGACGCCGAGGTCCTGAAGGACGTGCGGAAGGGGGAAGTGGCCGTCGCGGTGTTCGCGTTGGCGCAGGACAGGCCCGAGGTGACCAGGGTACTGACGGAGCACGGGCTCCAGGAGCTGAAGCTCCCGAAGGTCACCGGCGCCCCCTCCGAGGTAATCGCGAAGAACAGGGCGGACATAGCCGGCCTCGAGAAGGACCTTGAGCGCATAGAGGCGGACCTGGAGTCCATCCGGAAGAAGTTCGCGGACCTCATCGTCGCGTCGGAGGAGGACCTGGCGATCGAGGTGATGAAGGCCGAGACGCCGCTGAGGATCGCCGCATCCACCAACTCGTTCGTGATCGACGGGTGGCTGCCCACCTCGAAGGTGGGCGAACTCCAGGCGTCGCTGAACTCGCTCTGCTGCGGCCTCGCTTTCGTCGAGACCCTCCCCATGGAGAAAGGCGACGAGCCGCCGGTGCTCCTCAAGAACCCGAAGCCGGTGAAGCCGTTCGAGTTCTTCATAGACCTGGTCTCCACGCCGAAGTACGACGAGGTCGACCCCACCGTCGTCCTCTTCCTCACGTTCCCCCTCTTCTTCGGGTTCATGATCGGCGACCTCGGGTTCGGGCTCGCCCTGACGGCGCTCGGCGTCTTCATACGCCTCAAGTTCAAGGGGTCCGTCGACGCGCAGAAGCTCGGCGCGATCATCCTCGCCGGCGGGATCCTGGCGAGCATATTCGGCCTCTTCGTGTTCGCAGAGGCGTTCGGGATACCGTTCCACCCGCCGGAGGCGCACCCCGACGAGCACTCCTGGGAGTCTGTCGCCGACATCCCGATCCACCCGATGCTCGACAAGATGACGGACATAAACGAGATGCTCGCCCTGTCGCTCCTCGCAGGGTGGACCCACCTGACGCTCGGCTTCGTGCTGGGCTTCGTCAACAACATCCACCACAACCGCAAGCACGCGTTCGCCAAGGTCGCGTGGCTGCTAATCCTGCTGGGCCTGTTCGTCGAGATGATGTGCATCGCAGGCCATGCCACCTGGACGAGCGGGCTCATGAACGACACCGTGCTGGCCTGGGTCCCAGACATGACCACGGAGGTCGCCGGGATCAAGGTGTCCATACCTGCCGTCGCCCTCATCGTCATCGGCGTCGTCGGGCTGCCCCTCACAGAGGGCCCGATGGCTTTGTCGGAGGTGATCGGCCTGTTCACCAACCTCGTGTCCTACACGAGGCTGGCCGCGCTCGCCGTGGGCAAGGGCGCGATGGCGCTCGCGTTCAACACCATGCTCCTCCCGCTCATATTCGAAAGTCACAACGTGCTCTTCGTTATCCTGGGCATCTTGGCGCTCTTCGTCACCCAGGCTTTCTTCGTGTTCTTCCTCGGGGCGCTGTCCGCGGGGATTCAGGCTATCAGGTTGAACTATGTGGAGTTCTTCCTCAAGTTCTTCGAGGGCGGAGGGAAGGATTTCTCGCCGCTGAGGTACCTGAGGAGGCACTCAGTCGCAACGAAATGAAGGAGGTAGAGAAGAATGGACCCGATGGTAGTGGGAATGGCGATGGTCGGCGCCGGCATCGCGATAGGTGCGGCCGGCATAGGCACAGGCATCGCCCAGGGCCAGATAGGTGCGGCGGCGGTCGGCGCGACCGCGGAGAACCCGAAGATGTTCGGCAAGGGCATGATCCTGCTGGTCCTGCCCGAAACGATAGTCATCCTCGGTTTCGTCGTGGCCTATCTGATAATGGGCATGTGATTCCCAGGAAGGACGGATAGGCGCAGGACGGCCAGGCAGACGCAGGAGCTGATGCACCATGAGTCTCGAGAAGGTAGTCGAGGACATACTGCGGAGGGGCGAGGAGCAGAAGCGGGAGATCATCCGCCAGGGCGAGCGCGAGCGCGACGAGCACATCGCGCAGGCGGACGTCCAGATGGCGGAGCACAGGGAGAGGTCCTCCAAGCGGGCGGAGGTCCGGATCTCCCAGATGGAGCAGCAGGAGCTGTCGAGCGCCGAGCTGGAGTCGAAGAAGGCGCTCCTGTCCGCCCAGAGGCAGGTGATGGACGAGCTCAAGGCCCAGATCCTCGCGGAGATGTCCCACTACCCCGCGGACAAGCGCAGCGCGATGTATGCGAGGTTGATGGGCAGGGCGAAGAAGGAGCTGGGCGAGTGCTACGTGTACTCGAACCCCTCGGACAAGCCCCTGCTGAAGTTGCCGCCCGGCATGAGCAGCGGCGGCGTCATCGACTGCCGGGGCGGGCTCGTCTTCGAGAGCAAGGACCGGGCCGTCCGGCTGGACTACCGTTTCGAGAGCATGCTCGAGGAAGTGTGGAACAGCAAGATTCGGGAGATATACTCCGGTCTGTTCGGGTGATGTGACAGATGGGTCTTTTCGGCGGGAGGGGGAACTTCGCATACGCTTGCGCGCGCGTCAAGGCCCGCAAGAGCTTCCTCCTCTCGAAGGACACGTACTCCCGCCTGCTGGTGATGGACGTGCACGAGATCGGCAGGTTCCTGGGCGAGACCCAGTACAAGGACGAGATGGCCATGTACGGCTCCAGGTACTCCGGCGCGGGCCTCGTCGAGGTCGCGGTCACGAGGAACCTGGCCGACACTTACTCCGACATCCTCAGCTTCACGACCGGCCACCTGAGGGAGATGGTGGGCAACTACCTGAGGCGGTGGGACACCTTCAACGTGAAGACCGTACTCCGCGGCCGGATCGCCATGGCCCGGCCGGAGGAGATCCTCGACACGCTGGTGCCGGCGGGCGCGTTCTCCGAGGAGTACCTCAAGTCCCTCGTGGAGATGGACGGCGTGCACGAGATCATGGAGGAGCTGGCCAAGCAGGCCGCGCTCAGGATCACCCCGGACCTGCATAGGGAGGTCGTCGACGCGGGCAAGCTGGCCCCGCTGGAGGACCACCTCGACAGGATGCTGTACTACGACCTCCTGGACGTGATAGAGCCGACCAACAACCCCGAGCGGCTGCTGAGGGACTTCGTGAGGCGCGAGGTCGACGTCACGAACCTGAAGGTCCTCCTCAAGCTCAAGGCCGAGCACATACCGGAGGACCGGATCCAGAAGTTCCTCATCCCGGGCGGGCTCGAGTTCGGCCTGGACAAGCTGAGGTCGATGGCCCAGGGCGAGGGGACGGAGGCCATCATCGCGGAGCTGGAGAAGTCCTCGCTCTTCGAGGACGTCAAGCCCGCCGTCGAGCGCTACAGGGCCGACCGGAGGCTGTCCGAGCTCACGATAGCCCTCGACAAGGCGCTGATAGGGAAGAGCGAGAAGTTCGCGAACTTCTACCCGCTGTCGGTCCTCCCGATAGTGAACTACATGATCCGCAAGAAGGTGGAAGTGGACAACATCAGGATCATAGCGAGGGGCAAGGAGAGCGGCCTGCCCAAGAAGGTAATAGAAGAGCTGTTGGTGGTGTGAATGGAGATCGCAGTGGTCGGGTCTGAGGACTTCGTCGTCGGCTTCAGGCTCGCTGGGATCAAGAAGGTCTACGGGGTCGCCCCGGAGAATCTGCAGGAGACGATCCTGCGGCTGGTCCAGGAGAAGGGCGTCGGCATACTCGCCGTGCACTCTAAGGATCTGGAGCGGCTCCCTCAGCATCTGCGCGACAGGCTGATGGCCAGCGTCGAGCCGGTGGTCATCCCCGTCGGAGAGGAGGAAGGCGACATAAGGGACAAGGTCAGAAGGGCGATGGGCATCGACCTTTACAAGAGCAAGTGACGGAGGCGTTTCCGAATGGCTAGCGGGAAGAGTGGAAGGATAAGCAGGGTCGCGGGGCCAGTGGTCACCGCCGAGGGAGTCTCGCCGAGGATGTACGATGTCGTTCTGGTCGGCGAGCTGAAGCTGATGGGCGAGGTGATCAAGCTCGTGGGCGACAAGACCGTCATCCAGGTGTACGAGGACACATCCGGCATCCGGCCGGGCGAGGTCGTCGTCGACACTGGCGCGCCGCTCCAGGTGGAGCTCGGCCCGGGGCTGCTGTCCAGCGTGTACGACGGCGTCCAGAGGCCTCTGCCGGTGCTCATGGCGAAGCAGGGGGACTTCGTGTCCAGGGGCGTGACCGCTCCCGGCCTCGACAGGTCCAAGAAATGGAAGTTCAAGCCGACCGTGAAGAAGGGCGACGACCTCCACGGCGGCATGGTCGTGGGCGAGGTGCCCGAGGGCAACATCGTCCACAGGGTGCTCCTGCCACCGGGCGTGGAGGGCACTGTCACCGGCATATCCGGGGGCGAGTTCACGGTCGAGGAGCCGGTGGGCTCCCTCGACAGCGGGCACGCGATAAGGCTCGCCCACAACTGGCCCGTCAGGTCGCCCAGACCCTACGCCGAGAAGCTGCTCCCAGACATCCCGCTCGTGACGGGACAGCGCGTGCTCGACACGCTCTTCCCGCTGGCGAAGGGCGGGACCGCGGCCATACCCGGGGGGTTCGGCACCGGCAAGACCGTCACCTCGCAGCAGCTCTCCAAGTGGAGCGACGCGCAGATCGTGGTCTACGTGGGCTGCGGCGAGCGCGGGAACGAGATGACCGAGGTGCTCACCACGTTCCCGGAGCTCGAGGACCCGAAGAGCGGGAAGCCGCTCATGGGCAGGACCGTCCTCATAGCCAACACGTCCAACATGCCAGTCGCTGCCAGGGAGGCGTCCGTGTACACCGGCATCACAGTCGCGGAGTACTACCGGGACATGGGGTACGACGTGTCGCTCATGGCCGACTCGACCTCCAGGTGGGCGGAGGCGATGAGGGAGATATCCTCCAGGCTCGAGGAGATGCCCGGCGAGGAGGGGTACCCGGCGTACCTCGCGTCGAGGCTGTCCGAGTTCTACGAGCGGTGCGGTCGCGTCAACACCCTCGCTGGCCCGACCGGATCCATATCCGTCATCGGCGCCGTCTCGCCTTCGGGCGGGGACTTCAGCGAGCCGGTCACGCAGAACACGCTGAGGATCGTGAAGGTCTTCTGGGCCCTCGACTCGAAGCTCAGGGAGAGGAGGCATTTCCCCGCGATCAACTGGCTCACGTCCTACAGCCTTTACAGCCCGATGCTCGAGGAGTGGTACAGGCGGAACATCGCCGAGGACTGGGGGCCGCTGCGGCTGTGGGCGATGGAGACGCTCCAGAAGGAGTCGGAGCTGCAGGAGGTCGTCCAGCTGGTCGGCTCGGACGCGCTCCCGGAGGAGCAGCGCCTCACCCTGGAGGTCTCGAGGATGATACGCGAGTTCTTCCTCCAGCAGAGCGCCTACCACCCGGTGGACACCTACAGCCCGCTCAGGAGGCAGTACGAGTACATGGGCGCCATCAAGCACTTCTCGGACCTGTCCAAGAAGGCCATCTCGCTCGAGGTGCCGCTCGACAGGATCATCTCGCTGAAGGTGAGGGCCGACCTGGGGAAGCTCAAGTTCGAGGAGACGATCGACAAGGACCTCAAGACCATCCTCGGCGAGATGGACAGGCAGTTCGCCGAGCTGGGGGTGTGACGCATGGCGAAGGAGTACCACACGATCAACCAGATTGCGGGGCCGCTCGTGTTCGTCGAGAAGACGGAGCCGGTCGCGTACAACGAGCTCGTGTCGATAGCCCTCCCCGACGGCTCCGTCAAGCGGGGCCAGGTCCTCGACACCTCCGACGACGTCGTCGTTGTCCAGGTGTTCGAGGGGACGGGCGGCATCGACAGGGCGTCCGGCGTGAAGTTCCTGGGAGAGACGGTCAAGATGCCCGTATCGAGGGACATGCTCGGCAGGATACTCACCGGCTCGGGCGACCCGCTCGACAAGGGCCCGCCCATCATACCCGAGAAGAGGCTGGAGATCATCGGCGCGGCCATCAACCCCTACGCGAGGGACAACCCGCGCGAGTTCATCCAGACGGGCATCTCGTCGATAGACGGGATGAACACGCTGGTCAGGGGGCAGAAGCTCCCGATCTTCTCCGGCTCCGGGCTGCCGCACAACGACATCGCGCTCCAGATCGCGAGGCAGGCGAAGGTGCTGGGCGAGAAGGAGGACTTCGCCGTCGTGTTCGCGGCCATGGGCATCACGAGCGAGGAGGCCCAGTACTTCATGAAGGACTTCGAGCGCACGGGCGCGCTGAAGAAGGCGGTGGTGTTCCTCAACCTCGCCGACGACCCGGCGATCGAGAGGCTCCTCACCCCGAAGCTCGCCCTGACCACGGCGGAGTACCTGGCCTTCGACCTCGGCATGCACGTGCTCGTGATACTCACCGACCTGACCAACTACTGCGAGGCGCTCAGGCAGATCGGCGCCGCGAGGGAGGAGGTGCCGGCAAGGCGCGGATATCCGGGGTACATGTACACCGACCTCGCGAGCCTGTACGAGCGTGCTGGCAGGATCAAGGGCAAGAGGGGGTCCATAACCCAGTTCCCGATCCTGTCGATGCCGGGCGACGACATCACGCACCCGATCCCCGACCTCACCGGCTACATCACCGAGGGGCAGATCGTCGCGTCCAGGGACCTGCACAGGCAGGGCATCTACCCGCCGATAGCGGTGGAGCGGTCCCTGTCGAGGCTGATGGGGCAGGGCATAGGCGAGGGGCGGACCAGGGATGACCACAGGGCCGTCTCGGACCAGCTGTATGCGGCCTACGCCGAGGGCAGGGACCTGAGGGGCCTGGTCGCCATAGTCGGTAAGGAGGCCCTCTCGGAGAGGGACCGCAAGTTCCTCGACTTCGCAGCGGCGTTCGAGGACAGGTTCGTGCGCCAGAGCAAGGACGAGGACAGGACGATCCACCAGACCCTCGACCTCGGCTGGGAGCTGCTGGCCGGGCTGCCGGTCGACGCCCTCACGAAGATCGACAGGAAGATGATCGAGAAGTACCACCCGATGAACAGGAAGAAGTGAGACAGGATGCCGGTAAGGGAGGTCCAGCCGACCAGGTCCGAGCTGCTCGAGGTCACCAAGAAGATCAGGTTGACCAAGAACGGCCACAAGATCCTGAAGCTGAAGCGTGACGGCCTGATACTGGAGTTCTTCAAGATCCTCGACGAGGCCAAGGACCTGAGGCAGGAGATCGCGAGGCGGTACGTGGAGGCGCGGGAGAAGATCGCAATCGCGGGTGCCGTCGACGGCGTCATCGCCGTCAGGTCGGCGGCGTACGCGCTGACCGTGCACCCGGAGATACAGCTCAGCAGCAGGAACCTGATGGGCGTGGTCGTCCCCGAGATCAAGTCCTCGAGGATAGTGGCGCCGCTCGACGAGCGCGGCTACGGCATCATCGGCACCTCCCCGAGGATAGACGAGGCCGCGGACGCCTACGAGAAGCTCGTGGAGACGGTCGTCAAGGCCGCGGAGCTCGAGACCACCATGAAGAAGCTGCTGGAGGAGATCGAGCGGACCAAGCGCAGGGTGAACGCGCTCGAGTTCAAGGTGCTGCCGGAGCTGGAGGAGGTCGAGAGGTTCATCAGGTTCAGGCTGGAGGAGATGGAGCGGGACAACATATTCCGCCTGAAGCGCATCAAGGACAAGGCGCAGAAGAGGGCGGAGGCATGAGGTTGTCGCTGTCCGGCATCCTCAACGACCGCGTCAAGCTCCTGAAGCTCTTCTGGATAGCGTTCTGGGCCAGCCTGGTCTTCCTCGGGATCGGCTACGCCCTGATAATCATGGACCTAGTCGGTTAGGTCCCCCGCCCCGCCGTCGGGCGCACGCCTGGGCACGTCCACACCCTTCTTCTTCAGCCACTTCCCGCGCTCCGATAGCGCATGCAGGGCGGTTATGGCGCGTTCGGGGACGGACATCACAGGTATCCCCCTGGAGTCGAGGAACTGTTCGGACTCCTGGTCGAATATGCCTGCGAAGCAGGCCACGGTCGGCTTCCCGCTTATGCGTGCCGTGATGGCTATCCACTTCGCGATCTGGAACAGGTTGGTGGCCGCCTGCCGCGCGGCTATCACCATTATGGCCTTCACGCCGGGGTCCTTGCCGACCGCCGTGAGGACGTTCGCATACCTGGCGGTGTCCGCATCGCCGATGATGTCGACCGGGTTCCCCGGGCTCCAGGTCGACGGGCAGGCCTTCTTGATTTCCTCGAGGGTCTCGGCGGAGAGCTCCGCCAGCCCCAGGCCGAGGTCGTTCGCGAAGTCGGTGGCGATGACGCCCATCCCGCCGGCGTTGGTCACTATGGCGATGCCCTCGCCGTCCATGGGCGGCTGGTAGGCGAGCGCCTGCGCGGCGTCGAACAGCTCGTACATGGTCTTGGCCCTGTACACCCCGGTCTGCCGGAACACCCCCTCGTATGCCGAGTCGGAGCCTGCGAGCGCGCCCGTGTGGGACTTCGCCGCCCTGGCCCCGCGCTCCGTCCTGCCCGCCTTGAGTATCACGATGGGCTTCCTGAGGGACGCCTCGCCGAGGGCGTCGAAGAACGCCTGGCCGTCCCTGGTCGACTCCATGTAGGCTGCGATGCAGCGGGTCTTGTCGTCGGACGCGAAGTGCCTGATCAGGTCGGAGTCGTCGATGTCCGCCTTGTTGCCAGAGCTGACGAACGCGGAGAATCCCAGCATCTCCCTGACCGAGTACTCGATCGCGGCGGTGCAGAACGCCCCGCTCTGCGAGAAGAACGCGATCGGCCCCTTCAGCGGCGTCGTCCTCGCGAACGACGCGTTCATGCGCGCGTGCGGCGCGATGACGCCGAGCGAGTTGGGGCCGACGAACCTCATCCCGTACTTCGCGGCCGTCGCGAGGACGTCCCTCTCACGCGCCTTGCCCTCCTCGTCGCCCTCGGAGAACCCCGCCGAGATGATGACCGCGGCCTTCACGCCCTTCCTCCCAGCCTCGTCGACAACCCCAGCGACCAGCTTGGCTGGCACGACGACCACTGCCAGGTCGACATCCCCTGGGCAGTCGAGCACGGACGGGTAGCAGGGCATGCCGAGCATCTCCTTGTGGTTCGGGTTTACGAGGAAGACCTTGCCCGGGTATCCCTCGCCGTAGAGGTTCTCGATGACTATGTTCCCGACCTTTCCAGGGGTCGGCGTGGCCCCTATGACGGCGACCGACCCCGGGTCGAAGAAGACGCCCAGTCCGCGCATGACACCGGATGCAGTCCAGCGGATATGAACCCTTTTCCGCGGTCAGCCGGAGAAGTCCTCCACCCACATCTCGCCGTTGCCGAGGTCTATCATGGGCACCTTGGCCGGGTCGGGGACCTGGTTGTGCATCCTCTGGAAGTCCGTCTGCGACTGCCACGCGGACGCGTTGATGAGTTTGATCCCCCGGTACTCCGCGATGCCGCACTTGTGCACGTGCCCCGTCACGAATATGTTGGGCACCTGGTCGATAACGAGGTAGTCCTTCTTCTCTGGCGCCAGCGCGGTCCTCTCGCCGTAGACGGGCGCCATGTGCCTGCGCCTCAGCATCTCCCTCATGACCTCCAGCGGGTGGGCGTAGTCCAGCCCCGGGACGTTCTTGATGTAGTCGTCCATGCTCCTCCCGTGGTACGCCAGGATGACCCGTCCCTCGACCTCCATGTAGCAGGGGTTGCCCACGAAAAGGATGTTGGAGTCGAACATCGCCTGGACGTCCTTGGGGAGGGCCGGCTGCGGCTCCGCGAGCCTGACGGCGTCGTGGTTGCCGGGCATCATCACGACCTTGATCCAGTCGGGTATCGCCTTGACCATCTCCGCGAGCTCCGAGTACTGGGCGAAGACGTCCTCGATGAGCAGTTCGTCCTCCTGGCCGGGGTAGATGCCTATGCCGTCCACGAGGTCCCCTGGCATCACCATGTAGCGGATGTCCTTGGCCACGGGGCTCTTCTTCAGCCACTCCATGAACCTCTTCCACTCTTCAGGCAGGAAGGTGTCGCTGCCCACGTGGATGTCGGAGACGAAGGCCATCACCCCCCCGGGCCCGTTCGGGGTCATCGCGCTGTTCAGGGGGACGTCCGGCCTCACGATCTCCTTCGCTATGATTATCTCCCCGTCCTTGCTGAAGGAGCCGGCGATGCCCATCACCTCGTCCTTGATGAACCCGTCACCGGCCCTCCTGGGCCCCTTCATCACGAGGACCTGGACCTTGTCCGTCTCGTCCTCTATCTCCAGGAGGGTGTGGCCGTGCTTCGTCGTCCTGGTCTCGTTCAGCATGCCGACGATCCTCACCTCCCTCTGAACCTTCTTGGCCTTCGAGATGGGGACGATGCCCGCGAGCTCCCTCCTCTTGGCGAGCATCCGTTTGATCGAGGTGTAGCGGTCGTTGAACAGCTTGGTGAAGTCCATGATCTCACCGACGCAGGTCGAGTCGCCCGTGATGTCCCTGATCACCCGCACCTCGCGGGCGGGGGGTCTCGCGGCCGCGACCCGCCCGGGCGCGCGCCCCTCCTCCGGGGCCTTCTCCGGAGCGGGCTTCCTCGCACATGACGCGTAGTCTCCGACGTCCTCCTTGGTGAGTATCAGCGGCCTGCCATCGGCATCGTTCAGTATGCTCTCGACGCAGGCCATGGGGTCCTTGAGCCTGGACAGCGCCTCAGCCGCCTCTGGGTCTACGAGGACGCCCTTCTCGGTCAGCAGCTGGAGAATCCGCTTCTTCATCCCGGCAATCCTAGCGCGGACGTCTTTAAATAGCTTTTCGAGCATGGTCGCATCGTGACTGACGTCGTGGTCACAGCCAGGTGTTTCCCGACCGAGGACAGGGCGAAGGTCGTGGGCGCCATAGCGAACCTGTTCCCCGATTTCGTGCCACAGGGGGACGACCCCGTCCGCGGGGTGTCCCACTCCGTCGAGTGGTTCGCCGAGCTCCTGAGGAGACAGCGGACAAGGTCGGCCGCCAGGGCGGTGATGCGGCGCGGGGCCTCCGCCGGCAGCGTGAGGTTCACGCTCAACAAGCAGGTCGCCGCCGCGGGCAAGGTCTCCTTCTCGGAGGAGGAACACGCGCTAGGAGACATCGAGGTGACCATCGTCACTGACGACACCGACAGGACCATCGACGAGATCGCCCCCCGGCCCGAGGGCGACGGGGGCGAGAGGCGATGATCGGGATAGCGTCCCCGCTCTTCTGCAGCACACCCTTCGCCCGGATGGCCGAGTCCATAGCAGAGCACTTCGACCTGTGGGAGGTCCTGTCCGAGGGGGAGCACCGCCTGGACCTCGTCCGCAAGGAGCTCCGGGACGCCAGGGACACCCTCGACCTGAGGTTCCAGGCCCACGTGCCCCTCAGCGACGTGAACATCGGGAGCGTGTACGAACCTATGAGGCGCGCCGCGGTCGGGGAGGTCGCCCACGTCATCGCGATGTGTCGCGAACTCGATATCCCGGTCGTGACGGTCCATCCGGGTTTCGTCAACGGGATCGCCTTCCTGGACCGGTCGAGGCCGCTCGCCGTGACACGCAGGTCGATACAGGAGCTCGCCCCGGTCGCAGAGGAGCACGGAGTGGTCATGGCCGTGGAGAACATGCCTGCCAACATAAACGCCACCTGCACGAAGACGGAGGACCTCCTCTCGGTCATCGACGGCACCACCGCAGGGATATGCTTCGACATGGGCCACGCGAACACGGCGGGGGAGCTGGACGACATGCTGAAGCATGTCTCGATGTTCCGGAACGTCCACCTGCACAACAACGAGGGTCAGTGGGACCAGCACAACGTCATCGACGAGGGCACGGCCGACCTCGGGAAGGTCGTGTCCGTGCTGAGGTCGTCCTACTCCGGCAACCTGGTGATAGAGTCGACCGACCTGGGCCCGGGGGTCAGGAGCAAGGCCGTGCTGGAGCGACTCCTAGATGACGGTCCCGCACCTTAGGCACTGGAACTTGCCGTCCCTCCAGCTCGCCCCAGTGGACCCGCAGACAGGGCACACGAAGAACCCCGGGGACGCCTGGGGCCCCGCTGGTCCCGCCCGCGCCTGCTGGGCGCCGCGCTGTTCGTGCTCGGCGGGGCCAGGGGGCGGCTGCCGCACCTGGTGCGCGACGTATGGGTGGGTGTAGTAGACCTGGTACGGGGGGTAGGTGCGTGCGACCACCGCCTCCTCGAAGTACTCCCTCTTGGTCACGAACTCGACCATCCTGAGGATGTAGTACCCGAAGAACACGGCCCCCATGGCCATCCATGCGAGGACCGCGAACCCGAAGATTATCAGCATCCCCATGTCCGACGTGCTCGCGAAGACCTCGGTCGGCATCGAGAGGTAGTCGAACGCGAAGTGCAGCATGATCGCCGAAGCAAGGCCATGCCTCAGGAACATGTAGCCGAAGGCCACCCCGGCCACCGCTGCCGGGAAGACCTTCCACGAGCCCCATCCATCGAGGTGTCCGAGACCGAAGAGGGCGGAGGAGACGAGGACGAGCGACACCTCGGCGACCCCGAAGGTGAACCCTCCTCCCAGGACGTACCTGTACCTCTTGTCCTGCATCCTGTTGCGGAGGAGGTCGATGAGCAGGAGCGGCACCCCTATGAGGAGCACGCGCACGACGAGCTCCTCCCACACGGAGGCGTTCGCCAGCAGGAACAGGAGCCGCCAGAGCTCCGAGTCCTCGGTCGGGGACGTGGGCTCCTCCCAGAGGGCCCCTGTGACGAGCACGACGACCACGTTCATGAACAGGACCGCGAACATCAGCCCGCACAGGTCGAAGAACGCGCTGTGCTTGCGCGGCTCCCCCTTCATCTTGAGCTCCTTGTAGTAACCCTTGGCGCTGGTCAGGGCAAGCCATATGGCGCTGACGACTATCGCCCCCACGATGAGGAGATAGTACGCCGCGAGCGCGTCCCCCGATATCTCCACGATCCCTATCAGCACCGGCGCGATCACGAACAGGATGTAATCATCGTGGACTATCTCGGGGAGGACGATGGTCGTCCCCCAGATGAGCGTCGCCAGTCCCAGGATCAGCTGGACGGCGAAGGTCAGCATGCCGAAGGCGAGGAGCGTCTTGATGATGAGCCGCCAGGACGGCGTCCTCCTCGCCGGTGCGGGACGCCGCCCCCACTCCGATGGCACGGGCTGCGCGTGCTGCGACCCTGGCGCCCCCTCCCTGAGCGATGCCCTGAGCGCACCGCACCGCGGGCAGAAGCGCCCGAGGGGCGGTATCAGGGTGCCGCAGTACCCGCAGTATTCGTCCTGTGGCCGGGGCTCGGCGCCGCTGTCAGGGACAGACACGCGCGAAAAGAGCCCGTGTCAATATATTATGATTTGCGCCTGCGCCGAGGACTGGACACGCTCCAGGCGGAAGGCGCGGCCCGCGCGCGTCCCTCAGCCTCCCGCCAACCTTTATATCGTCGGAATAGTGTCTTGCCACCCGCCTTGCTTCACGGAGGCCACCAAATGGACGATGAACAGCAAACAAAGGTGCGGTTCGAGACTCTGAGTGCTGAGAAGATACCCTTCGGCAAGAACAACTTCCTCGAAGTTGCGCGGAAGAAGGCGATCACCGACGAGGGCGACAGCGAGTTCATCTCGGTGTCCCGTGGCTACTTCCTGCCAGACGGCAGCGAGAAGTACAAGAAGTCCATCACGATACCCGACGACCCGGTCATCAAGTCGTTCGTGACGGAGAAGATCAGCAAGCTCTGAACCGGCGGCCGTGACCGGCCAGCCGGCGAAATGGGTGCGCTCGACGGGCACCCGGTCGCACCCGCCACCTCATTTCTTGTCTCCAGGGGCACCGCTGTCCAGGATCATCTCGAGGTAGGTCCTCGGCTCCAGCTCCGACAGGGCGAGCTCATCCCTCACCTGTTCGATGAGGGCCGCCGCCCTCTTCGGCTCCTCCGTGATGAGCTCGAGCTCGACGTACTCCCCCAGTCCCTCGACGAGGTCGACTGCGACCCTTATCTTGTCGTACCTGAAGTTCCTGCGCTTCTTGCGGACAGCCATGAACTCGGTGAACCCTAGCCTCTCGACGATCCTCTGGGCGGCGAGTGCGTCGCTGATGGGCAGCGTGACCTCCTCCCTCGCCTTCGTGTGCTCGAGCCTCATCCTCGGACCCTTGTAGGTCAGCTCGGAGACGTCGGCCTTCTTCCTCAGGCGGAGCGCCTCGTCGGTCTTCCCGAAATCGCGGCCTGGATGCCTGAAATACACGTCCTCGGTCTCCTCCTCCGACACGAACTCGGCGCCGAGCTTGTTCAGCGCCTTCTCGACCTTCTCGTTGCCGGGCGACCTGAACTTCGACTCTACTTCCATCACGGCCCCCATTAGCCCTAGGTCATAAATTAAACTGTCTCGGGACGTGGCGGCACGTGTACGTGCCTCCAGCCAGCGCGCGACCAAAAGGTATAAGTCCCGACTTATTGATAGACGCCATCCCCGGTGTAGGTGTACATTATGGAGTCACCAGAGCGCGCCATAAAGCTGCGCAAGGATGAGCTCGTCGAGATCAAGAAGCTGTACGAGACGGTCATGACCTTCGCCTCGCACGGAATGTTCTACAGGTGCGGCAGGATCATCGGCAGCCGCCTGGTCAAGGCGACGGGGACCGACCTCTCGAGGGTCAGGGACGCCCTCATCCGGGAGGGGTGGGTCAGCGACATAGCGTTCGAGGGCGACACCGTCAACGTGAGCGGGTCTATCGAGGTCTCGAACTCCGACTCGCCTACGTGCCACATGCTGAGGGGCGTCCTCGCCAAGGTCTTCGAGGAGCGCACCGGCAGGGACGTCTACTGCCACGAGAGGAAGTGCGTCTCCAAGGGCGACGACAGGTGCGTCTTCATCATAGACTCGGAGGTGCTCTGAATGACGAGGAAGACGACGGGCATCCCCGGCCTGGACGGAATGCTGCAGGGAGGGTTCCCGTTCCCGTCCTCTGTGCTCGTGGCGGGCGAACCAGGTACCGGCAAGACGACCCTGGCGGTCCAGAGCCTGTTCCACGGCGCCAGCGAGGGCGAGAAGGGCCTCTACATCACCGCGATATCGGAGCCGCAGTGGCTCGTCCAGAGGTTCCTGTCCTCGTTCTCGTTCTACGACCAGCAGCTGGTCGAGAAGGGCGTGGTCAACTTCATCGACATCGGCCCCACCCTGGCGAAGAACCCGAGCGACATCCTGAGCACAATCAAGAAGCAGATAGAGCAGTACCACCCGGTGAGGATCGTCATCGACCCCATCACGCCCATGACCGACATGCTCCAGTGGAGGGGCGAGACCCGGGAGTTCATGCACGAGCTCTTCGCCTACCTCAAGGCCTTCGAGTGCCTCGCGATCATAACCGCTGAGCTGTCCTACGAGGACATATCCCACAGCCAGGAGTCGTACATGGTCGACGGCGTCGTCATGCTCTCCTACCCTGAGGAGGAGAAGGTGAGGCGCAAGTTCCTCGAGGTCCTGAAGATGAGGGGGACGAAGCACACCACCGGAAGACAGCTGATCGACATCACTGACGAAGGCCTAGCTGTTCAGGCGGGCCTGAGGTAACCCCACACATGAGCGACGGAAGTGCACCTGCCCTCGCTCCAGGTAACTCCTATCTGTTCACGGACAGAGGCGTCCCGAGGGCGTACGAGGCCCTCAAGAGGATGCTCGCAGAGGGCAGACGAGGGCTGGTCATAACCCGCACCCACCCGGTCAGGGTGCAGCAGCAGTACGGCTTCGACTGCCCTATAATGTGGATCGCCAAGAACATAAAGCCCGCGACGGGCGCCGCCGTGGTCAACCTCGAGCCGACGAGACTCATGAAGATCCACGGCACCATATCCGACTTCATCAAGGCCAACCCCGGCGCCGTCGTGCTCCTGGACGGGCTCGAGTACCTCGTCACGGAGAACGGGTTCTCCAGCGTCATGAAGGCCATCCAGCTCACGAACGAGGAGGTCGCCATGTCGGGCGCCCTCCTCCTGGTGCCCATCGACCCCAGGACGATGGAGACGCAGCAGCTGGGGTACCTCGAGCGGGAGTTCTCCCTCCCCGAGGACGAGGTCAGGAGATACTGAGCCGCAGTCCCATTTTTCTAGTTGCACCGCTCTCAGGGTCACGATGCCCTCAGGTGGCGGCCTCGGCAAGGTCCATGTCATCACAGGCCCCGGCAAGGGCAAGACCACGGCAGCCTTCGGGCTGGCCATGAGGGCCGCGGGGCACGGCTACCGCGTCTGCGTGGTCCAGTTCATGAAGACCGGCGAGACCACCGGCGAGCTCTTGGCTGCGCGCCGCCTCGGGAACGTCGAGGTGCTGCAGTTCGGCACGGGCAGGTTCGTGCGCCAGGGGGCCCCGTCAGAAGAGGACAGGGCGGCGGCGGCCGCGGCCCTCTCTGCGGTGAGGGAGCGGCTCGCGGGCGGCTCGTGCCAGATGCTCGTCCTGGACGAGGTCAACGTCGCGGTGTCGATGGGGCTCGTGCGGCCCGAGGAGGTCCTGACGGCGCTCAGGTCCAGGCCCCCGGGGACGGAGGTCGTCCTCACGGGGAGGGGCGCGCCGCAGGAGTTCGTGGACTTCGCGGACTATGTCTCGGTCATAGAGAACGCGAAGCACCCTTTCGACGCCGGTGCCGAGGCCCGCAAAGGGGTCGAGTGGTGACTTAACCTGTCTTGTCTCGGAGGAACAGCAGGTACCTGATCTCCTCCACCGTGAAGACGGTGTTCTTCTTCAGGCCCTCGAAGTCCCGGTCCCGCAGCATCCCCAACGTGCTGGGGGAGCCCCTGGTCATGCCGTAGATCCGCCTGAACGCCTCGGCCTCTATCTCCGGGTTCCCCAGGAGGAGCCTGGAGCTGTCCCTGTCGAGTCCCTTGAGCCGGAGCTCCTGGACCTTCCCGGACTCGAGCTCCTTCTTGTGGTAGAACCAGTTGTACGCCGGGGTGTCCTCCCTGGCCGTGATTATGACCTTCGCCTCGTTGAGGCGGTCCGCCACCGCGGAGAAGAACTCGACCACCTCCTCGGACGCGGGCCGGTACCCGTCGAAGACTATCACGGTGTCCGCCACGTCGAGCGCGTCGAGCGGCCCCCCGGCCTCCGGCAGCGCCCTCCTCGCGAAGTCGAGCATCCGCCCCTCGATGTCCTTCGCGTCCCCGCATTCGTCGAGCGGCACCCACAGGACGTTGTAGTCATCGAGCGCGTCCGCGAACCTGCGCGCGAGCGCGCTCGCGCCATACCCCCTGTTCCCGAGCACGACCAGGATGTCGGAGTCGGACTCGAGGAACGCGTTCATGGCGTCCAACTCCTCCCTCCTGCCGACGAAGCCCGTGACGGCGGGGGCGTCCGCGAGGTCCTTCACGCCCGGCCGGCGCCTCTCGGACATTTCTATTACGCCTGCGCGCGCGCGGGCGACTAGTCCGACGGCCTGTCTCCTGCCGACCATCGCCTCGATCTCGGCCACGCTGACCTCCTCCGTCTTCCCCGGGGACCGCAGGACGAACCTCTCGTCGGAGAGCCCCTCCCAGAGCTCTGACGCCCTACTGACCCCCGCCGGCGTGATGGCGTAGACGCTCATCCTCCGTTCGTGCCCCGTCACCCTCGCCCTGAGCTCCTCGACGAGCCCCTCCTTCGCGAGCGTCTTGACCGCGCGCGGAACGTGCGTGCGCGAGATGCCGACCGAGGAGGCTATGCCCGCCTGGGAGCACTCCTGAGGGTGCTCCCCCGGATGGGTGTCGGCGGCATACCTGGAGAGATGCAGCAACACCCTCTCATTCACGCTAAGCTGGCCAGGCTCTCCCATCGTCCCGCGAAATCCCCCTGTGCTTATATAACGGTGATGGTTTCATCCGCCCCCTCCCAGACCCCCCCTGCCCATGCGGTGAGGTATCTGGTAATGACCCCAACACGTTTAAATACGCTCTACTACGTTGAAAACCAGAAGCTGGCAGGGTAATCCTTCTCCCCGGAGGAATGTTCGAATGGAAGTCAAACTGCTCAAGCGCAAGTCATGGGCTGACGAGGGCGGCGTGTCTGAGATCATAGGCAACATCCTGATCCTGATGATCACGGTGGTCCTCTTCAGCGGCATAATGATGTTCGTCAACGAGATGCCCGTCCCGGAACAGACGGTCAAAGCAGATTTCGCGGCGAGCGTCAGTTTCGACAACCTCGGGTCCACCGCGACACTGACCGTGACGCATATCGGCGGCGCGACGATGGACTCGCCATACACGGTCGTCTTGGTCTCGATAGACGAGACGACCCAGGTGTACAGGCTCTCCGAGGACCCGGACTTCCCCTATGACGAGTGGGTCATGGGCACGGAGTGGGTCAAGACCTACAACGGGACGACCTACGCCAGCTCGATATCGGTCACCATAATCGACGACGAGAGCCACAACGCCGTGTGGGTCAGCCAGGTCACCGGCGGCATGGGCGGCACCCCGCCGACCGTGCTGCAGAGGTACGTCGACTCCGACACGGACACGCTGACGGTGGACCCGGTCAAGGAGTACGACGACTTCACGCTGTTCGTGAAGATCTCGGACCTCGACAAGGACCTCCAGTCGGTGTGGCTCGACTCCTCCAGCATCGAGGGCGGCAGCCCCAACGACGCGTTCGACTCCCCATCCAGCGGGATAGTGCCCTCGGACGGCGGCTGGTTCGAGTGGGACTTCAACGACGTGGCGAACGACTCTGCGGCGATCGACGGGAGGACCCTGATCATATACGCGGAGGACGCGGCGGGGCACAGGACATCCATCGGCTACGAGCTGTCGGTCATAGTCCTGCCGACCGACATCGACTATTACCCGGCCGACACGACCCCGCAGGAGGGCGGCATGCCGTCCTACATCACCAACGTAAACGACGGCCAGGGGTTCGCCGTGTTCGGCGAGAACGGCACCAGTGGGACGGCCAACGTCTCGGACGCCAGGACGGTCTTCGAGCGGGGCGAGAGAGTCTTCGTCAGGGTGGCGAGCTTCTACGTCCTGAACCTCGGCGGTGCGAACGACCTCACGTTGACGGACGCCAGGACGGAGATCGACTACACCTACCTGGCCAACTTCACGTCCCCCAGCTCCTACATCGACCCGTTCTACAACTACGCCTACGGTGGCAACATCGCGGTGTACCAGGCGGTGTTCAACACCTCCGACCTGATCCCCGGCACGTACACTATGAGCATGCTGTTGAAGGCCACTGGGTCTACGAACTACCTGTTCGACTCCGAGGAGACCCTGTACATATGGGACGATTCCTCGCCAATCACTTACTTCCCGAGGGTGTGGACGTTCCAGGACGAGGGCTACACCACCGACTGGGGCTACACCAAGACGACGCCGTTCGACGCGACCGGCCCGAACTCCAAGATGTACATCGCCATGTACGTCCAGGACGCCCAGGACGACCCTGAGCCTTCCCTGGGCGAGATAAGGATAACGGACATGGTCGGCGGCACCCAGCTTTACGGGCCCCCCAACTCGGGTACGATGATCAGTGCTGTGACCGACTCGGCGACCAACAACACCGCGTACGTGTTCTGGATCGACCTCCGGTTCAACAACGGCGACAACTGGAAGACGGGGACCAACTCGTACACCCTGGAGATATCCCAGTTCAGCGATGAGAACGAGGGCGTCTACGCGTATTCCCGCCAGGTGTTCGTGAAGTCCTCCTACAGCCGGTCGGACTTCTTCATGGGCACGAGCGGGATATACTCGTCGAAGGGCGGGAGCACCAACTTCATCGCCCCTGAGTACATCTACTACGTGGAGAACAACAACTTCTTCACGACCAGGCTCCTGCACACCGACGAGAACGCACCGAGCACGGCCCCCCTGTTCTATCACAACGCGATGGCCCTGGGTGACTTCGACAACGACGGCGACATGGACCTGCTGGCAGGCTCCAACATGGACAAGACAGGCTCGAGCTACGACAACATGGGCCAGCTCCTCTACTTCGAGAACACCATGAACACCTACGGCGTGTGGCAGGCCCCGTCCATAATCACCAGGCCCGACGCCACGGCGAACAAGATCGAGTGGATCGACACTGGCGACATAAACGGCGACGGGGACACGGACTTCGCGTACTCCACGAGCGGCCACCAGGTGGTCATATTCAACAACACCTACGGGACACAGGGCACGGTCTTCATGACCTTCGGCTCGACCTACGACGGGATAAGGAAGATCGCCCTCGAGGACATGACCGGCGACGGCCGTGCGGACCTGATAGTGCTCGCCGAAGGCAAGGTGCGGATGTACGACCTGACGAAGTGGACATCCGGCCTCTTCGCTACCATGCCCAACCCGGTCACCATAACCAGCAACATCGAGGACTTCGACATCGCCGACATGAACAACGACGGGATGCTCGACATCATAACCGTCGACCCGACCGCCGGCACGGGCGACCACGACCTCATCGAGGGCGTGTGGGTCAACAACTACACGGCCAACGAGGAGGCTGAGGAGAACCTCGTTGTGGACGTCGAGCAGTACGCCGGCAGCAACCTGGTCGGGACCATGGTGCTCACGGAGGCAGTCGACGACGACCCGATGCGCATCGAGGAGAACGTCACGGGCGACGAGGAGGGCCAGGTCGACTTCGTCTTCCAGATCGACACGCCGCTGACGGAGTACTCGGACCCGCAGCTCGTCGTCAGGGCCAAGATCGGCCCGGAGGAGGCCCAGGAGGTCTTCTATGTCTGGTACTCCACCGGCTCGGACCCGGAGACGGCGATGTACACCCCGGTGATGGTCATCACGGCGAAGGAGTACACGGATTACACGTTCAACCTGCCGTCGTCCGTCGCGGGCGCGACGAGCTTCTACGTGAAGATAACCGACTCGTCCACGGCCCCCGGTCTGAAGGATGAGTATCTGGACATCGACTACCTCGCGGTCAAGTCGAACAGGTTCGGCTCGTACTGGCCGAGCACCATGCCCGCCGTGCCCAACCGTTACCAGGTGACCGGCGTCAACACGTCGGCCGAGATCTACTACACCGCCCGCGCGATCAACTTCGACGGTGACGTGGAGGGCGACGACCGGCTCGAGGTCGTGGTCGCGAAGAACGGCAAGTTCGTCGTGTACGACCACAGGACGCCCATAACCGACCCGACCGAGGATAAGTGGATGGTCCACAACGAGACCAACATGTACATCTATCCTGGCGGGCTGTCGAGCTATGTCGCGATAAGCCCGACGCTCTTCGAGGTGGATGACATCAACGGCGACGGGTACGACGACATCCTGACCGCATGGGTGACCGTCGGCGCCGCTGACGAGGTGTCCCTGCTGAAGGCGTACCTGAACATCGACCCGGAGATGTACTGGGAAGTGGACATCAAGGACGTGTTCGCGGGCATGCTGGCGGGGACCGAGACGGGGTGCCTCGTCAAGATTGCCGCAGTGGACATATACGACCGGGGCTGAGCGAGGAAGAGGCCCCCGAAACCCCACGAAACCCATTCCCTAGGTTTTCTGCGTCAACTGTTCGGTGAGGATGTCCGTGACATCGCCCGCGCGCTCCAGCTCCACGACCGCGAGCAGGGTCCTGCCTGCGGACGAGAGGTCTGATATGCCCTTCGCGATGGTCTCGGCGCGCTTCTGCTCGATGAGCCTCATCCCCTCCATGTTGTTGACCGCCCGGTCCCACCTCAGGACGTACTCCTCGGCCGTGGGCGCCTCGAACCGCCTGCGTTTGAGGAGCCATGTCCTGGTGGAGTGCCTGAAGAGCGCCGGCCCCGTGACGGCCGCGCAGTAGAGCTCCGAGAACGAGTCCTCGTCGAGGTCGACCGGGAACAGCGGTATCCCCATGTGGTCCGCGAGCTCGACGGCCGCGACGTAGCACGGCGGCGGCGCCGCGACCTCCCCGTACCTCTCCAGCCCCTTGGCGTATATCTCGTCGTACCTGGACAGTTCCGGTTCGAAGTCGTCGGGGAGGTTCCTGAGCCCCTCGACCTCCTCCTTCGAGAGCGACACCGCCACCTTGTCCGGGCTGAGCCGCTCGAAGGCCTCCTTGACCCTCTTCGCCTCGGAAGTGAGGCCCTTGACGACCGCGAGGACGTAGACCGTGCCCCCGTTCAGGTCGATCTCCTTCAGCCTGCTCACGGGGCCCTCCTCCTCTCCCTCCTCAGGACCAGCTCCATGAAGTCGTCGGCGTGGTCGGCCTTCCTCAGCTCGTCCTTGGTCACGAGGGGCGTCCCCTCGATCTCCTCCGCCGAGGTCTTCCTCTGGACTATGATGACGCTCTTCCTCTCGGTGACCCTGGACAGGTTCCCCACGACCCTCGCCTTCCTCTCGGTCATCTGGGGGTCCTCGCCTATCCCGGTGAGCAGGAGGAGCTCCTCCTCCTTCGCGAAGGCCTCGAACGGCGCCTTCTTGGTAGGCACCACCGAGTACCCGATCTCGTTCAGCATCTCGAAGATGTCCTTGTTCTCGCCCTTGAACCTCTCCAGGCCCTTGAAGTGGTCCGCGACCTCGGAGGCGTACGCGAACGGGTCGAGGGGGACCACGAGGGGGGCGTCGAGGAACTCCTCTATCCTCCCTGCGATGTCCACCATGGCCCCCATGCCGGTCTCGTACATCTGTATGGCCTTCCTCGAGACGCCGACGGCCTCGGCGAGGGCGCCCAGGGATATCACCCTGGCCTGCCTGAGCTCCTTGAGCATGTCGCCGTCCAGGCGCACGTAGAGCCCGCCAGGGGCCGCGTATACCAGCGGGGGGACGCCCTCGAGCATGAAGTCGGAGAATGTTCCCTCGGAGACGATCGGGATCCCGAAGCGGGTGTAGAGGATCCCGTCCTCGAGGTCGGCGGAGCTGGAGTGCATCCCTATGACCATGGGGCTCGCCCCCAGCATGGACGCCATGACCTTCAGCTCGTCGGCGTCCTCGGACGACAGCGAGTCGATGTTGCAGAGCGCCTTCAGCACGACCAGCTGGCGGTCCCTCCGGGCCACCAGGTCGAAGCTGATGCTCCTGAGGTTGTGCGGGCTCGAGACGTAGAACCCGCACTTGGCCAGGGTGTCCCTCGTCCTGGCGACGAGCTTGTCCCTGTCCCCTGCCACGGCACGCGCGTGCCTCAGAACCCTGGTCACCTGTCCCTGCAAGCCCCGTTCAACCCCTGGATCATCTGTACATCGCGTTGGGCGAGAGCTTCTCGTAACGCCTAAGATCGTTCTCGCTCATGGGTTCGACGTTCTCCATGGCCTTCTCGAAGTACTTCATGCCGACCTTGCGCGCCTTGACGGCCTCCTCGTCCAGGTCCCCTCCATCGAGGACGTAGTCCCTGATGGCGAGCATCACGGCCTCGTTGCACACGGCGGCTATCTCCGCGCCGGTGTACTTGTCCATCTTCGTGGCCAGCTTGTCCAGGTCCACATCCCCGTCCAAGGGTTTACCCTTTGTGTGTATCCTGAGTATCTCCTTCCTGGCTGCCAGGTCGGGCGGGGGCACGTAGACCAGCCTGTCGAACCTGCCCGGGCGGAGGAGCGCCGGGTCCATGATGTCCGGCCTGTTGGTGGCCGCTATGACGACCACGTTGTGCAGGGTCTCGAGCCCGTCCATCTCCGTGAGTATCTGGCTGATGACGCGCTCCGTGACGCCCGAGTCGGACGAGGTGCCCCTCACGGGGGCGATGGCGTCTATCTCGTCCAGGAATATGACGCAAGGCGCGGCCTGCCTCGCCTTCCTGAAGGTCTCGCGCACGGCCTTCTCGCTCTCCCCGACCCACTTCGAGAGGAACTCCGGGCCCTTGACGCTGATGAAGTTGGCCTCGCTCTCGGTCGCGACCGCCTTGGCGAGGAGGGTCTTGCCAGTCCCGGGCGGGCCGTAGAGCAGGAGCCCCTTGGGAGGGGTGGCGCCCATGTGCTTGAACAGGTTGGCGTACTTGAGGGGCCACTCGACCGACTCCATGAGCTCCTGCTTCGGGCCCTCGAGGCCGCCGATGTCCTCCCACTTGACGTTCGGCGCCTCGAGCAGGACCTCCCTGAGGGTCGAGGGCTGCACCTCCCTGTACGCGGCCATGAAGTCGTCCATCCCGACCCTCAGCTCGTTGAGCACCTCGGCCGGGATCGACTCGGCCTCCAGGTCTATCGACGGCAGGACCTTCCTCAGGGCCCGCATGGCCGCCTCCCTCGCGAGCGAAGCGAGGTCCGCGCCCACGTACCCATGGGTCATCGAGGCGAGTTTGTCCATGTCGACGTCCTCCGAGAGCGGCATGCCCTTGGTGTGGATCTGGAGTATCTCGAGCCGGCCGTCCCTGTCCGGTATGCCGATCTCGATCTCCCTGTCGAACCTGCCAGGCCTTCGTATCGCCGGGTCGAGGGCGTTGGGCCTGTTGGTCGCGCCTATGACGACGACCTTGCCCCTGCCCTCCAGCCCGTCCATGAGGGCCAGGAGCTGCGCCACGATGCGCCTCTCCGTCTCGGCGGTGACCTCGTCCCTCTTCGGGGCGATGGAGTCTATCTCGTCTATGAATATGATGCTGGGGGCGTTCTCCGCGGCCTCCTTGAAGATGTCCCTGAGGCGCTCCTCGCTCTCGCCGTAGAACTTGCTCATGATCTCGGGGCCGCCTATGGACGTGAACGTGGCGCTGGTCTCGGACGCCACCGCCTTCGCGAGGAGGGTCTTGCCGGTGCCAGGTGGTCCGTGGAGCAGCACGCCCTTGGGGGCCTCGACCCCGAGCTTCTCGAACAGCTCCGGGTGCCGGAGGGGCAGCTCGATCATCTCCCTGACCTTGTTGACCTCGTCCTTGAGGCCGCCTATGTCCTCGTAGGCCACCTTGGGGCCCTTGGCGACCTCCTCCTTCGCGGGCTTCTCGCTGAGCTTGACCTGCGTGAAGTTCTGGATGACTGCCGCCTCGCCAGAGGGCTGGAAGCCCTGGACCACGAGGGTGAACTTGCGGCCCATGACGCTGACCTCTATGAGGTCTCCCTTGACGACGGGGCGCCCCTCGAGGTTCTGGGAGAGGTACTCCTCCCCGCCCAGGAGCTTCAGCTGCTGAGTGGGCGCCAGGGTGACCTTGGTCGCTGGTTTGGGCACGATGCCCCGGATCGAGATCTTCTCGTCCAGGCCGACTCCGGCGTTCTTCCTGGTGACGCCGTCTATGCGTATAGTGCCCCGGTTCTCGTCCTCGGGGTACCCAGTGTAGACGGTGACGGCCGTGGACCTCGTCCCCTCTATCATGACCGTGTCGCCCTGGTTGAGCTTGAGTATCCTCATGAGGGCCGGGTCGACCCTGGCTATGCCCTTCCCGTCGTCGGCCGTCTTGGCCTGGACAACCCTGAGTATCTTCTCCTTGCTGGACATCTGTGACACCTTGTGATATGGACCCTGGTTCGGCTGTGATCGAAATGGTAATGGGTTTCAGGGGCCGCGGGGTTGCCGCGGCCTCACTTGACAGGGACCTTCTTGGTCTTCTTCTCCGGAGGGGCCGCCTTGGGCAGTGTGATGGTCAGAACCCCGTCCTTGAGCTCCGCCTCCACCTTGTCGGTGAGGACGTTCTCCGGGAGAGGGAGAGCCCTGTAGAACCTGGAGTACCTCCTCTCCCTGCGGATATAGCCGGTCTCCTTGTCCTCCTCCTTCTCCTCGACGCTCGTCTCCCCTGATATCTCGAGGCTGTCCTGGGCGACCTCTATCCTGAGGTCGTCCTTGCTTATCCCTGGGATCTCAGCCTTGACGAGGTACTCCTTGCCGTTGTCGGCGAGGTCCACGAGCGGCTGCCTCACCATCTCGGCCCCGGGGGACCTAGGCGCGAGGAACATGTTCTCCCACTCGGACCTGAAGTCGTCGAAGACCCTGTCCATGTCGTTCAGCATGGTCCACGGGCTGGTCCACGTCTGGCCCCAGTAATCCCTCGGCACCATGCCCTCCTTCTTGTCTCTCCTTCGGATCATGCTTTCTTCACCTCCGTCCGTCTCGCCTTTGCAGGCTAGGGTTTCGAATATGTTTGCGCTTCTATATAATCTTTACTGCGATGTGTTTTGGGGTCCCGTCCTGGGCAGCCGGGTCCTGGCGGTGCCCGCCGGCCTGCCTGCGGTGGCCCGGCGCCCGTGGAGAACTAATTATACCGAACGGTGATATGCTCGCTGGATGAGCGGGAAGTTGGCCGGCGAGTCGGTCATCGTAGCGGACCCAGCGGAGGCCAGCCAGATACACAACAAGGGCTCCTACGGGTCGCCCCAGTCCGGCGGCGCCATCAAGCTGGACCTCATGGAGGCGACGTACCTCGTAGAGGCGGAGCGCCTCGAGGTCCTCGGGGAGGGCGGCGCTGTCCTTTCTGCCGGCGCCCTCCTCCGGAAGGGGCACCGCACCTCCGACGGGTTCGAGGTGAGGTACCTCGTCTACAGGGAGATGCGTCAGCGCGGCTACATCGTCAAGGCCAGCTCGCCCCCCCTGGACTTCAGGGTCTTCCCGAGGGGCGGGTCCCCTAACAAGACGCCCAGCAGGTGGTGGGTCGCGGCGATATCCGAACGATCCACGTTCGACCTGGGCGCGCTCCTCGAACACCTGGACCGCACGTCGGATGTCAGGAAGGGGCTTCTCCTCGCCGTGGTGGACGAGGAGAGCGACGTGACGTACTACGAGGTCAAGCGTGTCATCCCGAAGGGGCGGCTCGGGGCCGTCGACCTGAGCACGGAGCACGAGGCGCATGTTATGGCCGACAGGGTGATGGTCGACGACGAGGCGTCCGCCGCGGCGCTGCACGGGGGCCACTACTTCGGAAAGATGATCGGGCCGGCCCTGCAGCTGTCGCTCATAGAGGCGTCGTTCCTGGTCGAGATGGGGGCGCTGAAGCTCAGGGATGCGAAGACGGACAAGCCGGTCGGCCTGCCGGCGCTGAAGAAGCGCGCGAGGGCCGTCCAGCCGGACTTCGACCTCAGGCTCAGCGCCTTCAAGGACATGAAGGGGAAGGGCATGGTTGTCAAGACGGGCTTCAAGTACGGCTCGCACTTCAGGGCGTACGAGGGGGACCCGGACAAGTCGCACGCGCGCTATCTGGTGCACGCGGTCCCGGAGGCCTACACGGCGATGTGGCCGGAGGTCAGCCGCGCGGTCAGGCTCGCCCACGGCGTCAAGAAGGAGATCCTCCTCGGGCGCGTCAAGAAGAAGGATGTGGAGTACGTCGGCCTGAGCCGGTTCAGGCCTTGATCATATCCTGGAGCTCATGCCCGGCTTGTAGAGTTCTTCCTGCCAGGAGTGCGCCTTGAAGAGCCTGCAGTACTCGTTGATGGTGTCCCGGAACTCGATGGGAGGGACTATGCCCCTGCAGTCGGTTCCGAAGCGGTCGCAGCCGTAGCACGAGACCATGGCATGCGTACTAGCCATGCGGCCCTAGTTAACGGTATCCCTGGGAAGCCCGGGTCAGAGCAGCCTCGGGGCCAGGTCGACGAGCCTGTTCGCGTAGCCCCACTCGTTGTCGTACCACGAGAGGATCTTCGCGAACCTCCCCCTGCCGCCCATGACCATGGTGGACAGGGAGTCGACGACGCTCGAGTGGGTGTTGCCCACGACGTCCGAGGAGACGATCGGGTCGGTGCAGTACTCCATGATGCCCCTCATCGGGCCCTCCGCGGCCTCCTTCAGCGCCCCGTTGATGTCCTCGGCCGCGACCTCGTCCCTGGTCGTGAAGCTCAGGTCGGTCACGGAGCCGACGGGCGTCGGGACCCTGAGGGCCATGCCGTTCATGCGGCCCTTGAGCGCCGGGATGACCTCACCGATCGCCTTGGCCGCGCCGGTGGACGTCGGGATGATGGACAGCGCCGCCGCCCTGGCGCGCCTGAGGTCCTTGTGGGGCGTGTCGACCAGCCTCTGGTCGCCGGTGTATGCGTGTATCGTGGTCATCATGCCCATCTCGATCCCGAACCTGTCGTTGATGACCTTCGCCGGCGGGGCGAGGCTGCCGGTCGTGCAGGACGCCATGGATATGACGTCGTGCTTCGACTTGTCGTACATCTCGAAGTTCACGCCCAGGACGACGGTGACGTCCGGGCCCTTGGCGGGGGCGGATATGACCACCTTGCGCGCGCCCGCGGCCAGGTGCTTCGCCGCCTTCTCCCTCTCGGTGAACAGGCCGGTGGACTCGATGACGACGTCCGCGCCAAGCTTGCCCCAGGGTATCTCGGCAGGGTCCCTGCACTGGGTCGCCTCGAACCTGTGGGGGCCGACCTTCACGCCGGTCCCGTCCGCCCTGCACTCGATGTTGAGCTTGCCGTAGACCGAGTCGTACTTGAGCAGGTGTGAGAGTGTGTCGACAGGGACTATGTCGTTGACCGCGACTATCTCGAAGTCCTTGCCCATGCGCCCGCTCTCGAGCGCGGCCCTGTAGACGTTCCTTCCTATCCTTCCGAATCCGTTGACCCCGATCCTGATCAATGTTCTCCCCGTCCCGGCTAAAGTCCGCGGGCCTTAAAAACATGTCCTCTCTACCGTCAGGCTCCAGGGCGCCAGGGCTGGGCGGGGATAAACAGAAGGAAGGGATTTGGGGGAACGGATTTCACGGGCGCTCAGAGCTGGACCTCTATGCCCAGCTTCTCGGTGAGCTCCTTGTAGCGGTTCCTGATGGTGACCTCTGTGACGCCCGCTATGTCCGCGACCTCCCTCTGCGTCCTGCGCTCGTTGCACAGGATGCTGGAGATGTATATCGCGGCCGCGGCGACGCCCGTCGGCCCCCTCCCGGAGGTGAGCTCCTTCTTGGCGGCGTCCTTCAGTATCTCGGTGGCCTTGGACTGGACCTCGCCGGAGAGCTTCAGCTCCGAGCAGAACCTGGACACGTAGTCCTGGGGCTTCGTCGGCATCAACTTGAGCTTGAGCTCGCGCGTCATGAACCTGTAGGTCCTGCCGATCTCCTTCCTGCCGACCCTCGAGGAGTTCGCGACCTCGTCCAGGGTCCTGGGCACGTTGCACTGCCTGCAGGCCGCGTACAGCGACGCCGCGACGACGCCCTCTATGCTCCTGCCCCTGATGAGGTTCTTGTTCACGGCCTTCCTGTAGGTCATGGCCGCCGTCTCCCTCACGTTCCTCGGGAGGCCCATGGAAGACGCCATCCTGTCCAGCTCGCTGAGCGCGAAGGCCAGGTTCCTCTCCGTGGCGTTCGAGACCCTTATCCTGCGCTGCCACTTCCTGAGACGGTACAGCTGCGCCCTGTTCCTCGTCGGGATGCTCTTCCCGTACGAGTCCTTGTTCTTCCAGGAGATCTCGGTGGACAGACCCTTGTCGTGTATCGTGTAGGTCATGGGTGCGCCGGTCCTCGCGCGCTTCTCCCCCTGCTCCACATCGAAGGCCCTCCATTCGGGGCCCTGGTCTATCAGCTGGTCGTCGAGGACTATGCCGCAGTCCTCGCAGACGAGCTCTCCTCGCTCGTAGTCCCTCACCAGGTGGGCGCTGTTGCACTCAGGGCATCTCTCGATCTGCTCAGTCTCCTCTCTTACTTTTGCCATGGTACCTCTCCTGTTCGACGTAGACCTCCTTGCCGAGCACAGCAAGGGTCCGCATCTCCTTCCTCGGTTCGATGGCAACGTAGGGCGCTCGGGCCGGTCCGAACACCTTCACGACTCTTCCGACCTCCCCCTTGACGTTGTCCCTAACTAGCGATTTCATGACCGGTGCGAACCGCGCTTTGACGATGAGCCTCCCGTCGTGCGATATGTCCTGAACCACGCCTAGAAGCTGCACCGTCTCACCGAATCATTTTTATAACTTTTGTTGAGCGCCCTATGTACAATGTTATATATAATGTTTTTCTCAAGGTATATAAGGTTTGAGCATCCTTCCAGGTCGTCGCGGGGAGCCCCATCTATAAGGCGTCCGCGCGTGAGAAAAGATACCATGTCTGACATTCCCAAGACACATCCTCGCTATGCCTCCCTGGAGCTCAGGGAGAGGCTCGTGCAGGGTTTCAACGAGGGGCTGGTCGTCCCGCAGGGGCTGATCGCGCACGGCAGGGGCGAGATGTTCTACTACCTCCTCGGCGAGAGGACCACGAAGGAGGCCAGGGCCGCCGCGAAGGCCGCCGCCGCGCTCCTGCTCGGGGCAGAGAGGCCGGTGATATCGGTGAACGGCAACGTCGCCGCCCTGTGCCCCAGGGAGGTCGCCGAGCTCGCGGAGGCATCGGGGGCGAGGGTCGAGGTCGGCCTGTTCCACAGGAGCGACGACCGCGTGTCGAAGATCGCGTCCCGGCTGGAGAGGCACGGTGCGAAGGACGTCCTCGGCTTCCTCCCGGACGCGAGGATACCGGGGCTCGAGAGCATGCGCGGGCTCTGCTCCAGCGAGGGCATATTCGCGGCGGATGTCGTCCTCATACCCCTCGAGGACGGCGACAGGGCCGAGGCCCTCGCGCGCATGGGCAAGAGGACCATCGCGGTCGACCTGAACCCCATGTCCAGGACGTCCAGGAACGCGGCCGTCGCCGTGGTCGACGAGGTCACCAAGGCCCTGCCGGAGATCGTCAGGCAGGTCGAGGACCTCGGGGACGACCCGGACGCGAGGGCGAAGGCCCTGGCGGACTACTCGCGCGACGAGAACCTGGCCCAGGTCATGGCCGTGATGATGCGCAACCTGGACAAGCTGTGACGGCCCCAGCCTGTGCGATTGTGGTACCAACAACTGTATTAGGTTAGCACTCGATGCGTCCGGCAGGTAGCATGGCCAACAAGGAACTGGTCGAGAAGGGCGTGAGGCGCATCGAATGGGCGAGGACCCACATGAAGGTCCTCGAGAGCATAAGGTCCCGGATGGTCAAGGAGAAGGCGTTCGAGGGCCTGAAGGTCGGGATGGCGTTGCACACGGAGGCCAAGACCGCCGTGCTCGCGCTGACGATCCAGGAGGCCGGGGCCGAGGTGCGGCTGACCAGCTGCAACCCCCTGTCCACGGACGACTCGGTCGCGCTCGCCCTGAACGAGGAGTACGGGCTCACTACGTACGCGAAGAAGGGCCAGAACAATAAGGACTACTACAGGTCGCTGAACAAGGTCCTGGACATGTCCCCGGACTACGTGATAGACGACGGCGCGGACCTGATCTTCCTCCTGCACACGAAGCGGAAGGAGCTCCTGCCGAAGGTCAAGGGCGCCAACGAGGAGACCACGACCGGGGTCATGCGCCTTAGGTCCATGGCGCAGCAGGGCGCCCTCAAGTTCCCCGTAATGTCCGTCAACGACGCATACATGAAGTATCTTTTTGACAACAGGTACGGCACGGGCCAGTCCACCATGGACGGGTTCATGAACTCCACGAACCTGGTCATAGCGGGGAAGAACTTCGTCGTCGCGGGGTACGGCTGGTGCGGCCGCGGGATCGCCATGCGCGCGAAGGGGATGGGCGCGGACGTCACGGTCTGCGAGGTGGACCCCGTGAGGGCCATCGAGGCCAAGCTCGACGGGTACGCGGTCATGCCCATGTCCCGGGCCGTGAGGGACGCCGACATAGTCATCTCGGCGACGGGGTGCAAGGATGTCGTCACCGCCGAGGACTTCAAGGCCATGAAGGACGGGTGCGTCCTCGCCAACTCCGGGCACTTCGACAACGAGATCTCGAAGGAGGCCCTCCTCAAGCTCTCCAAGCGCCACTCCAAGGTGCGGGAGTCGGTCGAGGAGTTCGTGTTTAGGGACGGCAGGAAGGTGTACCTGCTCGCGGAGGGCAGGCTGGTGAACCTCGCAGCGGGCCAGGGCCACCCAGTGGAGATCATGGACATGAGCTTCGCGATACAGGCCCTGTGCCTGGAGTACCTGGACTTCAGCGCGCAGACCCTCGAGCCCGACGTGTACGACGTCCCGGACCACCTCGACGAGCAGGTGGCGAGGCTGAAGCTGCAGACCATGGGCGTCAAGATCGACAAGCTCTCGAAGGAGCAGCAGGCCTACGTCAGGAGCTGGCGCGAGGGGACCTAGGCCCGCGGGCCGCGTCCACCTGGCGCCCCGCCATCCGACTTTTCAAGTACGACGGGGCCGATACGGGATGGGCAGAGGGGAGCATCGCTTGCGCAAGAACAACTTCCTCGGCGTCTACGGCCACACCGCCGTGGACCTGATCTACTCGTCCGACCGGTTCCCCGAGCCGAACACGTGCGTCGAGCTGAAGGGCAGGACGGAGCTCTTCGGGGGCACGGGCGCCAACCTCGCCAGGATGGCGTCGACGCTGAGCGTGCCCACGGCCCTGTCGAGCCACGTGGGGGACGACTTCCCCAAGGACTTCATGGACGCGCTCAGGGAGAGCGGGGTCGACACCACCGACGTGGTCAGGGTCAGGGGGAAGAGGACCCCATTCGTCATCATGGTCTCCGACGCGGGGCACAACCAGATCGGCTTCGTGGAGCAGGGCGCGGTCCTGGAGCAGGACAGGCTGCCGGTGAGGACGCACACGGTCGACTCGTCGAAGTTCGTCCACATAGGGACCGGGCGCCCGTCGTACATGCTCAAGGTCGCGAAGCGGGCGAAGTCGAAGAAGAAGACAGTGTGCTTCGACCCGGCCCAGGAGCTCCACTACGTCTACACCCCGCAGTCGTTCGAGGCGGTCCTGGAGCACTGCGACGGCCTGTTCGTCAACACCTCCGAGCTGCGGAGGGCCAAGGAGTACCTGAACCTCGCGGAGGACGCGGAACTGCTGTCCTACGTCAAGATGCTCGTCGTGACGATGGGCGGCGAGGGGAGCAGGGTCCTGACCGGGGACGACGACGTCCTGGTCGGGAGCATCCAGCCTGACAAGGTCGTCGACACCACTGGCGCGGGGGACGGCTTCAGGGCGGGGTTCTACGCCGGCCTCTCGAAGTCCCTCCCGATAGAGGAGTGCGCGTGGATCGGCGCATCGACGGCGTCCTTCGTGGTGGAGAGCGTTGGCGCGCAGAGCTCGCTGCCGGGCTGGGACATGGTCCAGAGGCGCGCGGCGCGCAGGAAGCACGTGTGATACGCGCGCCTGCGCGGGCGTTCGTCAGCAGGTCGTCCCTCGGGCCTTCCGAGGTCATCGTGCCAGAAATCTGGCGCATCGACTGGAACCCCGAAAGGTTTATCAAAGGACATCCCATTATACCGCATCGGTGAGCACCAGATGGCCGTGGGATTTATACTGATAAGTACCGCGCCAGCGAAAGAGCACGAGGTCTACAACGAGCTCCTGAAGGTCAAGGAAGTGGTGGAGTTGCATCCTCTCTTCGGAGAGTATGACCTGATCGCCAAGATCGAGGCGGAGGACTTCAACCTGCTAGGGCAGGTCGTTGTCGACAAGGTTCGCTCGATCCCAGGCGTCATCGACACCAAGACCTTGACGGGAATAAAGTTCTAGGTCTCTATCTCTGTATCTGGAAGTGGGTGAACTACGATGGACATGCCGTGGGATTTCCTAACTGTGTTGATAATGGTATTCGGGCTATTCATGCTGCTGGCGGGCATATTCACCGCCTATTTCGGAAGCGGTAAGAGCCGGATGATAGGTGTAGTGTTGCTGGTCATCGGTCTCGTGGTCGGCGTGCTCTGGGCAGTGATGTGCCTCGACTCGGTCGACATCATACCGGTTGACCTGGACAATGTCATATGGGACGCCTTCCTGTACATCGTCGCCGGCCTGATAGGCGCGCTCGCGGCGGTCGGAGTGTTCCTCGTCGCCATAATGAAATCCTAAGGGCGCCGACAGACGCAAACCTTTTACTACAAACCATTCTTCTACCTTTCACATGAGCGTCCAGATTGTTTTGGGCAGCAAGAGCGACATGAAGGTGGCCGAGAAGGCGGTCGCCGTGCTGAAGGAGCTCGGCATACCCTACCGGTTGAGCATCGCCAGCGCCCACAGGACGCCGGATCTGGTCGAGAAGCTGGTCCACGAGGCCGACGCCGAGGTGTTCATCGCGATCGCCGGTCTGTCCGCGGCCCTCCCTGGCGTGATAGCGTCGAGGACCGCGAAGCCGGTCATAGGCGTCCCGGTCAGCGGCGCGCTCAACCTGGACGCCATCCTGTCCGTGGTGCAGATGCCCCCCGGGATACCCGTGGCGGGCGTGGGCCTGGACAGGGGAGAGAACGCCGCGATACTGGCGGCCCAGATGCTCGCGCTGAAGGACCCGAAGGTGGGTAAGGCACTCGCAGCGTACCGCCAGAAGCTCCGAGAGAAGGTCATGCAGGATTCCAAGGAAGTTGAGGTCTAGATGTTCGACGCGCAGAAGTTCATCGACCAGCAGGTCGTGAAACTCAGGGATGAAGTGAAGGGCAGGGCCATCATCGCCGCCTCGGGCGGCGTCGACAGCACCGTGTGCGCCTCGCTCGTCAGCAGGGCGATAGGGGACAGGCTCCTGGCGATATACGTCGACACGGGGTTCATGAGGAAGGGCGAGACCGCCAACGTCGACAAGATGCTGGCAAGGCTGGGCGTGAACCACAGGGTCGTGGACGCGAGCGACGAGTACTTCGACGCCCTTAAGGGCGTCACGGACCCTGAGAGGAAGAGGAAGATCATCGGCGAGAAGTTCATACGCGTGTTCGAACGCGAGGCGAAGAAGTTCGACACCGAGTACCTGGTCCAGGGCACGATCGCCCCGGACTGGATAGAGAGCGGCGGCGGCCTAAGGGACACGATCAAGTCGCACCACAACGTCGGCGGCCTGCCGGATGACATGAACCTGAAGCTCGTCGAACCGCTCAGGGACCTGTACAAGGACGAGGTCCGCAAGGTCGCGCGCGCGCTCAAGATAGAGGTCGCGGAGAAGCAGCCGTTCCCGGGGCCCGCGCTCGCGATAAGGGTCATGGGGGAGCCGACCAGGGAGTCGGTCGCCATAGTGCGCGAGGCGTGCGCCATAGCCGAGGAGGAGATCGAGAAGGCCGCCGCGGCGGGGAAGATGGAGCTCCCGTGGCAGTACTTCGCCGTCCTGCTCCCCGTCCGCAGCGTCGGGGTGCAGGGGGACATCAGGGCCTACGGGTACACGGTGGCGGTGAGGGCGGTCGACTCGGTGGACGCGATGTCCGCCGTGTACGCGAAGATACCGCACGAGGTCCTCGAGGCGATATCCACCAGGATCACCAACTCGATGAAGGACAAGGTGAACAGGGTGGTCTACGACATCACGGACAAGCCCCCCGCCACGATCGAGTGGGAGTGAGCCTGCCGGGAGGAAGTCCTTCACCGCGCGGGCCGGTGCATTTAACCCCTCTTTATATAGTCACACGTGGGCGGAGCGGACGCCTGGCAAGCCCCGTATTCGACTTTCTTCCGACCTGCCCCAGGGGGCCCTCAGCAGAGGCTAAATATCGACCCGGTGTTCCCTGTGACATGCGCATCCTGGTCATCGACAACGGCGGTCAGTGGACTCACAGGGAGTGGAGGGTCCTCCGGGACCTGGGGGTCGACTGCGAGATCGTACCGAACACGACCCCCCTCGAGAGCATCAAGGCGGACGGGCTCGTCCTCTCAGGCGGTTCCCCGAGGGTGGGGCTCAACGCCGAGGCCATGGGCAAGTGCGGCGACTACATCGACCGGTCAGGCGTCCCGGTCATGGGCATATGCGCAGGCCACCAGTTCATGGCCGCCCACCTCGGCGGCAAGGCTGGTCCGTCGAAGATCCCCGAGTTCGGCAAGACCCTCGTGAACATAGACGACGAGGACGAGCTGTTCAAGGGGCTGCCCCCGACCATCGTGGCGTGGGAGTCGCACAACGACGAGGTCACCGAACTCCCTCCGGACTTCGTGTCCCTGGCGCACTCGGACAACTGCACCGTCCAGGCCATGAGGCACAGGACGAAGCCGCTCTTCGGCGTCCAGTTCCACCCGGAGGTCGAGCACACCGACAACGGCTACGAGATCTTCCAGGCCTTCGTGGACGTCTGCCAGGCGAACAAGAAGGACTGAGCGATGGACCCGGACACCGTCTCGATTGTGAAGGAGGCCGTCTCCACCAGGCTCAGGAACGAGGCCATCGAGCGCGCCATAGGCCGCACGGTCAGGAGGCGGGGGCTGGACTTCTCGAGGTACATCCAGGTCATGAGCGCGCTCAGGGAGCTCGCGGTCGAGCGCGGCGTCACGGCCGACGAGGCGGCCGCGGGCCTAGGCGAGCAGGAACACGAGTAGGACCAGGGCCAGGACGACGACCCCGACCGCCAGCATCGCGAGCGCGATGCCCTTGTCGGACCCGAATGCTATCGGTATGGGGCCCAGCAGCACCACCCCTCCGTACTTCTTCTCCACCCTCGCCGTCCCCTCTACGGAGGCCCCGCTGCGGCCCCCCGGTCCGGCGCCCGCCAGTTCGACATGTCCCATCATGAGGGCCAGGAAGCCGACGATGAAGCTGAGCACTATGAACGAGGTGCCGAGCAGGAACAGCGCGCTGGACCCGCTGAACACGGGGAATATCAGGAGCAGGGACACCTCCGTCTCCCCGGAGAGCACGGACCCTGCGATGCAGGCCACGCCTGCGACGAACAGGCCGACGGGGGCGAGAGTCCTGAGATGCAAGCAATCCCTTCCGGGCGGCCGGTCGGGCCTCCCAGGCATGTAACGTCCCCTCCAGCGTAATTAACTTTCCAGGGGGCCAGCACATTCAGAAGCCTTTTATCGGGACTGCGCATTCAAGGTCCGGGGGAGCGGTTGAACACCCTCAAGGACCATCTGACCGAGATACTGCGCTCCAGGGACTTCGAGGTGGCCGAGAAGGACGGCTACCTCTACGGTTCGAGGGAGGACGTGTCGGTCGTGGTCCTGGTGGCGAGCGACATGCTCTCCGACGACGTCGACGACTTCGTCAGGAACGTCTCGGACTTCCAGGGCCGGAAGATAGTCGCGTCCATAGGCAAGGTCGACCCCAACGTCCAGTCGCTCCTGCAGAAGCGCGGGATATACTACTGGGACAGGGAGGACGTCGAGCACGAGATAGGGAGCCTCCACCTGAGGTCCCTCGGGGGGGACGGCGTCAAGAGCCTCCTCGACGAGGTCATATCGGACGAGATGCCCCAGAGGCCCGTGGAACCGCCGGAGCAGTCGATACCGATCATCGTCGAGAGCGCGGTGGAGCGGTCCGAGAGGATAGTGAAGCCGAACTTCTCCCTCGAGGACGTGAAGTACCTTGCCAGGCACGAGGTCCAGGGCTACAGGTACGACCTCGAGCTCGTCCCGCACTACCTGTTCCACTATGTCCTGAACATCGACGAGGGCCGGCAGAGGGCGGGGATAGTAGCCGTGAACGCCCTCACCGGGCAGATCGAGACGTGGCGCTGGGGGTTCGAGCTGGTGGACTCCATCGACTCGCAGCACACCCGCAGGGAGCCGAAGGTAGAACAGGAGAAGGCGGGCGAGCTCGCACGGGAGGCCATAGCGAAGGAGTACAGGTCCTTCACCGAGGAGGTCAAGGACTTCGGCCACGCGGAGATAATCGAGAGGAAGAAGCCGCAGAAGGACCCGATGGTCGTCGAGCCCAAGGGGCTCGTCTACCTGCCCGTCTGGTGCGTCGAGGGGAAGGGCGGCGCTATGATCGTGAACTCGTCGAGCGGGAAGATCATCAGCGAGCACCTCCACGGCCCTGAGGCTAGGCGAGGTTGAGCTTCTTCAGCCGGTCCATTATGCCAAGCCAGTGGGACCCTCTCCAGTACACCTTGCCGCAGCCGGCGCACTTCCAGAACCTGTCGTTGCCCGCGAAGGCGCCCTCGGGGACGGAGTCCTTCGCCTGCTCCTTCGGGAGCTCCACGAGCTCTCCGTTGCAGGCCGTGCACCTGATCGCGGCCTCGTCGAAGGCCAGGCCGAACCTCTCCTTCACGGCGGCGAGCTGGCCGTCCAACTCGTCGCCCTCTATGAGGAGCGCCCCCGGCTCCTTGGCGAGCTCCTTGTCCCTGGTGAGGACGAACCTGTTCTCGGCCCTGGCGGTCGCGGCTATCGCAGGGTCGTCCAGCTTCTTGTCGTACACGGTGTCGTAGCCCATCATCCTGAGCCACTTCGCCAGCGAGCCCAGCATGTGGTCTGCGACGAACTTGGGTTTCTGCGCCTCTTCGCTCACTTGACCACCTCGTACCTTACCAGGACGCCGCTGCCGAGGACGTCGGCGCTCTTGAGTTTCAGCTGCACCACGTCCTTCTCCTCGGCCGCGCCCTGTCCGCCGGCCGGGGTCGGGGAGGCGTCCCCTCCGATGACCATGCTGCCTATGAATATGCAGACCTCGTCCGCGATCCTGGTCCTGAGGAAGGACCAGATGACCTTCGAGCCCCCCTCGACCAGGACCTTGCGGATGCCCTTCCCCTCCAGGGCGGGCATGAGCTTCTCGAGGTCCACCTCGTCCCTCCCGCACCTGAGCACCTCCGCGTTCGGGAAGGTCTTGGTGCAGCGCTCGTTGGTGACGATGATGGTCCTAGAGGCCCCGTTCAGGACGAGGGCGCCCGCGGGCGTCCTCCCCTCGGAGTCAAGGACCACCCTGACCGGGTGCTTGGGCGACTTGACGTACCTCTCGTTGACAGTGAGCTTCGGGTCGTCCGATATGACCGTCTCTACGCCGACGAGGATCGCATCGACCGAGTTCCTGAGCTTGTGCACGCGCTTCTTGTCCTCGTCGTCCGAGATCCTCGTCTGCCTCCTCGACCTGAGGGCGATCTTGCCGTCTGCGGACATCGCGCAGTTGATTATGGTCTTCAAACCAAGCCCGCCGGAAGAACGACCGTCCGCGTAATAACCCTTCGCACCATATTCTTAGATGGAGCAAGAAAAAGCGGTGTGGGAGAGGGTCTGTCCGGCCCGGCGCGACTGGCCCCCACCATTCCCAACATTTATGAGTGCTCCCCCGTATTCCGAGCCGATGGACGACAACGACATCCGCATATTCGAGCTGAAGAAGAAGGACCTGCGGGGGGCGACGATAATCGACGGTTTCCCCAGCGTGGGCCTGGTCAGCTCGATATCCGCGAACTACCTGATCAAGGTCCTGAAGATGGAGCACATAGGGATCATGGACTCCCCTCAGTTCCCGACGGTGTCGCTCATCCGTGACGCGGTCCCTCTCAGCCCGGTGAGGATATACGCTGGTGACAAGGGCCAGAAGGGGGACCAGATCGTGGCGTTCATCTCCGAGTTCCAGGCGCCGCCCAACCTGGTCCGCCCGATCTCCCGCGTCCTCGTGGACTGGGCGGTCGAGCAGAGGTGCAGGATGATAGTGTCCCCGGAGGGACTGGTCCTGGACCCAGAGATAAGGGACAGCGCCGACATATCGGACGTCGTCTTCGGGATCGCCAGCACCCCCAGGGCGAGGGAGCTCCTGAAGGAGAACGGCATCCGTCAGTTCGAGGAGGGGGTCATCTCTGGGGTCGCGGGCGTGCTCCTCAACGAGGGCAGGAAGCGCGACTTCGACGTCGTCACCCTCCTCGCCGAGGCCCACCCTGACTTCCCTGACGCCAAGGCAGCCGCCCTTGTTCTCGAGGCCATAGACAACATCCTGCTGGGCATCGAGTTCGACGCGAAGCCCCTGTTCGAGGAGGCGAAGCGCATAGAGGAGCACATCAGGGAGATACAGAAGCAGGCCGTGGTGAAGAAGAGCGACAAGCCGGTCACGCGGCCGAGCATGTACGGTTAGATCGTCCTGACCTCTACGAGGCCGTCCCTCTTCACCACCCTGAACTTGTCGCCCAGGAACCTCTCGACGACCCAGATGTTCGTCTCGGCGTGTCCGGTCATCTCGCCGGCCACCACCGCAGAGCCCCCGCTGGCGAGGGCCATGTACGGCACGAGCTGGTCGAGCATGTGCTCGTCAACGGTCGCGCCTGACTGCATCGTCTCGGCCAGGTCCGCCGCGCAGGACTCTCCGAGGGTCTCCGCCCTCACCCCTCTCTCGCCGAGGGCGGACTGGCCGAGGACCGTGTTCCCGTACCGTGCGGCCAGGACGATCCCCGCCCCCGTGCTCCGCCCGGAGCGCAGGTCGGGCTCCACCTTCACGCCAGGGTGGTCCACGAGGCCCTTCATGGCCGCGTGCCTCATCCTCGAGACGACATGGTCGGGGAGGTTCTGCGCATAGGCCACGCCGACGATGTTGGAGAACCCCCCCTTCTCGAGGAGGTCGACCCCCTTCAAGGAAGGGCAGGGGTCGATGTGCGCCGTGACCTCCCCGCCGCCTTCGGGATAGAACCCCCTGTGGACGACCTCGACCTCGCAGGACACGCCCATGCGCTGAACGAGCGGGAGGTGCACCAGCCTCATGAAGTCCATCGGGGGCGACCACTTCGTGTCGGTCCCGCCCCTGAGGGTCAGCCTGACCGGCGACTTCGACATCGCTGCGGGGATGATGCACGCCTGCAGGACGAGCGATGTGCTCCCCGCCGTCCCTATGTCGAACTCGAAGTCCCCCCCGACCAGCGCCCCCGGTCTGAAGACGACCTCCTTCGAGCCGACCGCGAGGCCGTCGACCTCCGCGTCGCACAGCTCCGCGACGGCCCCTATGCCTGCCATGTGCTGCGCGGCCAGGCCGGGGTTGGGTCTTCCCTCCCTTATCCGCATGACGCGCACCGGTTCCCGGAGCACGGCCGAGAGGGACACCGCGGTCCTGAGGACCTGGCCGCCACCCTCCCCGTGCGAACCGTCTATCTCCATCATCTCTGCACGTTCCGTATCGCTGCGAGCTTCTTCGCTACGACCTTCGCGAGGAAGAACCAGATCATCATCAGGACCGCCATGCCGATGAGGGCAGCGGCCAGGTACAGCAGCCACTCGGGGGCCGCCTCGCCCTCGTCCGCGGCCCCGCTCGCCAGTATGATGCCCAGTCCGAGCCCCTCGGCGATGAACGCGCCGAACCCGAGGGCGAACGAGTAGAGTCCCATCGTGGACCCGTAGGACCCCTCGTCGGATGAGTCCGCCATCATCGCGAGCGCCGCGGGGACGAACGCGCCGGCGCCCAGCCCGAATATGCCCAGCGGTATCATGCCGATGAGCTTGAAGTGGATGCCTTCACCGGTGATCTCGAAAGCGTACTCCGAGAAGAAGAGCACCATCACGACGATGCCGAGCATGCTGAACACGCCGTAGGCCATGACCGGGACCCTCCCGACTATGTCCGACACCTTCCCCCAGAATGGCTGGAGCAGCCCGAGCGCGATCCCCGCCGCTCCGAACATGATGCCTATGGTGGAGCCGGAGACGTCCTCGCTCAGCAGGATCCGGGGGAGGTACGTGATCGCGAGGCCGAGCACGGTCGCGATTATGAGCCAGATCGGGAACATGAGCCGGATCTCCCGGACCTTGAAGACCTTCCTTAGGGCCTGGAACCCGTCCATGGCGGCCCCCCTGACCACGGGCTTCTCCTTCTTCACCATGAGCTGGAGCATGGTCGCGGACGCGCCCAGGAGTGCGGCGACGATTACGAACCCGGCTATGGGTCCGGTGTAGTCGATCATGAACCCGCCGACGACCGCCCCTATGATGTAGCCGAGGAATGTGGAGTAGTCGAACCACCCCATCTGGCGTCCGCGGTCGTTGCAGGCCGAGTGGTCCGCAATCATCGCAATCGCAGGGGCCACAGTGGCCGCGGCGCCGATGCCGTGGATCCCGTGCATGGCCGCGAGGTACCAGACGTTGTTGGAGAGGGTGTAGAGCGTGACCACGACGGCTGCCAGGGTCGTGCCCGCGACGATGACGACCTTCCTCCCGGTCCTGTCGCTGAGGAGGCCGAAGTAGTTGGCCGTGACCATCTCCGCCAACGGGTACGGGACGGCGATGATAGCCACGTTGAGCAGAGCCTCGTAGTTCGTCTCGTAGGGCACGTAGCTGGCTATCAGGAGCAGCAGGGCGCCGAACGCGGTCCTCAGGAGGAAGGTCGAGAGGTAGAGGATCCTGAGGTGCCAGGGCGTGCGGAACCCCCTGGACTTGAAGAAGCCGGACATCCGATAGGCCATCATTCCATGTCCTTACTTAACACTTATGGGCCTGGTCCGGGGAGGGGGTGGGGCCGGCGGGTGTCCGTCAGAATGGTTTAAGTATTGCATGGCAATAGTCCGGCGCGGGTGCCCCTTTGGCGGTCGACATATTGGGGGTCGGGGTCCTCATCGCGGCCCTGGCCATGATCCTCCTGAGCTGCGAGGTGTTCGTCAACGGCGTCGAATGGCTGGGCTGCAAGCTGGGCCTCGCCGAGACCGCCACGGGCAGCATACTCGCCGCGGTCGGGACGGCCATGCCCGAGACCATCATCCCGCTCATCGCGATATTCCTCGGCAGCGCCGAGGAGGGCGAGAAGATCGGCGAAGGGGCCATACTCGGAGCCCCCTTCATGCTCGGAACCCTCGCGATGCTCGTGGGGGGCGTGGCGATATGGTACGGCTGCAGGAAGGGCAAGCGGGACAGCTGCCTGGTGCTCAAGACGGGGCACGCTGAGCGCGACCTGAGATTCTTCATGGGGATGTATGTAGTCGCGCTGTTCTGCGGGCTGACGAGCTTCCAGGACACCTTCGACAGGAGGTTCGTGAACTACGGTGCGGCATGCTTCCTGATGATCATGTACGTGGTGTACATCTGGCAGCTCCTCAAGGAGGATTCCGACATGAGCGAAGGGGCCTGTCCGGAGCTGTACCTAGGGCGGCTCTTCAAGATCTCGCCGGCTAAGAGCGACTTCGGCATGGTCATGATACTCTTCCAGGTGGCGGCGTCGCTCATCGGCATCATAATCGGGGCCAAGTTCTTCGTCGAGGAGGTAGAGATGATATCTGCCGCCGTCGGGGTCGCCCCGATGATACTCGCGTTCCTCATCGCGCCGATCGCCACCGAACTCCCGGAGAAGTTCAACAGCGTCATCTGGTACCTCAGGGGCAAGGACACCCTTGCTCTCGGCAACATAACCGGCGCCATGGTGTTCCAGAGCAGCTTCCCGGTCAGCATCGGCCTCGTCTTCACCGCGTGGTCACTCGAGCCGATAAACATCGCGAGCATGGTCATAGCGCTCGCGGCGGCGTTCTGGATATACTACTCGGTGAAGGTGAAGAAGCGGGTCGAGTACAAGACGCTCATGGCCTCGGGCTCGCTCTACGTGCTCTACATCGTCCTTCTCCTCGTCATGCCCGGGGCCACGAACTAGTAGCGTAGCTACTAGACGTTCGGATGACTGGCTCGCGCGCGCTCCGGACAAATTATAAGTACGGACGATGGCTATGTCCGACCAGATGGGATGCAGACCGATTCTACGTGAATTAGTAGGCATCATCTCCGCGTGAATACGACGAGGACCCGGAGGCCGGATGGAGACCGAGGCGCAGCTCTTGTTCCAGATGGGGGCCATAATGCTCCTGGCGTTCCTAGCCGCGACTCTGGCCCGGAGGGCGAATCAGTCGGTCATGATAGGGTACATCGCCATCGGGATCCTCATCGGCCCGAAGATCAGTTTCGAGCTCCTCGGCTACGAGTACAACGGCCTGATAACCGACACCGGCCTCATCGAGATGCTGTCGTTCGTCGGCCTGGTCATGCTCATGTTCTTTGTGGGGCTCGAGTTCTCGTTCTCGAAGCTCAAGAAGACGAGGACGCCGGCGATAATCCTGGCAGTCATAGACACCAGCGTGGGCCTGTTCGTCGGCTTCGTGTTCGCGTCGTACCTGGGCTGGCCGCTCATCGACTCGATATTCCTGGCAGGCGTGGTGGCGATGAGCAGCACGAGCATCGCCATGAAGATACTCTTCGACCTCAAGCGGATGTCGAGCCCGGAGGTGGAGTTCCTCATAGGCCTGGTCGTCGTGGAGACGTTCATCGCGATGCTCATACTGACGGTCGCGAGCGGCATGGTCGTCAGGCCGGAGGCCGCCCCGTCGGAGTACGGCCAGCTCCTGCTGGGCATGGCGGCCTTCTACGCGTTCTTCGTCTGGGTCGCGATGTTCGCGGTCCCCAAGGTCGTGTCGCTGTTCAACAGCATCGAGAACGACGAGATGTTCATCCTGTTCGCCCTCGGGACCGTCTTCCTCGTGTCCGGCTTCGCGGCTGTCATGAACGTCCCCCCGATCATAGGCGCGTTCTTCATCGGCATGGTCCTCGCGGAGACCAACGTCTCGGCGAGGGTGCGCTCCAAGCTGGAGTCCTTCAAGGACGCCTTCGTGGCCATCTTCTTCACGTCTTTCGGCATGATGATAGACCCGGCGAAGTTCCCTGAGGTGATTTGGATGGTCGCCCTGGCGATACCGCTGGTGCTCCTGTACGAGGTGCTGGTGATGGCCTCGGTCACGCACTTCATCGGCTTCTCCCCGAAGGCCTCTATGACGGTGGGGACGAGCGCGTCGGGCAGGGGCGTGGAGTCCATACTCTACGCGAGCGTCGGCAGCAACGTCCAGGGAGCCACGATGGGTAGCCTCTTGAACCCGTTCGCAGGGGCGTTCTGCTTCGCCATGAGCGCGATATCCCCCACGCTGGTGAAGCACTCGGCCGCCCTAGCGGGCGCCATCGGGCGGCTGGTGCCGAGGCCCGTGAAGTTCTCGGCGGCGGTCATATCCCGTACCCTGGGCAAGGTCATACTGCCGTCGTCCCTGAAGGTCTTCAAGGGGGCGAAGATGACCGGCGTCCTCCTCTTCTCGTTCGTCCTGCTCCTGACGGCGATCGTCCTGGTCGACTCGTCGCTGCACATCGTGTTGGTGCTGTTCGGCCTCGTCATGGCCGCGGCGGTCTACTTCGTGGTCAGGTTCGAGGTCTCGGAGGTGGTGAAGCATGTGAACTACACCAACCTCGGAGTGCGGTCCCAGTCAAGTGACGCGATAGTGGGCCTCGTCTCATGGGTCGTGTCGGGCGCCGCGCTCTCCGCCCTGGCGATCGTGTCGGTATGGACATACTTCTGGGAGTTCTCGCTCGTGGTCGCCGCCGCGTACGTCCTCTCCCTGGTGTTCGTCATGGTGAGGACACACGCGAAGATCCACGTCGAGGTGCAGCCGGTCCCGCTGAAGGTCTACAACTTCCCGAGGCCGCCCCGGGAGGCGGATGCAGGGGAGGAGGAATTGCCAAAGCCGGTCTACGGTATAGTCAAAGCCGTCCCGAGGGACTCGAGGCTCTGACGGGCCCCCTCTGTCACCGTTATACGGCCGTACCGCCATCCATGTGCCCATGCGTGTCGGGCCGAGGCTATTCCGACTGGGCGCGTCATGCGGCCTCCTCTCGGCCGTGGCCTTCTCGATACTGTACGCCATCGCCGCCACCCGGGACCCTGGCTACACCTTCCTCGAGAACTACCTGAGCGACCTCGGGGTGGGCCCTGCGGCCTGGGCGTTCAACTCGGCTCTCATGCTCTCTGGGGCGCTGATCCTCGCCTTCTCCGTCCTGGGGATGCACCCTCTCCTGGGGAGGGCATTGCCATCGAGCGCTGGGGCGGCCCTGCTCGGTGCCGCGGGCGTCCTCCTCGTGAACGTCGGGATATTCACGGAGGACTACGGCGACACCCACTTCGCGTTCTCGATAGCGTTCTTCCTGACCCTCCTCGCAGCCCTCGGCGTCCTCGCGTACGCCCTCCACCGCACAGGCGCGCTCGGCCGGGCCGGCGTCGCCGTATCGGCCTCCGCGTTCGCCTTCGGCCTGGTGCTGCTCTCCATCGGGATAGGGCCGTTCAGCGAGACCCTCGCCGTCCTGAGCGCCCTCGCCTGGGGGAGCGTCGTCTCCACCATGATGCTGTTAAAGACCCTGCACGCGGACACCTGGCGCCGCCCGTGAGGAGCTACTTCGCCGGGTGTTCCTTGGAACTGTTTTAAGCCGGGGACGCAATCAGCCGCCCGAAGACGCCTGCCCGTGCTGGGCCGCGTGAGAGGATGAGATCATGAAGGCCAAGGAATACATCGAACTCGAGAAGGACTACGGAGCCCACAACTACCACCCGCTGCCAGTCGTGATTTCGAAGGCCAAAGGGGTCTGGGTCTGGGATGTCGAGGGCAAGAAGTACATGGACATGCTCAGCTCGTACTCGGCGATTAACCAGGGCCACCTGCACCCGAAGATCGTGAAGGCCGCGGTCGACCAGATGGGCAGGGTGTCGCTCACGTCCAGGGCGTTCTCGAACGACCGGATGGGCCCCTTCCTGAAGAAGCTCTGCGACCTCTCGGGCCTCGAGATGGCCCTGCCCATGAACACGGGTGCCGAGGCCGTGGAGACGACCATCAAGCTGGCCCGGAGATGGGCCCACACGAAGAAGGGTGTGCCCGAGGACAAGGGGGAGATCGTCGTGTGCGAGAACAACTTCCACGGGCGCACGACCACGATCATCAGCTTCTCGTCGGACCCGGATTCCAAGAAGGGCTTCGGGCCGTTCGCCCCTGGCTTCGTCACCATCCCCTACAACGACGCCAAGGCCTTCGAGAAGGCCATCAACGCGAACACCATCGGCATCCTGGTGGAGCCGATCCAGGGGGAGGCCGGCATCAACGTCCCCTCGCAGGGCTACCTCAAGGACCTCAGGCGCATATGCGACAAGCACGGCATACTGCTCATGATCGACGAGATACAGACCGGGTTCGCACGCACAGGTAAGATGTTCGCCTTCCAGCACGATGGCATCAAACCTGACATCCTCTGCGTCGGCAAGGCCCTCGGCGGCGGCCTCTACCCGGTGTCTGCGTGCGTCTCGACCAAGGAGTTGATGAGCGTGTTCAACCCGGGGTCCCACGGCAGCACGTTCGGTGGCAACCCGCTCGCATGCGCCATCGCCAGCGCCTCGCTCGACGTGCTCGTGGACGAGAAGCTCGATGCGCGGTCCAAGGAGATGGGCGAGTACTTCGTGAAGAGGATCAAGGAGGTCAAGACCAAGAAGGTCAAGGCTATCCGGCACAAGGGCCTGCTCATCGGCGTGGAGTTCCACCTAGGCCAGGGCGAGACGGTCAGGCCGCTCTGCGAGAAACTGATGGCGGAGGGCGTCCTGGCCAAGGACACCCACGAGAAGACCATCAGGTTCGCGCCTCCGCTGGTCATCACCAAGGCCGAGGTCGACTGGGCCATGGAGAGGATCAAGAAGGTCTTCGAGGCCGCGTGACCCCGGACATGCTCCCCTAGGTCACACCCAGAACGCCATCAGGACCACGCTGATCGAGACGACGAACACGAAGCTGTATACGACGAGGAAGTCGAGCCTGTAGGGTTTGGCCGGGACCGGCACCTCCGACCTGGTCATCGTGCGCTCCACCTCCATCTTCGCGGCGACGAACCAGAGTCCCACGACCGTCAGGGCGTTGGCGAGGCCTAGGATAGCGAACTTCCAGAGGACTGGGCGGTGCGGTGCGAACACCAGGGCGCCAGCGACGACCCCGGACATCGAGGACAGGCCGGCCACGACGAGCACCGCGGCCATGAGCCCGTTGTCCAGCACCCACGACTGCAGGCCCAGGGTGGCGGACGACGCGGGCACCATCCAGAGGTCCTCTTCCAGCAGGTCGGAACGCGCTGTTATGACGACCTCGGTGTACTCGACATCGTAGATGTAGGTGTAATCGCCCCAGGTGTCCCCAGAGGCGGTGAAGAACGGGCTCAGCTGAGGGGAGACATGGTAGTGCTCGGCGACCTTGTGTGCGATGTCCATCCTCAGCGGGCCGTAGTCCGCCGCATCATCGTCCGGCTCGACGAACCCGAGGACCTGGAGCAGCATGGGCACGGTGGCGTCGCCGTAGACGCTCGTGAGCTTGAGCGGGTAGAACACCCTGTCCGTGGGGAACCTGGCGAACAACCCGAGCTCATAGTAGTAGCCTCCCGAATCGCCGTCGTACTGGACCGGCACCTCCGACCTGAACTGCTCGACATCCGAGATCCAGGAGACAATGAACGAATAGTCCTCGCCGACGTACCCGCTGACCAACGAGTACGACTGCTCGTCCAATGCGAGGCCCAGGTCCAGCAGGTAAGCCTCGAGCGCGTCTGCGTTCTGCGTCGACACGACCTCCACGGTCATGCCGCGCGACTCGACATGGGACGCGACGTCCACGTTGGACCAATCACCTTTCGAGTCCCCGAAGGACATCAGCATCGGGTCCGCGAGCGATGTGAGCGGCAACATGATCGCCGGGTACAGTTGCGTCCCGTATCCGAGGAGGAGGTTCGAGCAGAGCTCTCTCCGGGCGAGGTCCGAGTAAGGCTCACCATGAATCTCGGAGACGGCCGGCATCAGGTCCACGCTGACGAGGTCCGCATCCCCGGGCACCGTGAAGATCCAGACGGCCTGGTCGGCGCTCTCCAAGGTATCTCTGTCGACCTTGATGGCCAGCAGCATCCTCTCGTACCCGTCGACGTGGTTGATCAGCCCGTATTGTGTCTCCTCCGCGGACAGGCTCCAGTCGTCGTAGACATCATCGTAGACGTGCGTCATGCCGTCCGCTGACGCGAGTGGCACCATTGTCGGGAACGCGAAGATGGCTGCGACGGCCATCGCTGCAAGCAACCTCCGAAACGCCATTTCCTCACCCGTAGTTGGTACGAGGGGGCGCTATATTAACCACATTTCGCGGTTGACGCGTATGTCAACGCGGCGGCGCGGGCCTGTTCCCATTGCGTAACTACTTCGAGTCGTGCGTCCATGCAGGTAGGGGACGTTACCGATGCAGCAGTCCAGGAGCGGTCAGATGCACATCCTCCGCCTCGACGACGGCGAGGACATAGTCGAGTCGATACTCAAATCGGCCAGGGACTCGAGGTCGACCATGCTCATATGCACGGGCCTGGGCATGATCACCGACTTCGAACTCGGGTACTTCGAGAAGGGGGAGTACATCACCCGCGCATGCCCCGAACCGCACGAACTCCTGTCGATACAGGGCGTTATCTCCGGGTACGGTGAGCACCGGGTCCATATCCATGTCTCGGTCGCGGACAGGGAGCACAGGGCGTTCGGCGGCCACCTCCTGAGGGGGAAGGCCTGGATGTCCAACGAGATAGGGATACTGAGGTTGGACGGCGTCCGGTCGACCCGCGAATTCGATGCAGAGAAGAAAGTGGCGGTCCTGAACCTGCAGTGAGTGGATTGATCAAGAAGGCCGCGTGTGGCTCCCTGGGCGGGTGCAGATGCCGATGCCACTGGCAGACTGTCTGCTAGATCCGATCCCTCGCTATCAGCCAGATGACAAGGCCGACGATGCCAAGCAACAGTACTACGACCACCCATAGGACACCGTTCTGGCCCCGGTCCTCTGCGTCTCTGTATACCCACACCGCGATGATTATCGAGACTATCGCCCAGCCGACGGCGACCACCACGGTGAACAGCGCCACTCCGTACACCAGGGTGGCGTTCTCCGTGAGGGCAGAGGTGCTCCCGGCGATGAGAACGAGGCTGAGGACTGAGATTAGCATCGCGCATGCGGCTGCAGTGCCCAATCTATCTGTCGTAGATGACCCTCCGACCGTGGAACCATCCTCAGGTGCGGGAGTGGTTGCCGGATACTTATGTGTTCTCCGGAGGGGGGCTGCATCGATAACGAGCCAATGACAAGGAAGTGCGGCTGCCGGGATTCGAACCCGGGCTTAAAGCTTGGGAAGCTTCAGTCCTA
>CAZXWO010000005.1:0-71993 GCA_964644565.1 uncultured Thermoplasmata archaeon | reverse complement strand
CTGTTCGCCACTCCTTATATAGTTTAAGTGCCAGGTGAAGGACATAAGCCCCTTTCTGTTCCCGTCTTGCGACGGTGATGGCATCCGACTATTGCACTCTACCCGCCGTCGATGAGAGATCGTTCGGCCGTTTGAGCTTGCTCCGGTGGGGGGTCGCCGTTTCACCATATCCTCGGGAGACTTCATCCCCAGGGGAATCATCACATTATCCCGAGGCTGTGCCGTTTCTGTGCCCTTGCCAGGACTCTCGCCCTGCCGCTCTGGCGGCCCACCTTCTCTTGGAGAGGGGACTTTCCTCAGCCGGCCCGTTCTGAGAACGGGCCTACCGTCAGCCATCCGCCTTCTCCTGGCGGACATAACCAGGTTGCTCCTCATACAAAAGGGTTGCGTCCCGTGGTGCGGGGGCGGCCGCACTGACCCGGCGGGTTAGGGTGAGATGTCACGAGGAGATTCAAATAGCGAGGTTCCTGTGCACATGACTGATGTCTGTGTGGAACCGAGGCTCCGGCTCGCCCTCGAGAGGACGCAGGCCTCGATACTTCGGGTACACTCTCGTGCTGTCGCAGTGCCTTGTCTTGGTGGGGTACATTCTGCCCTGGTCCGAGACGGACGATAGCATGTTGCTTGAGGCGTTCTCCTACTTGACTCAGGCCTCCACGGAGAGGATGGTTGAAATGGGAGCCGTGCTGACTGGGTGTTTCTTCCTTACATCGGCTTCCCTGGTGTTCACCTGCTACATGATCTGGACTGATGACGCGAGCCGGCGGGCGTCTCACGTCTCATCACTGTCCGCAAGCATCGGCCTGGCGGGGCCGCTGATCTACATCCAGACTCTCCTGGAGTGGAGTCCCGAATGGTCCGAGTTATTCGAGAGGCTCACGGAGGAGATGAGCCTCGGTCTGTTCATGGCAATATGGTTCGGGGCCCTCTTGGCCTTCGTGGGGGTGTATGCGCTCGCCAGGCCACCGGGTCCGGTTGGGGGACAGCGAACGACCGAGGATGTGTCAGGCTCGCGGAGAAGAGACGCCAGGGACCCCCTCTCGATTGCGCTGCTCGTCGTCCTGGCGTCTGGGGTGATAATGGCTATCTTCGGCTACTTCGAGACATGGGCCTCTGGAGAGCTTTACGTCATCAACTCGACCATGGCCTGGACGAAGACCGGATTGGACGAGGCCCCGTTGATGTGCCTGGTGCCCATAGCGTTGGGGATGGGACTCGCCCTGACGCTCCTTGGACAAGTGGTCGGAGGCAGGACCGGTGCCGCCTGCTTGTCCGCCGCCCTGAATGCGGTGGCCATGGCATTGATGCTCACCGCGTTGTGGGGCCTGATGATAGGAGACCTGGAATTGACTACGACTAGCCCCCACATGGGCGTCTCTGGGGGATTGACGCTCCAGCCGGGGTGGTACGTGTTCCTTGGCGGACAGATCGTCGCACTGGCCTGTCTCGTGCCGATATGGAGGTTCCTATGGCGGAGGGTCATGCAGAATGAGAAGGGTGTGACGAGCGACGGTCAGATGAAGTGACTGTCCGAGAACGCCGTGCTTATTGAGACGCGCCCGCTCTCGAGGTCGAACGTGGCGGACCTGCCCCGGGTGCCCTGCGTGTCCTCGGCGGCGAGCCTTATGCCCAGCGCCCTCAACGCCCTCTTCGCCTCGTCGATGTTCTCCTTGCCTATGTCCGTGACCCGTATGTTCAGGTTGGGGAACATCTGCGCCCCCCCAACGAGCTTCGCCCTGAGCATCTCCCTTCTGGCGCCCTTCGCGAGCACCTCGTCGAGGAGCACCTTCACGGCGGTGTCGGCGTACTTGCCAGTCGTCCCGGCCCCCTTCGGCGCCCGCGGGAGGAGCGCGTGGGCCACTCCCCCGACCTTCGTGGTCGGGTCGTAGAGGAAGACCGCGACGCAGGAGCCCAGGCCCATGCAGCATATCCGCTCCGGGGCCCTGCAGGCCAGGACCTGTGCGATCCCCACGAGCTGCGGCTCGTTCATTTGCCGTCTCCCATCTTCTCCAGGATGATGTCGAGCATCTGCTCCTCCGGGAGGAGCAGGAAGTACCCGTCGAACGCCTTCTCGAAGCTCTTGAACACCGTGTGCACGGCGATGACCTTGTCGACCTTGACGCCGGCGTCCGCCAGGGGCAGGTCCAGGACAGCCCCGAGGAGGTCCACGGTGGCGTCAGGGGGGGCGGGTATGAGGTCGCTCTCGATCATCCTCGACACCGCGACCAGGTACCAGCAGAGGCATATGTTGCCGATCTCCCTCAGAGCGGAGGCCTGCATCTCGGTCAGCCTCGCCAGGTCCGGGGTCTCCTTGGTCAGGTGGCCGATGAGGTTGGTCGCCGAGTCCCTCGAAAGCACCACCAGGACCCCCCCGCGGAGGTCGCCGCAGAGCTGCGTGTAGACCCCGGCGACGACCTTCTCCGGGCCCCCGAGCCAGCTGGCCACCTTCGAGAGCGGGAGGAGGTTGCAGGTGGTGACCTCGTTCACCACCTCCATGTCGAGGAGGGACGCCAGGGCGGTCGCAGCATTCCCCGCTCCTATGTTCGCGAACTCGCCCACTATGTCCAGCACCTTTTTCTCGTCGCGGACCTTCACCTGCTCACTCTCCCAGTATCGAGTCGACATCGAGTATCTGCGCGATCTTCCCGCTGCCGAGGATCGTGCCGCCAGACAGCCCCCTGACCTTCCTCAGGCGCCTGTCGAAGGACTTGACCACTATCTGCTGGTGGCCCACGAGCTCGTCCACCACGATGGCGGCCCTGCGCTCCCTGCTCTGCACTATGAGCGTGTCGATGGGGCGGCCCTCTGGCCCGCTCTCGACCCCGAAGAACCCGCGCATCCTGAGCAGTGGGAGCACCTCCCCCCTGAGCTGCACGACCTCCCGGCTCCTGATGGAGCGGACCTCGGCGGGCTCGAACCTGTGCGACTCCACAACGACGCTCATGGGGACCGCGTACATCTGCCCCGCTACGGAGGTCATCATCGCGTCTATTATCGCCAGGGTGAAGGGCAGCCAGAGGGATATGGTCGAGCCGGAGTCCTTCGACGTCGTTATCATGACGGAGCCCCCGAGGTCCTCGACGCCCTTCTTGACGACGTCCAGGCCCACGCCCCTGCCCGAGGTCTCCGTCACCTCCGTCTTGGTCGAGAACCCCGCCTTGAAGAGGAGGTCCAGGAGCTCCCGCCCGGAGGCGGTCTCGGCCTTCTCCCTGGTCATGTGGCCCTTGGACGCGGCCGCCTGCCTGATCCGTTCGAAGTCTATGCCGCGTCCGTCGTCCGTCACCTCTATCAGCACGTGGTCCTGCTGCTTCGACGCGACCACGCGGATGAGCCCCTTGGGGTTCTTCCCGGCCTTCCTGCGCTCCTCCGGGGTCTCTATCCCGTGGTCTATGGAGTTCCTTATGATGTGCATCACCGGGTCGGCAATCCTGTCCGCGACCGTCCTGTCGAGTTCGATGCCGCCCCCCTCGACTATGAACTCGACCTCCTTTCCCTGCGACTTGGATATATCCCTGACCATCCTGGGGAACCTGCTCATCACGACTTCCAGGGGGATCATCCTTATGCTGAGGACCTTCGATTGTATCTCCGACGTGAGGTTGTCGATGAGGGACGAGATCTCCTGGAGCTCGTAGTCGTCCGCGGTCCCCGCCTTGTCCGTGAGCCTGCTCCGGCCTATGACGAGCTCGCCGACGTCGTCCAGGAGGTCGTCGAGCTTGTCCATCCCAACCTTGACGGTCTGCACCACTGGCGCCTCGGGCTGGGCGGCCCGCCTGTCCTGCTTCGCGAACCTCGACCACGACTCAGGGGGGTCGGACTCCGCGCCCCACCTGAGGTCCTCGACGTCGGTCATGCTCCCCACCCTGGCCAGGGACTCGTCGAACCCCTTCGCGGGTGTGAGGTGCACCACCAGCTCCTCGAACGGCCTCTCCTTCTCTATGTCCTCCTCGGTGGGGCTCGTGTCGTGCAGGTCGGCGCCCTTCTCCAGCTCCTTCAGGATGACGAGGGCCCTCGCGGCGGGGAGGACGCACCTCCGGGCGAGCCTGACCGACACCACCGTCCGCTTCTCTGCCGGCGGGGCCTCCTTGGCGGGCTCGGGCCTGGGGGCCTTCGCCTTCTTCTTGGGGGCCTTCGGCGACGCGATGAGCCCGCGGAGCCTCAGCACGAGGCCGGGGACCTCCTTGACGTCGAGGGTCCGCTCCACCTGCGCGACCATCGTCTCGAGGCCGTCAAGGCCGGCGAATATGCCCTCTGACACCTCGGGGCTCGCGGACTGCTTCCCGTCCCTTATGGCGCCGAGGACGTCCTCGAGCGCGTGCGCGGTCTCCGTGACCGCGGCGAGGTTCATCATGCTCGCCATGCCCTTGATCGTGTGACAGGCCCGGAACATCGTGTCTATGAGCTCCTTGTCCTCGGGCCTCTTCTCCAGCTCGACCATGGAGTCGTTCAGGACCCGCAGGTACTCCCCAGCCTCCGTCACGAAGAGCTTCGAGTACTTGTTGAGGTCGAACTCCTTGGCCATGCGTCAGCCCCCTATGAAATCGATTATCATCTGGGGCAGCTTGTCCAGGGGGGCCACCTCGTCCGCGGCCTTGGCCTCTATGACGGCCTTCGCCATACCGAATATGACGGACGAGGCCTCGTCCTGGGCGATCACCCTGCCCCCGGCCTTCCTTATCGCCACGGCCCCCTGGGCCCCGTCGGAGCCCATCCCCGTCAGCACGACTCCGAGGAGGCCTTTGCCGTAGCATGCCGCAGCGCTCTCGAAGAGCACGTTGGCGGACGGCTTGACGAACTGCACCGGGGGGCCGTCGTCCAGCCTCGCCACGACCTTCCCCCTGCTCTTGCGCTCGAGCTTCAGGTGGTAGCCACCTGGCGCCAGGTAGGCCCTGCCCGGTTCGATGACCATCCCGTCGGTGGCGAGGACCACCCTCGGCCCCTTGGCGGAGTCGAGGCGCTTCGCGAAGGACGGGGAGAACTCGGCCGGTATGTGCTGCACGATGAGGATGGGCGCCCCGATGTTCCGGGGCAGGGCGGCGAAGACGGTCTCGAGGGACCTGGGCCCGCCGGTCGACGCCGCGATGACGACCGCCCTGGCGTCCGAGCTCTGGGAGGGCGCCTTGGCCTCGTCAAGGTGCTTGACGTGTATAGGGCCCCTCATCCTCTTCACGACGTCGAGCTGCGCTGACGCGGCGCTCCTGACCAGTTCCGCTATGGCCTTCTTGAACCTGACGATGTCTATGGAGACGGGCCCGCTGGGCTTCGGTATGAAGTCGACGGCCCCCATCTCGAGCGCGCGCAGGGGCAGCTGCACGTCCACCTTGTTCATGGCGCTGAGCATCACGACACGCGTCGGCGACTCCTTCATTATCCTCTGGAGGGTCGCCAGCCCGTCCATCTTGGGCATCTGTATGTCCAGGAGCACGACGTCGGGCCTGAGGGAGGCGACCTTGGACACGGCCTCCAGCCCGTCCTTGGCGGTCCCGACCACGGACATGCCCTCCTCGGACTGGAGCATGTCCCTGAGGACGACGCGCATGTATGCGCTGTCGTCTACGATCAGAACGCGGACGGGACCGGTCATCTGGCACCCCTCAGCGGCCCAGCTGGAGGACCGCGTTCACGGACTCCAGCACGTCGTCCGAGGTGAAGGGCTTCATGATAAAGTCCATCGCACCGGCCTCGAGGGCCCTCATGACCGTCTTCTGGTGGCCCAGCGCGGAGACCATGATGATCCTGACGTCCTTGTCCTGGTCCTTGAGGCGCTTGACGGCCTCTATGCCGTCGGTGTCGGGCATGACTATGTCCATGGTGATCACGTCCGCGCCGAACTTCCGGAACACCTCGAGTGCCTCCTGGGCGTTCCTGGCCTCGCGGACCTTGTGCCCTCCTCCCTCGAGTATGTTCTTAAGGACCCTTCTCATGAACTCAGAGTCGTCAACCACAAGCACGGTCGCCAAACGATTCATCCTCCTTTCCCTGGGCCGTCGTCCGTCGACAGCTCCAGTATCTTGACGGGGTCGATTATGGTGATGAGCCGGTCCTCGACCTTCGCGATGCCCGTCACGTACTCGGCCTCCATCCCCTCCGCGACGTACGTGGGGGCCGCCTCGATGTCGCCCTTGCCGACCCTCACGACCTCGGTCACCTCGTCCACGAGGAACCCCACCGGCGCGTCGGTGGCCTCCACGACAACGATCTTCGAGGAGTCGTCAGGGGCCTTCGCCTCGATGCTCAGGCGTCTCCTCAGGTCGACCACGGTCACGAGCTTGCCGCGGAGGTTCATCACGCCCTCGATGTAGGAGGGGCTCCGGTGCACCTTGGCCACCTGCTCCAGGTCCCTGATCTCCTTCACCGCCGATATGTCGAAGGCGTACTCCTCCTTGCCCAGCTTGAACACGATGTACTGGCTGCCTTCCGGGGCCGCCATCATTCTCCCCTCTCGGGCTCTTCCGGTTCCTCCTCGGCCTCATTGGGGGATGCCATGACGCGGCGCGCCCTCACCTCGGTGGTCGCGGCCATGGTGGCGAGGTTCTTAGTGATCTTGTTCAGGGTGTTCGCTAGGTCGGCCAGGTCCTGCGCGGATGCGGTGAGCTCCTCCATGCCTGCGGCCACCTCCTCCGACGATGCGGAGACCTCCTCCGCCGAGGAGGAGGTCTCGTTCGCTATGCTGGCGACCTCGTCGAGGCTCCTGGCGAGGCTCTCGGTCAGCGCCTTCTGCTCCTGCGTCGAGGCGCTTATCTCCTGGACCATCGCCGCGGTCTCCTGTACCGTGGCGGCTATGTCCTCGAGCGATTTCAGCGCCTCCGAGACCGTCCTCGTCCCCTCGGACACGCTCACGCGGGTCTGGTCCATCTTGTGGGTGCTGTCGGTGATGTCCTTCTCGACGGACTCGATGAGGGACTGGATCTGGCCTGCGGCCTTCCTCGACCCCTCCGCCAGCTTCCTGACCTCGTCCGCGACGACTGCGAAGCCCCTGCCGTGCTCCCCGGCCCTCGCCGCCTCGATGGCGGCGTTCAGCGAGAGGAGGTTGGTCTGCTGCGCTATGTTGCTGATTATCATGACGATCTGCGATATCTCCTGGGACTTCTTCGTGAGCTGGTTCATGGCCTCGGCCGTCTCCTCGACGCTCCTCAGGAGGCTCTTGATGCGCTGAAGCGCGTCCTCGGCGGACCTGCTGCCCCTCTGCGCCACGTCGCTGGCGTCCTCCGAGGCCCTGGCTGCGTTCTGCGAGCTCTGGACGACGTCGTATATTGCCTTGGTCTGCTCACCGAGCATCCTCACCATCTCGTCCACCTTCGCGGCCTGTATCTGCGCGCCCTTGGACGTCTGGGTCATCGAGGACGAGACCTGCTGCGTCGCATCGGTCATGTGTTTCGCGGTCTCCGCCAGCATGGCCGACGACTCCCTGAGCGACTTGGAGGTGATCTGTATCTGCTCGGTCAGCTTGATGAGGGCCGTCCTCATCCTCTTGAAGCTGTTGACCAGTTTCGAGAGGTCCCCCTTGCCCTCGAAATCGATGTCCTTGGTGAAGTCGCCGTCGGCGATGGCCTGGGCGCTCTCCGTGAGGCTCTGGAGGGGCAGGGAGGTGTTGTCGATGAGCATGTTCATGGATATGACCAGGTCGCCAATCTCGTCCTTGCTCGGCTTGATGTCGAGGCGGGTGCTGAAGTCCCCCTCAGCAATCTTGTTGGCGGCCTTCGACACCTGCACGATGGGGCCTGTCACGAGGACCGACAGCAGCATGGCCGCCGCGGAGATTATGATCGCGACGGACGTCCCGCCGACGAGCGTCCAGAAGTAGCTCTGCTTCATGGTCTCCGCCGCGACGGCGTCCATAAGGGCGGCGCCGTCGACGCATATCTCTATGAGGCTGTCCATCCCGTCGTTCAGGGAGTCCATGCTCTCGGTCGCGTTCTCCATGGACTGGAGTGCGAGAGTGGTCTGTCCGTCGTCGAGGAACCCCTTCGTCTCGTCCACATATGTGGTGAAGGCGGTCCACTCGGCGGTGACCGTGTCGTACACGTCCGCCTGGTCGTCGAGGAGGTCCGCGCGCCCCTGGCTGGTGATGATGTCGGCCATGGACGGCAGCGCCTCGAACGAGTATGTGGAATCGAAGGTCGTGAGGAACTGCGAGAAGCTGGAACGTTCGTTCACGTAATCGTTGTAGTAAACGTACCCCTCGGAGGTACCGTAGTAAGTGTAGGACAGTAGGAAGTCGCTCTCCACATTGGCGAGGGTCCTGGTCCCGGCGGCGATCTTGGACACCACCACGAGGTTCTCCGAGTAGAGGACCTCGACGTCACCCTTGGTGTCGTTGAGCCCCTCGATGGAGATCATGCTGATCCCGATTATCGGCACGAGGGCCAGGGCCATCATCACAGCTACCAGTTTGATTGTGAGGGAGAGTCTCAAACGATCACCCGTTCGACGCGCGGGCGAGAGACGCCCCCGTCCGGAGCCTCTGCTGGACGGATGCGCTCTCGCATGGAGGTCAAAATTGGGTTGGTTCATATAAAAATATGTCGTCTCTGCTCTCATGAGTGATGATGGGGGGCCGGTGCCTTGCGAAGGGAATATCTAACCTCAGGTGCATGGAACCGCTCAGATGGAACAGTCAGAGGTCAAACAACTCGAGTCAGTCAGGCTCCACCTGATGAAGTCCAGGAGCCTCGATGTGAGCGGCTACTCCCCGACCTTCGTCCTCAGGAGCGTGAGGAAGCGCCAGGGTCGCTCGGGCGCCGGGGACCTCGCAGAGTATGTCAAGCTCCTCCTGGCTAGCGAGGAGGAGACCACGGCCCTGGTCGGCGCCCTGTCCATCAACGTGACGGACTTCTTCAGGGACGAGGGGGCGTTCGAGGCCCTCTCTGAGAAGGTCCTCAGGCCCGTCATCAGGTCCAAGGTCGGCACCGGCGGGATCGTGAGGATATGGAGCGCGGGCTGTGCGACCGGCCAGGAGCTCTACACCCTCGCGATGTGCCTCGACCAGGAGCTCACGAAGGCGGGGGAGGACGAGAACATAATCGGGACAGTCACCGGGGGCGACCTCTCGAAGAGCGCGCTCGCGTTCGCGAGGAAGGGCGTCTATACCAGGGAGCAGGTGAGCAGGGTCCCGCTGCACTACCTGCGTGACTACTTCGTGGAGGAGGGGGACTCGTACAGCGTCGGCGAGGCCCTGCGGAGGAGGGTGAGGTTCGTCAACGAGAACCTCCTGGACGAGCCGAGGTCCAGGTTCTTCGACGTCGTCGTCTGCAGGAACGTCCTGATATACTTCTCGCGGCCGATGCACGACAAGGTGCTGATGAACCTGCACAGGTCCCTCAGGCCCAACGGCTACCTCATGCTGGGGAGGACCGAGTCGATGGTCGGTGGGCCCAGGGTGCACTACGAACTGGTCGACGCTGAGAACAGGATCTTCAGGAAGAAGGACTGATGCGGGCCCGGGGGGCCTCAGCAGTGGGCCGACAGGGTCTCGTCTGACAGGGCGGCCAGCACCTCCGCCTGGAACTCGTCCAGGTCCGCCATGGACAGGCCAGAGAAATCGGCGATGCTGGGTATGTCCACCCCGGCCATGAAACCCTCTATGGAGCTGTAGTTCTCCGTCATCCTCTGCCCGAGCTCCTGCTGCATCTCGTCCATGTCCTTGGCTGACAGTTCTGAGGAGAGCACCTCCGCGAGCGTGACGCCTCTTGCCTCAGCCTGGCTCACGAGATCCTCAAACGTGTAAGCTGCCATCTCGCCCATCCCTTCGTATGACAATCGTCAGACGATGTATTGTCCGGGCGGGTATTTATTGGTTGCTCCGCGGGGGCCTCACCCGACCGGGTCCAGCCAGGTGCGGTACCTGTCCAGCTTACCCCTGACGGCCTCCAGGTAGGTCTTCTGGATGGATAGGGTCACCGGGCCCGGCACGCCGTCGCCGACCTGGCGCCTGTCGACCTCCCTTATGGGGGTGACCTCGGCGGCCGTGCCCGTGAAGAACAGCTCGTCCGCCAGGAAGAGCTCGCCCCTCGAGAAGTTCTGCTCGACGACCTCGTACCCCATGTCCCTCGCCACCGTCATCACCGACTCCCTGGTTATCCCCGGGAGGATGCCCGCGTTCGTCGGCGGGGTCAGCACCCTGCCGTCCTTGACCATGAATATGTTCTCGCCGGAGCCCTCGGCCACCATGTGGAGGTCGTTGAGCATTATGGTCTCCTCGAACCCGTTCATCTTCGCCTCCATCACCGCGAGGGCGCTGTTGAGGTAGTCGCCGCAGATCTTGGCCGTCGCCGGCGCGGAGCCCACCGGTATCCTGTGCCAGGAGGAGGTGTGGACCCGTATGCCCTTCTTCATCCCCTCCTCGCCGAGGTACGCACCCATCGGGAACGCGATCACGAAGGTGTCCACGGGGTAGCCGATGGGGTTCACGCCTATGCCCTGGACGCCGAAGAACGCGATGGGGCGTATGTAGCAGGCCCCGAGCTTGTTGACCCTGATGGTCTCCTTGGTCGCCTCGCAGAGCTGGTCGACCGTGTACGGGATCCTCATCTGGATGGCCTTGGCCGACGTGTGGAGCCTTGCGATGTGGTCCCTGAGCCTGAAGACCGCAGGGCCCTTCTCGGTGCTGTAGCACCTTATGCCCTCGAATGCCCCGGTCCCGTAGTGCAGCCCGTGCGTGAGCACGTGCACTGTCGCGTCCTTCCACGGTATCAACTGCCCGTTCTTCCAGATCTTCTCGCTCGGCTCTATTGCCATCTCTTCATCCCTCCTTCTGCCCGGTCACCTAGCGACGACCGGGTTCTTAAGACATCCAACTCCGTCGAGCTCTACCTCGACCACGTCGCCCGCCTTCATCGGGGCGATCCCCGAGGGGGTGCCCGTCGCGACGACGTCCCCCGGCTCGAGCGTCATGACGGTCGAGATGTACTCGACCAGCGCCGCGTCGCCGAACACCCTGTCCGAGAGGGGGGAGCTCTGGACTACCCTCCCGTTGAGGCGTGTCTCGACCACCGTGGGCGGCCGCCCGGATATGAACGGGCCGACGGGTGCGAAGGTGTCGAACCCCTTCGCCCGCGTCCAGTCAGGGTCGGTCTTCTGGAGGTCCCTCGCAGTGACGTCGTTCATGCAGGTGTATCCGAATATGTGCGCTTCCCCGTCGGAAGCCCTCCTCGCCCTGCTCCCTACGACGAAGGCCGATTCCCCCTCGAAGTCCACCCTCGACGACGCGCCGGGAAGCACTATGCCCTCCCCCGGGCCCACTATGGCGGAGGACGGCTTCGTGAATATGATCGGGACCTCGGGCGTCTCCCAGCCCATCTCCCTGATGTGGCTCCGGTAGTTGAGGCCTATGCATATGATCTTCGACGGCCTGTGCACCGGGGCCAGGACCCGCAGCTCCTCCAGGGGGTAGGTCCTCCCGGTGCCCCCGCAGCCCTGGGAGATGACGCCCGCAAGGTCGCCGGACACGGTCGCCTCGACGCGGCCCCCGTCGAGGAGCCCCATGAAGACCCCGTCAGGTCCTTCGAACCTGCCGAGCCTCCTGCCTTCCGGGATGCAGCGTTCCACGTTCGTCACCTGCCTCGGCGTACAAAAACGGCCGCTAGGTATCTATGCCTTGCGGCTGCGGCCGTTACTTGAACATCTTCCTGATGGACCTGCCGACGACCTCGATCTGGGACTTCTCGCCTTCCTTACGGAGCTTCGTCAGGGTGGGCAGGCCCGAGCTGCACTCCTGGACCCACTCCTTCGCGAAGGCGCCTGACTGGACGTCCTTCAGTATCACCCTCATGCTCTCCTTCACGCGGTCGTCGATGATTCTGGGACCGCGGGTCCTGCCGCCGTACTCGGCGGTGTTGGACACGTTGTCCCACATCCCCTCGATCCCGCCCTTCTGCACGAGGTCGATGATGAGCTTCAGCTCGTGCAGGACCTCGAAGTAGGCGATCTCCGGCTGGTAGCCGGCCTCGACCAGGACCTCGAATGACTTCTTGACCAGCTCGCTCGCGCCGCCGCAGAGGTCCGCCTGCTCGCCGAACAGGTCCGTCTCGGTCTCCTCCTTGAAGGTCGTCTCGATGACGCCCCTCGTGGTCGCGCCCAGCCCCTTGGCCATCGCGAGGGCGGTCTTCTTCGCCTTCCCTGAGTGGTCCTGGTGGACCGCTATCAGGGAGGGGACGCCGTTCCCGGCGAGGAAGGTTTCCCTCACCAGGGCGCCCGGTCCCTTCGGGGCCACCATGATCACGTCGACGTCCTTCGGCGGGACGATGAGCTTGAAGTGTATGTTGAACCCGTGGGCGAAGTCTAGCGTCATGCCCGGCCTCAGGTTCGGCGCGACGTCGGCGTCGTACACCATCTTCTGGACCTCGTCCGGGATGAGCATCATGACTATGTCCGCGGCCTTGACGGCCTCGGGTATGTCCAGGATCTCCATCTTGTCGGCCTTGGCCTGCTTCCAGTAGTCGTCCCTGAACTTCAGCCCGACCACCACGTCCACACCGCTGTCCCGCAGGTTGAGGGACTGCGCCCTCCCCTGTATTCCGTACCCTATGGTCGCGACCTTCTTGCCCTTGAGGACGTTCAGGTTCGCGTCCTTGTTGTAGTACATCCTTGCCATTGTCACCACTCCCGTCTCATATCGCGTTCATCGCCTCTATGTACCTCTGTGGCTGGCTCTTCTTGATGAGAGCCTCCACCTCCTCGACCGTCCCGGTCACCCTGCAGACTCCGCTATTGCCGAGGAGGATGGCGTACGCCTCGTGCCTGTCGGGCGCGACTATGTCCGCCTCTATTACCTCTTGGAGGGCCCTCAGATGCTCTATGACGTTCAGCGCCCTCTCCCTGTTCTCCACCGAGAGCACGATCCTGGCCCTCTCAGGCATCTCGCACTTGCCGACCACGATGGTCTCGACGTTTATCCGCTTTCTGGTGAACTCGCCCATGACCCGCTGCATGACTCCAGGCTGGTCGTAGACGAGCAACATCAACACTTCCATTCACGCACCCCCTTTCCACTGGCACCTGCCCTTTATGCACTCCGAGGTCCTCTTTCCCGGAGGCGTCATCGGCAGGACGTCCTCCTCCGGGTCGACGATGAAGTCCAGGAGGATGGGCACCTCGCACTTGGAGGCCCTCTTTATGGCCTCGGCGACCTCCGAGTGTCTCTCCACCCTGATGGCCTCCGCGCCGTACGCCTCGGCGAGCTTCACGAAGTCGGGCGTGCCGCTGAACTTCGTGGCCATGTACCTCGACCCGTAGAAGTGCTTCTGCCACTGCTTGACCATGCCGAGCCACCCGTTGTCGAGGAGGCACACCACGACGGGTATGCCGCTCTCGACAGCGGTGGCGAACTCGTGCGACACCATCTGCAGGCTCCCGTCCCCCGCGATGTCCACCACGACGCTCCCGGGCCTTGCGACCTTCGCCCCGAGTGCCGCCGGGAACCCGAAGCCCATCGTGCCGAGGCCGCCCGATGTGATGAACATCCTCTTGCCGTAGCACTTGTAGAAGTGCGACGCCCACATCTGGTTCTGCCCGACCTCCGTCGTCACTATGGCGTCGTCGGGGAGGTTCTTCGACAGCTCGTGTATTACCTTCTGCGGCTTGATCGGGTCGGACCGGAGGTCGTGGTCGCAGCTGCACTCCTTGTTGAGCGCCTTCATCCGCTCGATCCAGGTGTCCTTCTTCTTCCTCTTCTGCAGGCCCGCGATGAGGGCGTTGACCACCGTCCAGGCGTCCCCGACGAGGCCGACCCTGCCCTTGACGTTCTTGCCGATCTCGGACGAGTCGATGTCGACGTGGACGACCTTCGTCTTGGCGCCGAACTCGCTGAGCTTCCCCGTGACCCTGTCGCTGAACCTGGTGCCTATGGCGAGCAGGACGTCGCAGTTGTTGAGCGCGTAGTTGGCCACCTGCCTTCCGTGCATCCCGCACACCCCGAGCACCAACGGGTGGTTGTCTGGGACGGAGCCCTTGGCCATGAGGGTGGTGACTATGGGCGCCATGAGTATCTCCGCGAGGCGGGTTATCTCGCCGCCGGCCCTCGACCACGCGACGCCACCCCCGACCATTATCGTCGGCCTCTCCGCCGACTCGAGGAGCTTTATGGCGTCCAGGAGCCCCGAGAGGTTCCTCTTGGGCTTTGGCACCCTCACTGTCTTGGCCAGGTCCTCCTCGGCGATGTCGGAGGTGAGTATGTCCGTCGGCAGGTCGATGTGGACCGGACCGTACCGGCCGGTCATGGCGATCATGAACGCCTTGTTGACTGTCTCGGCCAGGTCCTTGGGGTCCGTGATCCTGAAGTTGTGCTTGGTTATGGGCATCATGAGGCTGAAGGCGTCCGCCTCCTGGAACGCGTCGTTGCCGAGAACCCCCGTCGCCACCTGCCCGGTGAGGGCGACGATGGGCGAGGAGTCCATGAACGCGGTCGCCACGCCAGTCACGAGGTTGGTGGCGCCCGGTCCGGACGTCGCCACGCACACCCCCGGCCTCTTCGAGACGCGCGCGTACCCGTCGGCCATGTGCGCCGCGCACTGCTCGTGCCTGACGAGTATGTGCCTTATGTCGGACTGCGCCAGCTCGTCGTAGAAGGGGAGGAGGACGCCGCCGGGTATGCCGAACATCACGTCCACCTTCTGCCTCTCCAGCAACTCGACGGCTGCCCTTGCGCCCTTCATCGTTTGTTCACACTCCTTGCATCGGCCCGAACGGACATCACAACACCCCAAAGGTCGCGCGCCCGTTACAGGCCATCGGTCCGCAGGTCGACAAGGACCCCTAGGGTCACGACGAGAAGAACCAACCGGATACGACCTGCGGCTGCGTCCATCGGGCTGGCAATGTACCTTGATGTATTAATATGTTGGTCGGATGGTCGGGCGGAGCGGTGCCCAGATCTGTCCATCGTTCAGTGCGGCCCGTGGCCCCTTCCCGTGATGACGGCCACGAATGTGTGGTTCCGCGAGTCGAGGCGCTTTATGGCGGTTATGGCGCCCGCGGAGGCCGGCAGGACGTCGAGGCCCTCCTCCGCCTTGATGAGCTCGGAGGCCTTGACCAGGTCCCCGTCGCTGATCTCGAACGCGGTGCCGTTGGACTCGAGGATCGCGTCCATGCCCTCGCGGTCGTCCAGGAGGAAGTTGCCCGAGAGGGGCTCGTTGACCTCCGTTATGGTCAGGTCGGGGACGGGTATTGGGTCCCTGGACCTGCTGACCAGGCCCCTGACCGCCGAGTTGTTGTTCGAGTAGGCGAGAATCCTGGGCTTCATGCTCATCGCCCTGAAGCCCTGCCATATCCCCGCAATGACGGTGCCGTTCCCGAATGGGACCGACGCCCAGTCCGGCTGCCTGCCCAGTTCCTGGGCCATCTCCCGCGATATGAACGAGTAGGAGTAGACGGCGATCTCCTTGTTCACGCCGCCAGGGTTGGCGTTGTACCACCGGTTCCTCTCGATGTCCCTCATCGAGGCCTTCAGCGCCGCCTCGTAGTCCCCCTCCGCGACGACGATCCTGCCGCCGTACGCCTCTATGTCCCTGTTCCTGGTGGCGGCGAACGTCGACGGGACGTAGATCTGGCACTCCATGTCGAGCTTGCCGCAGACGTATGCGAGGGCCGCGCCGTAGTTGCCGCACGTGACGGCGGCCATCGTCTTGATGCCCTTGTTCCTCGCGTCGAGCGCGAGCAGGAGCGCCATCCTGTCCTTGTGGGTGCCCGAGGGGTTCTCCCCCTCGACCTTCAGGTGCAGCCTCCGGACGTCGAGCTTCTTCTCGAGCTTCTGGGCGCGACGCAGGGGGGTGTGGCCTATGCGCAGCTCCTTCATCTGCATCTCGAAGTCCCGGATGAGCTCGGACGGTATCAGATCAAGCACCTTCCGAAGGGGTTTCCTGGGGCTGGACGGGTCCTCCGTCCGCCGTCCAGCCCGAAGTAGTCTGGGCTAATAGACTTTGCCGAAGCACTCAGTCCAGGCCGTGCTCCTTGATGTCCTTCTCCGCCGACGCGACGATCGCCTCGAAGCGGTCGGCGACGTCCTTCGGCACGGGCTGCACCTGGTGCTCCTTCATGATCTTCGCCGCCTTCTCGCGGGCCCGGTCGACGACGCTCTTCCTCCCGTCCGCCTCCCAGAGCTCGCCCGTCCTGCGGTCCGTGATCTCGGTCATGAAGTGCTCCTTGTTGAGCCAGGACATGGTGTGTCTCTCGGGCAGGAAGCTGCCTCCGGGGCCGACCTTCTTGATCAGGTCGACGGCCATGTGGTCGTCGTCGACGACGACGCCCTGGGCCAGCCGTGCCATGATCTTGACCATCTCGTTGTCGATGACCATCTGCTCGTAGGAGAGCATGGTCACGTCATCGAGCAGCCCTAGGCCGGCGACCATGTCGCAGCCCGCGTAGAACTGCGGGAGGCCGCTGGACATCTTCTCGTAGCACGACTGGGGCCCGGGGACCTTCGCGGACGTCACGATGCCGCCGCACAGGATGGGGAACCCGTAGTGGTGGGCCAGTTCCCCTGCCCCCGCGGATATGAGCGCCCTCTCGGGGCCGCCCCCGGCCCATGTCATGGTCTTCATGTCGAAGGCCGCGCCGCCCGTCCCGTACATGAAGGGCGAACCGGGCGCAGCGAGCTGAGCCATCGTGAGCCCTCCTAGGACCTCGGCGTTGTTGACGATGATCGACCCGGCGAGGGTGACGGGGCCCGTGATGCCCGCCTGGGGCATGCCGTAGAACGAGATTGGTACCCCTGCGCGGGCGAGCGTGAGCGCACCCTCCGTCGAGCCCCCGTCCAGCTGGAGCGGGGAGAACGGGCAGTGCATGGAGGAGAAGATGGGCCTCCGTCTGAGGGCCTTCTCGTCGCCGGCGAGGGCCGTGCCGAGCTTGATGAGCCACTGCGCCTCACGCCTGTGGCTGGTGGTCTCCACCTGCACGTGCTTCTCGATGCTCATGAGCGCCACCTTGAGGTCGGCGACGTGCCTGTAGTAGTCTGGTATGTCCTGGCAGCTGATGCACGGCCAGAATATGTGGGCGGAGTCGAGCGCGTTCGCGACCTTCCCGACCATGGCGAGGTCCTTGCTGGTCGACATCCTCCTCTTCCCGGTGTCGAAGTCCATGACGCTGGTGCCGTTGCCGTCCGTGCAGCAGTAGGTCCTCCTGCCGTCCAGGACGACGTCGTACTTCGGGTTCCGGGCGCAGAGGGTTATGTTCTTCTTGGCCTTGCGAATGGCCTCCTCGACCAGGTTGCCCGGGATCTTCGCGAGGCTCTGCTTGCGGTCGACGCTGCAGCCCGCGTCCTCGAGCAGCTTCAGGCACTCGTCGCTGATGACCTTGATACCGGCGTTCTCAAGCACATCCAACGTTCCCCAGTGAAGGGACTCCAGGTCTTCCTTCTGGAGCATCCGGAACGTGACTTTTCCTCTCGGGAATCCTATCATTTGATGTTCCCCTAACAGTCCTCGCGCGGAGTATGGACCCCGTGCTCATTGACTTGTGACAGGGTATTGCGACATAGTATTTATTTGATGAGATTGAACGACGGAACGCGCGCCCGAGGCCACCGCCGCCCCTCGGACCCACCCGCGGCGGCAGCGGGACGAAAGGCTTTAATCGGTAAACGCTTTACGAAGGCGGGCCAGCGCCAACCATGCGGGGGTAGCCAAGCCCGGTCAACGGCGCCAGATTGAGGGTCTGGTCTCGAAGGAGTCCCTGAGTTCGAATCTCAGCCCCCGCACATCCCCTCCATTCCGGTAAGGTCCCTCTGGGGCCTCCGAGTCAAGCGGAGTCTGAGCGATAACATGATATACGAGCGCTGACAATTGATGCGCCACACCGATAGCGCCGAGGACCCATGCTTGCCATAACGCACCTCATCGTGACCCTTCTCCTGATCACCCTCCTGAACCTGGACAAGAACGACTCGTTCGTGGCCCTCCTGTTCGGGGTTTTCATAGACGTCGACCACCTCTTGGGGCTAAAGGACTACGTCGCCGCCAACGGGCTGGCGAGCGTCCTCGACCTGGGAGACCTCATGCAGCCCGAGGGCCAGTGGAAGTCCATGTTCCACAACCCCGTGGCGGTGATGGTCGTCGGGCCGGTGTCCACAGGTTCCAGGCTGGCCCTGCCCCTGCTGTTCTGGGGCGTCCACATGGTCATGGACTATCTCCAGGAGGCGGTCCTGGGGCTCTTCTCAGTGTGGGAGGTGGCCCTCCTCGCCGGCTCGTTCCTCGCGCTGGCCTCGGTCGCGTTCCGAAGGTACGCTGCGGCGAACCCGGGGTGCGGGTTCAGGGATTTCGCAGGGCATGTCATGGACCGGGTGTCGCGGCCGTGGAGGTCCCTCACCGGCGCAGTCTCTCGAGCACTCGGTCAGTGAAGCGCTCGGAGCCGTTGCTGCCCCCGACATCGACCGTGAGGTGCCCGGCCGCGTACGTCCCATGTACGGCGGACACGATGCCCTCGGCCTCCCGGGACATGCCGATGTGCCCGAGCATCATCGCGGCTGACAGTATGGCGGCGGTGGGGTTCGCGACGCCCCTTCCTGCTATGTCCGGGGCGGACCCGTGCGCGGGCTCGAAGACCGAGTGCTCGGGCCCGATGTTCCCCGACGGCGCGAAGCCGAGCCCGCCGGCCACCCCGGCGGCCACGTCCGAGAGGATGTCCCCGTACAGGTTGAGGGTGACGATCACATCGAAGGACGCCGGGTCGGTCACGAGCAGCATCGCGGCGGAGTCGACCAGCTGGTCCCTCGCGGAGAGACCCGACGCCGTGACGCGCTCCCGGAAGACATCGAGGAAGAGCCCGTCGGACTTCCTGAGAACGTTGGACTTGTGGACGCAGCACAGCCCCTTCCTTCCGCGGGAGCGCGCGTAGTGGACCGCGAAGTCGACTATGCGCTCCGAGGCGCGCCTCGATACGCGCCTGGGGGTCGTGACCCCCTCCGGGTCCTCGGCCTCGACCTGGTGGTACAGGCCCTCGGAGTTCTCCCGGACGATGACCACGTCGATCGGCCCCCTGCCCCTGAGGGCTATGAGGCTCTTCACGGGCCGGACGTTCGCGAAGAGGTCCAGCTCCCTCCTGAACGCCAGCACGGGGGACTTGTAGCGGTCGTCGCGGACGGACGAGACAGCGCCGAACAGGGAGCTGTCGCAGTCGCGCATGAGGTCCAGTGTGGACTCCGGGAGGTACGAGCCGTGCTTCGAAAAAGCGCTCAGGCCGATGTCGGCCTGCAGGAGCTCCACCCCGGGGGCCGCCGCTCCGAGGACCCTCGTCGCACATCCGACGACCTCCGGCCCGACGCCGTCTCCAGGGAGGACGCACACTCGCTTCATGGCCCGCTCATTCTTGGACCAGCTTCGCGAAGTCCACGAAGTGCTTCTCGACCCGGGCGATCCTCTTCCTGCTGTCGTGGATGTCCTTCTCCATCTTCGACGCCATGGCGCGCATCTCGGCCAGGAGCATCTCCGCCTCCTTCTCGAGCTCGGAGATCTTGGACTCGTGCGACAGGGCCTTCGCCGTGTGCTCCTCGATGCGCTTCTCGAGGTCGGCCTGCCGCTCCTTCTCGGCCGACTTGGAGAAGTAGCTCTCCACCTTGGAGTTGAGCATGGTCAGTATGTTCGAGACCTTCTCGAGCTGCTTCTCGAGCCTGTCGACCCGGTCGAAGGCGTCGGAGAGCTTCTCCATGAGTTCGGGCGCCTGGAGGGACTTCTCCATCTCGAACATCCTGGTCTCGAAGACCTCGAGCTTGTTATCGAGGCCCGCGACCTCCTGTATCCCCCCGATGATCCTGTCCAGGAGCTCCCTGTCCGGGAACTCTATCTTGACGCTCTCGGCGCCGGGGTTGTAGGCCTTCAGGGCCTGGAGGCTCGCGATGGCGTCCACCGTGGGGAACCCTCCCCTCATCCGGCTCTCCATGCTCTTCAGGGCGGAGATCATCTCGTCCCCCGACCTGACGAGCCACGGGTTGGCCTTCTTCATCTTGGTGATGTTGTCTATGACGCTCTCCAGCTCCGCCCCTGACTTGGCCAGCTCGGACCTGTCCATTAGCCTCAGGTCCCTCAGGGCGTCCTTCTTGCCCCTCTTGTTCCAGTCCCCCAGCGACCGCCCCTCGAAGGGGTAGAAGCCGGCGAAGTGGTCGACGCCCTTAACTATGACGTCCTGGACCGCTTCCCAGTCCTTGACGGCGCCCTCTATGGACTGCTCCTTGGCGGAGTTGAATATCATGCAGATGCAGCCGTTGGGCAGGAAGTACACCTTCGTGGCGTACGGGGAGTCCTGCGCGAACCTCGGGTATGCCTGCGGCTTCTTCTCCTCCACCGTGTCCATGTACGCCTTGAGGTACTCCCGCCCGAACGCGATGAGGTCCTGACTCGCCGGAATCTCTGGACCGCCTTCGTTGGAGATCATCTCGGAACTTCCCCTTGACAGGTAAGCCGACTGAGCAATATTAATCTCTTGTCGGCCTGTTTGTACCTATTACGGACGCGGCTATCATCGGCAGCGTTATCGTCGCATCCCCCTCGACGGTGATGTACCTCGCCTTCTCCTTGACCTTCCCCCAGCTCACCGCCTCGCGTATCCTGGCGCCCGAGAGGGAGCCGTCGTACTCCTCTGCCGTGGTCAGGTACACCGCATAGTCCAGCCCGTCCCTGAACTGGTTCCACCATATCACATGGTGCTTGGATATGCCTCCGCCGACCATTATCGCCCCGGCCTTCTTCGACGTGAACACTATGTCCGACAGCTCCTGCTCGTCCTTCAGCACGTCGACCGAGAAGTCAGGGTGCTGCTGGCGGAACAGCCAGAGCTGGGAGCCGAAGGCCCCGTCGGTGATCCCCGGGACGAAGACCGGTATCTGGTTCCTTGCGGCCCAGTAGAGTATGGACCTCTTGTCGTCGATGCGGTTCCCGAACTCCTCCGCCAGCTGCCTGCTCGAGAGGGTCTTCCTCCCCGAGCGGTAGATGTCCCTCAGTATGGGTTGCATCTTCTGCTCGAGGACTATCCCGTAGCTGTCGTTCGGGATGAGGATGTTCCCGAGCCGGTTTATGCCCTTCCTGTACAGCTCGCCGTCGTCCATGAGGAAGTCCCCGTGGTAGTACTTCCTCCAGACCCTTGCCAGGTCGTGGTCGAGGGTGCCGCAGGTCGTGACGATCACGTCGACCAGCTTCTCCTCGACGAGCTTCCGTATCACCCCCCTGGTCCCGGTCGAGACGATGCACGCGGGGAACGAGAGGAACACGGTGCACTGCCTCTCCTTGAACATCGCCCTGAGGATGTCGACCGCGAGGCCGAGCTTCTTCGCGGTGAAGCCGCCTGATGCCATCATCTGGGATGTCATGTCGCGTACGGTCATGTCGTGTGAGACTTCGATGTCCGAGATGGGTTTGAGTTTGGTTCGCATCATGGCGGCCCTAGCTCCCTGGATTGACCGGTCGGAGAACCGGAAGAAAGGATTTAATATCTTCTCTGTGGTTGAACGGGACGATAAGAATGGTGAAGGTACGAGAGGTCATGAGCTCCCCCGTCATTAGCATCACCCCGGACACGCTGGTCAAGGACGCTGCGGCGATGCTCGCGGAGCGGAACGTGTCAGGCGTGCCCGTCGTCGAGAACGACCGCGTCGTGGGGGTGTTCAGCGAGATAGACGTGCTCAGGTCGATAAAGACGACCAAGAAGGACCTCCGGCTCGTGTTCCCGTCGATCTCCTCCCTGGGCATCGCCTTCCAGGAGGAGGTGACCCAGAGGGAGATCCTCGAGGCCTACGAGGAGATTGGCAACACCCCTGTCAGGGACGTCATGTCGAAGGATGTCGTCACGGTCGCGCCCGAGATAGCCCTGAACGAGGCCATAGTCATGATGGTCGAGAGGAAGATACAGCGCCTGCCAGTCGTCGAGGGGGACAAGCTGGTCGGAATCCTCACCCGCGGGGACATAATAAGGGGCCTCGCCAAGGAACGCGCGTCAAACAGCAAGCCACCGTGCACCGCGCCCGTCACTTCTGGACCTTGAGCTTGCGGGACAGCCTCATCTTCGCGGGTCCCTCCGGGGCGGCATCCTTCTGCGCCGGGCCGTCCACGGCCTGGGTGGACGAGGACACCGGCTTCTCCAGCGGCTCCATGGTGGCAGGCACCGGGGCGACGACCATCGAGAACGAATGCCCGCACTCGATGCACTTCCTCGTGTCGTTCGGGAACGAGTAGAGCGCCTCCTTGCCGCATTTCCCGCACTTCGCGTCCTCGACCTTCTTCGCCACTCCCCGCTCGACCCGGTGCCTGTCCAGGTCGCCCTCGATGGCAGCGGCGTGGTCCTGGGCGTGGCGGGCGAACTTGGCCGCGTTCACGATGTCCCTGTTCTGGAAGTGGGCCCTCGCCCTTGACACGAACAGGAGCCCCTCGTCGACGTCCAACCCGTACTGGGCAGCCTCCCGGAGGGTCTGCTCGAGTCCGGCGATGTTGTTCGAGACGCGGTTGGACTGCCTCTCCCTGACCGCCGTGTCCCTCATCCGTTCGAGGTGCGCCTCGTCGGCGGTCCTCTCGACGGACGCGAGGAGCTCTGTGGCCCTCCTGAACGCCTTGTCCTCTAAGGCCTTCTCCGCCTCGAGCAGCCCGCTGTCACCTGCCGGGACGGGCGCGCCGACCTCCCGGGCCTCGAGGATCGCGGACCTGACGACCCCGAAGGACTTCTCGATCTCCGCGGCTCGTCTGTCCTTCGCGCCGGCGGCCGCCTCCCTCGCCTCGCCCAGCACCTTGGCGTACTCGGCGACGTTGAAAGACTGCCTGGCCTGCTCCGCTATCTCGAGGAGCCTCCTCGGCTCCTGGGTCTGCGTACCGAAGGACTCGTAATCGGAGAGCATGACGCGTAGCTCGGCCTCCGCCCTCGTGCTCCCCTCGAAGAACGACTCGTACGCCTTGACGGTGAGGGCCTCCAGCTCCTCGAGCGTCTCCTCGCGATGCCTCGGGCTGCCGCCGACGAACGCCTTCTTGGTCTCGGCCAGGGCGGTCTTGAGCCTCGGGTCCGTGGCCCCCTGCGCGTCCTTCAGGCTGGCCATGATGCTCTCCGCCGCACGGATGGAGAGCGCGCAGGAGAAGACCTGGAAGGAGCTGAACCTGTCCAACATCCTTGTCCTCGCTACGGAGTTCACCTTCAGCGCGTCGTGGTAGTCCGCCATGATCATGTGGTTCCAGGCGGTCTCCACCTGGGAGTCGATCTCGAAGAACGACGGCCTGGCGAGAAGCGCAAGGTCTATGTTCCTCTCGACCTCCTCGTCCTCCCCGGCCGGCAGGACCTTGGTCCCCGACGACTTCCCCGCTATCTCCTCAACGTCCCGCCTCGCCGCCTGCGCGTCCTTCGCCGCGTCAGGCCGTTTCCCTGTCGCCTCATCCTTGGGGAGGGCCTCCGCGACCTGCGCCTCGGTGATCCCTGACGAGGCCAGTCTCTCGACGTAGTCCTTCTTGTTCTTGCACGTGCTGACATCGACTCTGTGGAACCGGGCGACAGCCTTCAGCTTGCTGACCGCCAGGCTATCCAGATGACGGGGGGCATCATCGGGCATGGACATCCCTTGCTGCGACTGTGGCGCTATGATGATATCGTGTGATAATGTTTTCGGGGAGCGACCACCAAACGCACATGCTGAAAAAACCTAAGTACGGGCCAGGACATGGAAGGCCGCATGGATTCGGCCAGCGAGAAGATCGCCGTGGCTAGGCTGTCGGTCTACTCGAACACGGCGTTGGTGATCACCAAGCTCATCGTGGGGACCGCGATGATGTCGGTGGGCGTGATATCCGAGGCGATCCACTCAGGGATAGACCTCGTCGCTGCCCTCATAGCCCGCTTCTCCGTCAAGAGGTCCGCCGAGCCAGCGGACTCCGACCACAGGTTCGGACACGGCAAGTTCGAGAACCTCTCTGGAGTTATCGAGGGAGCCTTGATCTTCGTTGCGGCCGGTATCATCGTGTTCGAGGCCAGCAGGCGCCTGCTCGACCCCATCGAGGTGGAATACGTCGCGGCAGGGATGCTCGTGATGGGCCTGTCCATCGTCCTCAACGTCTATGTCTCCAGGAGGTTGATGTCGGTAGCCAAGAAAACGGACTCCCTCGCACTGGAGGCGGACGCGCTCCACCTGAAGACCGACGTCTGGACGTCCGTCGGCGTGTTCGTCGCGCTCGGCGCTATCCTGGTGACCGGCGAGAGGCTCATAGACCCGATCATCGCGCTCTTCGTCGCCGGGCTCATCATCAGGGCGGCCTACGACATCACGAGGCGGTCGTCGCACGGACTCCTGGACATGGCCCTCCCTGATGCGGAGATGAAGGAGATCGAACGCATCATGAATGAGCACTCCTCGACATATGTGAACTTCCACAGGCTGAGGGCGAGGAAGACGGGGTCCGAGAGGCAGATAGACCTCCACCTGACGGTCCCGTCGGACCTCAGCGTCAAGGAGAGCCACGACCTCGCGGAGCACCTCGAGCAGGACATCAAGGTCGCCCTGCCCAGGACGACGATAGTCATACACGTGGAGCCCTGCGACAAGGCCTGCGAGAAGTGCAGGCTGCGAGAGGCGCCGCCCGCTTTCAAGGGGGACCTGGGCTGACTCCCCCGGCACCCCTGATGTAGCCCCTCGCGACCAGGACGTCCGCGAGCCTGTCGAAGGGCGCCTCCCCGTCATCGCTGTTGTCGACGACCGTCCATTCATCGGACGTGAGGCGCTTGGCGACGCTTCGGATCGACTCCAGCTTCTCGAGGGTCTCGAACATCTCGTGCCGGTGGTCCCTGGCCTCGATGCGCCTCAGCGCGACGGAGGGCTCGATGTCGATGAACACCGCGAGGTCGGGGAACGGGAGGAGGTTCCTGAAGAGCCTGTACCCTGCGGGGGCCAGCCTCCTGGGGAGGTACGCCGTACCCAGCAGGTACCTCACGAAGATGAACGTGCCTTCCGACGCCCTGTTGTACCTGGCGACCGAGCGGAGCACGTCCATGGTGTAGAACACCGTCGCTAGGGCTCGGGGGACGTGCCCTGAGCCCTGCAACGCCCTCTTCGCCAGCCTCCCCAGCCTCCCGCCGGAGGGGTGTGACGCCACCGATACCCGCTGCCCCTCGGCCTCGATGAGTTGGGCCATCCTCCGGGCGTGGGTGTCCTTCCCGCACCCGTCCAGCCCGTCGACCACTATCAGCCGCTTCACACCTAGACCCCCAGCATGTGGAGGTATCCGCCGACCACCAGTGGTATGACTAGGTTGTCCACCTCCCCAGGGGTGACCGCCTCGAGGCAGGTGACGATGCCCGCCACGGAGACCGCGAACAGGACTCCCATGTCCGGCGGGCCCCCGTACGCGTACCCCACGAGGTCGAAGTAGAACCAGCTGAGTATGAGCACCGAGACCAGGGTCGCCACGAAGACAGCGAGGCTGCCCTCCACGGTCCTGTTGCGGAGGTACCTGACGGTGCCATACCTCCTGCCAATCAGCTCGCCCATGCCGTCCCCGAAGGACATCGCCGCGATTGCGATCGATGCGGCGAAGAGGTCGTAGAACAGCAGGTATGCGATGGCCGTCCAGGAGACCGCGTACATCACGAGCCCGTACTGGTGCCCCTCAGACGAGCGGCTGCCGAGAGGGCTCTTCCTGAGGAGCTCCACCGGCGAGACGGGAGAGCAGAGCACGAGCAGTACGATGAACGGGGCCGCGGCGAGGCCGGCCATGACCTCCCTCGTGTCGAACGCCCACCAGAAGAAGACGATGCCGCCTGTCATTATGTGGACGAGCTTGCGCGGGTTCATGACCCTGCCCTTGAGCGCCCAGGAGAGGATGACGACGAGCGAGACGTACCCGTACACCCCGGCCAGGCCCAGTAGGTCCCCCTCGGTCAGGAGCGTCACGCCGGGATTATCGCCGTGTGGCGCTTATACTTTTTCAGAAGACCGGGTCGTACCGGCGGCGCCCTTGGACCGCCTCAGCTCCTCCACGACCTCTTTCGCCCGGTCCATCCGGATCTTCCTCTCGCGGACGATGATCTCGACGGCCTCTTCCATCAGCTCGGGCGGGCAGCCCACGCTCGCGACTATGTTCCTCGCGTGGAGCGACATGTGGCCCTTCTGTATGCCGACGGTGGCGAGCGCCCTGAGGGCGGCCAGGTTCTGAGCGAGACCGACAGCCGCGACGACCTCCGCCAGCTCGTTCGCCGTCTTTATCCCCAGGACGCGGACGCATGCCTTCGCGCTCGGATGGACCTTCGTGGCCCCGCCGACCAGCCCGACCGCCATCGGGACCTCGATGGTCCCCTTCAGGTCCCCCTCCGGGGTCTTCTCGAACCTGGTCATGGGCTTGTAGGCGCCCGACATCGACGCGTATGCGTGCGCACCCGCCTCGACCGCCCTCCAGTCGTTGCCCGTGGCGATTATGACGGAGTCTATCCCGTTCATCACGCCCTTGTTGTGGGTCGCGCACCTGTAAGGGTCGGCCTCGGCGAAGGCGTAGGCCTGGACCACCCCGTCCACGACCTCCTCCCCGCCGATCGCTTCCTTGGACCACACCGCCTCGGCCCTTGCGACCCTGAAAACGGCGAGGTTCGAGAGTATGCGCAGGTACACCCTCCCTCCTGTGATCTCTTCGATGACCGGGGCGGTCGCCTCGGCCATCGTGTTGACGGCGTTCGCCCCCATCGCGTCCCTGACGTCCACCTTGAGGTGCACGACCACCTGGGGGCCGTGCATCGTCTCGATGACCCTCGCCTCCAGGTCCCTCGCGCCACCTCCGAGGCTCACCAGCATCGGGTCCTGCTCGTTCGCCAGCTTCAGCAGCCTCGCCTTCTCCTCCTGCAGCCGGCGTACCGCCGCCTCCGGGTCCTTCACGTCGGTGACCTGGACCTGGCCGATCATCACCGGGGGCGTGCTCGAGGTGGTGAACCCCCCCTTGTCCCTGGCCATCTTCGCGGCGTTCGAGGCCGCGGCCACGACCGAGGGCTCCTCTATCGCCATGGGGACGAGGTAGTCCCTGCCGTTGATGAGGAAGTTAGTGGCTATCCCGAGGGGCATCGCGAACGTCCCGACGGCGTTCTCGACCATCTTGTCAGCGGACTTCAGGCTCAGGCCCGACTCCCCGGAGAGGGCGCGGCACTCCTCGTCCGTCAGGCCCGCGAACTCTTTGACCAACCTCAGGCGTTCCTCGACACTCAGCTTGTAGAACCCCTCGATCCTCGAACTCCGACTCATCACCTGCACCGGCCGACTCCGTGAAGCCCCGGGATGAGTAATAAACGCTTCCCTCCGGCGTCCGCCGATGATGTGGCGGCTCGACCGGCCGCGGGCCCCGGAGCCTGGAAAAGGCTATATCGTGATTGGCGTCTGAAGGTGTCACATGAAGCGCTGTTCCGCGCCGGGGAAGGTAATCCTCTTCGGTGAGCACGCGGTCGTGTTCGGGAAGCCCGCGCTCGCCCTGGCGATAGACCTGCGCATCACGACGGTCATCGGCCCCTCCGACGACTACCTCGTCAACGGGCGACCGATGAAGAGGCAGCACCATGCGTACCTCTCCGCCGCCCTCGACGAGGCGTGGGACGGCCCGCCCGTGGAGATCACCACGAGGTCCAGGATCCCCTCGGGGTCGGGGCTGGGGTCCTCAGCCGCGATAACGGTGTCCTCGGTCGCCGCCATGCTGGCGGAGAGGGGGAGGTTCGACCCGGAATCGGTGGCCCGCAAGTCTTTCGAGGTGGAGCTGGGGGTCCAGGGCAGCGCGAGCCCCACCGACACGTCCACATCCTGCAACGGACACGGGGTCCTGGTGAGCCCGGACGAGGGGGACGGCTTCCTGTGGCGGATAGAGAAGGGAGCGCGGACATGGTGCATGCACCACAGGGAGGTGCCACCTCTCACCCTCGTCGTAGGCCACACCGGGGTACACGCGTCGACCGGGCCGTTGGTTGCCAAGGTCAGGGAGCTGGTCGAGGCGGACCGCGGGGCCGCGAAGGCGGTCGAGAGGATCGGCGAGATAACCATGGACGGCGTTGGCGCCCTCGAGAGGGGCGACAAGGCGAGGGTCGGCAGGCTCATGTCCGAGAACCACGGGCTCCTGAACTCCCTCGGGGTCGGCCACCCGCTCCTCGACAAGGCGGTGGACGCGTGCGCGCCCGTGAGCTACGGGGCGAAGATGACCGGGGCCGGGGGCGGGGGCAGCATGATAACTCTGACGGACGACCCCGAGGGCGCGTCCAGGGCCATACTCGCGGCCGGGTGCACCCCCATCGTCGTGAAGGTCGGGTGTGAAGGGGTGCGCGTGGAGGGACGGGCCCAGAGGGGCGACTGAGAGTTGGCGAAACGATATATGCCAAGTGGTCGTTCTCAACGTGGCGAGTGACATGGTCGAACGTCTGGCCCAGCACAGGCATTGCCGGAGCTGCGAGAAGGCTATACCCTATAAGGACGAGTACTGCGACGGCAAGTGCGAGGACGAGTGGAAGGCCAAGATGCGGAAGAAGAAGAACCAGCTGACCTACTTCTACGTCATCATGGTCGTCGTCATGATACTCGCGATCGCTCTCACGATGATGGGGTAGGCTGGATGCGTGTAGGCATCGGAGGGACCTTCAACGTACTGCACAAGGGCCACGAGCTGCTGTTCGAGACCGCGTTCTCCGTGGGCGACGAGGTGGAGGTCGGGCTGACCTCGGACGACTTCGCGAGGCGGTCCAGGAAGGTCGAGGTGCTCCCGTACTTCCAGAGGAAGGCCGGCCTGTCGTCGTTCCTCGAGCGCTACGGCAAGCCCTTCGAGATAGTGATGATATCAGACATGCTGGGCACGGCCGCGACCTCGGAGAAGATCGACGCGATCGTCGTGTCGCCGGAGACGCGTGCCAACGCCGACGGGATCAACGAACAGCGCCGGAGGAACGGCCTGAAGCAGCTGAAGGTCTTCACGATAAGGGAGGTCAAGGCCGACGACTCCGAGCCGATAAGCGCGACCAGGATCGTCCAGGGCGAGATCGACAAGGACGGGAGGCTCATGAGACCCCTCAAGATCGCAGTGGGGTCGACCAACAGGGTCAAGGTGGACGCCGTGAGGAACGTCTTCACGCAGGCGTTCGGGCTGGTCGAGGTGGTCAGCGTAGACCCGGAGCACGGGGTCGAGAAGCAGCCGATGCACGACAGGATACTCGAGGGGGCGACCCGGCGCGCCAGGAACTCCCTCGGGCGCACGGGGGCGGACTACGGCGTCGGGATCGAGGCCGGCCTCGTGAAGGACCCCTTCTCGGGGAGGCACGTGGACGTCCAGTACTGCGCCATAGTGGACGCGTCGGGGCGTGTGACCGTCGGGCGGGGACCGGGCTTCGAGTACCCCCCGAGCGTCACGAAGGCGGTCCTGGAAGGCGGCTCCGTGGGCGAGACCATGTCCGACATCACTGGAATAGAGGACATAGGCCGCAGGTCGGGGTCGATCGGGTTCCTGTCCGACGGGCTCATCGACCGGACGGCCCTGAGCGAGATCGCCGTGCTCATGGCCCTGATACCGAGGCTGAGGAAGGAGCTCTACGAGCCGGGGGACCCGACCTGGTCCTCCGACGCCGTCTCCAGGTAGTCTGCGAGGGACTCGCAGTTGTCCTTCCCGACGCAGCCGAACCTGGCGTACTTCCTGCAGTAGTCGCCCGTCGGCTCGTGGTGCTCGCACTTCTTGGACTGCTTCACGAGAGTGCACTGCTCCCTGATGCAGGCGTAGCCGGAGTACTTCCCGGTGCACATGCCGTCCTTGGCCAGGTATTTGCAGTGCAGGCTCATCCCTCCTGGTTCCTTCGTATAAGAGATTCCTGGTGCATGGTGAAGTGCTTCATGTACAGCTCGGGCGTCTCGCACCTGTCCCTCCCCGCGCAGTAGAACCTTCCGTACCTCTCGCAGTACAGGCCCAGCCACTTGTCACTCCCGCACTCCCCGGCGGGCCCAACGGGGCTCTTCCGGGTCATGACGTTCATCTGCGAGTGCTCGCATTTCTCCTCGCCGATGCACTCCAGGCTCTCGACGTGGCGGTTTGCACAAGCGCCGCTACGGTAGCTGTATCTGCACATAGGGTCCCATCCCTGTGTCCTCTCGGACAATGCTAAACATGCGCGTGCGCGCACATAAACGTATTGCGGACGTCGCAATTCAGGGGGGCGACGGGCCCCTGTACCTGCACGGCGAGAGGGAAAAAGGTTCGCGGGGCCCCGGAGGAGAGCTTCATCGCCCCCGGGGTTCCACCGCCGCTACGGTCTCCCCCGTAGTCTCCGATGTGTCCAGGCCGAAGGCCGCGGCATTGCACGTCCAGGCCCGCCTCGCCCTATCGAGAATGCACCTAGGCAGTCGTCGAGACCCGGGCATGAACCCGGGGCTCTCTCCCCCCTATTATTTCTGCAAGATGCGGCGCCTGCAGGCCCGTTCGCAAGCCTGAACACAGACCGGAATCTATTCGGTCAGTGTGTAAAGAAGGTTTCGATACCCTTTAAGAAGGGGGGTGCCCGTGGGAGGGCGGTCAGTACGGCGGCCCGCGCCTCACTTCCTGTGCGGCTTCCTGCCGACCCTGCGCCTTTCCGCTTCCCGCTTGGTCCTGTACTTCCCCCTCGGGACTAGCATCTCGAACCTCGCCCCTTCCCCGTAGACACCGGTCTCGGTGAGGGCTATGCCCGTTATGCCGAGGATCTCCCTCGCTAGGTAGAGGCCGTACCCCCTCCGCCCGTCCCCGTCTGCGACGCTCCTGTCGAATATCGCCGCCTTGTCCGAGTCGGGGACCCCGACGCCGTCGTCCTGGTAGACTAGGCGCAGCCCGTCCCGTCCGACGGAGTACCTGAAGGAGATGCCCTTCGTCCTCTGGCCGTGCTTGATCGAGTTATCTATGAGGTTGTAGAACACCTTCTCGAGCATCTGGTCGGAGAATATCTCCAGGTCCCCCAGCTCCGTAACGACCTTGACGCCCCTGAGCTCGGTGTTCGAGGCCGCCCTCTTGCAGGCCGCCTGGACGTCTATCCACTGGGGGCGCTTCGTGCCCATGTTCTGGTAGTCCCTGGCGAACTCGAGGTGCCTCTTGATGGACTCGCTCGCGGTCCTGGCCTTGTCCAGGAGGGGGAGTATGTCCCTGTCCTTGGTGCGCTCGTTGGCGAGCTCGAGGTAGCCGTACAGGATAGCTAACTGGTTCAGTATGTCGTGCCTCGTGATCCTCGCGAGGAGGTCCAGCTTCTTGCCCGCCTGCTGCACCGCGTCCTCGTACCTCCTCCTGTCGGTCTCATCGAGGATGGAGACTATCGTGTCCTTCGTGCCCGGGACGACGGCGGCGTTCGCCAGGCCGGCCTTCTCAGAACCGAACCTGTCCCTGGCCCTGATCTGGAAGGACGACGACGCGCTGCCGGGGTCCCTCAGGCTCGCCTCGTGGTACTCCGCCAGCGCGGTGACGTCGTCGGCCTCGAGGAACGAGGTCCACTTCATCCTCCCCTCGACCTCTGCCTTGGAGTAGCCGGACAGCTTCTCGAACTCGGTGTTGACCAGGGCCATGGTGCCGTCCTCGTCGATTATGGCCATGGCGGTCCCGGTGGTCTCGAATATCGACCTGTAGCGCGCCTCGCTCGCCCTGAGTGCCTCCTCCACGGCCCTCCGGGCTGTGATGTCCATGTGCGACACGACGGCGCCCCCGCGCCTCTTGGGGAGCGGGGTGACCTCGAGGGCGAACCACCTCTTGATCGCCGGGGAGTCGCACGGGTACTCGAGCGAGAAGGAGGTCCTCCTTCCTGCCAGGACCTCTCGGATCGCCCCCGCGACGCGCGCGGATGCCTCGTCCCCCTCGACCGCAGCGCGGTCGCACACGGCGAGGTAGTTGGAGCCGACCCCGACCTTCGCGAGGTCCGCGTCGTTGACCCCTGCGAAGACGAGCCAGCTCCTGTTGACAGCGACGATCCTCCCGGTCCCGTCCAGGACGGCGATGTTGGCGTCCAGGGAGTCCAGGACCGCCCGGTTGAACGCGCCGCTCTCCCTGAGCGCGTTCTCGGCGGCCTTCCTCGCGGTGACGTCCACCCCGGCGCAGTTGATCTCCACGAGCGTGGTGCCGCCCTCGGCCCTGGTGTTGAACGAGCTCCAGAGGAGCGTCCTCGGGGAACCGGATTTGTCGATGAGGGTCATCTCCCTCCCGTACACGTCCCCCTCCCGGAAGTCCTCCATCAGGGCGTCCACCTGCGCCCTCAGTTCGCCGGGGAAGAACACGTCCCACCAGCTGCGGCCAAGGATCTCGTCCGGGGAGTACCCGGTCACCTCCTCCACGTGCTGGTTGACGAACAGGGTCGTGCCGTCCGGGGCCATCCGGCATATCAGGGAGGGCACCGTCATCACGAGCTTCCTGTACTCGGCCTCGGACCTTCGCAGCTCCTGCTCGGCCTTGACCCTCTCGGTTATGTCTATCGCCGTCCCCTCGATGGCGACGACCGAACCGTCAGTGTCCCTTATGGGGACGAGCCTCTGCTCCGTCCAGATCAGCCTGCCGTCCTTCGTGGTCCACCGGACGATAAGCGGCTTGGACGGTTCGAGCGTGCCTTCCATGAGCCCCTCGAGCAGGTGCCTGTCCTCCGCGTGGACGATCTCCATCCCGAGCCTGGGGTTGGCGTAGTGCTCCTCCGGCGTGTACCCGATTATCCTCGTCGCCGAGGGGGAGACGTACTCGAAGTGGGGCTCCGGGAGCAGGTCGTACCTGAAGACCATGTCCTCCGAGTTCTCCGCAAGGAGCCTGAAGCGCCGCTCGCTCCTGGCGAGCTCCCTCTCGGAGCGCATGGCGGCCACGGCGGACCTGATCATGTGGGTCAGCTCGGCGAACTGAGAGTTGGGGTCGCCTCCCTTCTGGAGGTAGAAGTCGGCGCCGGAGTTCAGCGCCTCTATCGCGACGTCCTCCCGCCCCCTCCCCGTGAACAGCACGAACGGGATGTCGTTCTTCTGGTTGCGGAGCACCTTCAGGAACTCGAGGCCGTCCATCTCGGGCATCTGGTAGTCGCAGACGACCGCGTCGAACTCCTGCTGGCCCATCAGCTGGACCGCCTCCCTGGCGCTGGAGGCAGGGACCGTGGCGATGCCCTCTGACTTCTCGAGGAAGAACTTGGCGAGGTCAAGAAGCGCGGGCTCGTCGTCAACCAGGAGCACTGAGATCAAGCGGGGTCCTCCAGCGTCCCATCCCGCCGCTGGTTGGTTAACGCGGTTGGAGAGTATTTATACTGTTCTCCGAAGGCTTGTGGCGCTGAGGGGGAGATTCGAACTCCCGAGGTACGTAGTACCACCAGCTCTCAAGGCTGGCGCCGTGATCCGGGCTTGGCTACCTCAGCAGTGTGGGACGTGTCCTCGGATGAGCCCTGCACTCATAAGAGGGTTTCCACCCCGCCTACCCTGAGCGCAGGGTCAGCAGCTCCTCCGCGTCGAGCTCGAAGGCGGCCGCGGGGTAGCCCAGTCCGAAGGCCACGAGAGTCGAAGGGGACACCTCGCCGAGCACTCCCACGGGGTGCCCCGCGCTCAGCACCCGGGCGCACCTGCCAGGGACGAACGCGCCGTGCTCCGCGGCGGACACCTCGCAGGGGAGGCCCATCGCCTGCATCAGCGACAGGACGTCGGACTTGGCCTCGGTGAAGCTCGCCTTAGGGTGTATCGAGACACCTGACAGCATCGCCCTGTTCCTGGTGCCCCACACGACATCCCCGGCCTCGAAGAGCCTCTGCGGGAGCTCCCGGTGCTTGTTCTTCCTCAGTATGGCCATGAGGCTCGGCAGCAGGGAGGCGCGCAGGACCTCGTGGTCCTCCGTGACCGGGTTCTTGATGCTGACGGCCGCGGCGTCCCTCTCCAGGCCCAGGGCGTCGTACTGCTCCTCCCGGCTGGAGAGCGAGAGGGTCACCACCTCGGTGTATCCGAGGCCGATCATTATCGGCTTGAGCCTAGCGGAGAATGCCGCGACCGCATCCTCCGCCCCGTATGTGAACCGCGTCGGCAACCTGGACCCGAACCTCTCGAAGCCGTGCCCCACCGCGACGTCCTCCGCGAGGTCGACCGGGTGGAGGACATCGGCCCTGTAGGCGGGGACGAGCACCCGGATCCCGTCGTCCGTGGCGGTCGCCCCGTGCCCCATCCTCATGAGGCATCTGGACATCTCCGACCGGTCGAGCCCGGTCCCGATCCACCTGTTCACGTAGTCGACGTCGAGGTCCATCGTCCTGGGGTCCAGGTCGGGGGCCCTGACGGTCCCGTCGACGCCTGACACCCTCACGGTCTTGACCTTCCCCCCGCGTTCCGCGAGCGCGGTGACCACTATGTTCACGGCGCTCTTGACGGCGTTCAGGTCGGTGCCGGTGCAGTCTATGAAGATGCTCTTGGTCGACTCCGTCACGGTGGTCCTGACCCCGTTGATGATGGGTGGGAACGACAGCACCTCGCCGTCGCTGTCGAGTATGACCGGGAAGGTCTCCTTCCCCTTCAGCACGTCTGCGTAGGCCCGGCCCTTCTCGTGCCCGACGAGTATCTCGGCCAGGTCCATCACCCTGTCCCCCTGCAGGGGGACGAAGGACACCTCGTGCGGGCCCACGGCCCTGTATGTGAACGGCGGCCTCACGGCGGAGAAGTCGTGCAGGCCTATCGCGACCTTCCTCCGGTTGCGCCCCAGGGTGACGTGGAGCTTCTCCTGGAGGTCCATCATGGACCGGATGAGGGGGTCGTCGACCTCGCTGCCCTCGACGAGCGCGGACCAGATGTACGGCCTGACGGAGGAGACCGAGGGGTCTACCCTGAGTTCGACGTCCGACGAGCCCACCGCGTACGACCTGAGACCGGGCTCCATGTCCAGGAAGGACCTGAGGGCGCGCGCTATGCCCTCTACCGAGTACAGGTCGGGCCTGTCCGGGAAGAACTCGAAGGACATCTCGTCCGATGCGTCGTCAGCGGACCGGAGGTCGGCGCCGACCATCGGCAGCCTCTCCCTGAGCACGGCCTTGGGCAGGTCCTGCCCGACGAGCCCGCACAGGTCCGAGTAACTGAAGTTGATGACTGGCATATGACGTCAGCCTTGCGGATGGGAACGTCGGACGATATAATAAGCTTATCAGCAGCCGGTTCTGTGTAAAGTCGGGTGATACATGTAGGGCGAAGCACCAAGACACTGCGCTCCGATCGGTCTCCTCATGCCCGAAGAGGCTTTCGCGCGGGCCGGTACGGCCGGCCCCGCAGGCGGCGTGTCGCGCCCGACATGTGGGAGGAATCCTTATTCCCGAATGGGCGCGCGCCCGGCTCCAGCCACCCCGGACGGTGTCTTCGAGACACCGCAGGGACCTGCTGGCCCGCCGCTACCAGCCGCCCGCGACAGGGCGGCAGGGGGCTTACGGTTCAGCCCCGGCGCGTCCCGGCATGACGTGATGATGGCCCTCTGCGACCCCGTGAGGGGCGCACGGCCGGAGCCGAACGGGACGAGTCACCTGTCGAAGTGGTCAGAAGGGTTACCACCCGACTCTTGACAGAACCTCAGCGGCCGCGCCGGTCCAGGAGTCCCTCTAAGGGTCCTTGTCCAGCGACAGCGCCGAGGAAGGGGCCCTCTCCGCTGACGGGGGACCCGCGCCGGCTTCCACGGGGGGCCCCTCGCGCACGAACACAGCGATGATTCCCGTAGCGACCAAGAGCGCGAGCGTGCACATGATGATCGGCGCCTCCGGGCTTATCATCTCGTAGGCCAGGCCCAGCACGGAGAAACCGATGATGTTCCCCACCCCCTGGACCGTCTGGTACGCGCCCATCACCCTGCCGCGCTCCTCCTTGAGCATGACGTCCGCCAGCAGCGCCCCCACGGACGGGTTGGACATCGCGCCGCCCAGGTCCATCACGACCATGAGGATGTAGACGTCGATCACGTCGCGGGCGAAGACCATCAGCCCCAGGCCCACCGCCATCAGGATGCCGCCGCCGAGGAGGAACGGCAGCTTCCCGTGCTTGTCGGCCATCTTGCCGAAGTACAGGGTCCCGGCCGCCATGGCCGCCGTGCCCAAGGAGATGGCGATACCCACCTGCGTCTCCGTCATGCCGATCTTGTTGTACATGTAGAGGAGCAGCCCGAGGTTCCACAGGCCCTGGACTATGCCCATGACCAGGCCCCTCACCGTCAGCGCCGACAGCTTCTTGTTCTGCTCGGCGTTCCTCTTCCATGCGCCGAACATGGTCAGGATGGACGGGTGCTCCTGCTGCGACTTCACCGCGGGTTCGTTGACCATCAGGACCAGGGCGCAGCACAGGAAGGAGAGCGCAGCCCCGACGTAGAACGGGTAGTAGAAGTTGATCTCGCCCGCCACGAACCCTCCTATGGCGGGCCCCCCCAGGATCCCCAGGGTCTGCGCGGTGCCTTCTATGCCCATGGCCGTGGCCCGCTTCTCCTCCGGCACGAGGTCGATCACGAGGGCGAACGCGGAGGGCGCGGTCATGGCCGCCCCGACGCCCTCGAGGGTCCTCAGGACGGCGAACTGGAACGCATCGGTGATGAATGCCATCAACAGGGTCGTGAAGCCGAAGACGAGTATCCCGGACACGAGCATCGTCTTCCTGCCGATCCTGTCCGTGAGGTACCCCGCAGGGGGGAGGGCGAGCACGAACGCGACCGAGAACAGGGCGAAGATGCCGCCCATCTCCCCCGGCTCCATGCCCAGGTTCGAGGCGAGCTGGGGGACGATGGGGGCCAGTAGGCCGAAGCCCAGGCTGACCACCGCCATGGCGGACACGAGTATGCCGAAGTCCCTCGACAGCAGGACGGACCCTTTGACGGCCTTGGAAACGCCTTTCTCGCCTGCCACCGCTGACGCCCTCTTGGGCGTGTTCAATGCATATTACCATTATAAAATGTTCGTTTTAACGCTGCCTCCGCCTGCGACGTCCCTCGCTCGGCTCTTCCCCTTGAGACCCTGAAGGAAAGATATATGGTACTGGATGGATAATCTCCAGAACACAGAGGCCATCTGTTCTACGGGTTCGAGGCACTGGATGATACGAGAGAAGGTTAAGGTCGGGATACCCGGCATCGACAACATGCTCGACGGGGGACTCATACCAGGCAGGCCGTACGTGGTCTCCGGCGCGTCCGGGACGGGCAAGACGGCACTGGCGATGAGGTTCCTCCTAGAGGGGGCCGCGGCCGGCGAGGAGGTCATGTATGTTGCCATCGACGAGCCCCCGAACGAGGTCCAGGTGAACATGAGGTCGTTCGGGTGGAACATCTCCGCAGTGCACGTTTTCGACGCCACCTCCGATATCCAGAGCTACGACAAGACCCCCGTGAGGGACGTGTCCACGGAGAGGAGGGTCGTGCGGTTCGGCTCGGTCCCGCCGAACATCCGACTGACCTCGGAGAAGGGACCAGCGGACATCACCATCAACACGATACAGGAGATACTCAAGCAGGAGATGAAGGTCAGGAAGTACTCCCGGGTCGTGGTCGATTCTGTAACATCGCTCAGGAGGTTCTACATACGCACTAGCGAGGAGTACATGGCCCTCCAGTCGTTCTTCAGGCTCCTCTCCGACCTCGGCATCACGACGCTGCTCACCGTGCAGCTCCCAGAGGCACCCAGGCCCGACGCGGAGTCACACATGGCGAGGGGCGAGATCAGGCTCCACAAGTGGCTCGACGGGAGGGGTCTGGTCAGGGGCGTGACCGTCGAGAAGTTCAGGGGGTCGTACCACGACCACTCGATGAGGCCTCTGAAGATAACGGACGAGGGCCTGTCCGTGAAGCTGGCCGCCCCGAAGCGGCGCGGTGAGCCGAGGGCGTCTGAGGAGGGTCCCGAAGAGCCCGTGACCGAGGCGCGGGACGGGGGGACTGCGGGGCCGCAGGACGCGACGTCCGCGCCGGAGCCACCGCCCCCGGAGGACGACGGCCCAGGAGGCGACGACCGGTGACGTCCGTCGCCCCAGAGCTCAGGGTGTCCACGGGGATAGAGGGCGTCGACAAGATGCTCCACGGAGGACTCATACCAGGCAGGCCGTACGTCGTCCAGGGTCCGTTCGGGAGCGGCAAGACGACGTTCTGCATCCAGTTCCTGCAACAGGGGGTCAGGCAGGGCGAGCGGGCCCTGTTCGTCGCCATAGACGAGCCCCCCGCCGAGCTGAGGGAGAACGTCAGGTTCCTGGGGTGGGACGTGGGGAAGATACGGATACTGGACGTCCACCCGGCCGCGAAGGCGTACAGCAGGCGCGTCTCCTTGGTGGAGGTCGCGGCCCAGAGGGCCGTCGGTTCCTTGCGCCAGGCGCGCGCCGACGCGAAGACCGAGTCGATGAAACAGATGGCCCCGGACCTGACGCCGCAGTCCCTGCAGCTGATGCTGAGGCAGGAGCTCAGGGAGGTCAAGTACTCGAGGCTCGTCATCGACTCGCTCACCTCCCTGAAACGGCTCTCGGGGGGCGAGGAGGACATAGACGGCGGCGTGCTCTCCCTCCTGAGGTTCCTCTCCGAGGCCAACCTCACGAGCCTCATCGTGACGGACCTGCCCGAGCCGACCGCCGTCGAGCCCGAGCTCTTCCTGTCCAGGGGCATAGTGAAGTTCCACAAGTTCATGGTCTCCTCGAGGACGGAGAGGTTCGTGTCGGTGGAGAAGTTCAGGGGCTCCGCCCACGACACGCAGCCGAGGGCCCTCAGGATCACCAAGTCGGGCATATCGGTCGACGCCGGGAGGAAGCTCGGCAAGTCGGTCCTGAAGATGTTCGACACGATGCCTTCCGACTTCAGGTGAGAGGGGCATCGCAGGTTTTTTAGGCGCGAGTGCGTTGGGCCCTGACCATGAAGAAGGGGTCAGGGCTGCCCGTGGTCGAGGTCAAGGGCAGACCGTTCGACATGGGGAAGCGGTCCGGCACTGTCTGCGCCAAGCGCGCGAAGGCCCTGAGGGCCGCGATGGCGGAGAACATCGCCCACTCGACCGGCATGTCGTGGGAGAAGGCAGTGGAGAGGGCCAAGCTCTACCTCCCACACGCAGAGTCCTTCTACCCCGAGTTCGTCGAGGAGATCCGCGGCTACGCGGACGGGGCGAGGATGCCCTTCGACGAGGTCTTCACCCTCTGCTGCCACGAGCTGCTCTCCCCGAGGGGGTTCAAGGGCTGCACCGATGTCGCCGCGAACGGGGACGTCACCCTGGAGGGCGACGTGCTTATAGGGCACAACGAGGACTGGTCGGCGGAGCAGCTGGAGACAGTGGTGCTCCTGCACGCGAGGCCCAGCAAGAAGCCCGAGTTCGTCACGACCGCGTACGCGGGCCTCCTCCCGTCGTCGGGGATGAACGCCGCGGGCATCAGCCTGACGGGCAACGCCCTGAGCCCGAACGACGTCAGGGTGGGCATTCCCAAGGTCTTCCCCGTCAGGAAGGTCCTGGAGTGCAGGAGGATCGGGGAGGCGCTGGAGGCCGCGATGCCAGACGGGCGCGCGTCGAGCTACAACAACATCTGCTCGGACAGCAACGGGGAGATATACTCGCTCGAGGGGTCCGCGACGGACTGCGCCGTCCTCTACGCGCACGACGGGTACCTAGTGCACACCAACCACTACACGGCGGACAAGATGCGCAGGTTCGAGGAGGACCCCGCGGCCATGTCCTGCTCGGTCTTCAGGTACAACCGCGCCTCGAGGCTCATCCAGGCGCAGCTCGGGAAGGTCACCGTGGAGTCGATAGCGTCCATCTTCAGGGACCATGTGAACAGGCCCGGGTCGATCTGCAGGCATGCTGACCCGAAGCTCCACCGGCTCGACGTCTCCGAGACCATCTTCTCGGTCGTGTTCGACCTCACGAGGTTGCGCGCGCACATACTCAAGGGGAAGCCGTGCACGGGCAGTTACGAGCTGCTCCAGCTGGGCGACTGACCCAGATTTGCCATCATGGAAACCATTTTATCCCAATCACCGTATCACGCACAAGCCACACGGGCCCATAGCTTAGGTTGGCTGGAGCACCCGGCTGATAACCGGGAGGTCACCGGTTCAAATCCGGTTGGGCCCACCGTCCCCGTCCAACAGACATCCGGTTTCTCAGCAACAATTAATATGCGGGAAGCATCAAGGTCAGCACAAGTGAGCCAAATGACCAACAGGAGCATGAAGTTCTCCCAGGACTGGGACAAGCTCAAGGACCGCGTCTTCGCCACCATCAGGGTGCACAGGGGCGAGCTCAAGTTCTCGCCGGACGAGACCGTCGAGGTGCAGAGCCCCAAGGTGCGGTTCAGGGCGAAGGTGTTGATCGCGACGACGGTGAAGCTGAAGCAGGTCCCCCTCGCGTTCCTCGAGTACGACCTCGAGGCGAAGCCGGGCGAGAAGCGGCAGGACCTCATGAACAAGCTCGGGAAGCTCTACAAGTTCTCCGAGAGGCCCACCGAGGACGACCTCGCGACCATATACATCCTCCAGAAGATCTGAAACCCCAACGCGGTCTCCCTTGGTGTCGCACCAAGGGAGCGCATTCTCCTCCGCCCGGCCCCCGCGGATGACCTACTTCGACCCGGGCCCAATCGAAAGGTACGAAAGTAGGAACGACATATACCGCCACCATGGACGACACGGACATCAAGATCCTCAACCTCCTCCGCGGGAACTCGAGGATGAAGAATACTGAGATTGCCAGGCACGTCAGCCTCACCGAGCGGGCCGTGAGGGCGAGGATAGAGAAGCTCGTCCGAGAGGGCGTCATCAGGAAGTTCACGATAGAGACCACCCCCGTGGGGTTCGAGGGCATAGTGCTCATAGACACCCATGTCGGGAGGACCTCCGCCGTCAAGGACAAGGCGACCCAGCTCTCCGACAGCGTCTTCGAGTGCTCGGGCGAGTTCGACGTGGCCGTGAGGCTCAGGGCCGACAGCCTCGACGAGCTGAACAGGAGGATCGACGAGCTCAGGTCCTATCCGGGCGTCCTCAGGACCGCCACTCTCATAAAGTTCAACGAGAAGTAGGCAGGGCGGACCGGCCCCGCCAGCGCGCGGGCAAGCATAAATACCCCCCGGGGCCAATATACGCGCAGTGACCCCGATGGACCTGATGGAGGCCATCAAGACGCGCCGGAGCATAAGGCGCTACAAGCCTGCGCCCGTGCCCGAAGACCTTCTCAAGACCGTGCTGAACGCCGCCAGGCTCGCCCCGTCGGCCAACAACTCGCAGCCGTGGAGGATCATCGTCGTGAGCGACGAGGACACGAAGCTAAGGCTCGTGGCCGGTGCCAACGGGCAGAAGTTCCTCGCCCAGGCCCCCCTGGTGCTGGTCGCGTGCGGCCTCCCGGACGAGGCGTTCCAGACTGCCGGGGGCTACATGAGCAGCCATGTCATCGACGTGTCGATAGCCTTGGACCACCTGACCCTGGCCGCGCACTCCGTCGGCCTCGGCACCTGCTGGGTCGCGTGGTTCAAGGAGGAGAAGGTCAGGGAGGTCCTCGGGGTGCCGGAGGACGTCAGGATCGTGGCCATGACCCCCCTCGGCTACCCGGACGAGGCCCCCGAGAGGCCGCCGAGGAGGAACCTTGAGGAACTGGTACTTCACGAGAAGTACCAATAAGCCTAAACCCCCTCCCGTACATGACAGACAAGGACGGTTGCACACCGCCCGCGCCCCCCGCGGACGGACACCGGAGGAACACGATTGCCGACCAAGGGAACGACCAAGACAGGAGAGGCCTTCTGCATGAGCTGCGGGGCCGCCGTGGACGCCGCGGCGACCAGGTGCGAGTCGTGCTACTCCCAGCTCGAGAGCGAGGTCAGGGCCTTCCGCTGCCCGAGGTGCGGCAAGGTGATTGAGCTGGGCACCCCCGAGTGCCCAAAGTGCACCATGAAGTTCAAGGTCAAGGCGGTCAGGCCGGCCAACGCCGAGGAGGACGAGAAGATTCTCTCCAGGTTGATCGACTGGGGGAGGGCCCCCAAGGGGACGCCCCGCCCGGATGAGGCCCAGCCACCCGCACAGGTCCCCCCCCTCACCACGGACGAGTCGGAGGCGCTCTCCGCGCTCGCGAGGCACCTCTCAGAGCTGGCGGACCTCAGGGAGGAGGTGGCCGCCTCCATGGGGAGTAGCCTCCCGGAGTCGCGGGCTCGCACCTCGAAGATCGCGTCGGCCGAGCCCCCCTTCCTCCCGGTCGACGACCTGGAGTCGGAGCTGAGGAGCGCGTCGGAGGACCTCGGCAGGCTGCATGAGCTGCTCTCCCGCGCGAGGTCCCTGTCGGAAGAGGTCAGGAGCGTGTTCTCCATGCCCGGGCCCGCGAAACTGGCGGGGGACAGGGGTCTGTCGCTCGAGGTCCCGGGCCCGGCCGGAGGCTCGGGGGGCACCGCGGAGGAGGCGCTGGCAGAGCGCGAGGAACGGGTCCGGAAGCGCGAGGAGATGGTAGACCGCAAGATCAAGGCGTACGCCCAGAAGAAGAAGGAGCTAGAGGCTGCGGAGGCGGCCGCCCCTACCAAGGCGGAGGGGCAGGCGGGCCCGGCTCCGGAGACGGATGACCGCGCGAAGGACCTCGCGCGCAGGATCCGCTCGGTGCACGAGGTGCTCTCCCCGGAGGGGGCCTGCGACGACGCCGAGGCGTGCCTGTCGTCGCTGGAGGCACATGCAAGGACGCTCGCATCCGCCCGTTCGGAGCTGGAGCAGAGGGTATCCCAGCTGGAGGAGGGCGAGGAGGAGGTGAGGACGCTCCTGAAAACTCTCGACGGGCTCCTTGGGCAGCTGCCGCCGGAGGTCGTGGAGAGGTTCTCGAGGACGCCTGACTTCAAGCTCTACGAGCGTGTCCTAGACCGCCTGAGGATTTAGAGAAGCATTTAATGTATAATCGGATATATTACCAGAGCAACACCCTTCAGCATCTACTCCCCCGAAGATGCCACGGTACGAGTACGGAGCTCAGCTACCATGGGACTCAGAGACAAGGCTAGAGAGAGCAGCGTCAAGCCCGAGGAGCCTCCTGTCGAGCAGCCTCAGGAGACACCCGCCGACGCGGAGGAGCAGCCAGAGGCAGAGCCTGCCAGGCGTGCCGAGGGCGTGAAGCGCCTCGAGCCGTCCGTGACCTACCTCGTGGAGGAGGAGAGGCCCGAGATCGCCTATTCCCTGTTCCTCAGCGAGCTGTCCGAGGGCAAGCGCGGGATGATAGTCTCGAGGACCTACCCCAAGAACCTCCGGAAGGCCTTCAACCTCAAGGAGGTGCCCGTCCTGTGGCTCACGAACGCGATGAGCGACGAGGCCGTGGGCCCGAAGGACCTCGAACGGCTCAACCTCACCATAAAGAGGTTCCTGGAGGAGGGCGGGGGCAACCTGGTCCTCATAGACTCCCTCGAGTACCTCATCACCAACAACAAGTTCGTCAGCGTCATGCGCCTGTTGCAGGCGCTGCGCGACCTGGTGGCCGTCCAGAAGGCCGTCTGCATCGTGTCCCTCAAGTCATCCACCCTCGAGCCGTCCAAGCTCGGGCCCGTGGAGAGGGAGCTCGAGGTCTACTCCCTGGAGGAGGCGAAGCCCCTCCCGGAGACCCAGGACATCGAGAGCAAGCTAATGGTGGAACTGAAGCGCGACGAGGCCATGATCGAGGCGGAGAAGGTCCAGGACGAGAGGTCGCGCCTGGTGGGCCTGAAGGCGAAGCTCGATGCCGACAGGGCTGCGCTCGACTCGGAGCGGGCGACCCTGGAGAAGGAGAGGCAGGAGGTCCGGCAGACCCTCCTCAAGGTCAGGCAGACCAGGAAGGAGCTGGAGGACTTCAGGATCAAGCTCACGAAGGACGAGGCGGACCTCACCTCCAAAGTCAGGGCACGGCTCTCCAAGGAGATGCAGTCCTTCGAGACCAAGAAGGCGAACCTGCTGACCATGGAGAAGGAGATAGAATCGAGGTACCTGCAGCTGGACAAGGTGGTGAGCCTCAAGACCGAGCAGAGGACGATGGAGCTGCAGGGCGAGGCGAAGAAGCTCGACGCGGAGCGGGCGAAGCTCCTCGAGCTCTCGGCCCGGCTCGAGGCGGACAGGAGGTCCGTGGACGAGCGCTTGGCCGTCATCCAGGAGAAGGAGTCGAAGGTCCAGGAGGCCGCCTCCGAGGCCAGCAGGAAGGAGAAGGCCATCCAGGAGAAGGAACAGGCCCTCGCGCTCCAGAACGTCGAGTTCGAGAAGGAGCGCGCCTCGATAGACTCCGGGCTGCAGGAGCTCGAGCGGCTGAAGAAGGAGCAGGAGCAGGAGGTCGCTGGCGTGAGGGCCGAGGCGCAGCGCGCGGCATCCGAGGTCGCGCAGAGGGAGGAGTCGGTGTCCCGCCTCACGCGCGAGATCGAGACCCTGAGGTCCAAGCTCATGGGGCAGGAGCAGATACTCGCCGACAGGGAGCAGAAGCTCGCGACGAGGCTCGAGGAGTCCTCCGTATGGGAGAAGGAGATCGCGGCCCACGAGGAGGAGGCGAGGCAGCTCATGGAGAAGGCCTCCCACGCCGAGGAGTCGGCGACCAGGAAGGAGTCCCTCCTCGAGGAGGAGCGCAAGAAGCTCTTCGACGAGGTGGAGCGCCTCAGGGCCGAGACCACCCAGAAGGCCGCCGAGGTCCAGAAGCGGGAGGAGAAGCTCCGCTCCGACGAGGACAGGTTCTCAAAGGAGGGCGAGGCGAGGCGGAAGTCCCTCACTGACTTCGAGATACAGCTCAAGGAGAGGAGCGCGAGCCTGACCGAGCTCAAGGAGGAGCTCGACCGCAGGGAGGAGGAGCAGAAGGCCCTCTCCGCGGAGCTGAGGGCCTCGAAGAAGGCCGCGGAGGAGATGACGGCCAGACTCGCCGAGGAGACGGAGGCCTTCAGACGGGAGGTCGACGACACCAAGGAGAAGCTCACGCTCGAGAGGAACGCGCTCGAACAGCAGCGCATCGAGTTCGAGAACACGCGCGCCGACACCGAGAGGCGCCTGTCCGAGGCGGAGGCCGGCCTCAAGGAGAAGCTGGAGAAGGCCGACGAGGACCGCAGGGAGGCCGAGGAGAAGTACTACGCGGCCGAGGAGATGAAGACCATCCTCGACCAGAGGTCGAGCGACGTCGCGGCCCAGGAGCTGAGGATGGCCGAGGAGAGGGTGGAGCTCGACCAGTCGCGGCGCGAGCTGAACAAGCGCGCGGAGGAGTTCAAGTCCATAGAGGACGACCTGGCGCTCAAGGAGGAGAACCTCAGGTCGACGGCCGAGATGCTGCAGCAGACCAAGTCGACCCTCGACGAGCGCGAGAGGCTCATGAAGGAACAGCTGATCCGTAGCGAGGCGGAGCTCTCCAGGGTCGAGAGGGAGAAGAGCGACCTGGCGTCCGTCACCAAGGCCATGCAGGAGGAGAGGGCGCGCCTGGACTCGAGGTCCGAAGAGCTCGCGTCCATGCAGTCCGAGCTCGACTCGTGGAAGGCGGAGCTTGACGAGATCGCCTCGGGCCTGGGCTCCAGGGAGGCCGCCCTGAAGGCCAGGGAGGACGACCTGCTCAAGGTCCAGCCGGAGGTCGAGGCCCGGGAGAAGCAGCTCAGGGGCGAGCTCGAGGCCGCGCAGGCGGAGCGCGCGGCGCTGCACGGTGAGCTCGAGCGGAGGGCTGCGCAGCTCGCGGAGAAGGAGGCGGCCCTGGCCGTCGTCAAGGACGAGATGGGCGCGCTGGAGCGGGAAGTGAGCGAACGCGAGCAGCGGATCGCGGAGTCCGAGAGGCAGGTCGACGGGGCGAGGGCCGAGCTCGAGGATGCCCGGGCGCAGCTCGAGGCCGACCGCGCGAGCATAGAGCAGGCCCGCGCCGACGTGGACCTGCATCGCGACACGACCCACAAGTCCCTCGAGGAGTCGATGCGCGAGACGGCCGCCCAGAGGGCTGAGGTCGAGCGCCTCATGAAGGAGGCGGAGGAGCGCGCGGCCTCCCTGGACTCCAAGGAGGCCGAGCTGCGGGAGACGTCGGCGGAGCTGGAGTCTGCGAGGAGGGAGCTCGAGTCGGTGAGGGCGGAGGCCTCCGATAAGCTGGCGGAGGCGGAGAGGAGGGCCGCCGAGGCGGAGGCGAGGTTCGACGACCTTTCCCGCAGGGAGACGATCATAACTCAGGATTCAGAGAGACAGGCGGCGCTCGAGCGAGAGCTGGCCGCCCAGAGGGAGCAGCTGACGGAGGCCGCCTCGGACCTCGAGGCGAGCAGGTCTGAGCTGGAGGCTGCCAGGGCGGCGCTCGCCGAGGAGCGGGAGGCGCACGCGGCCGACACCGAGAGGTTCATGGAGGACAAGGCACAGCTGGAGAGGAGCGTGGCCGAGTTCGCCGCGGACAGGCAGTCGCACGAGATGGATGTGGCGAGGTCGCACTCCGAGCTCGGCGCCGCCCGTACTGACATCGAGACGCTGAAGAGGGACCTCGAGGAGAGGGGCAGGTCGCTGGACGCAGCGCGGGACGCCCTCAAGGACACAGAGAAGTCCCTCGAGTCCAAGGAGTTCGACCTTGAGACGAGGTCGAGCAGGCTCGCCGACGAGGAGGCGGCCGCCGAGGACAGGATGAAGGTCCTCATCGAGAAGGAGGCTGCGGCGGCTACCCGGGACGCCGAACTCGCGTCCTGGGAAAAGGAGGTCGCGGCGGCAGACGCGGCCGCGACCGCGGCGTCGGAGGCCGAGAGGGCCGCCCTGGAGAAGAGGGCCGCTGACTTGGAGTCGAGGGAGGCGGCGCTGACAGACAAGTCCAAGGAGTTGGAGGCCAGGGAGGTGGCCTTCGCGACCATGGAGTCCGAGTTCCGGTCCCAGCAGGAGGAGGCCCGGGCCCAGAGGGAGAGGGAGGCGCAGGCCCTCGAGGCGCGGGCCGCGGAGCTGGAGGAGGTCAACGCCCAGGTGGACGCGGCCGTCCGCACCTCCTCGGAGAGGGAGGCCGCCCTGGCCGCGAGGGACGCGGCGCTCAAGGCGAGGGAGGACGACCTCGCGAGGCAGGAGCAGGAGCTCCGGGCGACGGGAGCGAGGCTGGCGAGCATGGAGACGGCCGTCAACATGCGCGAGCAGGGCGTCGACCAGTCGATAAGCGAGTACAAGGGCGTCCTCGACGACATAGCCAAGGAGAAGTCGGCGCTGGCGGCGAAGGAGGAGGACCTGCACAGGCGTGCGGACCAGCTGGAGAGGTCCCTGGAGGAGTTCGAGCTCCTGCAGATAGAGATGGACAGGGAGAGGTCCGCGGTGCAGCAGAGGGAGGCCGGCCTCGAACAGCTCAGGGCTGAGCTCGAGAAGTGGCGGCACGAGCTGATGAAGAGGCGCGAGGAGCTCGAGGAGGAGGTCCGTGAGAGGGTCGCCAAGGCGGTCAAGGACAACGCGCCCAGGACGACGGACGCGACGGGCGACGACCTCGCGCGCAGGGAGGTCGACCTCAGGGGGCTCGAGGAGGCCCTGAGGGACAGGGAGCGCGACATCGAGACCCGGGAGAGGACCCTCGTCATCGAGATGGACCGCATGGAGAAGGAGAGGGCGGAGGTCCAGGACCTCTGGGAGAAGGTCGACGGGTCCAAGGCCGGGCTAGCGGCGGTGGACGCCAAGACCTTCGAGGAGCTCGAGCGGAGGAAGAGGGAGCTCGACGACGCCTACCTGAGGCTGGCGGACCGCGAGGGCGAGGTCAGGAGGGACGAGCAGCGCCTGGAGGACGAGTGGACGAGGCTCCAGTCGATCCAGGGGGAGCTGACGGACCTCGCCAAAGTGCTCAAGTCCAGGGAGGAAGAGCTTAGAAAGTTGGACGGGGCCCCCTGAGGGGCGCCCCCGTGTTTCCGCCTAGAAGACGCTGACCTTGCCCGAGACTATCTCGTCGGTCAGCTTGTGCATGTTCTTCAGCTGCTCGTCGAACAGCGCCGCCGCCTCGCGCTCGTACTTCTTCCTGTCGACGTTGGGCGCGAATATGATGTTGGCGCTCGCGGCCTGGGGCTCGTCTATCGGGTTCCCGATCTGGGACAGTATCCTGGTGTGGACCTCTAGTATGTCGCCCCTGCCCAGCTTGTGTATCTCGTCCGCGACCCTGGTCGAGAGGATGTTGTAGAGCTTCCCGACGTGCGTGACCGGGTTCTTGCCGGCTGAGGCCTCCATGCTCATCGGCCTCATCGGGGTGATGAGCCCGTTGGCCCTGTTGCCCCTGCCGACGGAGCCGTCGTCGCCGTTCTCCATCGAGAGCCCGGAGACGGTCAGGTAGTAGATGTCCTTCTTGTAGTCGTCGGCCGTGTTCACGTCCACCTTGAGGTTCCTCTTGGTGTACTTGCCTGCGAAGTCCGCGACGTTCTCCTTCATCTCCTCGATGACGCTCTTGTAGTGGCTCTTGTCAGGCACCTTGGACGAGACCATCGCGCATGCGATGGTCAGGTCGATGTCCTTCCCGTTCCTGTACGCCATGACCTTGACGTCCTCGCCCACCTCTGGCATCTTCTTCCACAGCTTGCCGTTGATGTACTTCTCTGTCTCGAGGGTGATCCTCTCGGTCTCGCTGAAGGGGGCGAAGCCCACGCCGAACGATGTGTCGTTGGCCAGGAGGCGCTGGGTCTCGTACAGCCCCCTGAGGTCGACGCTGCCCTGTCCGATCATGCAGTCCAGGACGACGTCCCAATCGACGTCGAGGTTCTTGCAGGTCTTCTCGAGGTATGAGTAGGCGGCCTTCATCGCGGTCGTCCTGTAAGGCAGGCGCTCTCCGTTGACGCTCGTGGTCGCACGACCGACGAGGAGTATGTAAATCGGCTCGAGTATGGAGCCTCCCCCGAACTTCGGGGCGGACTGCCCTCCGACGATCTGCGTCTCGTCGGTGTTGTGGTGCAGTATTCTGCCGTACCTCTCTATGTACATCTGGCACAGCGCCCTGCTGACGCTCTCGGCCAGGCCGTCGGCGATGCTGTCGGGGTGGCCGATGCCCTTCCTCTCCACGAACTCGACAGTCTGCTGCTCGACGGGTGTCTGCATGAGCTCCTTGATGAAAATATTCCTACCCATTGGCTCGCCTCGTTGGACTGACGGCGAAGAATATGATAGCCTCTCTTAATGCTTTCGCAGTTAAACCAGGGGTTTGGGGAATGGGTTTGTGAGCATACCGGGGCCAGGGTCAGTGCTTGTCGTAGCCCTTCCGCCTCGCGGCCCTGGCCGAACCCTCGGGTATGAGGGCGAACTTCTCGCCCGAGAGGACCCCCGCGACGCCCTCCTTGCTCTCGATCTTGCCGTACGTCTCGCATAGCTTGCAGGTCGGCGGGCACACGCTCACCCGGTCCTTCGGTTCGGGGTACTGGAAGGTGCCGCCCTCGTAGTTCCTGAGTATGACCCTCTTGTCCGACATGGATATGAGGTACTGCGGGGCGACAGGTATCTTCCCGCCACCGCCGGGCCCGTCGATGATGAAGGTCGGCACCGCGAACCCCGAGGTGTGCCCGCGCAGCGCCTCGGCGATCTCTATGCCCTTCGCGACGGAGGTCCTGAAGTGCTCGATGCCCTTCGACAGGTCGCACTGGTAGTAGTAGTAGGGCCTGACGCGGATCTTCACCAGCTGCTGCACGAGCGCCTTCATTATGGTCGGGCAGTCGTTCACGCCCTTCAGGAGCACGGACTGGTTCCCGACCGGTATGCCTGCGTCCGCCAGCATCGTGACGGCCTTCTTCGACTCGGGGGTTATCTCCTTCGGGTGGTTGAAGTGGGTGTTGAGCCAGATCGGGTGGTACTTCTTGAGCATCTCGCATAGTGCGGGCGTTATCCGCTGAGGGAGCGTCACCGGCGCCCTGCTGCCCATCCTGACGATGTCGACGTGGTCGATCGCCTGGAGCCGGGATATTATGCTCTCCAGCTTCTCGTCCGAGACCATCAGACAGTCGCCTCCGGACAGGAGCACGTCCCTGATCTCCTCGTGCTTCCGGATGTACTCGATCGCTGCGTCGATCACGTCCGTGCCCCTCTCCGCGTCCGTCTGACCGGCGAGCCTCCTCCGCGTGCAGTGCCTGCAGTACATTCCGCACTGGTCCGTGATGAGGAACAGGACCCTGTCCGGGTACCTGTGCGTCAGCCCGTGGACGGGGGAGTCTATGTCCTCGAAGAGCGGGTCGTCCATGTCGGACGCGCTGAAGTCAGTCTCCTTGATGGTGGGGACCGCCTGCATCCTGACGGGACAGTGCGGGTCTTCGGGGTCCATGAGGGATGCGAAGTAGGGAGTTATCGCCATGCGCAGGACCTTGAGGGATTCCTTGACCCCCGCCTCCTCCTCCGGGGTGAGGTTGATCACCTGCTTCAGCTGCTCCACCGTGGTGATCCTGTTCCTGAGCTGCCACTTCCAGTCGTTCCACTCCTCGTCCTTCACGTCCTTCCAGAGGGGGATGTCCTTGTATGACCTCATGCGCACTACCTCGCAAGATGCTAGATTAACAGCATGAAAGACTCCGTATTTATCATCTGCCCAATGGGTGCCCAGGACCGTTACGAGAGTCGTTTCCAGGATACGAAAACGGAAACAGCCGCGGAGGGGGGTGACACGGATTCGTAAGGCGCTGTCTAAAAAATCTGCCGGGCGCCGGTGTTGTTCACCAACGGTTAAATAGCCGGATTCGTGTTCCGAAAATTGCCATCCCAGACTCGCAGAGCGGGCGCAGGGAGGATGACACTGGACGACCGCGCGCGCCCGCCCGCACGGAGCGAATCGGGGGACCTGATATGAAGAGAGTTGCGATAGTCGGAGCGGGGCAGAGCAAGTACGGCGAGTTCCCCGAGAAAGGGATCAAGGAACTGTTCTTCGAGGCCTACAAAGACATGAGCTCGAGCGTTGACAAGAACTTCGACCCGAGGCAGATCGAGTCCGCCTACATAGGCAACCTCGGCTCCGGGGGGTTCCAGCTCGGGAACATGTCCGCGCTGGTCGCGGAGTATGTGGGCCTGCCGTACATCAACACCGTGAGGATCGAGAACGCGTGCGCCTCAGGGGGGTACGCGCTGGTGGCGGCCGTCATGGACGTGCTGTCGGGCACCCACAAGGTGGCCCTCGCCGGCGGCGTGGAGAAGATGACCGACGTCTCGGGGATGAAGCAGAAGTACTGGCTCGGAGTCTCCGGGGACACAGAGTACGAGAGGCTCGCGGGCACGACCTTCGCGGGCCTGTACGCGCTCATCGCCCACAGGCACATGCACGAGTTCGGCACGAAGAGGGAGCACCTGTCGTCCGTCGCGGTCAAGAACCACAAGAACGGCGCACAGAACCCGAAGGCGCAGTTCCAGAGGGAGATCACCCTGGAGCAGGCCATGAAGGCCCCAATCGTCGCGTATCCGCTCAACCTGTTCGACTGCTGCTCGACGACGGACGGCGCGTCGGCCCTCCTCGTGTGCGACGAGGAGACCGCGAAGCATTACACCGACACCCCCGTCTATGTGGCGGGCTTCGGCACGTCGAGCGACTACCTGGCAATACACGACAGGATCAACACGGTCACGCTGGAGGGCACGAAGAGGGCTTCCCAGCAGGCCTACAAGATGGCGGGACTCACCGCCAAGGACATCCAGCTGGCCGAAGTTCACGACTGCTTCACCATCGCGGAACTCCTGGCCTACGAGGACCTGGGCTTCTGCGAGAAGGGCAAGGCAGGCCAGTTCATGGAGGAGGGGCACACCAAGATCGACGGGGACAAGCCCGTCAACGTCAGCGGTGGGCTCAAGTCGAAGGGTCACCCGATCGGCTCCACCGGGACCGGTCAGGCCTACGAGATGTTCAACCAGCTGAGGGGCACCGCGCAGAAACCCACGAGGCAGGTCAAGGGGGTCGAGAGGGGCCTCGTCCACAACGTAGGTGGGTCGGGAGGGACAGTGTCCGTCTCGGTCCTTGTGAGGTGAACAGGATGGCCGCAGGAATATCCGGTTACAGCTCGTATGTACCGAGGCTCAGGATAAAGAAGGAGGACTACGCGAAAGCGTGGGGGTCCTTCCAAGCGCCGGGCGTCAGCGAGAAGTCCCTCATGGGCTTCGACGAGGACGTCCTGACCGCATCCGCGAAGGTCTCGAGGAGGGCACTGGAGTCGGTCCCCCTGCCTCCCGCGAAGGTCACCAGGTTCGCGCTCGCGTCGACCACGGCGCCGTACATGGAGAAGATGCTTTCTGGGACAGTCATAGTCAACGTCGGCATGCCCAGCTCCGTCTTCGCATCGGACCACACGACCTCGACGAGGGCCGGGACCGAGGCGCTCATATCCGGCTTCGAGCACGTCAAGGCAAGCCCGGGCGGCGTCGCCGTGGTCGCCACCGCTGACGCACCGAGGGCGAGCATGTGGGACCCGCTCGAGCACGCGATGGGCGCCGGCGCCGCGGGGTTCGTCATCTCCTCCGAGGACTTGATCGCCGAGATCGAGGGGAGCGCGTCCTTCGTCATGGAGCACTTCGGAGAGCGGTTCAGGCCACAGGGCGGCGAGTCGCTCCAGGACCTTAACGTGAAGAAGTTCTTCGCCGCGGCCTTCACTGCGTGTACGACCAAGGCCTGCAGCGCGCTCATGAAGAAGCTGGGCGCGAAGCCGGAAGAGTATGCCCATGTGGTCATCCAGCAGCCGGACGCGAAGACACCTGCGTCGGTGGCTGGGAAACTGATGTTCAACGATGCGCAGCTGGCCTCAGGGCTCGTATCCGTCAACCTGGGGGACCTGGGCGCGGCCTCGACGACCGTGGGCCTCGCCGCGGCGCTGGACGCGGCAAAAGCCGGCGACAGGATCATGGTCGTGTCGTACGGCTCCGGCGCCGGGAGCGACGCCATCAGCCTGAAGGTCGTCTCGGACAGGAAGCCCGCGCTGACCTTCAAGGCGCAGCTGGAGAGGAAGGAGTACGTCGACTACATCCAGTATGTCAAGCTCAAGGGAGCTCTCAAGTGAGGTGAGATGGATGGCACATGTTTCGGTACCGATGTATTGGCGCACGATACCCCAGAGGTACAAGATGGTGGGGCAGAAGTGCAAGAAGTGCGGCGCCGTGAACTTCCCGCCCAAGGGCGTGTGCAAGTACTGCAACGCGTCCTCTGAGTTCGACGAGGTCCAGCTCAGCGGCAAGGGCAAGGTGCACACGTTCGTCCTGATCGGGGCGGGCGGCGCCCCGCCGGAGTTCGCGGAACAGATGAAGGCCGGAGGGTCCTACCCCGTGGCCATCGTCGAGCTCGCGGAAGGTCCCAAGGTCATAGGCCAGATGACAGACGTCAGCCCGAAGGAGGTCAAGATGGGCATGCCCGTCAGGGCCGAGCTCAAGAAGATCTACACCGAGGAAGGTGTCATAAGGTACGGGTTCAAGTTCGCACCCGATTCGGAGGGGAAGTGACATGGCATCGGACAAGATGATGACAATGAAGGAGGCGGTGTCCAAGTTCGTGAAGGACGGGGACGCCATCTACCTGGCGGGGTTCACTCACATGATCCCGTTCGCGGCAGGGCATGAGATCATCAGGCAGAAGAGGAAGGACCTGGAGCTGTACAGGGCCACGCCCGACATAGTCTACGACCAGATGATAGCGGCGGGCTGCGCCAAGAAGGTCATATTCAGCTACGCCGGGAACCCAGGCGTCGGCTCCCTGAGGTGCTTCAGGAGGGCGCTGGAGAAGGGCGTCCCGAACAAGATCACCATAGAGGAGTACACCCACTTCGGCCTGTCTGGCAGGCTGTTCGCTGGGGCGACCAAGATGCCCTTCCTCCCGATGAGGACAAACATAGGCTCCGACCTGCCCCCTGAGAACCCGATGATCAAGACCGTCAAGAGCCCGTACAGCGACGAGGTCGTGTCGACGGTGCCCCCGCTCAACCCTGACGTCGCGGTCGTGCACGTCCAGAGGGCGGACGTCAACGGCAACTCGCACATATGGGGGATCATAGGCGAGCAGAAGGATGCCGCCTTCGCTGCCAAGAAGGTCATCATAAGCTGCGAGGAGATAGTGGACGAGTCGGTCATAAGGTCCGACCCCAACAGGACCCTCATCCCCGACTTCATAGTGCATGCGGTCGTGCACGAGCCGTGGTGCGCGCACCCGTCCTACACCCAGGGCTACTACGACAGGGACAACGAGTTCTACATGCAGTGGGACGACATCACGAAGGAGCACGAGACGACCATGAAGTACCTGGACGAGTGGGTGTACGGGGTCGAGGACAGGTCCCAGTACATGAAGAAGATGCCCTCGGCCACAGTGCTGAGGCTCGCGCCGAAGACCGCGTACAGCACGCCCGTGAGCTACGGGAGCGTGTGAGGAGGCTGATGACGATGACGGACTTTACACCGAGCGAGCTGATGGTGATAGTTGCGGCGAGGGAGCTCAAGGACAAGGAGACGGTCCTGGTGGGCGTCGGGATACCTAACCTGGCGGCGAACCTGGCGAAGAAGCTCCAGGCCCCGGGCCTGAACATGGTCTACGAGTCCGGCGCGGTCGGGTCCAACCCGAGCAGGATGCCGCTCTCGATAGGGGACCCGTGCCTGGTGACTGGCGCGAAGAGCGTGTGCTCCATGTACGAGCAGTTCGCGTACTACCTCCAGGGCGCGAGGATAGACGTCGGTTTCCTGGGCGGCGCTCAGATCGACAAGTACGGGAACATCAACTCGACCGTGATAGGGAGCTACAAGGCCCCGAAGGTCAGGCTCCCCGGGAGCGGTGGCGCGTGCGACATCGCGTCGAACGTCAAGAAGATCATAGTCATAACGCCCCACGAGAAGAGGCGCTTCGTGGAGAAGGTGGACTTCAAGTCCAGCCCAGGCTTCGTCGACGGGAAGGAGAACTGGAGGAAGCTCGGGCTGCAGGGAGGGGGGCCGTACGCGGTCATCACCAACCTGTGCACCATGAAGTTCGACGAGGCGACGGGAGAGATGACCGTCGTGGCGCTCCAGCCCGGGGTGACCATCGAGAAGGTCCAGGAGAACACACCCTGGAAGCTCAAGGTCGCCGACAAGCTGGAGACCACCCCCGCGCCGACGGAGAAGGAGCTGTCGACGCTCCGCTCCCTCGACCCGGCGAAGATATACCTCGGGTGATGCACGATGTCCCCCTACGACCCTATCTCGGAGTACAAGGCGAGGACGCCAGCGAGCGCGAAGTGGTTCCAGCACGCCCAGAGATTCCTCCCCGGCGGTGTCACGGGAAACGTGAAGTTCTACGGCCCCTATCCCGTCTACGCGAAGAAGGCCAAGGGCTCGCACATCTGGGACCTCGACGGCAACGAGTACATCGACTACATGCTGTGCTTCGGCCCCATGATCCTGGGCCACGGGCACCCCAAGGTCACGGAGGCCGTCAGGAGGCAGCTGGAGACCGATGGCACGCCCATCTTCGGGCCCCCCCACGAGATGGAGGCGAGGATGGCGGAGACGCTGATACGTATCTTCCCGTGCGCGGAGACCGTGAGGTTCACCAACTCCGGCCTTGAGGCCACGATGCACGCGCTCAGGGTCGCCAGAGGCTTCAAGAGGAAGAACAGGATCGCCAAGTTCGAGGGGCACTACCACGGCTGCTACGATGAAGCGCTGGTCAGCCTGACCCCGCCCCCGGACGCGGCCGGGCCAGACGCCGCCCCCCAGGCCGTAGCGGCTTCTCTGGGCACGTCCGAGTACACGCTGCAGAGCGTCCAGGTGCTCCCGTTCAACGACGCGGAAGACACCGTCAGGCTCATAAAGGCCCACAAGAACGACCTCGCGGCCGTCATACTCGAGCCGGTGCAGAGGGGATTCATACCCGCGGACATCGAGTTCCTCAGGGCTGTCAGGGAGGTCACGGAGGAGCTGGGCATCGTCCTGATATTCGACGAGGTCATGTCAGGGTTCCGCATGGACAAGCTAGGCGGGGCCCAGACGATGTTCGGGGTCACCCCGGACATCATGTGCCTCGGGAAGATCATCGGAGGCGGCTTCCCGTGCGGCGCGTTCCTCGGGAAGAAGGAGATCATGGACGTCGTCAACCCGGTGACGCGGCCGAAGGACAGCAGGGTCTTCCACGGTGGGACCTTCAACGGTCACCCCACGGTGCTGGCAGCGGGCAGGGCTACCATCGGGGTCCTGGAGGAGCCGGAGACGTACCCGTACCTGATGAGGATCACGGACAAGTTACAGGACGGCCTGAACGACCTGTTCTCGAGGTCGGGCTTCGATGCCAGGGCTGTCGGCCCGGGCACTACCTTCAACATCCTCTTCGACGGGAAGAAGAAGGTCGACCTCGACAAGATATGCGACTACAGGGACGCCGTCCTCTGCGACGAGGCCCTGAGGAAGCAGTTCGACTACGGCATGCTCGCGAGGGGCATGCACTTCCACCCGGACAAGCCGTTCTACACCTGCACGGAGCACTCTGACGCGGACATCGACGCGACCCTCAAAGCGGCGGAGGACGTCCTGAGGAAGATGAAGGCGGGATGAGGGGTCAGACCTCGACCTCTACCCGGCCCTCGAAAACCCTGACCGCCGGACCGGTCATGACGGCCCTGCCGTCCGGTCCGAGCTCTATATTCATCATGCCGCCGCGGACCCTCACGTTGACCGGCCCCGGCCGCACCTTCTTCAGCATGACCGCGACGGAGCCGCACGCGGTCGCGCCCGTCCCACAGGCCATCGTCTCGTTGTAGACTCCTCGCTCGTAGGTCCGGATGCTTATGTCGTGCTCCCCTGTGACCTCGACGTAGTTCACGTTCACGCCCTTCGGGAACCGTGCCCGGTCGGAGTTCACCTTCTCGCCGACCTTCACCAGCGGCACGGTGTCCAGGGAGTCTGTGAAGAGCACGATGTGGGGCTCCCCCGTGTCGACGACCGAGCCGGTCTCGGGACCCCGCCCTGTGTCGACCGTGAACGTCAGCATGGAATCCCCGGGCAGGCCTGCGTCCGTCACGTACTCGGCGAGGTCCTCCCTGAGGGTCCTGACGACGCCCATGTCGACCTTGAAGCCGTCGCCCTCCCTCACGACGTGCTTCACGCCGTCACCGGTGAGGATGTCCACCTCGGCCTTCTTGAGCTTGTCCATGAGGAAGGCAGCGACGCACCTGAGGCCGTTGCCACACATGTCCGCCTCGTTCCCGGCCGGCTCGAACAGGCGCATCGACCCGTCCACTCCAGGAGCCGGCTCCACGAAGAGGACGCCGTCTGCGCCGATCCAGAAGTTCCTGTCCCACAGGAGCTTGGCCATGGCGCTCCTGTCTCTGTCCGGGGTGGTCGCCCCCGCCGTCTCGTCCTTCAGTATGAAGTCGTTGCCGCACCCGTGGTACTTCAGGAACTGGAACTCGTACCTCATCGGCCCGGGAACGGAGGCGGAGGATATTAGGCTTTGCCGGACGGCGAATCGTTTAAGAGCCCCGTCCAGGATACCCGGGGGAGCGCCTGGCGACCCCCGCCCGGAGGTGTCGAGATGCACGATATCCTGATCAAGAACGGCACGGTCATCGACGGGACCGGGGCGCCCGGCAGGAAGATGGACGTCGCGGTCGACGGCAGCAGGATATCCGGGCTGCACAAGCCCTCCGAGGGGAGGGGCGCGATGAACATCGACGCGGACGGCCTGGTTGTCTGCCCGGGTTTCATCGACATCCACACCCACTCGGACCTCCACCTGCTGAGCTGCCCCCTTGCCGAGAGCAAGGTCCGGCAGGGGGTCACGACTGAGCTCGTGGGGAACTGCGGGGGCTCGGCCGCTCCCGTCCTCGGGCTCGCGAGGAGAGCCCTGGAGTCGAGCGGCAGGGACCTCTGGGTCGATGTCACGTGGACCACCTTCGACGAGTACTTGCTGAGGCTGGCGGACGTCAGGACCTCCGTGAACGTGGCGTCGCTGGTCGGTGCCGACACGCTCAGGCTCGGCGTTATGGGGGCCGGCGACAGGTCCCCGTCCGGCGACGAGCTCGCCACCATGAACAAGATGCTCGCAGACTCCATGGTGGAGGGGGCCTTCGGGGTGTCCTCCGGACTGATCTACGCCCCCGGGTGCTTCGCACACACGGAGGAGCTGGTCTCCCTCGCGACGACGGCGGCGGCCCTCGGCGGCCTGTACGCGAGCCACATAAGGGGCGAGGGGCGGACCCTCGTGGAGGCGGTCGCGGAGGCGATAGCGATAGGGAGGGAGTCGGGGTGCAGGGTCCAGATATCGCACCACAAGGCCTGCGGGCAGAGGAACTGGGGCCTCGTGGGGAAGACCCTGGCCATGATCGAGGCCGCGAGGGCATCCGGGGTCGACGTCGCCTTCGACGTCTACCCCTACACCGCCTCGTCGACGTCCCTCGACACCATACTGCCCCCCTGGGTGCGGGAGGGGGGTAGGGATGAGGAGCTCTCGAGGCTCAGGGACCCGCAGCTCCGCGAGAGGATCAAGCAGGAGCTGACCGACCCCGGCACGGACTGGGAGAACACCGTCGCGGAGGACGGGTGGGCGAACATCGTCATGCTGGGGTTCAGGAAGGACGGGAACAAGAGGTTCGAGAACAGGTCCGTCCAGTCAGTGGCCGGGGAGCTGGGGGTCGACCCCGCAGACCTCGCCATGGACCTCCTCCTGGACGAAGGGTTGGGCGTCGGGGCCGTCTTCCACGAGATGTCGGAGGAGGACGTCAAGCGGGTCATCAGTCACCCGCTGGCGGCCGTAGGCTCGGACGGGGAGTCGGAGGCGCCCTACGGGCCGACGGGGTACTCGCCGACGCACCCGCGCTCCTATGGGACCTTCCCGAGGGCCATAAGGAGGTACTCGATCGAGTTCGGGCTGTTCCCTCTCGAGGAGGCCGTGCGCAAGATGACCTCCCTACCCGCGGAGAGGATCGGCCTCACGGACCGTGGCACGATAGCCAAGGGGATGGTCGCTGACCTGGTCGTCTTCGACCCCGGGAGGATAAGGGACACCGCGACCTTCGAGGACCCGCATAGGTACCCGGAGGGGATAGTGCATGTCCTCGTCAACGGGCTGCCGACCATCGAGCACGGCGAGCACACGAAGGAGAGGGCGGGACAGGTCCTCAGGCACAGGGTCAGCGTCTCGTGAGCCTCAGCCGCACACGTCCATCGCGGTCCTGGAGTAGACCAGCATGCACTTCTGGAGGTCCTCGGTGAGGACGTACTCGGTCCTCGAGTGGGCCCCCGCGCCCCCGGGCCCGAACACCACCGTGGGGGTCTTCCCGAAGTGGGTCATGAGCGACGCGTCGGTCCAGCCCCAGAATGAGGTCACCTTGGCCGGCCCGCCCGTCACCGAGGCGACGGACTCCTTCAGGGACTGCACCAGCCTGTGGTCGCCCGGGACGTAGTTCGGGACGTGGGTCATCGTCTTCATGTTGGTGTGGTCCCTCTTGAGCTCGGCCCTGAAGTGCGGGTCCGCCTTCTTGAGCACGTCGAAGAGGTCGTAGATCTCCTGGAAGACCGTCTGGAGGTCCTCCTCTGGGGTCCACCTGCGGTCGATCTTCACAAGGCAGTGGTCCGCGACCGAGCTGGGCTGCTGCCCTCCCCTGATGACGCCGACGTTGAGCGTGGGGGGCAGGGTCTTCCTTCCCCCCTTTGCCCTGAGCCTCGGGAGGAGGTCCGTCTCGAGCAGGTTCACGAACCGGGACGCCATCGAGATGGCGTTGACGCCCATGTGGGCCTGCCCCCCGTGCGCCGCCTTGCCGTAGAAGTGTATGTCGAACCACTCGAGCCCCCTCTGAGAGGGCTGTATCTCGAGGTCCGTCGGCTCGCCCACTATCGCCATGTCGGCCTTGGGGCCCTTCAGGACTATGTCCTCGGTCCCCTCGCTCCTCTCCTCCTCGCCGACGACCGCCGCGAGGTACAGGTCACCGGCCAGGGGCACCTTGGCCCTGTCGAGGGCCACCAGGGTCATGGCCATCGACGCGAGCCCGCCCTTCATGTCGAGGGAGCCCCTGCCGTACAGCTTCCCGCCGGCCACCTTGGGGGTGAACGGGGGTATGTCCATCTCGTAGGGCGGGACCGTGTCCGTGTGGCCATTCAGCATCAGGCTCTTGCCCTTCCCCGAGCCCTTCAGCACCGCGATGACGTTGGGGCGGTCCTTCTCGACCTGCCTCAGCCTCGCGTCGATCCCCTCGTCGACGAGGAAACCCTTCAGGAACTCGGCGACCTCCTTCTCCCGGGTCGGCACCTGGCTATGGCTGGGTATCTTCACGAGGGACTTGACCAGGCCTTCCAGCTCGACCCTGGTGACCGCCCGTCGGACCTTGTCCATCGGGTCCTTCGCCCCGGACCGCGACCTCTTCTTAGCCATCTGTCACCTCTGAGCCCTGCGGCAATGAGCGTATCCGATGAAAAACCTATCTCAGTCAGAGCCGGCCGTGGCGCCTGAGTATCCCCAGGGTCTCGTCTATGGGGAGGCCTGGCACGACATGCCCGTCCCTGCCCTCGGTCGTCTCCGCCTTGAACAGCGAGTCTATGATCGCCTCCGAAGTGCAGTCCACCGTCGCCCTGAAGAGGCCGTCCATGTCCCTGTCAGCCATCAGGGTGTCGGTCATGAGGACGCCCTTGACGGAGCGGTCCTGGACGTTGGCGACGGAGAAGGCGACCGATATGTCCCCGCTGCCGTTGTGCGAGCAGGAGCCCGTCAGCCCGAGCCCCAGCCAGGACCTCCTGGCGAGCCGCCCGAGCTGCCTCGCGTCCACCGGGGCGTCCGTCCCCACGACGATGACTATCGAGCCCTGCTCGGCCCGCTTCGGGTTGGGGGCGTCGAGCATCCTCCCGACAGGGACCCCCTCGATCAGGAGCTCCTCGCGGCACCCGTGGTTGGACAGGACGAGGACGCCGAGGGCGTATGTGCCGCCCGGGGCCTCGACGAGCCTCGACGAGGTGCCTATGCCCCCTTTGAAGTCGTAGCACGACATGCCGGTCCCGGCGCCGACGGCCCCCTCCCTCACGTCCTGGGACGCCCTCTCCAGGGCCTCCTTCACATGCGCCTCGCGCACGTGAAGGCCGCGCGCGTCGTTGAGGTAGCTGTCGTCGCACTCCGACACGATGGGTATGACGGAGTCCTCGGAGAGCGCGGCCTCGGGGTTCTGGCCCAGCACGTACCTGACGGTCGCGTCCGCCACGGCCCCCATCGACATGGTGTTGGTCAGCATTATCGGGGTGTCTATGACGCCGAACTCGCGGACCTGAAGGGCCCCAATGAGTCCGCCGCAGCCGTTGAGGTCGAAGTACGCGCCCTTGACAGGCCTCCTGTAGAGGTTCCCGCCGTGGGGGATGACGGCCGTCACGCCGGTGCGGACGGGCCCCTTCCCCTCCTCGAGGGGGCCGGAGCCCCTGCTGATGGTACAATGTCCGACCCTCACCCCTGGAACGTCCGCTATGGAGTTCCTGGGTCCGGTCGTGCCCGCGCCGAAGCGCAGGCCGGCCTCCCTCGCCCGCGGCCGCCCGTTCAACTCGACTTCGCCTCTGACGGGACCGGGTCACCCCTCTCGAGGTGGCACGACACCCAGTGCCCCTCGGAGACGAACACGGGCCGCGGCGGCTCCTTCCGGCATATGTCCATCACGAACGGGCACCTCGGGTGGAACCTGCAGCCCGGCGGTATGTTGGAGGGGTCGGGCCTCTCGCCCTTCAGGATGATCTTCTCGCGCCTCATCTCGGGGTCCGGCGTCGGCACGACGGATATGAGGGCCTTCGTGTACGGGTGCCTCGGGTGCTTGACCACTTCCTCGGTCGGCCCCAGCTCCACGATCTTGCCCAGGTACATGATGCCTATCCGGTCGCTGAACACGTACGCGACGCCAAGGTCGTGCGTGATGAAGAGGAACGCGAGCCCCTTCTGGTCCCTGAGGTCCAGCATGAGCTTGAGGATCTCGGACCTGATCGAAACGTCGAGCATGGACACGGGCTCGTCTGCGACGAGGAACTCGGGGTCCAGGACCAGCGCGCCCGCGATGCCGACCCTCTGCCTCTGGCCTCCGGAGACCTCGTGCGGATACCTCCACATGAAGTCCTTCGGGGGCCTCAGGCCGGCGTCGTCCAGGGCCTTCACCACGCGCTTCTCCCTCTCCGCCTCGTTCTTGCCGAGGTTGTTGACGACGAGCGGCTCGGCTATGATGTCGTATATGGACTGCTTCGGGTTGAGCGACTCGTAGGGGTCCTGGAAGATGATCTGCATCTTCTGCCTGAGCTTCTTCATGCGCTGCTTGTGGAGGCCGCGCACGTCCAGCCCGCCCTCGGCCATCATCTTGTCGGCCTTGTCCTTCGTGACCTTGCCCTTCGCGACGGCCTCGGAGAGCATCTCCTCCATGAGCTGCTTCCTGCCCTCGCCGTAGTACTTGACGGACCCGCCCGTCGGCTCGACGAGCCTGAGTATCGCCTTGCCCGTGGTCGTCTTGCCGCAGCCGGACTCGCCCACCAGGCAGAAGATCTCGCGGTCCCTGATGTTGAACGACACGCCGTCGACCGCCTTGACCCACCTCTGCTCCTTCGACACCAGGCTCTGGATGAACCCCGTCCTCATGGGGAACCAGACCTGCAGGTCCTTCACCGTCAGGATGTCCTTCGCCATATCAGGCCACCCCCGTCATGGGCGGGACGAAGTGGCACGCCGCCCAGTGCCCGGGCTTGACCTCGACGAGCTTCGGCTCCTGCTTGAGGCAGATGTCCTTGGCCATGAAGCACCTCTCCGCGAACCTGCAGCCCACCGGGGCCCTTATCAGGTTCGGAGGGTTGCCCGCGATGGACGCCGGCATGATCTTCTGGCCGTGGATGTTGGGGAACGCCGCGATCAGCCCCTTCGTGTAGGGGTGCTGCGGGTCCTGGAAGACCGCCTGCGCGTTGGCCCTCTCGACTATCTTGCCCGCGTACATTATGGCCAGCTGCTCGCACGTCTCCGCGAGCACGGACAGGTCGTGCGATATGACTATCATGGCGAGCTCCAGGTCCTTCTGGAGGTTCTTCATGAGCGATATGATCTGGGCCTGTATCATCACGTCGAGGGCGGTCGTGGGCTCATCCGCGATGACGAGCCGGGGCTTGCACGCGAGCGCCATGGCGATCATGACCCTCTGCCTCATGCCCCCGCTGAACTCGTGCGGGTACTCCCTTATCCTGTTCGGGTTGATGCCGACCAGCTCGAACAGTTCCTTCGCCCTCTTCATGGCGACCTGCTCGTCCACCTTCTCGTGGAGGAGTATCGGCTCGATGATCTGGTCGCCGACCCTCTTGACGGGGTTCAGCGCGTTCATCGCGCCCTGGAATATGATCGATATGTCCCTCCACCTGATGGCCCTGAGCTTGTCGCCCGTGACCCTCGCCATGTCCTGGCCCATGAAGTTGATGCGGCCCCCGGCGATGTAGCCGTTGGCGGGCAGCAGCTTCATGATGGAGAGCGCGGCGGTCGTCTTCCCGCAGCCGGACTCGCCTGCCAGGCCCATCGCCTGGCCCTTCTCCAGCGTGAAGTCGATCCCGTCGACTGCCTTCAGTGTCCCTTCCTGCGTCTTGAAGTAGGTCTTCAGACCCTGGACCTCGAGTAAGGCCATCCGTAGGTTCCCCCTTTACTAAGTCCGTTGTCGTCTATCGCTGTTCGAGGGCTGAGAAGGGTCTGTTCGGAAGTGCTTCCCTTCTTCCCTGGGTCTCCTGAGAACCCGGAATCGCTATAAATGGCTTACGGAACGACAGCCTGCGGGCGTCGGAGTGGGCCCAAGGTCATTCCAGGAAGGGCATCACCTTCAGGACCTCGCCGTCCTCGTCGTCCCCCAGTTCCTCCTGCTCAGCTCTGGCCGCGTCGAAGATGCGCCTCAGCTCCTCCACGGGCGAGGCGTGCATGTCCACGCGGAGGTCGTTCCAGAGCTTCGGCTTCGGGGAGGCGACAAGCAGGACGGCGGAGAGCTTCCCCCGGCTGTCCCCCCCGGCACGGTCGCCCGCCTCAAGGGCCCTCAGGAGCCTCTCCCCCAGTTCGCCGCGGGAGGACTTGAACGCGGAGGCCATCGAGTCCAGGACGTGACGGCTGGCCAGGATGTTCCCAGCCACCGCGAAGTCCTTCCCGAGGACGTGGCCCTTCGCCTCGGTGCACTCGCCCCCGGTGTACCCGAAGACGGAGTCCCTGCCCACGCCGATCACCTGCCTCCTCTCCCTCCCCTCGTCCTCGGAGAGAAGCGCCCCGAGCGCCGTGCCGGCGGAGAGGCCCGACCTCATCAATCGTATGCCATGGTGCCCGAGGTTCACGTTGACCCAGGCCTGGGTGGCTATCGCGCCCACCCCTGCGGCCGCATAGGGCAGCATCGCCCCGACGCACGGCGCCGCGGTGGCCGACGCGACGCCGAACTCACCGTCCTTGGCAGACCTTGCTACTATCGAGAAGGTGGACAGGTACACGCCGCCCGTATCGTCTAGGGGCCGCTTAACGGGTTCGGTTCATTCGCGAGACGCTATCTCGTGGCCTGAGAGCTCCTCCGGCACCCAACTGCGCCTGAAGACCTTCCTGGCCTCTTTCACGAGGACCTCGGGCCCGTCGTACCTCGGGCTGAGGTGAACCAAGAAGAGCGCCCGGACCCCCGCCTCCTTCGCCACCTCGGCGGCCTGCTTCGCCGTGGAGTGGCCGAACCTGGCCGCCAGCTCCGAGTACCGCGAGTCGAGCGTGCAGTCGTGAACCAGGGCGTCGGCGCCCTTGGCGAGCCTTATGACGGACCTGCACTTCCGGGTGTCGCCGGAGAAGACGACCCTCCTCCCGGGCCGCGGCGGACCCATGACCTGGGACGGCTTCACGGTCCTCCTGCCCACCCTGACGGGGCGGCCCCTCTGCAGCGCGGCGAACATCGGGCCCTCGGGCACCCCCAGGGCCTTGGCCTTGCGGGGGTTGAACCTGCCGGGCCGCTCGTCCTCCTCGAGGGCGTACGCGAGGGCGGGCACCGTGTGGTCAGCGGAGGCGGCCCTCACGCTGTAGCCCCCGCAGTCCACCACGTCGCCGGCGGAGAGGGTCCTGGCCCTCACCCTGTAGCCGCTCTCGAAGTAGCCCAGGTTCATCAGGGCCCTGACGGTCTTCGATATCCCCGCGGGGCCGCATATCTCAAGTTCATCCTCCCGGCCGTTCAGGCTCATGCTCTGTATGAGGCCCGGCAGCCCCAGGAAGTGGTCGGCGTGCAGGTGCGATATGAATATCCTGCTTATGCGCATGAACGAGACGGAGGAGCACATCAGCTGCCTCTGGATGCACTCCCCGCAGTCGAACAGGACCACGTCGGGCCCCATCTGCACGGCGAGGGCGGTCACGTTCCTCGCCTTGGAGGGGTACGTGCCCCCGACGCCCAGGAACACCAGCCTCATGCTCTCCGACGAGTAAGGCGTCCCAGGCGATAAAACTCTCCAGAGGACCTCAGCTCGTAGAGGAATATGAAGAACGCCACCGCGGCCATCACCGACGCGATCCCGATCGTGCCCTTGAAGCCTATGGCCAGGGCGGCGAACCCGCCCAGGACGGGGCCGATTATCCCGGAGATGTTGAGGACGCTCGAGAGGATCCCGGACACGGTCGCCTTCTCCTTGTTCCTGTCCATGACGTACCTGAGGCTTCCGACGTAGAGGCAGGCCCAGGAGGCCGCAAGCAGGATCTGCGACGGTATTATCTGCCAGTAGTTGCCCGCGAGGAGGAAGGTGAAGAACGTTAGGGCCGAGCTCCCGAGGCCCACGGCCACGAGGAGGGCGGGGTCGTACCTGTCGAGGACGTTCATTATGACGAACTGCCCGAGGGAGTTCACGGCGTAGATCACCCCGACCCAGAAGACGTCCGCGCCTATGCTCTGCAGGAACAGCGGGTATGTCACCCAGATCATGCTGGCGCCCGTGTGCCTTATCAGCATAGCCGAGTAGACGGGGGCGTTGCGCTTGATGAGCGCCACCGGGAAGAGCGGGACGTCCATCCTGACCTCCTTCCCGAACCGGAGGGTGAGGGCCACGACGAACGACGCCATCATGACCGCAGCGCAGTAGAAGTAGGCGGCCTCGTACATCACCCCGAACAGCCCGACCGTGAGGTTGCCCACCCCCCATCCGGCCGCGGACCACGAGCTGAACTTGCCCATCTTGCTCTTCGCGTCGTACGCGTACGCGAGGAGGGCGGCGGGGAACATGCCCGAGGCGAAACCGATGAGGACCCTCACGGCCGCGAACACGCCCAGGCCGCCCACCATTATCGACAGTCCCTGGGCGATGGTCGCGGCCACAGTCAGTCCGAGACCCGCCAGCAGTATGAGCCTGCGCCCGTAGACGTCCGACGCGCGCCCGAAGATGTAGCTGGAGAGGAACCCCGCGGTCGCGAAGAGGCCCGCGATGATGCCTATCATGGCCTCGGAGGCGCCCAGCTCCCCCGCGAGTATGATGGGCACTATGACGGCTGGGCCGTAGACGCCCGTGCTCGACAGGAACTGGATGGCCTCTGGCTTCACGACCCTCGAACTGGCCTTGGATATATCCGGCTTTCGGGGGACGGTCAAAATCCTGTGGGCTCACCAGCCGAGCCGGTCGTAGGTCCTGTCCGACTTGGTCTTCTTCTTGAACTCCCTGTAGTGCTCCTTGCACAGGTGCGCGTTCTTGTCAGGGTCCGTCGAGATCTTCATCCCCGCCTTCTCGACCTTCTTGCCGGGTACGGACCTGGCGCCCTCTGCGGAGCAGCCCTCCACGTCGCACCGGTCCTTCTTCTCGGAGGCGTGTCTCGGCTCTACCATGCTCCAGGAATTCTGATGACACTATTAAACCCCTCGCACTGCGCATGGGGACCGCGGCGGCCCCGGACCAAAAGCCATAATACGCGGGGACGTCATCGGCGTCGTGATGCCGAAGGTGGCACCTTCCATACTAGCAGCGGACTTCGCAGCGCTGGGGAGCGAGGTCGCCAGGGCGACCGAGGCTGGCTCCGACTACATGCACATAGACGTCATGGACGGCGTCTTCGTGAACAACATCACCATGGGCCCCGGCATCGTCAGGAGCGTCAGGGCCTACTCGAAGCTCCCGTTCCTCGCGCACCTGATGATCACGCACCCCGAAAGGCATGTCAAGGCGTTCTCCGACGCGGGGTCCGACGTGATCGAGGTCCACATCGAGGCCGAGCAGGAGGACCTCAGGACGACGCTGAGGACCATACGGGACCATGGCAGGAAGGCGGCGCTCGCCGTGAACCCGCCGACCCCGATCGAGCGCGCGTACCCGTACCTGAGGGACATAGACATGCTGCTCGTCATGTCCGTCAACCCCGGCTGGGGCGGCCAGTCCTTCATGCCTGAGGTGCTCCCGAAGATCGGCGCCGCGAAGGCCGAGATGGACTCCCAGGGGAGCGCGGTCCCTGTCGAGATAGACGGCGGCATAACAGACGTCACGGGGGAGCAGGCCGCGAGGGCGGGGGCGGACATACTCGCCGCGGGGACCTACGTGTTCAAGGCGAAGGACATGAGGGCGGCGATCGAACGCCTGAGGGCCTGCGGAGGGTCAAAGGATTAATAGGGCACTTGCCCTCACGGAGCGTGACCGAACATGGCTGAAGGGATATCCGGACACCCGATAATCGCCTACCTCACCTTCGTTGTGCCGATAGTTCTCCTGGTGCTGGGGATAGTCTTCGACGCGAGCGTGTTCCTCCTGATCATGACGATCCTCTGGCTCGGGGTCGCCTTCGCGGTGCTCTACCTCCCGCTGGCGAACGACGACGCGTCGAGAGCGTGAGATTTTAAGTACCACCGACCGCGTTGCTTGCGGGAGCAGGCGCTCGTGGTTGACATGGGAGTCGACATCTCCGACCTGGTCAAGGCTAGGCCAGTGAGCCTCGCCGACCTCTCCGGGAGGTCGGTGGCGATAGACGCCTTCAACACACTCTACCAGTTCCTCTCCAGCATAAGGCAGCCCGACGGGACCCCCCTCATGGACAGGGACGGCAGGGTGACGTCGCACCTCTCCGGCCTCCTCTACAGGACGGCGAGCCTCCTCGAGACGGGCATCATGCCCGTGTACGTGTTCGACGGCGTGCCGCCGAAGCTCAAGAGCAAGACCATAGAGGCGCGGCGCGCCGTGAAGATGGAGGCGGAGGGCGAGTGGAAGAAGGCCCTCGCCGAAGGGGACATGAAGAGGGCGCTCTCCATGGCCTCCAGGACCTCGAGGGTGGACCGCGACATGGTCACGGAGTCCGAGGCGCTCCTCGACGCCCTCGGCGTCCCGTGGCTCGTGGCGCCGGGGGAGGGGGAGGCCCAGATGAGCAGGATGGTCTCCGACGGCCGCGTCTGGGCGGGGGCGTCCCAGGACTACGACGCCCTCCTCTTCGGGACCACGAACCTCGTCAGGAACCTGACCCTGGCGGGCAAGAGGAGGCTCCCCTCGGGGAAGACCCAGGAGGTCGTGCCGGAGGTGGTGTCCCTCGGAGAGGTGCTGTCCTCGCTGGGGGTGACCCGGGAGCAGCTCGTGGACATGGCCGTGCTCATAGGCACCGACTTCAACGACGGCGTCAGGGGGATAGGGCCCAAGAGGGCCCTCGCCGCAGTCAAGAGGGCGGGGTCCCTGGAGGGCCTGTCCGCCGAGGGGAAGGTCCCCGTCCCCGAGGAGTACGTGGAGGTCCGGCGCATCTTCCTGGAGCCCGAGACAGTCACGGAGTACAGCCTCGACTGGAGGCGTCCCGACGAGGAGGGGGTGAGGAGGATCATGTGCGACGTGCACGGCTTCTCCGTGGACAGGGTGGACGCCGTGCTCTCGAGGCTGAGGCCGGCCGGCCAGCGGCAGGAGCAGTTCAGGCTCGACAAGTGGTCCTGAAGGGGCGGCCGCAGGATGCTCTGGATGTCGACGCAGGCCGATTCCCAGCGCACTATCTTTAAAATACCTCCCATCAATATGGTCTAAAGGACGATTCGCTATGCGCCAAGTCGACGAGAACTACTCCCCCGTCCAGCTCGAGAAAGATGTCCGGGCGCATTGGGACCGTACCCGCACCTACGAGAAGGTCAAGAAAGCCCACGAGTCCGACAGGCCGTACTACTTCGTGGACGGCCCGCCCTACACGACCGGGTCCATACACATCGGGACGGCGTGGAACAAGGTGCTCAAGGACACCTACGTGCGCTTCAGGCGGATGCAGGGCCTCAACGTCCGGGACCAACCAGGCTACGACATGCACGGCCTCCCCATCGAGGTCAAGGTGGAGCAGTCCCTGGGCATCAAGAGCAAGAAGGAGATAGAGGACAGGGGCATAGACCGGTTCATCTCCACCTGCAGGGAGTTCGCCACGAACTTCAAGTCCAAGATGACGGACGAGTTCAAGCTCCTGGGGGTCTGGATGGACTGGGAGAACCCCTACCTCACCGTCAACCCGTCATACGTCGCGTCCGTGTGGTGGACCCTCAAGCAGGCCCACCAGAAGAACCTGCTCACCACGGACCTCCGGGTCCTCCCCTGGTGCCCCAGGTGCGAGACCGCCCTGGCCGAGGCGGAGATCGAGTACTGGGACGAGACGGACCCCTCGATATATGTCAAGTTCCCGATCGAAGGCGAGCGGGGCGAGTACCTGCTGATCTGGACGACCACGCCCTGGACGATCCCAGGGAACCTGGCCGCCGCGGTACACCCTGAGCTCACGTACGCGAGGGCGCGCGTCAAGAGGGGGCTCGTCGAAGAGACCCTCATCCTCCTCGACGACAAGGTGGAGGAGCTCGGCACCATCTCGGGCGCAGAGGAGATCGAGGTCCTGGAGACGATGAGCGGGGCGGACCTCATAGGAATGCACTACAGGCATCCGCTCGAGGACCTGGTCCCGCACCAGCAGCAGGTCCGGGGCGAGGCCGTGCACTCCGTCGTCGCATCCGAGACCGTCACGGCCGAGAGCACGGGCATAGTCCACATCGCGCCCGGCCACGGCCCCGAGGACTTCGAGATAGGCCTGGCGCACGACCTCGAACCGTTCTCCCCGGTCGACGAGACCGGGACATTCACGGAGGAGGTCGGGCAGAGGTACGCGGGCAGGAACGTCAAGGACGCGGGCGCCCTGGTGACCTCCGACCTGGTCGAGAGGGGCGCGATGTTCCACGAGGGGAGGCTCACCCACAGGTACGGCCACTGCTGGAGGTGCAAGCGCCCGATCATCTACAGGGTCACGGAACAGTGGTTCCTCAAGGTCACCGACATAAAGGCCGACATGGAGGCCGCGAACGCGGCGGTCAAGTGGTACCCCGACTGGGCCGGCTCCAGCAGGCAGAAGGACTGGATCTCCAACGCCCGCGACTGGTGCATAAGCAGGCAGAGGTACTGGGGGACGCCGCTCCCGATATGGCGCTGCACCTGCGGCAACGTGAAGGTCGTGGCCTCCATCGAGGAGCTCAAGGCAGGGTCCGGGTACGTGGAGGGAATGGACGTCCACAGGCCCTGGATCGACAACGTCACATTCCAGTGCGAGAAGTGCCAGCAGACGATGCACCGGTCCCCCGACGTCCTGGACGTCTGGTTCGACGCGGGCGTCTGCTCGTGGGCCGCCCTGGGCTACCCCGCGGAGAAAGCCGAGTTCGAGAAGTGGTGGCCGAGCGAGTGGATCACGGAGGCCCACGACCAGACGAGGGGATGGTTCTACTCGCAGCTCGTGACGGGCGTGGTCGCGTTCGGCAAGGCGCCCTACAAGTCCGTCCTGATGCACGGCTGGGCCCTCAACCCGCAGGGCGAGGCGATGTCCAAGAGCGAGGGCACGGCCGTCGACCCCGTCGGGGTCGTGAACACGCTGGGCGCCGACTCCCTCAGGCTCTACCTCCTGAAGGCGAACGCGCCGTGGGAGGACGTCCTCTTCCAGCAGGAGGGCGTCAAGGCGGCCAACCGGACCCTGAACATACTCTGGAACGTCTACAAGTTCGCGGTCCTGTACATGTCGATCGACAACTTCGACCCCGCGTCCGTGCGCCTCGAGTCGATCAGGGACGAGCTGAGGCCCGAGGACCGGTGGATGCTCTCGAGGACGGAGACGCTGAAGCAGGAGTTCACGTCGGCGATGGAGTCCTACGAGGTGCACCGGGCCGCCAGGGCCCTGGACGAGTTCATCGTCACGGACCTGTCGAGGTGGTACGTCAAGCTGGTGAGGGACCGCCTCTGGAAGGAGGGGGACGACAAGGACAAGCTCGCGGCCTTCAAGGTCCTGCACGAGTCGCTGACATCCGCGGTCGTCATGCTGGCCCCCATGGCCCCGCACATATCCGAGGCGATATTCAACAACCTCAACCCTAGGCCCGAGAGCGTCCACATGGCCAAGTGGCCCATAGCCGACCTGGACTGGAAGGACGACGCCCTGGAGCAGGGCATGGACATGGTGAGGGAGATGTCCGAGATAATCGCCAGGGTCAGGCAGGAGGCTAACATCAACCTTCGCTGGCCCCTCAAGCGCATCATCGTCAAGGCGAAGAGCGAGGAGGACGCGTCGGCCATCGTGGCGCTCAAGGACGCGCTCCTGTCACAGAACAACGTCAAGGACATCCAGATGGTGCCCATGGGCGAGGAGTGGGACGAGATGGTCCTCAGCGTCGTCCCCAACCCGAACGCCATAGGGAAGGTCTACAGGCAGTGGTCCAGCAAGATAGCCGTCCTGCTCAAGAACCGCCCCGCGAAGTCGATCAAGGCGGGCATCGACAAGGGCGAGTACTCGCTCGGCATCGAGGGCCAGCTGGTCAAGATCCTGCCCAACATGGTCTCCTTCACATCCACCCTGCCGCCCGAGATATCTGGTGCGGACTTCTCGAAGGGCTCGGTCTACATCGACCTCGAGCAGACCCCGGCCCTGGAGGCCGAGGGGTTCTCGAGGGAGGCGATCAGGCGCATCCAGCAGATGAGGAAGGACATGGGCCTGAACGTCGAGGAGTACGTCGGCGTCGAGCTCGAGTGCTCCAAGAAGATGGAGGCGGCGATAGACGCGTGGCGCGACCACATCGCCAGGGAGACCCGCGCCAAGACCCTGGACTTCGCCAGCGGCCCCAAGGGCGACTACGTCGTCGAGTGGAACGTCGCCGGGGAGCCTCTCCTCGTCGGCATCACGTCCATGAGGACGAAGAAGCCGGCCGAGGCGGCACCGCCAGCCCCCGCAGCCCCACCGCCAGCGGAGGCCCCGAGACAGGCGCCGGTCCCCCAGGCGGAGGTCGCCCCCGTCGAGCCGCCGCCCGCGGCGGAGCAGCCGGCGGCACCCGCGGCCGAGCAGGCCCCCGAGGCGCCGCAGGCCGCCGAGCCGGAGCCCGTCAGCGTCCCCGAGGCCGCCCC
>CAZXWO010000004.1:26516-74005 GCA_964644565.1 uncultured Thermoplasmata archaeon | reverse complement strand
GTTGTGCCACTCGCCGAAGAACGGCGGGACGGCTGCCGAGCCGGCCTGTCCGAAGCCACCCATGTACACGTCCACGATCTGGTCCTTGTCAATCAGGTGCGACACCGCCTTCCTGAATTCAAGGCTGTTCATGGGCTCCTTCTTCATGTTGAACGCCAGGTAGAAGTAGCCGCTGTCGGACATGTACTCGAGCTGGATGTTCGGGTCGCTCTGGAGCGACGGGACACGGCCCGCCGTCACGGCCCAGGCGATGTAGTCGACGTCGCCGCCCTGGAGCGCCAGGATGGCCGTGTCGATGCTCGCGTAGATCTTGTAGTAGACGCTGTCGAGAGTCACCGGGAACGCCGGCATGCCGGCCGGGCTGACGTAGTCTACGCCCCAGTAGTCCTCGAAGGTCTCTATGATCCTGTGCGAGTTGGCCACTCCGCTGTCGTAGCGCCAGGCGCCAGTCCCGATGGTCATGAGCTCGTCGCTCATGGTCACGATGACCTTGTCGTCGGCGTCGGTGAACCCGTTCGCCGGGTCGTCCCATATGGCCATGGGCACTATGGGCACCGAGAGCGTGCTCGAGAAGAACTGGCCGTACGGCTGGGCCATCACGAACCTCACGGTGTCGTCGTCGACCCTTATGACCCCGTCGCTGAACTCAGTGTCGCTTATGGCGCCGTCAGCGTCCTGGTCGAAGGCCTGCACGATCCTGTCCGAGTAGGTCGTCCCGTCCCTCACCATCTTGTAGGAGTAGATGACGTCGTCCACGGTCATCGTGGTCCCGTCGTGGAACAGCACATCCTGTCTGATGTCGACGTCCACGGTCAGGGTGGCCTCATCGAAGTCCCACCCCGTCGCCAGCCATGGGACGGTGCTCAGGTCGTAGTCAGTAGCTACAAGCCCCTCGTAACAGTAGGTTATCACGTGGGCCTTCCAGACACTGTTCGTGCCTAGATTGTAGTTATTGAAGTCCGTCATATCCGCCTGCATGGCAATATACACAGTGTCTTCCTCTGCCGCCGCCGCTGCCGCCGGCGTCGCTACCGCGAACGCCGACAGGACGGTGACTAGCATCGCAAATCCCGCTAGTATTGCCCTATATTTCATACGTCTCTCATCCTCCGTTGTTGCCCCCAAATCTACGGGGAGAATCTAGGCCCTACAAACGCTTTCACGGATATATCAATTTTGTTGGGGGCGCGCGCGCATTGCTGGGTATATGAATGTAAGGGGGTCCCCTGACGCGACCTGACTCCGCCGTCAATAACCGGCCCCGGGAGGCCCTCCCCCCGCGGGGAGGCGCTACCCCTCTTTCGCAGCCTGTTCTACCGCCCTCGCGTCGGCGCAGTTCCACTCACCGCAGAACGGGCACCGGGACTGGTTGCCCCCGATCTCTATGTCCTCGACCCTCCCCGAGTAGTCTAGGCTGACGGGGTAGGCGTTCGCGCACTTCTTGCACACATACTCGAGTTCGATCCTGGGCACGGCCCCGTAAGCAGCGCGCCCGGGGATATACTTGGTCGGGCACATGTTCGGGCCCGGCTGAGAAGTTTAATCATGGGAGAGCCCGTTACCCGGCCCGGAGTGGAGACTGGCGATGGCAGGGGAGGGGAACGGCAGGGCCTTGCGCGAGGTGTCCGCCTCGGGCAGCCACTACAACATCGGCGTTTCGATCGGGAAGCAGTGCAGGGACCAGGCCGCGAGGGCCCAGAAGAGGTTCAAGGCGGCCGTCGACCGGACGCCCGGCATGACCCTCGACAAGGCCAAGGCGGAGGCGAGGCTGAGCCTCCCGCTCAGCAGGGAGTTCTACCCCGAGTTCGTGGAGGAGATGGAGGGCTACGCGGACGGGACCGGCGTCGACTTCGACCTCGTCTACGCCGCCCTCTGCGACCGGCCCGTGGGGGGCGGGAAGGGGTGCACTGACATCGCCGTGAACGCGCAGTGGACCAAGGACGATGTCGTGTTCGCGGCCCACAACGAGGACGTCGAGCCCTACAACTACGCGGATGTGTGCATCGCCCGGATAACGCCCAAGGACGAGCCCGGCTACATCGGGGTCTGCTACGGCGGCCTCTACCCGACGGTCGGGATGAACTCCGCGGGGATCAGCCTGACGGGGAACGCCCTCGTCCCGAACGACACCCGCACGGGCATCCCGAAGATGTTCCCGGTGCGCAAGGTCCTGAAGGCCAGGGGCATATACGACGCACTGACCTGGTCCATGCCGCCGGGCAGGGGGCACAGCTTCAACAACATCGTCTGCGACACGAACGGGGAGATATACAGCATGGAGGGCTCGGCCACGACCTTCGACGCCCTCTACGGGCACGAGGGGCACCTCGTGCACACGAACCACTACCTCTCCCCCCGCATGTGGGGCTTCGAGGAGGACATGCACACCCGCATGTCGTCCATCATCAGGTACAACCGCGCCTGCAAGCTCTTCAAGAGGCACCTCGGCCAGGTCGACCTCCCGGCGTTCAAGGAGGTCTTCTCGGACCACGTCGGCCACCCGGAGTCGATATGCAGGCACCCGGACCCGAGGCTGGGGGAGGAGGAGCAGACCGCGACCATCTTCTCCGCCGTGTTCGACCTGACCCGGAAGGCGATGTGGGTCTGCGCGGGCAGCCCGTGCGAGGGCGAGTACCGGAAGTACGGGCTCTGAGACGCCTCAGGGGTAGCGGTGCCTGAGCACCTCTCCCGCGAGAGCCTTCGTCTGCCTGCCCTTGTCCACCGCCAGTCGGCCGTTGACCATCACGTAGGGTATGCCCTCGGGGTACTCGTGGGGCCAGTTCTCGTAGGGGTACTTGTGCGGCCACCGGTTCGTGGCCCTGTCCTTGACCCTCGGGAGGTCTATGACCGCGATGTCGGCCCTCATGCCGGGCCTGAGCAGGCCCCGGTCGAACAGCCCGATCTTCTGGGCGGGGAAGCTCGTCATCTTCCTGATGCACTCCTGCAGCGTGAAGATCGGCTCGTCCCGGACGTACCTCTCTATTATCCCGGGGTACTCCCCGAACGCGCAGGGGATGTAGGGCGGCGGGTCCGTCATCGGGCCCTTGACCGACCAGGTCGACCCGTCGGACGACACCATCATGAGCGGGTGCACCAGGAGCGCTTTGATGTCCTCCTCGCTGATGTAGTCGAATATGGCGATGGTCTTGTCGTCCTCCTCGACCATTATGTCGAAGTAGGCGTCGAACGGGTCCTTCCCCCTGGCCTTGGCGACCTGGGCGACCGTCTTGCCCTCCAGCTTCCTGTTCTTCGGGCAGTGCATGAGGAATATGCGGTCGAAGGCACCGTGCTTGAGTAGCCCCGAGGGGCCGAACGCCGGGAGCCTGTCCTCTATGATCTCCCTCCGGATCCTCGCCCGGTTCTTCGGGTCGGAGACGTGAGCGAGGAGGTCCTCCTTGCTCATCTCGTGGAGGTACTGGGGGAGCGCCCCGCTGAGCAGCGGGGCGAGGTCCGTGTGCATGTCGTTGTCTATCGTGACGTCGAGCCCGCGCTTCCTGGCCTCCTCGACCAGCCCCAGGGTCTCCTTCGTCCTCCCCCATGCGCCGTACTTGGGGCAGTTGTGGGATATCTGGACCCTGGCGCCGCTCCTCTCCCCTATCAGGATGGCCTCCTTGATGGCCTCGGCGATGGTCTCCCTCTCGCCCCTGATGTGGGAGGTGTACATCCCGCCGTGCCTGGCGACGACCTTGCACAGCTCCACGATCTCGTCGGTCTTGCCGAAGCAGCTCGGCGGGTAGACCAGTCCTGTCGACATGCCGAACGCGCCGGAGGTCATCGCCTCGTCGACCAGGGCCTTCATCTCCCGCAGCTGGGCCTTGGAGGGCTCGCCCCGGTCCGCGCCCATGACCGCCGTCCTGACCGCCCCGTGGCCCACGAGGGCTCCTATGTTGTGGCCGACGCCGCTCCTCTCGAGCGCGCGCAGGTACTCCCCGAAGGTGCGCCACTTCGGACTGCTCAACTTCCCGGCCCACTCGCCCCAGTACCTCATCATCATCTCGACGTTGGGCTCCCTGAGGGGCGCCACCGAGGACCCGCAGTTGCCCACGAGGTGGGTGGTCACGCCCTGCCTGACGGTGCTGTCGCACCCCGGGAACACGAGCGCCGTGAGGTCGGAGTGCGTGTGGATGTCTATGAACCCGGGGCACACGAAGAGGCCCTTCGCCTGGACGGCCCTCCCGCAATCCCCCTTCTCCACCCTGCCGATCTTGGCGATCTTCTTTCCTGATATGCCGATGTCCGCCTTGTACCACGGGTTGCCCGCGCCGTCGACGACGTAGCCGCCGAGGATGCCTATGTCGAACTTCATCGGAGTCCCCGTGCCCCGTATCGCCGGGTCCGTATTAGAGCATCGCGCCGCCCACGTCAGAAGAGGTGGAGGAGGGTCCCCGACCATATCTTCGGGAAGAAGTAGGTCGACTTCTGAGGCATCTTCTCGCCCCCCGCCGCGACCTCCATGACCTGCGCCGCGGTCGGGGGCTTGACGAAGAAGCACGCCTGGTGCTCTCCGGTGGCCATCGCCGCGACGGCGGCCTCCGTGCCCTTGAAGTACTCTATCCCGACCTTCCCGTCGAGCATCTCCTGCGTGTAGCCGAGGAGCCCCTTGAGGACCCGTTCCTGCAGGACCTGCACCGAGAGCCTGCCCAGAGGGTCGGCCGCGGGCGCCTTCGGGGTCGCCAGGGCGGCCGTCCCATTCCCCGGGACCCAGACGCCGACCGCGTCGGAGCGGGCCCGCCCGAGCGCCTCGACCAGTCCCTGCACGCCGCCCTCGTCCGAGAGGGCGAAACCCTCATCGAGCCCCCGCCTGAGACCGTCCAGCTTCGCCCCGTCGAGGCCGTGCAGCAGCCTGTGGACGGGGTGGATGACCAGGCCCGGGTTCCTGAAGCTTATGAGGGTCGCCATGATGAAGTCGTAGGGCTGCTCCCCCTCCCCGCCGCCGTCCCGCCTCCGCGCCTCCCTGTACTTCAGGGCGGTCTCGTACCGGTGGTGCCCGTCGGCGATCAGCAGCCGGAGGGGCGCGAGCAGCGCGGATATCCTCTCCACGCTCTCCCGCTCCCCGACCCTCACTATGCGGTGGTGCACCCCGTCGGTGTCGAAGAACCTGAGCACCTCCCCGCGCTTCCTGAGGTCGGGTATGAGCCGCTCGACCTCCCCCGTGGGGTCGTCGTAGAGCATGAAGACCTGCTCCGTGTGGCCGCCGACCGCCTCCATGAGGGCGAGCCTGTCGGCCTTGTGCTTCGGGATGGTCCTCTCGTGCGGGAGAACGACCCCCTTCGAGAACTCCTCGAGCCCGACCAGGCCTATGATGCCGGTCCTCACGACCGGCGCCCCGTCCGGGTCCTCGAAGGTCTGCTCGTAGAGGTAGAACGCCTCGCCCTCGTCAGCGACCAGGACCTCGTCGTCGAGCCACGTGCGCAGGCGCCTGGCCGCGGTGGCGTACGCGTCGCCCTGGTCCCCGAGGGTTATGTGGGCTATGTTGAGCCTGTCGTCCTTGAGCGCCTTCTCCGTCGGCCGGTCTATCACGTCGTAAGGGGGCGCCACGAACCTCGTCACGTCCTTGCCGAACCTGGAGGTGTTGTAGCGGACCGCCTTGAACGGGACGACCTTGGCCAACGTGTCAGCTCTCCAGGGGGCCTTGATGCGGCCCGGGTCTCAAAAAGGTTGGCCTGCCGGCCCCGTCACCCTTCCAGTATCGGGACGTAGCCGAACCACGAGCCGTCGTCCTCGAGGTAGCGGAGGTTCTCCTGCAGGAGGCGCAGGTGCTCCCTCTCCATCCTCTCTAGCCTGGAGAAGACCTCCTTGACCTCGGGCCCGGCCGCGGAGGCGTTCTTTGAGTAGAACTCGACCGAGCGCTCCTCGGTCCTGATCCCGAGCTTGATGGCGGATATGGAGTCCTTGACGGTGAGCTTCCCCTTCCTCGCCCTCTCGGGGAAGATCTTGGCGAGGCCCTCCTCGACCTCCTTCTTGGTAGGGGCCTTCGCCTTCCCGCCGAGCGTCTGGAGCTCCCTGGTGAGGACGGCGGCGTGCTCCTTCTCGTCCGATGCGAGGCCGCCCATGAGCGCCTTCGCCTCCTTCTCCTCCACGAGGTCCTTGAACCTCAGATAGTACTCCGCCCCGAACTTCTCGAACTCTATGGCTGTCGAGATGATCTTCTTCGCGTCGGCCATTGGGACACCCCGACTCGGAGTCCCTCCCACGATAGATAACGGTTGTGCCTTATGGGGCCAGCCCCGGCCGGGTGACGGGCCTCCCGGGGCCGCGCCCTCCGACCGGCTGGACAGCGTATTAATAGCGGCTAAGCATATGACTGCACGGGAGCGCCCGGAGAGGAAATGGGCAGCTGCGCCAGTGCCGGGCGCTTTCTCGAGTGGTAGGTAGTTTGTCAGGCTCCAGATCCGTTCAAGGCGGCCGCACGGACCCCCAGGCCTCCGTGGGAAGGGACGTCGTCTCACGTCTCCACAAGGTGCTCGAGTCGGTCATGCAGAACCGGCCCTTGGACGAGGTCGTCAGGATCACGATGGCCGCGATGCATGCGTCCTTCGGGATGCGCGGCCTCAGGTTCGTCGCGTACTCGCCAGGGCTGAAGGCGGTGCAGGCGGCGGTGGAGAGGGCGGAGGACCGCGGCAAGGACGCGCCGCCCCACCTCCGGGAGAGCGACCGCGTGTCGCCGAACGGCTTCTTCAACCGTTCCGAGGACATGCTCAAGGCGTTCGCCGGGGACACCTCCGACGCGGTGACGAAGTGGCGGGAGGACGACTCCCTGAGGTTCGTGGCCAGGGGCATGTCGGGCGAGGCGGTCGCCTGCATCCATGTGAGCGCCACGGAGTCCGGGCTGCTCCCGTCGATGGCCGAGGTCGAGTGCGCGGACCTCCTCACCCAGCTCATAGGGATGGCCGTGCACCGGGAGCAGGAGCGGGCCGAGAGGGAGAGGAAGTCGTCGAGCATGGTGAAGAGGAGCGACCTCCTGGAGGACATCCTGAGGATCGCGTCGTCCGTCGTCTCGGAGAGGGACCTGAACAAGGTGTCGGAGATGGTCCTGTCGTCCGTCTCGTCCCTGTTCGGGTTCGAGAGGGTGACGCTGGTGACCTACGACGAGGGCGCGGCCGCGTTCAAGTGGACAGCGCTGTTCGGCTACCCCGAGGACGTCGTCCGGCAGAGCCGGCTGAGGGCGATACCCACCGAGGTGGTCCTCGAGGACCTCCGCGAGAGCAGGAGGATAGCGAAGACGGTCTACTTCACCCCGGTCGAGGACCTCCCGAGGCGGAACGTCGAGTACTTCGTGAACCCCGAGGAGTTCGAGGCCCCGGCCCCGTCCGGGCCGAGGTCGCCGGGGGAGTTCAGGGAGGGGGACACCCTCGCCTTCGCGCTCCACGACTCCACCGGCAGGGTCGTCGGTGTGATATACACATCCAGGCCGAAGGGCGGCAAGGTCCCGGACAGGGAGACCCTCGACATGGTGGAGGTCTTCACATACCTCGCTGAGGTGGCGATCGAGAACGCGAGGCTGGCCCACGACAGGGAGCAGGCCCTGCGCCTGAGCAGCCTGCGCATGGAGCAGATGTCGAGGATATTCGAGATCACGTCCAACATCCTCTATATCCGCGACCTCGACGAGCTCCTCCAGGACGTCCTCAAGACCCTCGCCCAGCTGCTGGGCATCAAGAGGATGGTCTTCGGGCTCAGGAGCGAGGACGGCTCGGCCTTCAACGTCAGGGCCGTGTACGGCTTCACCGAGGAGCGCGCGGCGGAGATCAAGAAGTACTCCTACTCGTACGAGAGCGTCGACCAGATCATCAGCCCCGAGAAGTACAAGGCCTCGGGGAGGGCGGTCAAGTGGAGCCGCAAGGTCGGGCGCATGACCTACTACATGCCCGCGGAGAGCCTGAAGCTGGAGCCGTGGGAGATGGTGTACTACCCCGAGCAGGAGCTCCTCAGGCTCCCGAGGAAGACGAAGGAGCACTGGCACGAGCTCGACTACACCGACACCTACATCAGGGACAGCGAGGGCTCCGTGGTCGCGTACATAGAGATACTGAAGTTCAGGGACGACCGCATCCCGGACCAGGAGACCGTGGAGCTCATCGAGATCTTCGCCAGCCTGGTCGGCATCGCCCTCGAGAACTCGCGCATGGTCCAGGGGCACATAGAGAGCAGGAGGAGCGCGGAGTTCTTCGCCGACCTCCTCTCCCACGACATCAAGAACTTCAACCAGGCGATCATGGGCTACCTCGACCTGGTCAGGGCCGGCCTGACCCGGCCGGACCAGGTCATGTACATCGAGAAGGTGAACGAGCAGGTGATGAACATCAACAAGCTCGCGGCCGATGTGAGGACCATGTCCCGTCTCACATGGAGCGGCTCGAAGCTCGTCCAGGTCGACCTGGGAAGGACGCTCCTCGACTCGATGACGGGGGTCCAGCAGTACTACCTCACGCGCAACATAGCCTTCCACCACTCGATCGAGGTCGGCCGGCACCGCACGATGGCCGACGAGCTGGTGCGCGAGCTCTTCGTCAACATACTCACCAACGCGGTGAAGTACGACCCGAGCAACCCCGTGGAGGTCGACATCGGGGTGGAGAGGGTCGAGGCGCAGCCGGGCCACAAGCTCGTGGTCTCGATAGCGGACCACGGGAGGGGCGTCCCCGACGACCTCAAGGAGGAGATCTTCGAGAGGTTCAACAGGGCCCCGAAGAAGAAGGGCACGGGCCTGGGCCTGCACATAGTGAGGATGCTGGCGACGAGGTACCACGGCAGGGCATGGGTCGAGGACAGGGTCCCTGGGGACCACTCGAAGGGCGCGGTGTTCAAGGTCGAGCTGCCCGCGACGGACTGAGCCTCACAGGTACGCGTGCCCGTCCATCATCCGCACGACGGACCCGCCGACCATCACCTGCTCTATCCTCGGCCCGTCCGTGACGACCTCGATGTCTATCCTGCTCGGCCTCCCTATCTCGTAGCCCTGCTCGTTCACGACCTTCACGGACCTCCTCCTCGGCACGAGCCCGTGCTCGACGAGGTAGGCGCCGAGGCAGCCGCTCGCGCTCCCGGTGGCCGGGTCCTCGACGATGTTCCTCGCGACCAGGGAGAACCCCCTGGAGTGCGTCGTCGAGCCTTTCTCCACTGGGTCGAGGCTCGTGACGTATATGTCGACCACCCCCTTGGGCAGCCCCTTGACGGCCTCGGCGAAGGCCGTGGCGTTCCCCGCGGCCCTCTCGACGGCCCTCCTGGACCTCACCGGCGCGATGAGCCAGGGGAGCCCTGTTGATACGAGCCGCACGGGCATCCTGTCCGGGTCGAAGTCGTCCTCGTCGAGCGACAGCGCCTCGGCGACGGTCCCGACGTCCTCCACGGGCGGGCCGAACTCCGGCCTGTTCTGGTGCGTCACGACCCTCGTGACCTTCCCCTTGGATGAGTGGATGTCCACGGGCATGACCCCGGCGATGGCCTCCATCCACACCCTCGTGACCGGCCCCTCCAGGTCGATCCTCCCCTCCTCGGCGAGGACGTAGAACGTGCCTATGGTCGGGTGCCCCGCGTAGGGTATCTCGTTGTCCGGGACGAAGATCCTGACCCTGAAGTCGGCCTTCGACCCCCTGCTCGGCCTCACCACGAACGTGGTCTCCGAGAGGTTCATCTCCTTGGCCAGGAGCTGCATCTGCCCCTTGGTCAGCGAGTCGGCCTCCGGGAACACCGCGAGCGGGTTCCCGCAGAAGGGCCTCTCAGAGAAGACGTCCACCCTGACGTACCTCGCCTTCTTCATGACCATCGCGGACGGTAACCATCTACCGGCACTTAACCGGTGTGCAGGTGCGGCCCTCACTCCTTGGGCTTGACCCTGGTGTCCATGACCTCTTGGACCTTGCTCCTGACCCTGAGCGGGCCCGGCACCCCGTCCCACCTTATGTTCCCGGCGCGCCCCTGCGAGCTCTGGGTCGTGAAGTGGATGGTACCGTAGCCCAGGATGCGCTTGCCGATGGACTGCGAGACGTTCATGTTGGTGATCTGCCCGAGGGGGATGTCCTCGTAGGTCTTGTTCAGGATGCCCTTCTGGGTGATCACCCTCTCGTCCGTGACGGCGTACACGGTGCTGCCCCACTTGAACCACTTCACTATGAAGTACAGGACGCATATCACGAATATCCCCAGGGCGGCCCACTCGATGTACTGCCCGTACTCCCCGTCGATGTACTCCTGTATGTAGGGGAGCGCGGGCGCGTCGGGTATGTATTTCCAGATGTAGATGAGCAGGGCGATCAGGCCTATGACGATCGCGAACGAGGCCGATATCATGTATATGAGGGCGCTCGGGCGCGACTCGTAGACCATCCGCTCGTCGCTCGACAGCATGCTCCTCGTGATGTGCTTGGCCTTCTTCGCCATGGTCCAGACCAGGTGAGTGCAATGTCCATGGCGGATATTTAGACTTGACCGGTGGCCCCGTGCCTCAAGGCACGCCCGAGCTCCGCGGCCGTCCGGACCCTCGCCGAGCACCCGGTCAAGGAGCACACGACCGCGAAGTCGTCCCCGTCCGCCACGAAGCTCGTGAACACCCTCGGCTCAAGCGCCCTCTTCGAGGCGAGCCAGAGGTCGTTCCCCTCGGGGGTTCCCCGGGAGGCGTGGACCTCGACCTTCAGGGGGCCGGCCCTGAGGACCTCCGCCGCGGCTATGTACGGCGCCGCGAAACCCCCGTGCGCCTCCACGGTCTCGCGGTCGAAGGACCCGAGCGCCGACCCGGCCTCCCCGACGAGGTCCGCCCTGCCGGCCGCCGCCCCGGCGAGGGCTAGCCTGTGCGCCCACTTCGCGTTGGTCACGAGGGACCTGGTGGGCCTGGCGAGGCTCCCTGTGCCTCCCGTCCCTGCAGGGACGTCCCCCAGGCCGCCTTCCGGATGGGCGAACGCCTCCCTCGTCCTGTCTGCCAGTCTGACTGCTGTATGGCCGAGATCCCCGGTGCCGCGCAGCTCCATCGCGGCCAGGAGCGCCCCGAGGAGCTCTACCTGGTCCTCCGAGAGGAACAGGTCCTGGCCAGCGGAGTGCCTGACGAGGCCCGCAGCGGCGTCCCAGTGCGTCCCCATCAGGCGGTCGAGCGCCCTCAGCCCGGCGGCGGTCAGGTCCGGGCGTCCGAGCAGGACCCCCGCCTCGGTCAGCGCCGAGGAGGCCAGAGCGTTCCATCCGGAGTACACGGTCCGGTCGACCGAGGGCGCAGCCCTCTCCGCCCTCGCCCTCATCGGCAGCCCGTAGTACGCCTCGTCGGCGTCCTGGCTCCCGTAGAACGCCCCGGTGGCCGGGTCCGTCAGTATCCTGAGCATGTAGCCAGCGACCCCCTCCGCGAGCTCCGCCGACTCCTCCCACCCGATGGCGATGCGCGCCCTGGCGAGGTTCCTGAGGTAGCCGGCGTTCGTCTCGATCATCTTCTCGTAGTGGGGGACTGACCAGTCCCTGCTCACCGAGTATCTGAACACTCCGCCCTCGACGCCGTCGTAGAGGCCGCGGGCCATCCCCTTCAGGGTGTGGCGGACGGCGTCCGAGAGGACCGGGTCGCCCGTGCGCATATGCCTCCAGATGAGGAGGTCGACGGCGTCCGGGTTGGGGAACTTGGGCTCCGTGCCGAACCCGCCGTGCTCGACGTCGTACGCGCCCAGCACCCCCTCGAACAGCGCCCCGAGCTCGCCCTCGGAGGGCAGCCCACGGTCGACCGCCGGCGAGGGGGGGCCGGGTGTGCGCACCCTGACGCGCCCCAGCGCCTCGTCAATCTCGCCGGAGCGCTTGGCCTCGAGTATGCTCCCCACGATCCTCTTCATGTCCGCCGGCGGGACGTACGTGGCCCCCCAGACCGGCTCCCCCTTGGAGGAGAGGAACGCGGTCGTGGGGAACCCGCCCCGGTTGTACCTCTCCGATATGTCGGGCCTGAGGTCTATGTCGACCCTCACGGGCACGAAGTTCTCGTTGACCAGGCGTGCCACCTCGTCGTCGGAGTAGGTCGTGCCGTCCATCACGTGGCACCAGTGGCACCATGTGGCGGTCAGGTCCAGGAGGACCAGCCTGCCGGCCTTCTCGGCCTCTCCGAACGCCTCCTCCGACCACTCCCTCCAAGCGATCTTGTGCGCCGAGGCGCCGCCCTTCTCCCTGCCCATGGGTCCCACGCCCCATGGGACGCCCCCTCGCCCAATCAATGTGCTCCCGAACCCCGCGCGGCACCCAGCTCCCTCGCGCGCGCTGCGTGGCCTCCCGGCTGGAGATGAAATCATATATATAGCGATTAAACGCCTATCCATCAGGAAAGCGGCCCGCCAGGACCCCCCCGAGGCGTCGCCGTTGATGAAAAGCTGAGAGGAGACTCTGTATGTACGCTAGAGAGCGTTTTCTTGGAACGGTTTTGGCCGTGGTGCTAGGAATAGCCATGTTGACCGGCGTCATGGTCGTTGTGCCTGACGAGACGGAAGCCCTGCCCGAGGACGCGTGGATCCGGGGCGTCGTCGACGACGGCGCCGACCCCATCGCCGACGTGTACGTCAAGGTGATGTTGTTCTCGTCCGGGAGCATCGACATCGGCTACGGCATCACCGATGCGTCGGGCGAGTACCTGATCGGCCTCCCCGGAGGCTTCGATTACATGTTGCTCGCCGCCAACGGCAGCTACTACATGAGCATGACGAGCGTCAAGGTCATGGCCGGGGAGACGGTCTGGGCGAACCTGACCCTCCAGCCAATATCCCCGGTCGAGGCGGACGTCACCGTCAAGGGTTACGTCAAGTACGAGGACGGCTCCCCGGCCCCGGGCGGCCACGTCCTTGGGGTGTCGATGGACCCCATGGGCGACGACATGCCGGTCTACGCTAACGTCACGGTCCCGGAGGCGGACGGTTACTTCGAGGTCAACATAATCGAGAGCACCGGAGGCGGCGGCGCGGTGGCGTTCGACTACCCGGGATACCCGATGGGAGAGAACATCACCGAGTCATCGGTCACGAGCGGTGAGACTCACTGGTTCAACATAACGCTAATGGACACGTCGTCGATGGACGATGCGAGGATTTACGGCCAGGTCACCGACGCGGGGACCGGCCTCCCGATAGAGGGTGTGCTCGTCAGCGTGGACATCTGGAGCGAGGCCCTCTCGGAGGACTACTCAAACTACACCTTCACCGACTCGTCCGGCTTCTACGAGATGAACGTGACCAGCGGGGACGCCGACATCTGGATGATGAAGGGCGGCTACACGATGGCCATGTTCCAGGAGGAGTGGATCGGCAGCGGCACCGACCGCCAGATCGACGCGGCCCTGAGGGAGCTGAACTGCGTGGTCAGGGGCAACGTCACCGACCTGAAGTCCGGCCTCCCGATCGAGTTCGCCAGGGTGGTCCTCATGGACTCCGACGACAACATGGCGATGACCACCACCGGCCCGTCCGGCTCCTACGAGCTCGACGCCTTCGACGGCTCGGACATGTGGCTGGTCGCCCAGGCCGACGGGTACTCGCAGGACTACACGTTCGTCACGCTCTCCCCATCCGACGAGGTCTGGTACGACTTCGGGCTCCTGCCCGTGTCCTCGTGGATCGAGGGCGTGGTCAAGGACGCGATCACCGACCTCCCGATAGAGGGGGCCTGGGTCAGCGCCAACTCGGACGCCTACTCCCAGGACGACAACACCAACGAGACCGGGTACTACAACATATCCGTCGTGCCCGGCGACTACACCGTCCGCGCCAACGCGATGGACTACAGGGAGCAGTCCGTGGATGTGACGGTCCCAGACGAGGCGACCGTGGTTCAGAACATCTCCATGGTCCGGTGGGACGTCGAGGAGACGTGCCTGGTCTCGGGCATCGTCACCGACTCCGTCTCCACCGACCCGATATCCAACGCCCGGGTGCGCGTCGCCTTCGCCGACCTGTCCTATCAGAACATGACGTGGACGGACAGCTTCGGAGTGTACGAGATATACGTCGCGCCGCTCGACGGCATGATGATAGGCGCGACCGCGTACGCGCACGCGCCCGCGTTCGGTGCGCTCGACTGCGCCGGGGAGACGTCCGTGTCCATAGACTTCCCGCTGAACCCCGACCCGTACGCCCCGAACCTCACATACAACCAGAGCCCGCTCGAGAACGTCAGCTGGACCAACCCGATGTCCGTGGACGCGGAGGCCCAGGACCTCAACATGAGGCAGATCCTCCTGTTCAACTTCATGCCCTGGTACTCGAACGACACGCACGACTTCCTCTACCTGATCGAAGGCGCATCGGTGTCCTTCGACCCGTTCGAGCCGTCCTCCGGCCTGCCCTACTCGCAGGTCGGGGACGTCTACACCGTCCATGACGAGTTCAACGGCACACTGGAGGACGCGAACATCATCGGCGGGTGGGTCGGCGACGGCACGGACGAGTCCTATGTGGCGGTCTACAAGCAGTGGTGGGGCCCGGAGATGACGTACGCCGTCAGGGCCTGCTACTCGAACGACACCCTCACAGAGATGCCCGGGGCAGCCTTCTTCGACCCTGACACCGGCGAGTACCTGCTGTTCCACTTCGACTGGGGCATGCCCGAGGCGTACCCCGACGACGCGTCGGGCGTAGTGGGTCTCATGGTCTCGCACATCGCGGTGAACCGGTCCGACACGGCGCAGTGGAACTGGCTCGACCAGGCGGTCGTGGCCGAGTACGGCGTCGCCAGCCTCGCGTTCTCACCGGACACGCTGGTCCCCAGCGGCACATATGCGATGCTCTTCGGGGTCAGCGACTTCGGCGACCAGGGCATGTGGTTCATCACGCCCTACACCGTCGACAACGAGCTCCCCGCAGCGGACGCGGGACCTGACCAGTCCGTCGTGGTCGACACCGTCTGTACCCTTGACGGGTCCGGTTCCTCGGACAACGTCGGCATAGCGAACTACACTTGGGAGTTCGATGACGGCGTGCCCGTGGCGCGCTACGACGAGTCGTTCGACTACACGTTCACGGCCGTGGGCGACTACGCCGTGACCCTCACGGTCACCGACGGCGCTGGCCATGTCTCCGTAGATTCGGTCCAGGTCACGGTGTCCGCAGACGCGGCTCCTGTCGCGAACGCGGGGCCTGACCAGGAGGTCGACGAGGACACGCTCGTGGAGTTCGACGGCTCCGGTTCCAGCGACGACGTCGATGTAGTGAGCTGGACGTGGGCCATACCATCGCTGTCCGTCGACATGGACGGGGTCTCGCCCACCTACACCTTCCCCGAGCCAGGGGTATACACGGTCGAGCTTGTCGTGAGGGACACCATAGGCCAGGACTCGGAGGTCGACTCGATGGTCGTGACCGTCCTCGACGTGACCGACCCGGTGGCCGACGCGGGCACCGACCAGGATGTCTCGTTCGGCGACGTCGTGACATTCGACGGCTCGGACAGCTCCGACAACGTGGCCGTGGTGTCGTACGAGTGGACGTTCGACGACGACGGGCCTGAGGCCCTCACCGGAGTGTCGCCGACATACACCTTCAGCGCCCCGGGCGTGTTCACCGTGACCCTCACGGTGGCCGACGCCGCAGGCAACGAGGACGTCGACACGATGACCGTGACAGTGGTGGACGACGAGGCGCCCGTGGCCGACGCCGGGGCCGACCCGGTCGGGGTGGCGGCGGGCGATGTCGTCTGGTTCGACGCCTCCACCTCCTCGGACAACGTCGGGATCGTGAACTACACTTGGAACTTCACCGACGACGGGGACGTCGTGCTGTACGGAGCCGTGATCGATTACGTCTTCGGCAGCCAGGGCGACTACACGGTCACGCTGACGGTCATGGACGCGGCGGGGCTGAGCGACACCGACACCGTCGTTGTGAGGGTGTCCGAGGCCGTCAACGAGGGCCCCGACGCGGACGCCGGCGACGACATCACCGCCACCGCGGGGGACACCGTCCAGTTCGACGGCGCAGGCTCATCGGACGACGTGGCCATCGTGACATACACGTGGACCTTCGAGTACGACGGGGAGCTCCGGACGCTGACCGGTGTCGCCCCGGAGTTCGTGTTCGAGATACCCGGCACCTACATCGTCACCCTGAACGTGACCGACGCGGAAGGCGAGTCGGACATCGACACCGTCGTGGTGATTGTCGAGGACAAGGCGTCGACGTTCTTCACCGAGTACTGGTGGGTCCTGGCGGCGCTCGCGGCGATAGTCGTGATCGCGGCCCTGGTGTTGCTCATGGGGCGCGGCAAGGGAGCCTCCGGCACGTCGAAGCCCGAGGACGAGGGCGAGGAGCTCGAAGAGGACGAGCTCCCGCCGCCCGACCAGGACGAGATCTGAGGGCGCCTCGAAGAAACCCCCCGAAACCCCTTCACCCGTTTCTCATTTCTTCACTATCATCGGGACGAGGTCATCCAGGCTGAGCGGGCGCTGCCTCGAGCCGTCGTCCAGGCCCAGCTGCCTGAACAGCTTCGCGACCATCGGCATGTCCAGCCCCGCCGACCTCAGGAGCGCCTCGTCGTAGAGTATGTCCTGTGGCCTCCCCTCGGCCACGATGCCCCCTCCCTTCACCACGCATATCCTGTCCGCCAGCCTCGCGGCCATGTCCATGTCGTGAAGGGCTATGACGACGCTGATCCCGTGCTCCTCCTTGAGGGACCTGAGCACCGCCTCGATCCTGCGGGAGTTGGACGGGTCGAGGTCCCCCGTCGGCTCGTCCACCGCCAGTATCCTGGGCTGCATCGCGATTATGCCTGCGATGGCGACGAGCCTCTTCTGGCCGCCGCTGAGGTAGTGCGGGATCTTCCCCGTCTCCTTCATGCCGACGACGTCGAGGGCCCACTCGGCACGCTTCCTCGCCTCCTCGGTCGTGAGGCCCAGGTTTAGGGGCCCGAACATGACGTCCTCGAGCACCGTGGGCGAGAAGAGCTGGGAGTCCGCGTCCTGGAAGACGAGCCCGACGAGCTTCCTGATGTCGGAGAGGTTCCTCTTGTCGATGTCCTTGCCGAAGATGCGGATGCGGCCGACGTCCGGCAGCATCAGCCCGTTCAGGTGCTCTATCAGCGTGGACTTGCCGGCCCCGTTGGGGCCGCACAGGGCGACCACCTCCTTCGGGTACACCCTGAAGCACATCTTGTGGATCCCCTCGGTGCCGTCGGGGTACTTGTGCGTGACGCAGTCCACGTGGACGATGGCGTTCTCGGCGTCGGGGCATGCGATGCAAGTGTCTTCCTGTGTCATTGACTACCACCACGCTATGAGGCTCTGGTCGACGTACCTCGAGTATGCTGAGAGGGCGACGAGCACGGCCGAGGCCGCGAGCAGGGCGATGCCTCCCGCCGATGGCCTGGGGACCCTGTCGGTCACCGGGAGGCTCCCGGTGAACGCCCTGGACTCCATGGCCTTGGAGATCCTCTCCGCGCGTTCGAAGGCGTGGATGAACGCGTGGCCGAATATCCCGGCGAAGAGGCGCGACTGGCGCGTCACGCCCTTCACGAGGCCGCCGTTCCTCGCGTGCATTGCGTCGAGGACGTCGGTGACCTCGTCGGACGTGACGAAGAGGAACCTGTAGGAGAGGAGGAACATCGTCGCGAGCTGGCGCGGGAGGGACCTGTGCGCGATGCCCGCTATCTGCCCGTACCTGGTCGTCATGAACACGGTGAGGGAGAAGGTCACCACCGCGAGAGCCCTGACGAGGAGTTTCGCCATCAGGAGGAGCCCGTTGTCGGTGACCGACAGCCTCGTGTCCCCGACCGTCCACCCGGCGAGCTCGTCCCCCGGCTCCGTGAACAGGAACATCAACGTCAGCGTCACGACGAACATCGCGGGCAGCGTGTACCACCCGACCAGCACCCGAAGGGGAAGCCCTGCCAGCTTGTAGACCGCGACGGTCACGGCGAGGAGGACCAGGAGCAGGTAGACGTCCGTGAGTACGGTCGCGAGGGCGACGACGGCGAGAAGGAGGCCCGCCTTAGTCCAGGGGTTGGACGCGTGGACCACGCTCGTCCCGCTCTCCCCGAAGTGGGTCACGAACCTGAAGTCTGGTATGTGCTTCGAGTAGGACCTCCTCGACACCGGCTCAGCCCCCCTTTCCGGGCCCCTTCGCTAGGTACGCGAAGGAGACGACGGCGACGACTCCGAGGACGGCCCCCACGGCGGCGACCTTCGAGACGTCGCCCGCGAGGAGCCCCTCCTCCTCGTGCTCGTCGGCGGACATGCCGTATGCCACGGCGCCGACCACCAGGGCGGCGGCAGCCGCGACATATACGAGCGCCCGCGGGCCGAGTCTCATGGCGTCACGCCCCCGCCACGGTGGCGGGTTCCTCCCCCTCCACCGCCTCTGCCTCGCGGAGCAGGTCGGGCCTCACCTTGCCTATGAAGTTGACCACGTAGCCCGTCACGATGCCTTCGAACACGCCCACGGCGACGTTGACGGCCGCGATGATCGCCATGTTGGCCAGTATCTCCTCCTTCGTCTGCTCGGAGTCCTGGATCCCGGACACGGCCACGATGGCCACTATCGCGAGCGCGCTCACCGACAGCGCGGCGATCGCCGCCCCCAGCCCGGAGGTGAACCTGTCGGACTTGAGCCTCACGCGGACGAGCCTGTAGACGTAGTAGGCGACGAACACCTCGATGACGTTGACGATCGTGTTGGCGCCGATCATCCCCCACCCGCCGTGGCCCACCGCTGCGCTGAAGACGTTGATTAGGAGGGCGGCGAGGCTGCCGAGCCCGGGCCCGGCCAGGATGCCGATGAGGGGGGTCAGGTTGAGGTGTATGCCGCCGAAGACCGGGATGCTGACCTGGAAGACCGCGAACCCCACGGAGGTGCACATCGCGGCTATCGCCATCCTCCTGGGGGACGTCTCGCGCCTGCCTATCAGGAAGAGCGCTAGCGCGACCAGCCCTCCGGCGGCTAGGGACCACACGATGACCCAGAACGGGGAGAACGCCCCGTCCTCTAGATGTATGTGCGCCATTGACCGCTGCAATCCACCGGCGACACGTTTAATAAAATCTTCGTCGCAGTTAATAACCTCACACGTTCCCCGCAGGGCCGTTATTAACCCCGGATGAGGCGAAACAGAGAGATACCCCGGGGGCCAGTATCCGTACTCAGGTCCTGCCGATGCTCACGACAACCCACTTCGCCGTGGTGGTCCTCGCGGCCATGCTCCTGCGGCTCAACAAGGACGAGTGGTTCATCGCCCTCCTCTTCGGCGTGGTCGTGGACGCAGACCACCTCTTCGCGATACCCCGCTACGTCTCGGACAACGGGTGGTCCGCTCTGCTGAGGCAGACATGGGACGACGACTCCGGGCTCCCCTGGAAGTCGTGGTTCCACTACCCCCAGTCGGCGATAGTCGTCGGCCACCTCTCCGTGGGCTGGAGGTTCGCCCTGCCCCTTGCCTTCTGGGCGCCGCACCTCGGCATGGACTGGCTGCAGCTGCAGGCCGCCGAGTACAACACCGTCCTCGAGTCGGCGATATTCTTCGCTTCGGTCGCTGGCATAGTCTACGTCGGTTACTCTCGCTGGGCCCTCCGGACGGGCGGGTCGGGCCTGTCCTCCTACGGCGGCAGCCTCTCCGCGTCGACCAGGTCTGCGTTCGCCGGGCTCAGGTCCCTCATCTCGGGGTTCGTCGGTAGAAACTGACGAGGAAGATGACCCAGATGACCTCGAAGACTATGCATATCGTTGCCGGGACCGCCACCCTCGGCTCGAAGAGGGCGATGGCGAGGGTCGCGGTCAGGCCCAGGTTCTTGTAGCTGGCGAAGAGCACGTTGGGGATGCGGTCCTCCTTGGGCACCCTGAGCCACCGGAGGGCGTACTCGGTCCCGAGCCCCGTCCCGAAGGTCCTGACGAGCGACGCGACCGAGACGACGAGCACTATCCAAGGCTCCTCGAAGAACGCCTCCCTGTTGGACCCCGCGACGGCGAAGATGAGAACCGCGAATGAGATGTTCATGGCGACGGACATGGTGCGCTTCCCGAACTCGTACCGCATCACCAGCCTGGACAGCGCCATGGGCAGCACGATGAGGACCAGGAGCGAGACCACCAGACTCTCCACCGAGACCGCGGAGCCGATGAGGGCGAGGGATATCAAAGGCATGAGGCCGAGGGCGACAAGGTAGTTCACCGAGGTGGAGAAGAGGGCCTTGGACGTCCTCCCGCCCATGATCGAGGTGAAGGGCACGACCGAGACGGCCGAGGGCGCCGCCGCCATGAGGACCCACCCCCACCAGAGGTCCTCGGGGAACATGCTGCCGAGGAGCAGTATGACGACGGTGAGCATCCCGTAGTTCAGGGCCAGGGCGACCGCCGCGTCCCTCGCGTGGTCCTTGCTCCGCGCCTCGCCGAGCCTCACGTTGGAGAGGGAGAGGGTCATCAGGATCGCCAGGGAGGCCATCGAGACCTCCTTGGTTAGCACGGGGAAGCCGCCCGACAGCACGCCGAGCACGAGCCCCAGCGCCATCATCGCGGCGTAGCTCTCGAGCACCCTTGCGACGCCCATCGCCCTGTCCGAGGACAGTGCCAGTACAAATATGCTCCCCGGCCGCGGGCCCCGGGGCACACCTAATCCTATTTATGCCGGCTCCTTCATCGGTGGCCCATGAGCCTCGTCGCATGGCTGACCGATGCGGTCCTCGAGATGATCTCGACGCTCGGTTACCCCGGCGTGTTCGTCCTCATGTTCGTCGAGGGCATACTCACCCCCATCCCCAGCGAGCTGATAGTCCCGTTCGCGGGCTACCTGGCCGCCGAGGGCGAGATGAACCTCCTCGTCGTCATAGCGGTGGGGACCGCAGGGGCGGCCATCGGCAACTCCGTGGCATACTACATCGGCTACCGGCTGGGCCGCCCGCTGATACAGAGGTACGGCAGGTACGTATGGCTCGACGAGGGCGACATCGTGCTCGCGGAGAGGTGGTTCGCCAAGTTCGGCGACGTCGGGGTCCTCCTCGGGCACGCGGTGCCCGGGGTCCGCTCCATCATATCCTTCCCCGCTGGGATAGGCAGGATGCGCTTCAGGAACTTCGTCGTGTTCTCGACGTTGGGCGCCCTAATATGGACGACCGTCCTCGCGTCCGTGGGGTACGTCCTGATGGACGAGTGGAGGAGGATCGCCGACACGACATCGAACATCGACCTGTACGTGGTGGTGGCGACCCTAGCGGTGATCGTCGGGTACCTGTACTGGAACAAGAAGAGGTCGAGGGCCTGCACGGAGTGAGCCCCGCCTAAGCGTAGTAGTACTCGCCCCTGCCCTTCTGCTCCCGGTCCAGCCTCGAGTCCTTCTTGTTGATCCTGGGCCTCGAGGTGTCCTGGTCCCTCCTGAAGGTTATGTCCACGTCCTTCAGGAACCTGTTCATCCCCTCGCGCATCTCCATCGGCCCGTCCGCCTGGCCCTTGGAGGACGCGGTCCCGGAGAACACCATGAGCGAGTCGGATATGAGGTCTATCATGTAGACGTCGTGGTCCACGACCACCGCGGACTTCCCGAGCTTCTCTATGACCCTCCTGATGGTCTTCGAGGTCGTCATCCTCTGGGACGAGTCGAGGTATGCGGACGGCTCGTCGATGAGGTATATGTCCGCCTGGCGGCCGAGGCACTCCGCGATCGCGACCCTCTGCAGCTCCCCGCCGGACAGGGTGTCGACGTCCTTGTCCATGAGGTACTTGAGGCTCAGAGGGTGGGCGACCTCCGCCTGGAAGAACCCCGATTCGAAGTCCTTGCCGAGGGACGTCCTGAGCATGTCCCTGACGGTCCCCTCGAACTCGGGCTTGATGTACTGCGGCTTGTAGCTGACGGTCGCCTCCCCCGTGACCTCCCCGGAGCTCGGGGGGATCTCGCCCGCAAGGACCTTGACGAATGTGGTCTTCCCGGTGGCGTTCGGGCCGACCGCCCCCACGACCTCGCCCCTCTTGATGGCGCCCGGGGACACGTGGAGGCTGAAGCTCTTGAAGCGCTTGCTCAGTGCGGTGAACTTGACGAGGGCCTCCGACTGCCAGTCGCTCCTCGGGGGCCTCCTCTCGAACTTGATCTCGGTGTCCCTGAACCTTATGTTCTCCTCCCTCAGGTACCCCTCCAGGTAGACGTTGATGGCGGTCCTGACGGGCCTCGGCTGCGCCATGACGCCGTACGCCCCCTCCGACCCGTACATGATGTGGACGAGGTCCGCGAGGAAGTCCATGATCGCGAGGTCGTGCTCTATCACCACGACCTGCTTCCTGGTGCTCAGGTCCTGCACGACCTTCGCGACCTTGAGCCGCTGGAATATGTCCAGGTAGGACGAGGGCTCGTCGAAGAAGTAGACGTCGGCGTCCTTGAGCATCGTCGCGGCGATCGCCACCCTCTGCAGCTCCCCGCCGGAGAGCTTCGACACGTCCCGGTGTATGATGTTGGCTATCCCGAGGAGCTCGGCGGTCTCCCCGAGCCTCGCGCCGTCGTCCACCTTCGCGAGGAGGTCCCTGACCTCCCCCTTGTGGACCGCGGGGAGCTTGTCGACGTACTGCGGCTTCAGGGCCGTCCTCGTCTTCCCGTCCGCGAGGCCCTTGAAGTAGTCGTGCAGCTCGGTCCCGGCGTACTTATCGAGGGCCTTCCCCCATTCCCCGGGCCTGTCGAAGTCGCCCAGGTTCGGCACCACCTGGCCCGAGAGAATCGATATCGCCGTGGTCTTCCCGATGCCGTTGGGCCCGAGGAGGCCGATGACCTGCCCGGCCCTCGGGGCCGGGAGCCTGTAGAGCCTGAAGGAGTTCTTGCCGTACTGGTGGACGAGCTCCCCCTCCAGCTCCTGGGGCAGCCCTATGATCTTGATCGCCTCGAAGGGGCACTTGTGGACGCATATGCCGCAGCCGACGCAGAGGTTCTCCGCTATCACGGGCTTGCCGGAGTCGCCCATGGCGATGGCCTCGACGCCCGTGCGCACGGGCGGGCAGTAGCGAATGCACTCCTGGCTGCAGCGCTTGGGCTGGCACCTGTCCTTCAGGAGTACCGCTATCCTCATCGGGTTGGGTTAAGGCTGGGTCCGTTTAAAAAAGTATCAGCGCCTATCCCTTCAGGCCGGCCTCGATCTCCTGCACCAGGGGCTCGTAGTCCAGCTCTATGAACCCCACGGTCTGCACGAGCTCGTCCGCCTTGAACTTCTGGCCGTAGGCCCACAGCTCCCTCAGGTAGCCCCCGGCCTTCTCGTTGGCGAACCACTCCTCCCCGAACTTCTCCTTCATGGCGGCCCTGAGCTGCCCCTCGAACACCCACGCGCGCAGGTACTCGGCGCAGTAGAACCCGTCGTCCACGTCCTCGAGGAAGTGCCTGTCCGTGTGCTTGAACTTCAGCGCCTTCTGGAGGGTCATCCTGTAGACCTCGGCCAGGTCGGGGGACACCCTCCCCTGGTGCAGCTTCATCTCGTACACGAGCTTGGACGCGTACCTGCGGAGGAACATGAGCTTGTTCATGAGGGCGAAGCGCACGAACGGCTTCGGGTCCCCGAGGCCGAGGCGCCCCTTGAGCCAGGCCTCGTCCGTGACGAGGTAGTTGAACAGGAACGCGAAGGCCTCGGTGACGGAGTTGTCCCCGAGGTACCTGTACTCCGCGGGGAGCTCCCTGCGCGTGCTCCCGAAGTGCCATGCGTGGCCGCCCTCGTGGAAGAAGGACTCGTAGTCGCGCCACCCGCCCATCGGCTTGATCACCAGCCTGATGTCCTCCGGCACCCGGATGGGGGCGCAGAAGGCCCTCGGGGTCTTCTTCTCGCGGTCCTCGGTGTCCACGGTGATGTTGCCGTAGGAGTCCGGGTCGACGCCCATCCCCTTGAGGGTCTCGCGGAAGGCCCCGACCAGCCGGTCCTTGGAGAAGTAGGCGTCGTACTCGTCGCCCTTGAACGCGTAGGGGATGTCGCAGCTCCACGCGTCGGCCAGGGGGAGCTTCGCCCTCTCCTGCAGCACCGAGTCCATCTCCTGCACGTACAGGGCCTCGGTCCTGCGCAGCAGCTCCTCCATCTCCGCCTCGAACGCCTTGTAGTCGATCCCCTTGAGCGTCGAGCACATGTCCCTGTAGTTCTTGAAGCCGAGATCGGAGGATGTGTCGTGGACCGTGCCCATCCTCTCCATGAGGATGGGGTTCAGCTCGGCCATGGCCTCGACCTTCGCCTCGAACAGGCGGTGCCTCGTGCCGGCGGCGGCCTCGTTCCTCAGCCTGACCGGGACCATCCTGTACGGTATGTCCTCGCCGTCGAACCTGACGACCGTCCTCGCCTCCCACGTGTTGACCCTGTCCGTCAGGGACTTGACCGCGCTGTCGACGTAGCCCATGGTCGAGAAGGCCCTCAGGTACCTCTGCCAGCGCGTGTCCTCGTCGGGCGGGGTGTCCTCGCCCGCCTTGACGACCGCCTCGATGGCCTCGGCGGAGAAGAGGTGTGAGTACTTGTCGTAGATGGGGACCGTGCTGAGGTCGTCCTTGAGGCCGGCATAGTTGCCGTAGAACTCTGCCATGAGCTCGTTCTGGAACGGCTCGAGGTCTGCCCTTACCCTGTCGAGCAGGAGCGGGGCCATGTGGCGATAATCTCGTTCATGGGGTATATGCGTTTCGTAAGCCTGTCCATCTGGCACCCCTGGGCGGCGCCGTGGCGGGCTCGTTACATTTAATAGCGGCCCCCTCCATGATGGGCGGCTGGTCCCATGGCTCGGATACTGGTGTGCGTTGCGTGGCCCTATGCGAACGGCCCGATACACGTCGGCCACGTGACGGGCTCGATCCTACCGGCGGACATATTCGCCAGGTACAACAGGCTGGTCGGGAACGAGACGGTCATGGTCTCGGGCTCGGACATGCACGGCGCACCGATAACCGTCAGCGCGGAGAAGGAGGGGGTCGCCCCCGAGGTCATCGCCAACAGGTACCACGAGGCCAACGCGAAGGCCATAGCCGACCTCGGCATCGACTTCGACCTCTACACACACACCCACACGCTCAACCACCAGGAGACGGCCCACGAGTTCTTCCTGAGGCTGCTCGAGAGGGGCCACCTGGTCAAGGACTCCACCCCGCAGTTCTTCTGCGCGAGCTGCAGCAGGTTCCTCCCAGACAGGTACGTCGAGGGGACCTGCCCGCACTGCAAGTACGAGCGCGCGCGCGGCGACCAGTGCGACTCCTGCGGCATGGACCTCAACGCGGAGGAGCTGCTCGAGGCGCGGTGCCAGCTGTGTGGGGGCAGGCCCGAGCTCCGCGAGACCGAGCACTACTTCCTGAAGCTCTCCCACTTCACCGACGACCTGATCAAGTACGCCGAGTCGAGCGCCCACTGGCGCCCCCACGTGAGGGCCTTCACGGTCAACGTCCTCAAGGAGGGCCTGGTCGACCGCCCAATAACAAGGGACATATCCTGGGGCGTCCCGGTCCCGGTGCCGGGCTTCGAGGCGAAGAGGATCTACGTGTGGTTCGAGGCGGTGATGGGGTACCTGTCCGCGACGAAGGAGTGGGCCAACATCGAGGGGAGGCCCGGGGACTGGCGCAGGTTCTGGGAGGACCCGGGCTGCAGGAGCTACTACTTCCTCGGGAAGGACAACATAGTGTTCCACACGATCATCTGGCCCGCGATCCTGATGGGGTACGGCGGCCTAAACCTCCCCTACGACGTCCCGGCGAACCAGTACATGAACCTGGGCGGGCAGAAGTTCTCCAAGAGCATGGGCGTCAGCATAGACATCCAGAGCCTCCTCGGCAAGTTCAGGCCCGACATCGTGCGCTACTACCTCTCCGCCAACATGCCCGAGACCAAGGACTCGGAGTTCTCGTGGGAGGACCTCGCGCAGAGGGTGAACAACGAGCTCGTGGCGACATACGGCAACTTCCTCCACAGGGCCCTCTCGTTCACCTACAAGAACTTCGGCAAGGTGCCTGAGAAGGGCGAGATGGACGACAGGGACAGGGCCGCGGTCAGGAGGGTCGAGGAGGCCGCTAAGGAGGTCGGGGACGCCCTCGCCGCCTGCGAGTTCAGGCGCGCCCTGAAGGGGGTCATGGACCTCGCCCAGTTCGGGAACCAGTACTTCGACTCCGTGGCCCCGTGGTCCCTCGTCGGCACCGACAGGGCCCGCTGCGGGACCGTGCTGCACGTGAGCCTCCAGATCTGCAAGGCCCTCTCCGTCATGGCGTGGCCCTTCATGCCCTTCTCGTCGGAGGCGGTGTGGAGGCAGCTGTGCATGGACTCGACGGTCGAGGCGACGGGCTGGAAGGGCCTGGACGCGCCGCTCAACGAGGGCAGGGACATGGAGAAGCCCTCGCCGCAGTTCGCGAAGGTCGAGGCGTCCGCGTCGGGCGAGTTCCAGAGGTACGCCGCGCTCGACCTGAAGGTCGGCAAGGTCCTGGACGTCCAGCAGCACCCGAACGCCGACAAGCTCTACCTCATGAAGATCGACATCGGCAGGCCCATCACCATCGTCAGCGGCCTCAAGGAGTTCTACACGGCCGACGAGCTGAGGACCAAGACCCTGGTCATCGTCACCAACCTGGAGCCAGCGACGCTCAGGGGCGTCAAGTCGGAGGGGATGCTCCTCGCGGCGGAGGCGGGGGGCAAGCTGGCGCTCCTCACCCCGGAGAGGGACCTCCCCGCGGGCACGCAGGTCTCGAGCGGGCTCGAGGTGGGCCAGAAGCTGCTGGGCTTCAAGGAGTTCCAGAAGCTGGACATGAGGGCCGGCTCGCTGGAGCTCGCGGGGCAGCCCGCCCTGGAGGTCGGCGGGAGGAAGGTCCCGTGCTCGGTGGAGAAGGGCGAGGCCGGGAGGATGTACCCCGCCTTCCTGGCCGGCGACAGGGCGCTGGTCATCGCCGCCGAGGGGACGAACATCGTCTTCGATAGGGAGATCGCGGCGGGCGCTAAGATACGATGAGGCTCGACCTCCACGTGCACTCCGCGCACTCCCGGGACGGGACCGCGTCGCCCAAGGACATAGTCCGGAGGTGCAGACAGCTGGGGATGTCGGGCCTGGCGATAACCGACCACAACGCTATCGCAGGTTCGTTGGCCGCGCACGCCCTGGGCAGGGCGGAGGGGCTCCTGGTCGTCACGGGCGTGGAGGTCTCCTCGTCGGAGGGCCACGTCCTGGCGTACGGGGTCACGGAGCTGATACCGCGCGGGCTCACGGCGGCCGAGACGGTCGAGAGGATAAGGGCCGCGGGGGGCGTCGCCGTCGCGGCTCACCCGAGGAGGTTCCCGTCGGGCGTCGGCCTGGACATTGCGGAGAGGGTGCGGTTCGACGCTGTGGAGGTCCTCAACGGCGGCAGCTCGGCCCGGGCGAACAGGGCCGCCCTGAGGCTCGCCCAGGGGATGGGCAGGCCCCAGACGGGCGGGAGCGACGCCCACAGGCTGTACGAGGTGGGGAGGTCCTACACCGACGTGGACGGGGCGTTCACCGAGGACCAGGTCCTCGAGGCGATCAGGAAGGGGCTCTCCAGGCCCGGCGGCAGGAGCAGGACGGTCTGGGAGGGCCTGGTCTACTCCGCCGAGACACTGGTAGAATGGCTCCGGGGCGGGATGAACAGGCTCTGAGGTCAGAGGCTGGTGGCGATCTTCTCCCCGAGGGACTTGAGCGTGTTCGCGAGCTCGGAGGTCTGCATCTCGTTGCTCGCCGTGACGACGAGGAGCGCCCTGTTCCCTGCGCTCGTGAGGAGCATCTTGCCCCTGCCGAGCTCCACCGAGACGTACTGGAGCTTGTCCTTCATCTCGGCCGTGGCCGTCTCGGCCGCGCCGAGGAGGATGGCGGACATGGCGACGTACGTCTCAAGGTGCACCCCCCTAGGGCTGTCGCCCGCGATGTGCATGCCGCTCCTGGAGACGACGGTCGCCTCGTAAACGGAAGGTATCGACCGCACTTCGTCTAGAATCTTGTCTATCGCGAGATACTCAGGCATGGTTCTGACCGCCCCCTCTGACGCGCAGGATGAGCATGACCCAGAGAGAATATAAACTTTAGGCGGGTGCGGTCAGGTCCGTGACGCCGCCTAGGGCGGGGGGAGGCTGATGACCCCCCCCGATGGGTTGATATCCGGATATCCCAATCAAGCAGGCGACGCCGATGAGGATCCTCCACCAGGACGCCAGGAGCAACGAGATCAAGCTCATGCCTCAGAACATAGACGACCTGTGGCACCTCTCCAACCTCATAGACGGGGGGGACATGGTCTTCGCCATGACCTTCAGGAGGAAGGAGGAGCAGTCCGACAAGCTGCGCAACGAGAGGATGGAGAAGGTCCGGATGAGGCTCGGCATAAGGGTCGAGAAGGTCGAGTTCCACGAGTCGGACGACCGGCTCCGGATCCTGGGGAGGATAGAGTCCGGGCCGCAGGACGTCGGCGAGCACCACACCCTCATGGTCGCCGCGGGCGACGACGTCACGATAATCAAGCCTGCATGGAGGTCGCACCACTTCGACAGGATCAAGAGGGCGGTGGCGGCCGCGGAGAAGCCCTCGCTGGTGTTCGTGTCCGTGGAGGACACGGAGGCCGTGATCGCGGCGGCGAGGGAGTACGGCATCAAGGAGCACGCGACCATAACCCGGAACCCGGGCGGCAAGATGTACGACGCGAAGCCCAACGAGGCGGAGTACCTCGACGAGGTGGTGGAGAAGCTGAGGTCAGTCCACAGGGACGAGCCGCTGCTCATCCTGGGGCCGGGCTTCGTCAAGGAGGCGCTGGCGAGGCGCATCAGGGAGAAGATGCCCGAGGCGGCGCCGCTGATATCGCTCCACTCGACCGGCCAGGCCGGCATGGCCGGCATACACGAGCTCATGAAGAAGGGGGTCGCGGGCAGGCTGCTGGACGACACCCGGGTCGCCCACGAGACGCGCCTGGTGGAGGACCTCTTCACGGAGATAGGCAGGGACGGCATGTTCGCCTACGGCGAGGCGTCCGTCTCGAACGCCGTCGCAGCGGGGGCCGTGCGCGTCCTACTGGTCCTCGACACGAAGGTCAGGACGCAGTCCGTCGAGAGGATGCTCAGGTCCGTGGAGGAGGCCCGCGGTGAGTTCGCGATAGTGAGCTCGCTGCACGAGGCGGGACGAAGGCTCGACTCCCTGGGCGGTGTCGCCGCGCTCCTAAGGTACAAGATGGAGTAGCCGGCTCAGTGCATCCTCTTCCTGGCGTTCACGATGTCCATCGTCGCGTCGATGAGCATCGATATCGGGAACGGCTTGGTCCAGAACGAGATCGCGCCCGCCCTTATGGCCTGTTCGCGGACGGTCTCGTCCGCGCTCGAGAATATTATCGGGATGCTCGGGTCGATGGTCTTGATCTCCCTGGTCGTCTCGATGCCGTCCTTCCCCGGCATCCTGTGGTCCATGATGATGGCGTCGGGCTTCGAGGGCATGCTCCTGATGAGCCTCACGGCCTCATCGCCGTCCCTGGCCGAGAACACCGTGTGCCCCCTGGACTCGAACATGTCCTTGTAGAGCTCACGGATGAAGTCCTCGTCGTCCACCACGAAAACGCGAGCCGGCAGGCCTTCGGCTCGCTTTTGATCTCTCATAGTCGAATAGCCTCCTGACATCGTCGCCAGTGCTCTCAAACCAGGCCCGTAATATCCCATGGCGTGTACCCTGGTCAGGTACTGCGCGCAGTTATGGCAGGTTGATCCCGCAACCATGCCACTAGTGCATCCCAGCTATCCCGATGCGCCGTCATCTACCTCGGCCTAATTAATCCTTCTGTGCTCGGACCCTTCCGCGGCGCGTCGGCTTGCCGAGCGGACCGTAGTACCTGCGTCTGATCCAAAGGGACACGCTCACCAGCGAGATCAGCACTGGCACCTCGAGCAGCGGCCCTATGACCGCGGTGAAAGCCTCGGTCGACGCGATGCCGAAGGTCGCGACCGCCACGGCGATGGCGAGCTCGAAGTTGTTGCTCGCGGCGGTGAAGGACTGCGTCGCTGCCTGGGGGTAGTCGAACCCGAGCCTGTAAGAGAGGCCGAAGCTGACGAAGAACATCACGAGGAAGTATGTCAGCAGGGGCAGGGCTATGCGCACGACGTCCAGCGGCTGCTCGATGATCTTCTCCCCCTGCATCGAGAACATGACGACTATCGTGAACAGCAGCCCGACCAGTGCGAGGGGGCTGATCCTAGGGGCGAAGACGGAATCGAACCACTCCCTGCCCTTCCTGCGGGCGAGGAAGTACCATGTCGCGACTCCCGCGGCGAACGGTATGCCGAGGAATATCAGCACGTTCTTCGCTATGTCGGCCATCGTTATGTCCACCACGACGGACTCGGACGAGGGCGAGACCACGGGCGTCATCACGGTGATGAACACATAGGCCAGCACGGAGTACATCGCTATCTGGAACACCGAGTTGAGGGCGACGAGGACCGCGCAGTACTCGCTGTCGCCCTTGGCGAGCATGTTCCACACGAGGACCATCGCTATGCACCTGGCCAGCCCGACGAGGATCAGGCCGTTCCTGAACGCGGAGTCCTCAGGGTCGGGGAAGAAGAGCCACGCGACCGAGAACATGATGACCGGTCCGACGGCCCAGTTGAGCACCAGCGAGGTGCTCAGCATCCTCCTCGCCCCGCGTAGCCTGCCCAGCTCGTCGTAGTGGACCTTGGCCAGCGGAGGGTACATCATGACCAGGAGGCCCACCGCTATCGGGAGGGACACGTCGAAGAGCTTCACGGAGTCGAGGGCGTCCGCGATCCCGGGGAACGCGTAACCGAGCCCCACGCCGAGGCCCATGGCGAGGAATATCCAGAGAGTGAGGAGCTCGTCGAGGAAGGAGAGCCTCCTCCTCGGTTCTCGGTTGGTGGCGGGGGCGGGTCCTCCGTCCATCGACGTCAACCTCTGAGTATGCCGTACTCCTTCTTCAGCCGTGCGAGCGCGTCCCGCAGTTCGACGAGCGTCGGGAAACTGATCGCCTCGGCCGGGCACTGACCTGCACACCCTGTGCACCCCACGATGCAGTTGAAAGGGTTCTTCACCTCGGGCCCGTCCTCGGTGTCCGCATACACTCCCTGATGGCAGAAAGATACGCAGACGCCGCACTTGGTGCACTTGTCCCTGATGATGGTCGGGCGCCAAGGGATCCTCTCCCTGGGGATCCCCCCGAATCCCTGCTCAGTCACCGGGCCCACCCCTCGCCTGGATGATCCTGCGCAGCTCTCCGAGGGACGGCACCCTGCCCGCTACGACCATCTCCCCGTCTATCGCCAGGGCGGGGGTGGACATCAGGCCTCGCTCGACCATCTCGTCGATGCTCGTGACCTTCACGACCTCCGCCTCCAGGCCCAGTTCGCTCAGCGCCTTCCTCACGTTGGCCTCAAGCATGTTGCACTTGGGGCACCCAGTACCGAACACCTCTATCTTCATCTCATCACCCTCGCTCATCCGCTCCGTCTCGCCCGCTGTCTCTGGAACTCCTCCCATATGGCCTCGGCATACTCGCCCTCGGCCGAGGACGGGACGTAATTGTATATCTTGACCTCCCTGAGGAGGATGGCCCTCAGCTCCTCCTCGGACGCCTCCGGGCACGCCATCGCCTTCTCGATGATCTGGTCCAGGAACGAGACCCCGATCTGATGGCCCCCGATCGTCAACCGCTTCGTGGCGCTCTTCCCCGGGCAGCACGGGCCTATGGACATCCTCACCGACCTCCTGTGACGAAACCGAATATGAGGCCTGCGGCGATGCAGAGCACCGCCACCAGCAACACGTAGACTGCGACCTTCTTGTTGCCCATGATCTTCCTGGTGACCAGGACGCTCTGGAACGAGAGCTCGGGGTCCGCAAGGAGGTATGCGAGCAGCGGCCCCTTCGCCATGCCAAGGTCCAGGAACATTCGCGCCACGGGCACTTCCACCAGCGTCGGGAAGTACATGAAGATCCCGAACCCCACCGCGATCGCGTTGGACCTGATGGAGTTGTCGCCGAGGTACTCTCCGACGACCTCCTCGGGGATGAGCTCCGAGGCGAGTCCCGCGACGAAGACCCCGACGAGCAGCAGCGGGAGTATCATCTTCACGAAGAAGTAGGTCTCCCTCATCCATGACTCGTTCTCCTCCCTCGAGTTCGTCTTGAGCGCCCAGACGACGGCGAACGCGGCCGCGGCCAGCACAGCCGGGACCCTCAGCTCAAGGGCGAGTGGGGACGCCCCGATCACGAGTACCACCACCAGGAGGACGAAGAGGACGGCGACCTTTCCGTTCACAGCCCTCTCGAATAGGGTCCGGCGCTCTGATGGCGGGCAGGTATCCGCGGGCGCGGCCCCCAGGGGCCGACGGGGTTCCGAGGTGCCCGCGCCCTTTCGTCTCTTCACCCCTTCGAAGACGAACCCCATGATGAGCCCGATGAGGATCCCGAACACGACCGCCAGGATGCCTCGGGCCGCGGCGATGTCCCACCCGATCAGGCTCCCTGTGTACAGTATGGCGAGGACGTTCACGGCCGGTCCGGTGAACAGGAATGTCACGGCTGGGCCGAGTCCGGCCCCCTTCTTCCATATCCCTGCGAACAGGGGGAGGATCGTGCACGAGCAGACGGCGATGAGGAGGCCCGCGGCCGATGCGACGGGGTACGAGATGTACCTGGGCGTGTCCGGTCCGAGGTACTTCGTAACCGCCTCCTTCTTGAACAGCGCGGACAGCGCCCCGGCGATGAAGAACGCGGGGACGAGGCACAGGAGCACGTGCGCTGACAGGTACTCGACCACGCCGTTCAGGCCAGCGAGCAGGAGATCGATTATGGCGTCAAGGGACAAGGTCCGTGCTCCTCTGAGATTTCTACAAAAATTGAAATAGCATGGTCAATATATAGGGTTTGTGGTTTCAAACAAATTTGAAACATCATGCTGCGACCCGGCGCTGAAGGGTCAGGCGATGCCGAGGTCGGTCGCTACCGCGCTCGACGGAGCTGGAGGGGTCCGCGGGCTGGCGCGACGTGTCCCTTCCGAGGCCCGGCTGAAGAAGGCCGCCGCGCTGCACCAGTCATTGGCGGACCACACGAGGCTGAAGATACTGTGGGCGCTGTCGAACATGGACCTCTGTCCTTGCGTCCTGACGGTCATCGCCGGCGTGTCGGACTCGAAGTTGTCGTACCACCTCAGGATACTGGAGTCTGCGAGGCTGATAGAGTCGAGGCGGACGAAGAACTGGCGGATATACTCCATCACTGAAGAGGGCGAGAGGGCGCTATCCCTCAGGAAGGCCTAGACCCCCTGAGGTATGCCATGGCCAAGAGGCGGACGAAGACACAGCAGGAGAAGATCAAGCTCGCGTCGGAGGGTTACTTCGAGTGCCGCGGCTGCGAGAAGATGCTCAGGCCGGGTTCGAGGAGGTGCCCCGCGTGCGGCGCCCTCACCCTCTCGACCAAGAGGGCTCTGACCGCAGTGGCCCTGGTGGCGGTCCTCGTCGTCGCAGCGACCACCGTGTATGTGTTCTACCCGAGGGCGGAGGCGTACCTCCCGCCCCCGACGGTGGTGGCGGCGTCTCCCGTCGGGTACAGCGCGTCCACCGCGACCAGCATCACTGCCTCATTCAACAGGGCCATGGACAAGGCCTCGGTCGAGTCCTCGTTCTCCATCACCCCGTCCGTGACGGGGACGTTCTCGTGGTCCGGGTACACGATGACATACGACCCCGCGCAGGCTCTCCCAGACGACGCCTACTACTCCGTGACGATAGGCAGCTCTGCGAGGGACGCCTCGGGCGAACCGCTTGACTGCGGGAGCTACACATGGTCGTTCTCGACCGCCGACCTCCCGACGGTGAGGCGGGCCATCGGCACGGGGGCCGGCGACTTCTGGACGGTCTACCCGACCACGCACCCGTCGTCCGGGCAGACGGTGTCCCACCCTGACTGGGTCATCTCCGCGCTGGAGCAGGGGGTCGTCATGATATTGGACCACAGCGAGGGGTGCTACCCTTGCGTACAGCAGACGGCGATATGCGAATCGGTCTACGCCACCTACCCGGAGCTGCGGTACTTCGACCTCTCCTCAGGGACTGACGAGCCGGACTCCTCCGAGGCGTTCGCGGCCTACGACCCCAACGGGGGCGTGCACTACGTCCCTCTGACGATCATCGTGACTAAGGCGACGGATGGATACGGCAACGAGGTAGTGGCATGGCACAGCTGGGAAGGGGTCGTCGACGAGGTCACCCTCACCTCGTGGGTGCAGGACGCGCAGTCCTACTTCGACGACAGCGCCTGAGGGGCTCCCCCGCATGAAACAGAAGACCAGGTCCGTGGTGATGGTGTCCGTGTCGGTCGCAGCCCTGGTGCTGCTGACCGTCTTCCTCGCCTACTGGACGGGGAAGGGCCCTCAGGCCGTCTACGAGCCCGCGGAGCCCTTCACCTCGACGGATTTCGCGGGGTCCGAGTTCTCGCTCTCGGACAACGCGGGCAAGGTCACGGTCGTGCACTTCACGCAGCTCGAGAACCCGATATGCATAGAGTGCGAGGACTCGATGCGGTCGCAGGTCGAGGAGCTGGAGGCCCTGGACTCGCGCGACGACCCGCGCATCGAGGTGGTCACGGTCAACATCCGCAAGAACTCCTACTCGGAGGACGGGTGGTGGATGGCGCAGGAGTGGTACGGCGTCAACATCACCTGGCACTGGGTCGAGGAGTTCGAGCCGTATCCGATATCCGGCGACTACATCCAGTTCTGGCAGCTCGACGGGGCCTTCTCGAACCCCTCGATAGTGCTCATCGACCAGGACCTGATGGTGGTCGGGGTCTACCACGTGTACTGCATCGGCGAAGGGGTGATAGACGGGGTCCAGGACGCCGACTCGTTGACCGAGGACGTCGAGAGCATCCTCTCCGGGACCTGGACGACGGACGGCGAGACCGGGGCCGCATGGGAGGGCGCGAGCGTGGGCGGGATGTTCCTCCTCGGGGTCGTGACGTCCTTCTCGCCCTGTTCCATCGCGCTCCTCATGGCCGTGATATCCTTCGTCGGGGCGGCGTCGACGCGGAGCGCCGGGGCGAAGGAGCCGGTGCTCGGGGTCGGCCTCAGGATCGGCCTGGCCTTCACTGCTGGGACGGGCGCCGTCTTCCTGGTCTTCGGGCTGTTCATATCCTACATGGGCGACTTCGTCAGGATGTCGACAACGTTCTACCTGATCGCAGGGGCGGTCCTGGTCGTCCTGGGGCTCAACCTCCTGTTCCCCATCACGACGTGGGTCCGGCAGGGCCTGTCCTCGCTCGCAGCGGGCCGCTCGGGCCAGGCCTGCGGCCTCCCGGAGGACAAGGGCGAGACCGTCGGGCGCATACAGGCCCTCAGCCGGAGGTCCCCCGACCTCGCGGGTTTCCTCCTCGGCATGCTCTTCTCGGTGGGCTGGGCGCCGTGCGCCCTGTCGTTGACGCTCCCCGTGATGATACTGCTGGTGACGCAGGACATCTCGGTGTGGACGGGCGGCCTGATGATGCTGGCGTTCGGCCTCGGGCACGGGGCCGCCATAATACCCTTCTGCGCGGCCACCGGCGAGATCAGGAGCGCGGTCGGGAGCAGGTACGTCCTGGCCGCCAAGTGGATACAGATCGCGTTCGCCGTGGTCGTCGTGTGCCTCGGCGTGGTGTTCATGGCCAGGTTCGTGGGCGTCAACCTCTGGTAGGCCGCCGTGGTCCGCAGGCGCAGCCGCAAGGAGGTGCCGGCGACGGCGGCTCGGGTAAGTAGAACAGGGTCAGGAGAGGGTTTGAGATCCCGGGGTTGATAGGTAGGCGGGAGCATCCGATCCTACCTATCCGGGATGGCGTTAATAGTCAGCGACGGCCTCGATCTCGGTCTCGCAACCGAGCAGGTCGTAGACCTCTTCCCAGCTGTAGTGGTCCGCGTCAACCATTCTCTTCACCTTCGCAGTAACCTCTACGGGAAACCTGGGTTAATAAGCTCATATCCAGAGGTCCGCGAAAGTAGTCTGGCCATGCGAAAATGCGCTCACGCGGCGTGCCTTATGTGCACGGCCTCGCCCCTCTCGGCAAGGCACATCTCCGCGGCGCACATCCGCGCGACCCCGACGGCCCTGACGTCCCCGCCGTGCGCGACGGCGACGTCGTCGCCGATCCTCACATCGGGGCTGGCCCCTTCCACGCCGACCGCGAAAAGGTTCCCCTTCGGCTTGAAGTCCTCTATCTCCACGGTATACGCACCCGCGCGCGCGAGCGCCTGCCCGCCGTGGAGCGTGAGGGAGACCATCCCCCTGTCTGGAGTGAGCATGCCGAGCTGCGAGCCGCCGCGCGTGAGCTTCACGTACGGCCACCTGCCCTGGGCCTGCGCCCCCTCGCAGAGGTCGTCACCCGCGCGCCCGAACTGGAACCTGCACACGGAACGGAGGTCCTGGAACGCCCGCTCCCAGCGCCCCGGTCCCCCCGGCTCGGGGCACCTCTCCTTGAGCACCTCCTCGAGGCGGTCGAGGCTCCTCCTCGAGCCAGGCTCACCCTCCGAGGTGTCGACGTGGTCGCCGAGGACGGACGCGACGGCCTCCCTCTCGTCCCCCAGGTGGGAGACCACGAGGTCGTACCGCTGCGTCTCCGTGAGCCACGAGACCATGTCCTGGACCAGCCTCTGCTCGTCCCTGTCCCAGTGGCCCGTCACGGGGATGTCGTAGTCCTGCGCCGGGTAGAACATCTCCAGCTCCCTAGGCACCAGCCCGAGGGGCGACGTGACGACGACCTCGTGGACCATCTGCGCCCGCCCGCTGGAGAACAGGGTGTCCCTGAACCGCATGTGGGACTGCGACAGCGAGTAGGGCTTCTTCGCGGAGCACGGGATCAGGAGGAGCACGGAGGCGCCCTCGGGGCGCCTGTAGCGCTCCCTGAGCCTGTCCTGCCACCGCAGGATGTCGGGCCTCGACAGCGACTCCTTGGAGCCGGCGTGGAACGGCGCCCCCCTGACGGGGGCGTGCATCTCCTGCAGCCCCCGCGCGTCGATGTCCATGAGCCTCAGGTCCTGCACGAGCCACGGGTCGGCCCTGACCCTCGACTCGACCAGTTCCCTGAGCCTCCCCTGGGAGATCATGTGCGACACGAGCCTCAGCTCGGCGTCGGCGGCGGCGATGTTGTGCCTGAGGAGCTCGCCCTTGCCCCTCGTCCCCGACCTGCAGGCCTCGCAGGTGCATGGGAGGTCTGTGAGCTTGGAGTAGTCCAGGGGCCCGGTCGCGGTGAGGTACGTCCCGGACTCGGAGGCCATCACGAGCGGGACCGAGTCGAAGACGTCTATGCCGCAGTACGAGAGGAGCGCGAGCCTGTGGGGCATGCCCGCCAACGAACAGAAGACTGGTCTGAGGAGGTCTGGCCCGGACTTGACCGCCTTGACGGCCTCGACGAACCTGGGGGAGTCGAGGAGCATCTTCGCGACGCCCTCCATCACGACGAAGTCGCCCTGGGGCCGGGCCGCGGCGTACAGGGAGCCCCTGAAGCCAGGGTCCAGCGCGCCGTCCGCTGCGGTCGCTCCGTCGGAGAAGCCGGACGGGAGGACCCTGAGGTCGCCCCTGCCGGCGGCCTCCGCCCTGGACAGCCGCAGGCCGGGGACCGAGGCCGGAGTCCTGTCCGCCAGGTGCGCGACGGCCGGCGTCCTGTGCCTGACCCCGTCGACCTCCAGCACGCCCGTCCTGGCCAGTCCGTCCCTCTCTAAGACCTCGAATCGCACGGCAAGGCATCGCCTGGGGGGTAATAAAATGAATCGAAAGGGGTTGACTCCCTAATTCAGAACGTAGTGGAGACCGAGTGCTCCTCGACGAGCCCCTTGACGCTCGACACTGGGACGACCTTGAGCCCCTCGAACAGCGAGGACTCGGGTATGCCCCGCGCATCGAGGTCCTCCTTGACCACGTAGACCGGGACGTCGAAGTCGTACAGCTCCTTGGTCGCGTCCATGTTGGAGGGCATCTTGACGGCCTCGGCCTTCTGCGAGGCGACGGAGTTGTACACGCCGTCCTCCGCGAGGAGGACCGAGGTCTTCATGCCGTTCACCGCCATCGCGAGCGCCAGCCTCAGGCCGGCGAAGGCCTCCTCGAGCCCGTACGGGGGCCTCGTGACCAGGACGAGTATTGATTCGGCCATCTCCTCACCTCGCGATGGTCACGAGCCTGTCGGACTCGGACACGAACTTGAAGAGGTTGTTGGTCAGGCTGCCCACCTTCGCCGTGGGGACCTCCTCCCCACGCTCGAAGCCCCTTGCGGCGTAGCAGGTCTCGCATATGGCCTGTTCGACGCCGTCCTTGCCCAGGACCTCGAGATCGTTCCCCACGTTGGGGAACCGCTTCGGGTTCTGGCCCTTCTTGACCGCGGTGACGCCCTCGCCGTAGCCGAACATGCGTACCTCGTAGCCCTTTGCCCTCGCCGCGGCGGCCAGCTTGGTCGCCACGTTGGCGTCCATCGCCATCATCGAGCCGGACCTCCAGAGTATTGTCAGTGCCTTGGTCATGGTGCCACCTCACACGTTGACGGTCCTCTCCGTCCTCTCCATGATGCAGTCGACCAGGTCCCCGTAGGGGACCGCGGTGCCCACCTTCAGGTCCTCCTGCGAGAAGCCCCTCGCCTCGAGGTCGTCGGCTGCGACCAGGACCTCGTGGGCGGCCTTCCCCAGGCGCTCCGCCGGGGCGGCCTGGAGCGCGTTGTAGACCGCGTCCTCGAAGAGGATGGCGGTCGACTCCTCCCTCCCCGCGACCCTGTGCATCATATGCGTCGGGTCGAGCTCCTGGGGGGACCTTATGATCACGAAAGCGGTCTTCATGGTACCATCTTCAGCCTATGAACAGGGTGACCTTCGAGTCGGCCGCGAGGTCCAGGAACTTAGACGCCCCGAGGACCTTCGTGCCGTCTATGAGGTCCTCCTGCTTCACGCCCATGAGGCTCATCGACGTGCTGCACGCGTAGAAGTTCACGCCGAGATCCTTGGCCTGCTTGATCATCTCGTCGTAGCCCGGCACCTTGAGCTTCATCATCTTCTTGATCATCATGCCGGTCCCGATCCTCCACAGCCCGGGCAACTTCGGTTTCACTCCCTTCTTGAGCAGCTTCAGGCCGAAGAAGGTGTAGAAGACGTGCACCTCCATGCCCATGCTCGCGGCCGTGTTGCCCATTATCAGCGGCATCATGGCCTTGTCGAAACTCCCCTCGCTCACTACCATACAGAATCTTTCTGCCATTCCATTTCACCTCTCACTTGATCTTGATGTAGAACCGGAAGAGCTTGCCCTCCTCCTCCTGTCCCACGAGCTGGTGCCCGGTCCTGTTGCACCAGGCAGGCACGTCCTCCTTCGCCCCCACATCGTCTGCGAGGAGCTCTAGGACCTGGCCTGACTTGAGCTCCTTTACCTTCTTCGCCAACTGGACTATCGGCATAGGGCACATGAGGCCCTTCGCGTCGAGGGTCGCATCCTTCTCCACGCCAATCACTCCTGCGGTATTGTCATTACCGTGCAAACCCGATTACGCTGTTGATTAATAAACATTCTCACGTTCGTTGTCGGGCACCCTGGCCCGGTCGGACGGGATAACGGTTAAGTATAAAAATGGCAATACCGTGCAACATGGTCGAGCCACAGAAGATACTCTCCGGCCAGGCCACCTGCAGGGACATCGTCAAGTGCGTCTACGGCCTGTCGGATTTCGAGCTCATCATCTACAAGCGGCTCGCGAAGCAGGGGCCTCTCAAGGCCGACGACCTCGCCCCCTCGCTGAAGAAGGACAGGAGCACGGTCTACCGCGCCCTGCAGAGGCTGGTGTCCTCGGGGCTCGCGTTCAGGGAGACCAAGACGATCGAGAGGGGCGGCTACTACCATGTGTACACGGCGGTACCCCCGGCCCAGCTCAAGGAGCGCCTCCGCAGGTGCGCGGACGACTGGTTCGAGAACATGCGCGGCGCCATCGACGACTTCGACCTGGTCTGAACCCTCAAACCTTATATCCCGACAGCCGATTTGGTGGACGATGTCAGAAGGCTTCAGGGGGATGGACATCGTCTCCATCCGGGACTTTTCACGGGAGCGGATCGAGCGCGTCCTCGACGTCGCCGAGGGGATGCTCCCGGTCGCTAAGGGGGAGGAGAAGAGCAAGCTCCTTGACGGGAAGGTGCTCGGCTCGCTGTTCTACGAGCCGTCCACGAGGACGAGGCTGTCCTTCGAGGCGGCCATGACCCGCCTCGGCGGGAGGACCCTGGGGTTCGACGAGCCCAAGGGCTCGTCCGTTGCCAAGGGGGAGACCCTCGCCGACACCATCAGGATGGTCGACGCCTACTGCGACGTCATAGTCCTCAGGCACCCGCAGGAGGGGGCCGCGAGGCTCGCAGGCCACTTCGCGAGCAAGCCCGTCCTCAACGCCGGGGACGGCGCGGGGCAGCACCCCACGCAGACCATGCTCGACCTCTTCACAATCAGGAAGTGCAAGGGCAAGATCGAGGGGAACAAGGTCGTCATCGTCGGCGACCTCAAGTACGGCAGGACGGTGCACTCGCTGTCCGAGGCCCTGGCGATGTTCGGGGCGGAGCTGACCTTCGTCGCACCGCCGACGCTCCAGATGCCCAAGGAGCACCTCAAGCACATACAGTCCATGGGCAGCAAGCCCAAGAGCGGGAGCGACCTGGCCGAGGCGGTCAAGGATGCGGACGTGCTCTACGTGACGCGCATACAGAAGGAGCGGTTCCCCGACCCGGCGGAGTACCAGAAGGTCGCCGGCGCGTACACCATAGACGCCGGGCTGCTCAAGTCCGCGAGGGAGGACCTGATAGTCATGCACCCGCTGCCGAGGGTCGCGGAGATCTCGCCCGAGGTCGACAGGACGCCGCACGCCAAGTACTTCGAGCAGGCCTTCAACGGGGTGCCTGTCAGGATGGCCCTGCTCGCCATGGTGCTGGGGGCGGTCGAATGAAGGAGTTCAAGGTCACGCCGATAAGGAACGGGACGGTCATAGACCACATCCTGGTAGGGACCGCCCTGAAGGTGCTGAGGATCATAGGCGTCAAGGACGACGTCAGCTCCACGGTGAGCGTCCTGATGCACGTCCCGAGCAAGAAGGGAGGGTGGAAGGACATCGTCAAGATCGAGGACCGGGAGCTGGACCCGAAGGAGCTCGACAAGATCGCGCTCATCTCGCCCGACGCCACGATCAACATAATCAGGGACTACAACGTCGCGGAGAAGTTCGTCGTCGAGGTCCCGTCGAAGATCGTGGGCATCATGAAGTGCTCCAACCCCGGCTGCATAACGAACAAGAACGAGCCGGTCGAGACGGAGTTCGTGGTCGAGTCGAAGAAGCCTGTGACACTGAGGTGCGTGTACTGCGACCGCACCACCACGGACATATCGGAGAACGTCCTCTAGCATCCCGGTGGCGGCCTTGAGGCTCGGACTGGACCCCCTGAAGTGCGTCGCGTGCGGACTCTGCGAGACCGTGTGCAGCCTGAACAGGGACGGGGTGCTGGGCCCGATGAGCTCCAGCATCATACTCCACGTCGAGGACAGGGCGGACTACTTCGGCCTCGTCCTCAAGACCGAGGGCGACGGCCTCGTGGTCGCCAGGCCCGAGGGCGGGGCCGAGGGGCAGGGCGGCGGCTCGAGCGGGCCCGGCGCGAAGCCCATACTGCTGAGGGAGCCGTGCGACCTGTGCGGCGGGGACCCGAAGTGCGCGAAGGTCTGCCCGACCGGCTGCATCACGGTGGAGGGCTGACATGTTCCTGCGCAACGGCAGGGCCGGCGTCCTGAACCTCTCCACGGGGGAGTCGTCGGAGCACGAGCTCGCCGAGGAGTCCCTGACGGCAGTCTCCTCGCTCGAGATGGCGGAGTCCCTGCGCAGGGAGCACGGCGACGCGGTGGTGCTCGGCACGGGGCCCCTCACAGGGAGCCTGGTGCCGGCGGCGTGCGCGGGCTTCATATGCTCCGCGAGGGGGGTGATGCCCCTGCTCGGCTACGCGGGCGTGGAGCTCAAGCTGACCGGCTTCGACTTCATCGTGATCAAGGGCGCGCCCGCGGTCCCGGGCTACGTCTGGGCCCGCGACGGGATCGCCGAGTTCGTCCCGTACGAGGGCATGTCGTCGATGGACTCGTGGGAGAGGACCGAGAGGATCCGCGCGGACCAGGGCGACAGGAGGATACAGGTCGTCGCGGCCGGGCCCTGGGGCGACTCGCTCCGGCCTGGGTCGTCCCTGGCCGTCAGCCACTGGCTCGGGGAGGACGACGTCTCGACCGCCCTGGAGTTCGGGCGAAGGAAGCTCCTGGCCGTCGCGTTCAGGGGCATGGGCGAGCTCGAGGTGTCGGACCCGGAGGGGCATCTATCGGCCTGCCTGGAGCTGCGCTCGTCCCACGCGTCCAGGCTGGGCCGGAGCGCCGGCCTCGCGTCCTACTGGGAGGGCGCGGGGGACAGCGGCTTCTCGTCCCTCCTGCACAGGGTCGTGTCGTGCTTCGGCTGCCCCCATCCCTGCAGGTCGTTCCTCAAGGTCAACGAGGACCCGAGGCACATGGCCCTTACCTCCACCGAGCCCGGCTACATGCAGTTCGACGTCCCGTCGCTCGGGAAGGCCGTGGGCGCGGGCATGGGGTTCAGGGACGCGACCTCGGCGTTCATGGAGTGCGCGAAGGCGGGCGCCGACCCGTCGTCGGTCCTCGCCGCGGGTGCCACGGTCGAGTCCGTGAAAGGAGCGCTGGTGTCGGGGTCGGCCCTGACGGTGGACAGGCCGTCGGCCACCGGGTCGTTCAGGTCCCTGGCGACCTTCGAGGAGTGCGTCGGGCTCGGTCTGTGCCCGAGGTACTGGGCGAAGGCGGGCCTCGACATCGACGCGGTCTCGGCCTGCGCGGAGCCGGGCCTCGGCCGCCCTCTGCGGTAGCCGGCCCACAAAAGGTTTTTGACCATCTGGCGCATCTACACCTCTGGTGTACGTTTGAAGATACTAGTCACGACGGGGATGCCTGGCTGCGGGAAGGAGGAGTTCCTCCAGTGCTGCGTCGCCCGCGGGGCCAAGGTCATCCGGATGGGGGACCTCGTCCGGGAGAGGGCGAAGGAGTTCGGGATAGACCACTCCGACGCGAACCTGGGCGACCTCGCGAACGAGGAGAGGCAGAGGTTCGGGATGGACATCTGGGCGAAGAGGGTCATACCGCTCGTCGGGGGCGACCTCGTGGCGATCGACGGCACGAGGGGGCCGGACGAGATAAGGGCCTTCAAGCACGCGTTCGGCGCGGACCTCCAGGTCGTCGCCATCCACACGTCGCCCAAGACCCGCTTCGAGCGGCTGAAGGCCCGGGGCAGGGCCGACTCGCCGGCCGCGCTCGCCGAGTTCGACAAGCGCGACAGGCGCGAGCTCGACTGGGGCCTCGGGGACGCGATCGCCCTCGCGGACCACATGGTCGTGAACGAGGGCACCCTCGAGGAGCTCAAGGTGCAGGTCGACGCGCTCCTGGACAGGATCCTGCCCAGGGGGTGAGCGCCCTGGAGTTCGTCACGGTCAGGCCGTGCAGGTTCGACGCGTTCGAGGCGGTGCCGAGGGACCGCCTGGCGCTCGACCTCGACGACTGCGAGCGGCTGCTCAAGGACGCGGGGTACGAGGTGGTGTCGAACGCCGGCGTGATGCTGGTCGTGAGGAAGGTGGTGGAGGTGACCGTATACCCGCACGGCCGGCTCCTCATCCACCCAGTCAAGGACAAGGCCCTTGCCGAGAGGGCCGCGGACGAGGTCTACCATTCCCTGGGCATGTGAGCTCCCGCGGGGCGGGGAATCCGGGGTTCCGTTTTAATAGTGAAGGGTGATTCGCTTATCGTCGCGGAGGCACCGGACATGATAGAACTCCAGCAGTTGAACAAGGCCTTCGGGCCGATCAAGGCGGTGGACGACCTGAACCTGCGGGTCGCGAGGGGCGCCACGGTCGGCTTCCTCGGGCCCAACGGCGCGGGCAAGACCACGACGATCAAGATACTCACCCACCTGATAAACGCGACGAGCGGGCGCGCGTATCTCAACGGCGTGGACGTCGTCAGCGACCCCAAGGCCGCCCTCGCCCACGTCGGTGCGGTGGTCGAGACTCCCGAGTTCTACCCCTTCCTCACGCCGGTGGAGACGCTGTCCTACCTGGGCAGGGTCCGGGGCATGTCCAGCGTGGACATAGCGAGGCGCTCCAACGAGGTGCTTCACCAGGTCAAGATGGACCAGTGGCGCTCCACCCGCATAGGCAAGTTCTCCAAGGGCATGAAGCAGCGCCTCGCCATCGGGCAGGCCCTGCTCCACGAGCCCGACATACTCATATTCGACGAGCCCACGAGCGGCCTGGACCCGAGGGGGATGGTCGAGGTCAGGGAGATCATCAAGCAGCTCAAGAGGGAGCACTACACCATATTCATGAGCTCCCACCTCCTGGGCGAGGTACAGGAGACCTGCGACAGGGCCGCCCTCATAGACCACGGGAAGCTCCTCGTCTACGACGACATCGAGAACCTCGGCAAGCTCACGAAGATCACCAAGCTGGAGGTCGTGGGGTCGTCGGGGATCGATGACGCGGCCATGAAGAGGATGTCCGGGGTGCCCGGCGTCGTGGGCGCCGAGAGGGTCAACGGCCGGACCGTCGTCATAACGTACGAGGGCCCCGAGGAGTCGAGGGGCGACCTGCTCAGAGGGATCCAGTCGGGCGGGGTCGACGTCATCTCGTTCAGCCCGGTCGGCCTGCCCCTGGAGATGATGTACATGGACCTGGTCAAGGAGTCGAGGTGACCCAGATGACGGAGGAGCTCAAGGCGCATCACAGGGTCCCGACGGACTTCGAGCAGATGTCGGTCGTCTGGAGGTACGAGCTGCTGAAGTACCTGCGTTCCTGGAGGCTCATGGCGTCCTTCGCGATCGTCGTCGCGGTCATGGCGCTGATGTACCTCCTGCCTCCCATGCTCGGGGAGGGGTACAGCGGGACCGACACGAGGGTCGACGTGTGGGTCGTCCCGGCGTCGGGCGCGCCTGACGGGCCGTACACGGTCTACGGGGTAGGGCTCATCAACCGGAGCCAGATAGACGTCGATTCCCTGGTGGTATACAGGGACGGCGCCGAGTACCCGTTCGCGGACGGGGCCAGCTGGTTCCTCAGCGAGGTCAGCTACGGCAGCGCCAGCGTCTACACGATAATGTTCCTCGAGGACATTTCCGGCAGCGAGATCACCGCCACCTACGAGTGGTACATCTCACCCGAGAGCTTCGAGACGCTGTTCCTGAACTTCGCCAGCTTCCTCATAATCATCTGCGCCACTTTCTTCGGGGCGGACGCGATCGTCGGGGAGTTCCAGAACAGGACCGGGTACCTGGTGTTCCCCAACCCGATGAAGAGGTCCACCCTCTTCCTGGGCAAGTTCGCGGCGAGCCTCACGGCCGGCATGATGGTCCTGGTGGTGTTCTACCTCGTCCTGGCGGGCCTGTCGCTGTTCTCCGCCAGGGGCATCGACGACGACTTCCTGATGTCGTTCGTGTACTCGGTCGAGTTCCTGGTCGCCGCGATGGCGGTCGCGTACCTGGTCAGCGCGGTGCTCAAAGGCTCCACTGGCGCGACGGTGCTGACGTTCTTCCTCTTCATCATGATCCTGCCGATCGTCGACAGCGTGTCGATGTTCGCGGGGGTGAAGATCGAGGGCTCGGTGACGTTCTCGGCGGGCGCGCTCATCTACGTGCTGACCGACCCGTACCCGGTCGACGAGTCGCAGGACTTCGGGGTGTTCACCATGAACATGTTCTACCCGGACCCGGTCCTCGCGCACGCCGTGATGCTCGGCTACGCCGCGGTCGCCCTCGTGCTCGGCATCTACCTCTTCAACCGGAAGCAGCTGGCGGGCTAGGGGGCGGCGGGGGCGCCTGCCCAGGCGGGTATCTCTGCCAGGCGACGCCACGTCTCCTCTCGAGCATTATGTCCACGGCCCTGAGGAAGTCCTTCCTGGTCACTATCCCGACAAGCCTCCCCCGGTCCAGGACCAGGAGCCTCCCGACCTTGCGGTCGGCCATGGTCTTTAGCGCCTGGGCCGCGTCCGTCTCCGGCGCGACGCTCACGACGTCCCTGGTCATTATGTCCCTGACCTTCATGAGGTGCACCGACTCCTTAGGCACCTTCTGCGCGTCCGTCAGCGTCACGACCCCCACGACGCCGTAGTCGACGACCGGGAACCCCATGTGGTGGGTGGCGAACATCAGGTCCAGGAGCTGGTGCACCGTCGTGTCGGGGTGCACCACCTGCACCGCGTCGGTCATCAGCTGGCGGACCGTCAGCCCCTCGAGGCTGTCGGATATGACCGTCGCCCTCTCCTCCTCCTTAGCCCCGAAGTAGACGAAGAACGCGATCAGGATGAGGAAGAAGTTGGTGAACACCCCGACGACCCCCATCGCGATCGCGATGTACCTCCCAGCGGCGGCGGCCTTCCTCGTCGCCTCGAGGTGGGACATCCTGGTGGCCAGGTAGGACCTCAGCATGCGCCCGCCGTCCATGGGGAACGCGGGCAGGAGGTTGAAGCCGGCCAGGAGGATGTTGTAGAACGCCATCAGCCCCAGCAGGACGACGGTCCCCTCGACGAGGGCCGAGCCGGAGCGCGAGAGGTCCACCAGCGCCATGCCCCCGTACGACACCAGGCCTATCACCAGGCTCGTGAGGGGCCCGGCGAAGGCCATCGTCAGCTCCTGGCCCGGTTTCCTGGGTATCTCCTCCAGGGAGGCGACCCCGCCGAAGAGCATCAGCGTGATGCTCTTGATGCGTACGCCGTATCTAATAGCGGTGTATGAATGTGCGAGTTCATGGGCGAGAATCGCGGCGAAGAAGACGACCGCGCCCACGATCCCGAACGCGTACCTGACCTCCCAGCCCGCGTCGAGGTCGCCGAAACCGAGATCGAACCCGAACATCGAGCCTGTGCCCTCTGCGAAGACCCACGCGAAGAGCGGGAGCACTATGAGGAACGTGAAGTGGAGCTGTATCGGGATCCCGAACACCGTGCCTATCCTGAAGGACGTGGCCATGCGGCATGGATTATGCTCCGTCGCTATTTAAGGGTTGGACAAGAATCGGTCAGACTGGCAGGACTATTTTTTCCGAAAACATCATATAAAAGTAAAGGTACTGTCTTTTCATTGGATGGGTGCCGGTTGCGACGCGCTGCTGCGTTTGCGTTACTAGTTGTCATCATCGTGTCCTTCGTCCTGCCGATGCAGGCCGCGCGCTCGGTCCGTGACGACCCGGTCGCCACCGACCTTTCGGTCCCCTTCCCCAGCCCGCCGGACACCAGCTCGACCGTGCCGGAGTTCCCGCTCGTTTCGAGGGCGCTGATGCTCCAGGGCGGGTCCACCGACGCGGTGCTCGAGGACTTCGACGGGGACGGGGCGAGCGACCTGGCCGTGGCCGTCTCCGAGTCGAACCTGCTTTCGGTGTTCTTCAGGCAGGCGGACGGGACCTTCCTGAGTGAGCCGAGCAGGAACATCTCGCTTCAGGGGATCCCGGTCGCCCTGGGCGTCGTGGACAGGTACGAGAACGGGAACAAGGAGATAGTCGTCCTCCAGAGGAAGAGCCCCTCCTACGACGTCGACCACTTCGTCCGGGTCAACACGACGACTTGGGCG
>CAZXWO010000004.1:0-26416 GCA_964644565.1 uncultured Thermoplasmata archaeon | reverse complement strand
TCCCTCACCGACCTCGTGGTTGCGTGCCAGGAGCCGTCCTCTCTCCAGTTCTTCCTCCAGTCATCGTCGATGGGCATCCCGACCACCGTGTCCCTACAGCTCAGCCTCCCGGTCCCCCCGTCGAGGGTGGTGGTGGGCGACATGGACTCCGACTCGAGGACAGACCTCCTGGTCTCGTCCGAGTCGGCCTGCAGGATACTGGGGTACTTCCAGGGGACCTCCCCCGTCTGGCCATTGGCCCCTTCGTTCTCATTCCCCTCGGGCTCGGTCCCCAGGGGTGCGGTGATCGGCGACATGACCGGGGACGGCGCCCCCGACCTCGGGGTGACGAGCGCCAGGGACGACTGGTCTGGTTCGAGCATGGCTGTGTACCCGTCCAGGGAGCCGTTCTCGAACAGCAACCACACCGTGTGGACGTCGTTCAGTCAACCGGCCGCAACCATGGCCGTCGGGGACATCGACGGCGACGGCCGGGAGGACCTGGTCGTGTCCGTCCCTGGCGCGGACGCGTTCGAGTACATGCTGGGCTATGTGGAAGCGGGCACGGGCGCGCTGGGCTATGTCCCTGACGAACTGATGGTCGAGGACCTGGACGGGGACGGCCTGTCGGACGTGCTCACCTCGAACCGCTCGCTCGACCGAGCGCGGGTGGACTTCGGGTCCGCCGACCTCCCGGGCGCCTCCATGGACCACCTTCTCCTTGTGTGCTCAGGGAACGTGAGCGGCCTCGTGGTCGGCGACTTCGATGGCGACGGCTACCCCGACATCGCCGCCGGCACGTCGAACGGCACGATAGATGTCTTCTACAACACGGGTTCCGCCCCCGCGTTCGGGGACCCGGACACCGTCGAGGTGTCCGCCTCACTCCCGGTCATCGCAGTAGCGGCCGGGGACTTCGACTCGGACGGCCTCGAGGATGTCGTGTACACGGCCGCCTCGGACCTCGCCCACATCCTGCTCCAGGAGGGCTCGGAGCACCCGATCTCCCTCCCCTACACCTATGCCCTGCAAGCCAGCCCCGGCCCGATCGGCCGCCTGTGGTCGGGCGATGTGACGGGGGACGGGAAGGACGATGTCATCGCAGCGGACGCCTCCTGCGAGACGCTCTTCCTGTTCGACCAGGAGGACTTCCTGGACACCGTCGCGTACGAGACGGTCGACCTGCCGGAGGCGCCGAGCTACATCTCCGTGACGGACGTCACGGACGACGAACGTCCGGACCTCCTGGTCGTCTTCCCGTCCGCGGACCTGCTGTTCCTCTACAAGCAGTCGGGGTCGTCCCTGCCCTCCTCCCCATCCATGACCTTCGTGACGGGCGCGGGCCCGGTCAGTGCATGCATGGGCGACGCGACCGGCGAGGGCGTGGGGGACCTCCAGGTGCTCGACTCCGCGTCCGGTTCGGTCTCGGTCTTCGAGAGGATCGTCCTGGACGTGGGGCCGACCGCGGCGTTCGCCCTGTCCTCTACATCCCCGGAGGAGGGGCAACCCTTCTGGTTCATCGACCAGAGCACCGGATACGACCCGATCGTGTCATGGGTGTGGACGATGACATACCCCGACATGTCCAGCGAGACATGGGATCTGGTCCCGGAGGCGATGTCGGAGGTCATTTTCGAGGTCGGCGACGGCGGGTACGCCATGCAGCTGCGGGTCTCCGAGGCCGACGGGGACGCGGACACGCACCTGCTGGAGTTCTCGGTGCTGGAGGTGGCGCCCCACGTGGCGCTGACGGTGTCGCCCCCGGGCGGCATCTACCTCGAGTTCCAGGCCATCACATTCACAGCGGACGTCGAGAGCCTGGACCCCGTCCTGCTCTACGAGTGGGACTTCGACTCCCCGGGGGACGAGTTCGTCCCGGACGCTGAGACCGTGGACGGCAGCGCGTCCTTCTCCTACGGCGATGCCGGCGGCTACACGGTCAAGGTGAGGGCCACCGACTCCGACGGGTCCGTGACAATCGAGTCTGTCGCGATCGCGGTCCTGGACGCCGGCCTGTCGGGCACGTTCGATGGCGATGTGACGGTGACCAGGGACCCCGACGCGACATACGTCATAACGTTCAACGCGAGCGCGCTCGCGACGCTCTATCCGGACATATCGGGCGTAGTGTGGGAGTTCGGGGACGGGGCGGTCCTCCCGGCCGAGGGGCCGCCCTCCGAGCCGGTCACGCACTCCTACACCCCCGACCGGGACTACACTGTCAACGTGAGCCTCTCGGACGACGACGGGAACGACATCGAGCTGACCGGGACGCTTCACATGGTCGCCCCCAGCATATCCCTGATAAGCCCGGCCAACGGGTCGGTGCTGGCGCCGGGCGCCTCGGTGATGCTCAGCATCAGCGACGACTCGTTCCCGCTGGTGTCGGTGAGGTACTCCGTCGACGGCGGGGAGTTCACGGACTTCGACGCTCTCTACTCGATCAGCACGGCCGGGTGGGGGGACGGGCTCCATGTCATCGAGGTCATGGCGGAGGACTGCGACGGCAACGTCGCGAGGAGGACTGTGGTGTCCATCTTCACGGACGCCACCGAACCTACCGTGACGCTCATCTGGGAGGGCGCGACCGCGTACGGCGGGGACAGGCTCAACGTCACCGTGCACGTGGACGACGCCAGCGGGGAGGTGGAGTCGGTCATGCTCTACGTGGACTTCCCCGGTGAGGAGTCTCAGTCCCAGCTGGTGATGCACTCCGCGGGGGACGGCTTCTACTACGCCATGGTCGAGGTCCCGAAGAGGGAGGGCACGCTGGTGTTCAGCGTCAGGGCGACCGACCTCGCCGGCAACTGCGCCGTCTCCGAGGTGCAGTCGGTGGAGGTCAGGCTCCGGTTCATCGACGCGGCATGGCCCTACCTCCTGCTCATCGCAGCGGCCGCGGCGGTCGGGACGGCCGCATACTTCCTGCGGGAGGCGTCCATCGCCGTCGACGAGACCTTCGTGATCTACGGCGACGGCAGGCTCCTGGCCCACAGCACCAGGAGGCTCAAGCCGGGCATGGACGACCAGGTCCTGAGCGGCATGTTCGTCGCCATCCAGGACTTCATACACGACTCGTTCAAGGGCGAGACATCGTTCCGCCTGCGCAAGCTCGACTTCGGCGAGAAGTCCGTCCTGGTGGAGAAGGGCGAGCACCTGTTCCTCGCGGTCGTCCTCCACGGCAAGGCCTCGAGGAAGGTCTCGAGGCGGATGAAGGGCGTCCTGGACGACATCGAGGGGGCCTTCGCCGAGCACCTGAGGGACTGGGACGGCAACCTGGACAAGGTGAGGGGAGTGAACGACCGCGTCAAGAGGCTCTACTCGAAGGCGCCGATGCTGCCCCGCGCGCATCCGAAGAACGATGACTAGGTGATACCATGTACCTGCCCTTCCCCGACTGGCCCACACTGGTAGGCGTGACGGCGTTCTGCGCCGCCCTCGCGCTCGTCTCCTACAAGAAGAGGATATTCAACCTCTCCGGCTCGCTCAGCGCCTTCGTTGTCGGCATGGTCATCGGCATCTGCGGGAACATCCTGTGGCTGTTCCTGCTCCTGGTATTCCTGCTCACGAGCTTCGGCGCCACCAAGTACCGGTTCGACTGGAAGAAGAAGCAGGGGTTCCAGGAGGGGACCAAGGGGGAACGCAACTGGAGGAACATCGCGGCCAACGGCGCCATACCCACCCTCATAGCCTTCGCGAGCTTCGTGGGCGAGGCCGTGAGCGGCGGGGACCCGGCCTCCAACCCGTTCCCCAAGGACATCGCGAGCTATGCGTTCGTGTCGTCCATAGCTGTCGCGGCCGCCGACACCGCCGCCAGCGAGATAGGCATCATAGACCCGCGGGTGTACCTGATCACGACCTTCAAGAGGACCAAGAGGGGCGTCGACGGGGGCGTGTCGCTGACGGGCCAGCTCGTTGCCTTCGTCGCGGCGGCCTACACGTCCGTGGTCGCCTACCTCCTGTTCGCGCTGTTCGACCCGGGCCTCATCGCTGGGCCGCCGACGGTCTTCGTGCCCATGCTCTGCGGGTTCCTCGGGTGCCAGGTGGACAGCGTCATAGGCGCGACCGTCGAGACCGCCGGCAGGATAGGCAAGCTCGGCAACAACTTCGCGTCCATCGGCATCGGGACCGGGCTGGCGCTCCTGCTGGCGCTCGCCTAGGCCTTCGTGAGGGCGCACACGAAAAGGGGCCCGTCCCCGGGCAGCTGGAAGGTCTCCGAGACCCTCCACCCCGTCCTCTCGGCGAGGACCTTCATCTCCGTCGGGGTGACGAGGAGGAGGTCGAACCACTCGCCGGCCACCCCCTTGTAGACGTCCCTGATCCTGACCTGTCCGGGCATGAGCCCTGCCGACCTGTTGCGATCGTGGTATGCCAGGTGCTCGGGCTGGTCCGTCCGCAGGGGGTCAATCGACTCCGCGAGGAAGACCCCGTCGTCGGACAGGACCTCCCTGAGCCGGAGGAGCATCGACATGACGCCGCCCGGGGACCCGCAGATGCCGAAGTTGTTCCCGAAGGCGACGGCGGTCTGGAAGTGCCCCTTGGGGAAGACCATGTCGCACGCGGACATCTTGACGGCGTTCACCACGCCCCTCCGCCTCGCGACCTCCAGCATCCCGTCGCTCAGGTCGATGCCCACGGCCTCGAGGCCCATCTCCTGGACGTGCAGGGAGACCCTGCCCGGCCCCAGCCCGATGTCCAGCACCCTCCCCTTCGCGAGGTTGAGGGCCCTCCTCTCGCACTCCGGGAAGGCGTCGAACGCGGAGAAGTAAATGTCGAGGTCGTCCGTGTCGAGGTACCCGTCGTCCCGCTCTATGGTCAGCGGCTCCGGGGTCCCCGCGATCCTGTCCCTCACCGCGGCGCCGAAGACGTCCATGGGGTATGCAGGGCTTCCGCCGCACAAAAGCCTTACCCGAGCCGCTCGAGCGCCTCGGGCACCCCGTCCATCGAGTCGGTCCTCGCGTCGGCCTCCTCCGCCGGCGACTTCGCGTGCGCCATTACCTGGACCGCGTGCATGCCGACCCTCTTCGCCCCCGCTATGTCCTTCTCGGGGTCGTCCCCGACGTGGGCGGCCGCCTTGGGGAGCACCTTGAGCTGCTCCAGGGTGACCCTGAACGCGGCCTCCGCGGGCTTCCTGACCATGATCTCGTTCGAGAAGGTGGTGACATGGAAGATGTCGAGGATGCCCATGCGGCCCATCAGCACCCTGAGGGTCGACCCGGGGGTCTTGCCCGTGTTGGAGATGAGGCCGACCCTGTACCCCTTCTCGCTCACGGCCCTCAGTGCCTCCTTCGCGCCGGGCAGGAGCTCCGGGGGGTGCTCGAGGATGCTGTCCGCGTAGATCCTCTCCACCTCGGATATCTCCTCGTTGGTCATCTTCCCGGGGAGGCGGCACTCGATGCAACTGAGCATGAACAGGACGTGGTCCCTGACGGGCATGTCCCTGGACTTGCCCCAGGTGAGGTCCAGGAAGGTGCCTGTCTTCCTGTACGCCTCCTCGACCTCCTCCACGTCGTGGGGGCGGCCTATGCCTTCCAGGAGCTCGGCTATCCTGTGCGTCCTGATCGAGGCGACCCTGTCCGAGCCGCCGGGGACCTCCCTGACCAGGGTGTCCCAGAGGTCGAATGTGACTGCGGTTACCTTCCTCATCCTCTGCGCTGCACCGTAGGCGGAGGTGCGTAATGAAGGGTGGGCCGGCTGCGCCTTCCGCGACCGGGTGGGCAATGCTTATATACGACATCGTAATTAGACGGCCTCAGAGAATGGTTTGACGGCCATAGTGGCGGGGCCACACCTGGTCTCATTCCGAACCCAGAAGTTAAGCCCGCCTACGTTCTCTGTGGTACTGAGGTGCGCGAGCCCTCGGGAAGCCTAAGGCCCTTGCGGCCTCTCGGGCATAACGGCTAGGTGCGCTAGCCAAGTACCTTCGGGTACAGGGTGAACCGCACCGCTTGAACCCGTTATGCGCGTGGAACGCCGTCAGCCACTCTCTTTGCATCTTTCACTCCGTGACCGCTGGTGCTACCCACGAAGAAGAATTTATAAGAGCACAGGCCGCTAGACGAGACGGAGCTGACCCCCCTTATGACTGAGGACGAGAAGATCATACTCCTTGCGGTCCTCGCCATCCTCATGACGTTCGTCCTCTACTTCGAGTTCAGGGTGATGCGCGGCAAGGCCAAGGACGTCCGCAAGGTCGCCATCCGCAAGGACGAGGCGTACAACGCCATCCTTACCTGCCGGTCGGTCATGAACGTCCTCGAGACTCAGGGCGCCAACGTCTCCGAGGCCCGGTCCCTGGTGAACAAGGCCAGGACGCACATGCAGAACGGGGAGCACGAGATGGCCATCGACCTTTGCGAGAAGGCCAGGGACGAGCTCACGAGGGCGCGCTCCCGGACACCCGCTGCGCCGGCGCCCGCGACCTCCAGGGAGGACAGGTACGGCCTCGACGCCATCGCCGACGAGATCGTGTCCTCGCGCGGGCCATCGCCCGTCAAGGACTCCTACTCAGGCTCCAAGCTGGAGGTCCAGGGCGGCCCCAGCTACCTCGTCGCCAAGTTCGAGATAAGCACCGCGAGGGAGGAGATAACCCGCGCGACCCGGGACGGCCGGCCGACCGGGTCTGCGCCCGACATGCTCAAGAAGGCCCAGTCGGAGTTCGACGCCGGGAACTACGCGAAGGCCCTGTCCTTCGCCGTGAAGGCGAAGAAGGCGGCGTCCCCCCAGGGCTCTGAGGAGACGATACAACTCAGTTCCCGCCACACGCACGAGGCGCCGTCCAGGGCGTCGGACGGCGAGGCCGACGACGTCGTCGACGTGTGCCCGTCGTGCGGCTCCGAGATAGACACGGAGGACTCGTTCTGCGGCTCCTGCGGGGCGAGGCGCAGGGCGGAGCGGGCGTGCCCGTCCTGCGGGCGCATCGCCTCCGACAGCGACAGGTTCTGCAGGAAGTGCGGCTCCACGGTGCCCTGAGACGGGGCTACCGGGCCGAGTACTTGTTCTTGACGATGAGCGCGGCCAGGGCCCCGGCGCCGAAGCCGTTGTCTATGTTCACGACCCCGATGCCGCTCGAGCAGCTGGAGAGCATCCCCAGGAGCGCGGCCATGCCGCCGAAGCTGGCCCCGTAGCCGACGCTGGTCGGGACCGCGACGACCGGCTTGTCCGTCAGGCCGGCGACGACGCTCGGCAGGGCGCCCTCCATGCCCGCTATCACGATGATGACGTCGGCGGACCCGAACTGCCCGAGGTTCGATGTGAGCCTGTGCACCCCGGCCACCCCGACGTCGTAGAGGCGGTCGACGTCGCACCCGAGGATGTCGCATGTGACGGCCGCCTCCTCCGCGACGGGGATGTCGGAGGTCCCGGCCGTGACGACCACTACCTTGCCCTGCCTGCGCCTCTCCTCGGCCCCGACCGCGGCTATCCTCGCCTCCGGGTACCAGCGGACGTCCCCACCTAGCTCCCGCTCCAGCATCCTGCGCGTGTCCTCCGCCACGCGGGTGAAGACGGCCTCTCCTTTCCTGGCCAGGGTCCTGCGGGCTATCTCGAGGACCTGGGCGTCCGTCTTGCCGGGCGTGTATATCGCCTCGGGGATCCCGCGCCTGAGCTCCCTGTGGTGGTCGAGCTTGGCGAACTCCAGGTCCTCGTAGGGCATCCCCTTGAGCCGCTCGAGCGCCTCCGCCACGGTGATGTCCCCCCTCGCCAGCTCGGAGAGCGTCCTCTCGATCCTCTCCCTGTTCATCTTCCGAGCACCTCGTCCATGCTTCCCGCCCTGTAGCCTTCCAGGTCGACCGTGACGTATGTGAACCCCAGGCTCTTCAGCCTTCTGACTACCTCGTCCCTCCCACCGGGCCGGGCGAGGGCCTGCACCTGCCCCTTGGCGACCTCGATCCTGGCGGTGTCGCCGTGGGCGCGCACCCTGACCTGCCTGAAGCCCATCCGGGCGAGGCAGTCCTCTGCCATCTCTATCCTGTGGAGCAGCTGCGGGGTGAGCCTGTCCCCGTAGGGCACCCTCGTGGCAAGGCACGGGCTCGGCGCGTTCCTGTAGGTGGCAAGCCCCATCCGCTTCGACGTCCTGAGGACGTCCCTCTTCCCCATGCCAGCCTCCTCCAGGGGGCTCCTCACGCCCGTCTCCCTCTTGGCCCTCAGGCCGGGCCGGAACGCGAGCGCGTCGTCCGCGTTCGACCCGTCCAGGACATGGGCCAGGGAGTTCTCGTCCGCGACCTTCCTGACCTCCAGGAACCCCCGGAGCTTGCAGGTGTAGCACCTCTCGGGCGTGTTCGCCGAGAACGACGGGTCGCTGAGGAGGTCCATCCTCACGACGAAGTGCTCTATCCCCATCGCCCTGGCCGTCGCCCTGGCCCCCCGCAGCTCCCCCCTCGGGAAGAGGGGCGAGTCGATGGTCACGGCGACCGCGCGGTCCCCGAGCTCCTCCCTGGCCACCTTGGCGACCAGCGTGGAATCGGAGCCCCCTGAGAACGCCACCGCCGCGGACCCGGTCGACCGGACCGCGGCCCGCAGCCTTTCGAGCTTGGAGTAGGTCATGACAGTGCAGTGGTTGTGAACGGCTGGTGCTTATTTCTAGTTTCGCGGTGCCGCCGGCCCCGTCGTTCCCGCGCTGGTCGTTCAGCCTTCCAGTGCCCGCGTGGAACATTATATATAGCGAGGGGCCTGCTAGTGAACACGGGCTGGGCTTCCGGAGGAAGAGGATGGCCGAGGAGAACGTCATCTACATCGGAAAGAAGGCAACGATGAACTACGTCCTCGCGGTCGTGTCCCAGATAAACGGCGGGTGCAACGACGTCTGCATCAAGGCCAGGGGCAGGGCCATTAGCCGGGCGGTAGACGTCGCGGAGATCGTTCGCAACAGGTTCGTCAAGGACCTCGGGTACAAGGACGTCAAGATCGAGACCGAGGTCCTGCCAGGCGAGCACGGGCAGAACGCAAACGTCTCCTCGATAGAGATCTACATGGAACGGTAGGACTCGGTGCCGGACAGCGGTCGGCGGACAACGGGTGGGCCCAGTGTTCACGCTAGACCGTCCGTCGGTTTTATCATCGGATAACCTAATCGGCCGGGGGAGGCCGGCGGAAGCGGGGTGCTGATGTGATACTAGTCAAGCTCGGGGGCAGCGTGATCACGGACAAGTCGCGCCTCCGCTCGTTCAGGAAGGGCGCCTGCGAGAGGCTGGCCAGGGAGATGAGGCCCGCTCTGCGCGAGGGCCTCCTGGTGGTGCACGGCGCGGGCTCCTTCGGGCACATAATGGCCAAGAGGCACGAGCTGCACAAGGGCTTCAAGAGGAAGTCCCAGCTCGAGCACGTCGCCGGCGTCCAGAGGGACGTCCGCGAGCTCAACCTGATGGTCCTCGGGGCGCTCATAGACAACGGGGTGAGGGCCGTGTCGGTGCCCCCCGCGGCCGCCACGACTTTCGACCGCGGGGCGGTCAAGTCGTTCTCGGAGGAGGCGTTCGCCTCCCTCGTGGGGCTCGGCCTCACGCCCGTGACCTTCGGCGACGTGGTCCCCGACGTGTCCATGGGCTTCTCCATATGCTCCGGCGACCTCATGATGCTAGAGCTCGCCAGGGCCTTCAGGCCCCGGCTCGCGGTGTTCTGCGCGGACGTGGACGGCGTCTTCGACCGGGACCCGAAGACCGACGAGGACGCGGAGCTCGTTCCCGTGGTCGACCCCTCGTCCCTCTCCCGCTTCTCCGGGCGCTCGGTGAACGCCGATGTCACCGGGGGCATGAGGGGCAAGCTGGAGCGCATGCTGGCCATCTCCTCGCACTGCGAAAAGTGTATGATAGTGAACGGCAATGTGCGGGGGAGGCTGGAAGGCGCGGTCCGGGGCAGGAAGGTAGTCTCGACCGAGGTGGCGTCCAGGTAGGTGCGTTCCAATGGCGGGCGATGGCGAAGGGCGGCTCATAGAGAGGCGGAAGAGCGACCACATCGAGATCTGCGCCAACGCGGACCTCGGCGCTGGCTACTCCTACTGGGACGACATAAAGCTCGTGCACAACGCGCTGCCCGAGGTCGACCTGGACGACATAGACACGTCCACCACGCTCTTCGGCAGGAGGCTCGGCGCGCCCATCGTGATATCCGCAATCACGGGCGGGTACGGCAAGGCCGAGGAGATCAACGCGACCCTCGCGTCCGCGGCCGAGCACTTCGGCCTGGGGATGGGCGTGGGGAGCCAGAGGGCCGCGCTCGAGAACCCGGAGCTCGCGTGCACCTACTCGGTCATCAAGGAGTTCGAGGTCCCCCTGAGGATAGCCAACCTCGGGGTTCCCCAGCTCGTCAGGCAGGGCCTCAGGGCCCCGCTCACGGTGGAGGACGGCCGCGCCGCCATGGAGATGGTCGACGCGCACATACTCGCGATACACCTCAACTACCTGCAGGAGGTCGTCCAGCCCGAGGGGGACACCAGGGCGAGGGGCGGCCTCAAGGCGCTGGAGGCCTTCGCCTCCTCGATGCCGGTGATGGCGAAGGAGACGGGCGCCGGCATCTCCAGGAACGTCGCCGTGAGGCTCAAGCGCGCGGGCGTCCGGGGCATCGACGTCGGCGGCCTCGGCGGCACGAGCTTCTCCGCGGTCGAGTACTACCGGGCGCGGTCCGCCGGCGACAGCACCAGGGCCAACATCGGGCAGACCTTCTGGGACTGGGGCGTGCCGACACCGGTGTCGGTGGTCCTCGCCTCGGTCGGGCTCCCCGTCGTCGCGACGGGCGGCGTGAGGTCCGGGCTCGACGTGGCAAGGGCCGTGGCCGTGGGCGCGTCGTCCGCAGGCCTCGCCGGGCGGCTGCTGCCGGCCGCCCTCTCGGGAGAGGACGCCCTCGCGGCGGAGCTGGGCACGATCATCCAGGAGCTCAAGGCGGCCATGTTCCTCGTAGGCGCCAGGAGCATCGAGGAGCTGGGCGCCTCCAACGCCCTCGTGACCGGAAGGTCCAGGGAGTGGCTCGACAACGTCATGGAGTGAACCGGATGGGCTTCCCAGAGGACTACAGGGACAGGGTCAAGCGGATCAACGAGAGGCTGATGGGCAGCCTCGAGGTCATGGAGGACGCGAGGCTCAAGGAGGCCATGGCCCACTATCCGGGGGCCGGGGGCAAGAGGCTGAGGCCGCTCCTTGCGACCATAGTGTCGGAGGCGGTCGGGGGGAAGGCGGAGGCCGCCATGCCCTTCGGGATAGCCCTCGAGATGGTCCACAACTTCACCCTCGTCCACGACGACGTCATGGACGAGGACGACACCCGGAGGGGCCTGAAGACCGTGCACTCGCTGTACGGGGTGCCGGAGGCCATACTCGCCGGGGACGCTATGTTCGCGCGCGCGTTCGAGATAGTGCTCGAGTCGGAGGCGCCGTCGGCCGACGTCGTCGAGCTCACTGACATACTGGCCCGTTCGGTCCGCCTGCTGGCCGAGGGCCAGCAGATGGACATGGACTTCGAGAGGAGGAAGGACGTCTCCTCTGACGAGTACCTCACGATGGTCGAGCGGAAGACGGCTGTGCTGTACTCGGCTGCCGCCCAGGGCGGCGCCATCGTCGGGGGCGGGACCGAGGCGCAGCAGGAGGCGCTCTTCGAGTACGGCAGGCTGATGGGACTCGGGTTCCAGATATGGGACGACGTACTGGACCTCCGCTCCGACCAGAAGACCTTCGGCAAGCCGGTCCTGAACGACATCAGGAACGGGAAGAAGACCCTCATCGCCGTGCACGCCCTTGAGAACCTGAAGGGGCGGGAGCGCGAGGAGTTCCTCGCGGTCCTCGGGAAGAAGGACGCGGCCGAGGAAGAGCTCCTCAGGGCGAAGGACATACTCGAGGGCGCCGGGTCGATAGACCACGCCAGCAGGGTGTCGGTGGAACTCGTCGCGAAGGCCAAGGACAGGCTCGGGGTCCTGAAGGACTCGGTCCACAAGGACGCACTGAGGGCCTTCGCCGACTACATGGTCGCCAGGAAGACCTAGGTCACGCCGTTCCTGGTGAGCTTGAACTCGGCCCTCTTGCCCTCCTCGAGGTGCCGGTGCTTGATTATCACGGCACGCCTGGTGCTGGCCCCGACCTTGTCCAGCCTCACGATCGCCTTGGCGTTGTGAAGGAGGACGTGCCCCCCGAGCGGCTCGAAGGTCCCCTTCTCTATGTCGGTGTAGACCTGGGACGTGAGGAGCACGGGCAGGTCCTTGTTCCTCGCGACCATCAGGAGCTTCGCGAGCTGCGTGCTTAGGGACTTCCTGGTGCCCCTCTCCTCGTCGTTCCTGGTGAGCCTGTAGTGGATCGTCGCGGAGTCGAGGATGATCACGCCGACATCGAGGGAGCTGTCGGCGAGCCTGACCGCCTTCTCGACCAGCTTCTCCTGGTCGTCGAAGGTGTGGGGCTCGAAGAAGAGGACGTTCTTCATTACCTCCTCGTACTCGTCCCCGGCGATCTGCTTCAGCCTCTCGAGGGAGACCCCCTCGGTGTCGATGTATATGGCCTTCTTGCCCTGCGACGCGACGTTCCTGGCGACCTGCAGGCATATGTTGGTCTTGCCGGTGCCCGCCTCGCCGAAAAGGAGGGTGATGGCCCCGCCCTCGAGGCCCCCGTCGAGGAGCCCGTCCAGGCCCGCGGAGCCTATGGCCACGTGCGTCACATGCCGCCATCGGGCTGGTTGATGATAAGCGTTGCTCATGGATGAAATCCAAAAGGGACCACCGCGCCCCGCGGCGGTCCGGGAGCTGCAAAGAGGTTTATCCAGCTGCGTCCCGGCGCTCTCCCTCGCGTCTAGACGAAGGCGAGTATGATCGCGATTATGCCGATGACCACCTGGAAGGCTCCAAGCGCCTTCACCAGCTTCGCGATGTAGGTGCCGAGCACGGGTATCAGGTAGAGAACGCCCGTCAGCAGCACCAAGCCGCCCAATAGCAGCATCATCTCCGTCAGGGACATTCTGTACACTCCCAGAAGGATTCCATCCTTCCTGGGGCTCTCAACGGCGTTAGGGGCATATTCATGTGATGGCGTTGAGACCCCGGACCGGCGCCCTCGGCGGCTCCGTCGCCGGATACCCTTTATTACGGCCGAGCGCTCTCCGGCAACCGTGGCGGTCCATAGGGTTGGCGCCGAGGCCAGGCTCGACTCGTCGGAGTGGATGGGGAGAGAGGTGGTCCTCAAACAGCGCGTCGTGAAGGGCTACAGGCACCCCGCCCTCGACAGGGCGATACAGACGTCCAGGATCAGGAACGAGGCGCGGCTCCTGCTGGAGGCGAGGAGGGCGGGGATCGCCGTCCCGGTAGTGTACTCGGTTGACTACGCCGACAACCGCATCGTGATGGAGGAGGTCAAGGGCGTCAGGGTGAAGGACGCCCTCAACGAGCTGCCGGAGCCCGAGGCGCGTGTCGTGTGCGGGAAGATCGGGGAGATCGCGGCCCGCCTCCACGCCAACGACATCGTCCACGGCGACCTCACCACCAGCAACATGCTCCTAGACGGCGAGAGGATCGTGCTCATCGACTTCTCCCTCGGCTCCAAGACTTCGGAGCTCGAGGACAAGGGCGTGGACATGCACCTCCTGGAGGAGGCGTTCCACTCGGCGCACCACCGGAGGAGCGGGCTGTACGAGGTGGTCAAGGGGTCCTACGCGGCGTCGTACCCGCAGGGAGACCTGGTGCTCAAGAAGGTCAGGGAGATAGCGAAGAGGGGGCGGTACACACGGAAAGAATAGCCTTCGTCACGAGCAACGACGGGAAGTTCCGGGAGATATCAGCGCAGCTGCGGGCGCACGGCTACGAGGCCGAGCACATCAAGACCAAGTACCCGGAGGTGCAGGCCGAGACCCTGGAGGAGACCATCGTCCCCGGCCTCGAGTGGCTGATGGAGCGGTACGACAGGCCCCTGTTCATAGACGACTCAGGCCTGTTCGTCGAGGCCCTGAAGGGGTTCCCAGGCGTGTACTCGTCCTACGTGTTCAAGACCGTCGGGTGCGAGGGCATCCTCAGGCTCATGGAGGGCGTTGAGGACAGGAGGGCGAGGTTCGAGTGCTGCATAGGCTACATGGCGCCGGGGGGCGAACCCTTCATGGTCAAGGGCGTCGCCCAGGGCTCCATATCCCGCCGGATGGCCGGCACGGGGGGGTTCGGGTACGACCCGGTGTTCGTCCCGGAGGGCCACACGCGCACGTACGCGCAGATAGACGTGGATGAGAAGAACACCATGTCTCACAGGGGGAGGGCCATGGCCAAGTTCATAGAGGCGCTCCCACGGCTCGCGAGGGCATAGCGAACCCTTTTATTCGGGAGGGGCATAATCGGGTGGAGAGGGCCGTCCAGCACGGGGTAGTGGTCTAGCTTGGTATGATACGTGCTTTGGGAGCATGAGGTCGTCGGTTCAAATCCGACCTACCCCACTCCTCTCTCACACCGCGGGCAGGATGACGTGGAACACCGCTCCCTGGGACGGCTCCCCCTCGACCCTGTCCTCGACCCATATGCGCCCGCCGTACTTGTCGACGATCGTACGCACTATCGACAGGCCCAGGCCGCTGCCCTTGCCGCCGGAGAGCCTCGGCGCGAACCGCTCGAATATCTGGTCCTTCCGCTCGTCGGGCACGCCGACCCCCCTGTCCGCTATCGTTATGTCCCATGACTTCTGGCCGTCCTCGGACACGGCCTCGACCGAGATGTCGATCCTGACGGTCTCGTGCGGGTCGTATTTGATGCAGTTGCTCAGGAGGTTCTGGAAGAGGTCGTGGATGAGCTCGTTCCCACGGACGAGGCACTGGCTCTCCGCGCATCGGAGGGATACGTCCATCTCCTTGTCCGTCCTGGCCGCCTTCATCTCCTCCACGAGGCTCGCGATGGTCGAGACCAGGTCGACGGTGAGCATCTTCTCCGAGCCCTTCTCCCGTATGTAGATCAACTTCCTGATCCTGTTGATGAGCTCGTTGCTCAGCTCGAGCTGCTTCATCGCGACGCCGATCGCCTTCTCCCGCAGCTCCGGCGGGGCCTCGGGCCTCCCCGCGACGTCGAGGTAGCTCCCGATGCCCGTGTTGTAGTTGCTGATGTCGTGGAACAGGAGCCGGTTCATCATGTCCAGGTCCTCGTTGGCCTGCACCGTCTCCCTGATCAGCTGGCTGTTCCTGAAGGCCAGCGAGATGATGGAGCTGAACACCCCCATGAGCTCGAGGAGGTCCTTCTCGAACATGACGTCCCGTGTCCTGTCGGTGGCGTAGAGCACGCCCGCGATGTCGTTCGCCCTGTCCCTAAGGGGGACCGCGAAGAGGTCGTACCTGTCGTCGTCGGGCTGCGCCACGGCGGGGGCCGCCGGCCTCGCCTCGGTGCCGTTGAAGGGGAGCTGCGAGGTGCGCCTCTCGTCCAGCTGCCTGGCGGGTATCCAGTAGAGGTCCTCGGTGAACCGGAAGGTGTCGTCGCAGTCCCTGTGCACCGTGTCCTTCGTGAGGGTCTCCTCCTTCTCCGTGAGCCCGCTGGGGGAGATGAAGACGTACCTGTTGGCGCGCTGGTCCCACAGGGCGGCGCGGGCGTTCATGAACCCGAGCTCGGCCGTCAGGAAGTCCGTGGCCGTGACGAGTATGAGCTCCCCGCGCCTGAGCGAGACCATCCTCGTGGCGATGTTGAGCATCTTGGCGAATATCCTGGCCCGGCTGCTGTTCGCGGCGAGGAGCGCCTCCTGTGACCTCCAGACCCCGGCGAGCTCGATGGCGACGGAGGCGATGGACGCCAGGATCTCTATCCTCGATACCACCTCCTTCGAGGGTATCATGCCGTCGGTGGTCTCGAGGACCTCCAGGGCGCCGAGCTCCCTCCCGTTCTTGTCGAACAGGATGGTGTCGACGAAGTCCATCATGTGCCAGTGCCTGGGCGACTGCCTGGGCGGGACCTCCTCCGGGAACCCCCTGTAGAAGGCGGTGTCGTAGTCGTCTATCTTCACGTTCTCCCCGGGGGCGAGGTAGGTGAGCGTCCCGAGCTTCTCGTAGGCCAGCAGGGTCTCGTCCCACGAGTCGCGGGAGTAGACGACCTTCTTGATGTCCCGGGCCTGGTCCTCGGGGTACCCGACCACGAACCTGACGTGCCACTCGCCCGTCGCCCTGTCCGTGACGTAGATCGCGAGCTTCCTGATCGGGAACAGCGTCATCATGGACCGGCCTATGGCTTCCAGTATCCGATCCTCGTCCTTGTTGTAGAGCACCGCCAGGGCTATGTCGAGCACCCTGCTCGCGAGGGCGGCGTCGTCCACCTTCTGCGCAGCGTCCGTCGCCCCCTCCGCCGTGTCCCCTTCCATCCTACCGTGGCCGGTATGGGTGTGCCCGGATATTAATCGGTTAGGCGTCCGCCGCCCCCAGGGCCCCGCGTCGCGGCGGCCCGCGATGCTCCTAAATAGGGGGAACCTATACCCCTTTTTCAAGGACGTTGGCCTAAGGGGGCCTTGCGATGAGAAAGTGGAAGGACATACCTCTGTACAAGGACGTCACCGCGAAGCAGTGGTCCGACTGGAAGTGGCAGGTCAGGAACCGGATAACCGACGTCGACACGTTGGCCAAGGTAATCAACCTGTCAGAGGCGGAGAAGGACGAGATCCGCAACTCCGTGAAGTACCTCAGGATGGCGATAACGCCCTACTACGCCTCCCTCATGGACCCGGACGACCCCGAGGACCCGGTCAGGAAGCAGGCGGTCCCGACGTCCCACGAGCTGCACATATCGAAGGACGACATGGAGGACACCGTCGGCGAGACCACCGACGCCCCCCACGAGGGCCTGACGCACAGGTACCCCGACAGGGTGCTGTTCCTCCTCACCGACCAGTGCAGCATGTACTGCAGGCACTGCTGCAGGCGGAGGATCGTCGGCACGACGGACCACGCCCGCGGCTGGGAGGAGATCAAGGAGGGCATAGACTACATCAGGAGGACGCCGCAGGTGCGCGACGTGCTCCTCTCGGGCGGCGACGGCCTGCTGGTCTCCGACGAGCTCCTCGAGAAGGTCATCCGCGAGCTCAGGAAGATCAAGCACGTGCAGATCATCAGGATAGGGTCGAGGACGCCCGTCGTGATGCCGCAGAGAATCACACCTGCGCTCGTGAGGATGCTCCGCAAGTACCACCCGATCTGGCTCAACACGCACTTCAACCACCCGAACGAGGTCACGCCCGAATCCAGGAGGGCCGTCGAGATGCTGGTCGACGCCGGGATACCCGTGGGGAACCAGAGCGTCCTGCTGAAGGGCGTGAACGACTGCCCGACGATCATGAAGAAGCTGGTCCAGGACCTGGTGTACATCAGGTGCAGGCCCTACTACATCTACCAGTGCGACATCGCGAAGGGCCTCGAGCACTTCAGGACCGCCACGGCGAAGGGCATCGAGATCATCGAGAGCCTCCGGGGCCACACCTCCGGCTTCGCTGTCCCGGAGTTCGTCATCGACGCCCCCACCGGCGGCGGCAAGATCCCCGTGGGCCCGCAGTACCTCATATCCATGTCGGACAAGAGGGTCATACTGAGGAACTACGAGGGCGGCATATTCCAGTTCCCCGAGGTCGAGGGGGACAGGGTGAGCAGGTGCCCGCCGGGGTGCAAGCTGTGCGAGACGAACGAGCACCTCGAGTCCAAGGAGGGCGTCGCCGGCGTCCTGTCCGGCAGGAAGCTCTGCCTCATACCCGAGGGGACACTCAGGGAGAAGCGCAGGGTCTCGTACGGCAAGGGCAAGAAGGCGCCCAAGCGCAAAGGCTCCTGAGGCCCCGAGATCATTCCACCAAAACCCTTCAACCCTTCTTCTCAAGGGACGCCTTGTGTATCACGTAGGTGCCGGAGTCCCGCGACCACATCGCCTCGGCCTCGTCGACGTGCACCGACCTGGAGAAGTTGGGGGCGTCCAGGACGAAGGTCTCTATCTCCCCTCCCTCGCCTGAGACGCTGATCCTGTAGCGGTCCCTCAGACTCTCGAGCTCCTTTATCGCGCTCGAGGTTATGACCTTCCCCAGCCACCCCTCGTCGAAGCCGTGGGCGTACACGCCCACGACCATGAACCTGAAGCCCGCGTGGACCATGTCCTCGAGGAGCATGCTCTGGTCCTTCCTCCAGAGGGGCGAGTGCAGGGGCCTCCCGAGCCCGTGGCAGATGCCGTTCAGCCTCGACCACTGGTAGTCGGACGCGATGGCCCCGGACACGAAACCGTCGACGTCCTCGGCGGCCATCAGCGCCTCCGCGTCCGCGAGCTCCTCCTCCTTCTCGCCCGAGCTCTCCCTCGTCCTGATGGGCACGCCCATCGCCTCGGCCTGGAGCGAGGTCCAGCGGATGTTGGGGACGTGGAACATGTAGGAGTCGCAGGCCTTCGGCAGCACCGTCAGGAGGCTGGCGACCTCCCAGCCCTGCTGCTGCGCAAGGTACGCGGCGTAGGTGGAGTCCTTCCCTCCCGAGAACAGCACCGAGACCCTCATGGCCACCGTGTATCCCCCGCCCGCGTATATACGGGTTCGGTCAGGTGACCAGGGTCGCGGTGAACACGAGCACGAGCACCGCGACCGAGAACACGACGATCGGCACCCTGTACGGCCAGTGCTCGTTGAGGACCTGGCGGGCACCGAAATACGCGAACGGGACCGCCGCGGCCAGCTCCAGGGCGCCGGTCATGACCGCCCCACCGCTGAGCAGGAAGGCGCCGTAGAGGGCGAGGCCGGAGGCGAGCGTCACGGGGGCTGCCGCGACAAGGTGCGACGAGAGGTCCTTGGAGCCGGTCCTCTCCCTCGCGACCCTGAACCAGATGAGGACCGCGCCGAGCAGCGCCACTGAGCCGGTCGCCACGAAGTCGATCGTCTCGGAGCACTCCCAGACCAGCTCCACCGCGGTGAGCAGCACCAGGAACGCCCCGACTGCTGCCGCGCCGTCGAGGACGGCCGCGTCCCTGTCCACCGGGTGGAACGTCGCCAGGACGACCATCACGGCCCCGCCCATGCCGACGATGAGCGCCATGCCGACATCTATCTCCCCGAAGTCGACCATGACCATCGTGGCGGCGGCGACCAGTATGAGGAGGAGCCCGGCCGAAAGGAGGTACTCCCCGCGTAGCTCCGGGCGGTACACGTGCACGGCGAAATAGAGGAGCGAGATGGCGCCCAGTATCGGCGCCAGCGCTGAGAACGCCTCCTCCGGGTCTATCCTGGCGACCGTGAAGTGCCATACCAGCAGGATGACCGGGCTCAGGGCGAGGGTGTACACGACCGCGCTCACCCTGCTCCTCGGCCTCACCGGCCTGGTCGGCCTGCGCCCCCACTTCGGACCCCTGGAGAGGAGCCAGGCGCCGACGCCCGCCCCGACCACCACCAGGACCAGGATGGACAGGCAGAAGGACCGGAAGAGCAGGAGGGCCGCCGCAGCGATGGAGAGCACGACCAACGTCCAAGTCACGGCGGCCAACCTCTCGTGTCCGGTCTTGGCGGGTCTTTCCTCGGCTGGCTCCCCCTCCTTCCTCAGGGCGGAGACTATCCTGTACGGCCTCCCGCACCCCGGACAGTCGAACCCGACCTCGTCCTCCACGGAGAGGTTGTCGACCTCGATCTGCTTCTTGCAGGTCGGGCAGAAGACCGATATGAGCTTCTTCTCGGGGGCCGCCATCACGGTTATCTCGTCCCTGACCGGGCCGCCCCTGTCCAGCTGGTTTATGACGGAGGCGAGGCTCGCCTTGCGCGTGGTGACGATCTCGGAGACCCTGACGGTCCTGGTGCCGCCGGCGTCCTCGAAGGAGACCTCGACATCGAACAGCCGCTCGCGCACGGAGGCCGCCGCGTCCGCTCCCTTGGGCGTGACGCAGTAGGCGTTCTGCCTCCTGTCCGCGCCCTCGACGTGCCCCTTGACGCACTCGACGAGCCCGTCCTTCGCGAGCTCCTGCAGCGCGACCGCCACATGGCTCCTTCGCAGGCCTAGGTGGTCCGAAAGGCCCTTCTGGGTGACCTCGAAGGGGAAGATGCCCTCGTCGGGTTCGCACCTGTGGAGGTACAGCTGGACGAGGACCTTCTCCTTCGCCTTCAGCCTCAGGCCTGACTGGCCGCCCTCTCCTGCGCCCAAACCCCGAACCCCTCGAACGGACCTGATGAATCGACGGTGAGTTAATCCTTTGCCGGAGCGGGTGCCATCATGACGCCTCGAACACCAGCGGTAGCGTCTCCGACCTCAGCTCCTCGGGGTTGTACATGTCCCACGCGACGACCCCCTGGAGCGTGCTCGTGATGGGCATCTCCGCGACGAGCGAGTAGTCGAACTCGACGGCGACGCCCGATGCGACGTCGGTGATGTACACGACGACCTGGCGGTCGTTGCTGTCGTACGAGGATATGACACCCTGGGCGTCTAGCGCGTCGAACTCCGAGAGGTCGAACGCGAAGCCCATGGGCGCGCGCAGGTCGACGAGTATCATCTTCAGGACCTCCGCGGTGCCGTTGTACAGCAGGTAGAGGTGCGCCCTCAGCCTGTCGTCCACGGCGATTGTGGTGGTGTCGTAGGTGACCTCCAGGGTCAGGAACGGGGACGACTCGGGCATGTCAGGCCAGGGGACGTACTGCTCAAGGTAGACGGAGTACAGGACGGAGCCCACGCCGGTGCACGAGACCGTCACGTTGGTGACGTTCGCGAGGTGTGGCCTGAGGTCGACGAGGTAGGTGACGTCCTTGTTGAACTCGCCCATGTCGATCGTCTCGATGAGTGAGCCTTCAACGAGAACCTGCACCTGCACATCCTCGACGGAGTTGTCCCCGGTGACCGCGGCGAGGGCGTGGAACGCCACCACCGTATCCTGAGTGGACATCCAGCCTCCGAGCTCGCCCCTGTGGTCGAGGAGGTACTTCACGGCGCCATCCACGGTGGTGCGGTGTCCCTGCTCTCCGTCGAGGGCCATCGCCGCGTAGCCCGTGGTCTCGATGATCCTCGGGGAGCAGCCTCCCCAGTAGAAGTCGCCGTCAGAGACCAGGTTCACGTCGCTGTCCCAGTGCACCGTGCCGTTGTCGGCGATCTTGAGCTCCTCGAGCCTCTCCGCTATGTCGGCGCGGAGCAGGGAGGAGCCGTCGCCGGCCTGCAGCATCAGGAGTGAGAGCGAGAGGCTGTACGGGTCGTCCTGTATCGTGGAGATCTCGCCCTCGACGAAGTCGATCGCCGCCTGTATGTGCGGGTCGTCGCCGGGCACCCCTGAGTGCAGGAGCGCCCTGGCGATGTAGCCGGTCGCCGCGACCTGCTTGGCCTGCAGGATCGGGTTGTTGAACTCGTATATGCCCCAGTCGGGGAACTCCCAGGAGCCGTCGTCCTGCTGGATCGACATCAGCCAGTCCTGCATGTCCGTGATGATGTCCTCGTCGAGCCCGAAGCCGGCGTTGATCGCGTCCTGGAACGCTATGAGGCCCCAGGAGGTAAGCCACGGGTGCACGTCCTGGTCGCCGGGGAACCACACTATGCCCCTGCCCACACCGTTGTTCGGTTCGAGCAGGTACATGAGCTCGTGCTGCAGCCCCTGGTTCACGATGCTCTCGTACTCGAACATCTTCTCGGGGGTGGCCTGCAGCTCCATGACGGTCGCGTAGGCCAGGATGTCTATGGAGAGCATCGACAGCGACTGCTCCCCGCAGCCCGACACGTGCCTGATGAGATCGTCGACGCCCTCGAGGAGGACGGCGTCGATGCTGCCCTGCACCTTGACCCACGCGTTCGCGCTCCCCTCGATCATGTCACCGTCGAGGTAGAGGGCGTGGGTCGCGCTGCCGTTGCCCACCTCGCCGTTGTAGAGGGTCTCGACCTTCTTCCCGTCAGGGACGACCTCAATCGGCCTCACGACGGCGTCGGAGGCCTCCGCCGACTCGGCGGAGACGGACACCGTGTGCCACCCGACCTTCTCGGCGACCATGGTGAACGACAAGGACGTGACATAGTTGGCGGGCACGGTGACGTTCTGCGTCCCGGGGGAGAGAAGCGTCAGCCACGGCTCGTCGGCCAGCGTCACGTTAACGACCTGCTCCGTGTCGAGGTAGTTGTAGACCATGATGCTGAGGGGGAACTCGTCCCCCCTCACGACCGACACGGGTATGTCCGGCTCTACGAAGAAGGGCTGGAACACCGTCACCGAACCGGAGCCCGTCCCGATCATGCCGTCCGCGGTGGAGGCGATGACGTCGATCTGCCACGACGTGATCGAGTCAGGCGCGGTTAGCGATATGTTCGCCCAGCCGTTCTCGTCCGTCAGGAGGCAGGGGTTCCAGTACCAAGTCTCAGGGAAGTACTGGCGAACTATGGATGGACGGGACACGGAGCCCGCGGCCGTATCCGGTGTCGTTTCGTCACCATATGCGGTGCTCGTGTCCCAGCCATCGTCCAAGTCCATGAACTCTATGCTCCTATCTGGTGATGCGGGCACGAACCTTCCCGGCGCCTCGCTGGAGCTGGTTCCGAACCCGAGGGTCATGACGTAGACTGTGACCAGGCCTGCTGACACCAGCACCGCGACCGCCGCGATGGCGATGACGGGCACCGCCCTCCTCCTCGCCTTCGTCCCTATGAATATCATCAGGCCGACGGTGGCGCACAGGTACAGCGCGAACCAGTAGCCCATGGTGGCGTCCTCCCTGATATCCTCCGCCGTAGCGAGGTTGTCAGGCCATGTGGACGTGACGCGCGCCTCGTCCATCTCGGAGATTATCTCCGCCGAGTCGGAGGGCAGCGTGCCGGCCCCCGCGTAGACGTATGTGATGATCTGGTACTGTGGGATGACGAACTCGGCGTCGAGGCCGAATATGATCTCCTCGAATCCCTGGAACATGCTCCCCACCTCGTACACCGCCTCGTCCACGACGGACACGCCCAGGGCCGCCACCGTGGGGGAGCCGTCGTACTCGGCGAAGAACGAGAGGCCTACCTCGTCCCTCGGGTAGTACGAGCTGTTGTCCGCGCTGACGGAGACGGAGAGGGCCGAAGCGCCGCCGACGGAGAAGGTCACGGCGTCCCTGGTGACGCCCATGTCCGCCTCGATCTTGTACACCCTGAGCTGCGCGAACGGCTCGGCGTCCGGGCCCACCGTGAGCTGCAGCGAGGCCTGCCCGTCGTCCAGCTGGACGACGCCCCTGTCGACCAGGTAGCCCCGCGAGACCAGGTCCCAGTAGACGTTCCTTGTCATCGAGTCGCCCGAGTAGACGATGTCGAAGGAGGCCGTGTCGCCGACGTCATAGGATGCCTGGTCGGCGACGACCTTGAGGCCCGAGGCGGCCTCGAGGTCCACGTAGACCACGGCGTCCCCGGACGGGCTGCTCCCGTGCACCCGCGCGGAGGTCTGTCCCTCGTACGTGAACGTGAGCGCCGCGATGCCCCTCTCGTCTGTCTGTGAGAAGACCTGGTTGGCGTAGTAGTCATCCTCCTGGAACCCCAGCCGGATGGTCGCGTTGGCCACCGGCTGCCCGTCGGGCGACCTCGCTATGACGTAGTATCTGGATTGCATCCCGTCGACGCAGCTGTCGGTGAGCACCGAGAGCACCAGGCCGCTCGGCGCGACGGGTATGACCCTGTACCTGACCTCGGAGTGCCCGGCCGTGTCCGTGACCGTCAGGTTCAGCTGTATGTAGCCGTTGCCTCCGGCCTCGGACAGCCCGACGGCGTACCAGACCGACGGGACCGTGATGTCCGCCTCACCGTCCACCAGGATGTGGGTGCCGCTGTAGTACGTCTCCCAGACGCCCAGGTACACGTTCGCCTCCACGTCGACGGTGCCGGAGACCACCTCGCCGAAGAAGTACTCGGCCGAGACCGTCCCGGTGATGGGCTCGTATACGGGGTACCAGTCCCTGGTGCCCAGGAGGTCCACCCGGAACTTCGGGAGGACGTAGTCCTTGACGGCCAGGGCCTTGGTGACGGTCCTCTCGCCCACGGTCGCGGATATGGTGTACGTGCCCTGGTTGAGCTGGTCCGACAGCCACAGGTCGTACGCGCAGATGCCGTACTCGTCTGGGGAGAGGAGCTTCTTGAAGACCTTGTCCCCGTTGGGGTCGAGCACCTCGGCGAGGAGCTCGGACTCCTGGGGGAGCGGGTCCATGCCCGCGTAGGTTAGGAACCTCATGTGGATGATGTCCCCCGGCTTGTAGACGGGCTTGTCGGTGGTGATCACTATCCTGACGCTGTCGTCGAGGACGGTGGTCGTCTCCACGACGTCGGCGCCCGATTTGACGACCAGCTTGACCTTGCCCGCGGTCGCGGGGAACTCGATCGTCGGCGCCGCCGAGCCGTCGGGCCCGGTCCTGCCCGACCATGCCAGCGTGTCGGAGTCGTCAGTGACCAGCCTGACGTCGACCTCCTGGCCGCCCAGGGGCTCGCCCGCGCCGTCGGCCGCGAAGACCATGATCGTCGACGGGCCGCCGGCGGCGACCCTGTCGGGCACGTAGGCGACGAGGTTGAGCTTGTTGGCGAGGAAGGCGTCGTCCACGTTCTCGACGGCGACCCCCACGGCCCCTACCGCTAGCAGGGCTGTGAGGATCGTCACGATGAACCTCTTCTTCCTGTCCTGGTCGACCAACCGCGCGACAGCCTTCCTCATGTTATCACTGTGGTCTACCACCGCTCCCGCGCTTCAAGTACCCCTCCATGACATGTCAGACCGCCCCGCGACATCTCGCCCCGCCGCGATGGGGTTTATGTACGGATACGGTAATGCAGAAATCCGTGTACTACTGCCCCAAGTGCGACAGGACGGTGTCGAGGGAGCGCCTTGAGGAGATCGAGGCGGACCTGGTCGGGAGGTTCGGCAGGAGCTGCCTCGCGACCATGAGGTGCCCCGTGTGCGACACCGACTTCATCGACCTAGGCAGCGTGCAGCCCGGGGGTGACACGCACGTCGGCGAGGCGCGGCGCATCGACAAGGGCTGACGAGGTCACGAGCCCGGAGTTCGCCAGGCTCGCGAAGGCCGGCACGCTGTTCGTCCTCCCGTTCGGCTCCCTGGAGGAGCACGGCTCGCACCTCCCGCTCGGCACCGACATGTTCCAGGCGGAGGAGGTCGCACGCAGCGTGGCCGAGGTGTTCGGGGCGGTCGTCCTCCCGTCGGTGGGGTACGGGGAGTGCAGGTCGACCCGCAACTTCCCCGGGACGCTGTCCCTGAGCTTCGAGACCGTCCGGATGCTGGCGCAGGACATCGCGTCGGAGCTGGCCAGGAACGGCGTCACGAAGCTGCTGGTCCTGACCGGCCACGCCGGCTCGGGGCACATGGCCGCCATCAGGCTTGGGGTGTTGAGGGCCGTGGAGGCGTCCCCCTCGCTGAGGGCGATGGTGCTCTCCGACTACGACATCGCCTACGAGCTCAAGGGCAAGATGTTCCCCGAGGACGACGGCCACGCCGGGCTGATCGAGACATCCAGGATCCTGAACCTCCGCCCGGAGCTGGTGGGGAGGGAGAGGCCCGTCGGCAAGTCGAGGCCGCCGAGGTTCATGGTCCTGCCTGACCCGGAGAGGCACATTCCGACGGGCGTGATGGGCGACCCGAGGGGCGCCAGCGCCCGCAAGGGCGCCGCAATAGACGACCACGTCGTCTCGGAGCTGTGCGGGCTCGTCGCGGAGAACTTCGGCATCAGGCGCAGGAAGCCCCGCAGGAGGGGATGACCAGATGGACCTCAAGGAGATTGCGGCCGCCGAGGCGGTAAGGTACGTGGAGGACGGTATGGTCGTGGGGCTCGGGAGCGGCTCCACCGCGAGCATCGCCATCAGGCTCATAGGCGACAGGGTGAAGGCCGAGGGGCTGGAGGTCGTGGGCGTGCCCACGTCGAAGGCCTCGGACCTGCTCGGGCGCGCGGTGGGCATCAAGATCGTCGAGCTGGACGACCACCCGACCGTGGACCTCACGATCGACGGCGCCGACGAGGTCGACCCCGAGCTGAACCTCATCAAGGGGCTCGGGGGCGCGCTGGTGAGGGAGAAGATCGTCGCGGCGGCGTCCGCGGTGGAGATCATCGTCTCGGACGACTCGAAGCTAGTGGACTACCTCGGCCAGAAGGCCCCGCTCCCCGTGGAGGTCGTGAAGTTCTCCTTCAAGACGACGGTGAGGAGGCTCGCGGCCCTCGGCTGCAGGCCCGAGCTCAGGGTGAGGGAAGGCGCCCCGTTCACCACCGACAACGGCAACTACATCGTCGACTGCAGGTTCCAGAGGATAGAGCACCCCGCGGCGATGGAGTCCGTGATAAACAACATCCCCGGCGTGGTGGACAACGGCCTCTTCGTCGACAGGGCGAGCAAGGCGATGATAGGCACGAAGGACGGCGTCAGGATAATGGAGAGGGGCTTCTGAGGCTCACTTGGCTACTTCCTTCAGCTGCTTGATGTTCGCCTCGATGCCCTCCATCTTCCTCCGCTCCTCCGACTCGATCATCTCTATGATCTTGTCGAAGGGGAGGGCGAGCTTGTTGGAGTGCACGGGCCTGCCCTTGCCCTCCTTCTTGATGTCCCTCTTGA
>CAZXWO010000003.1:0-80071 GCA_964644565.1 uncultured Thermoplasmata archaeon | reverse complement strand
CCGCAGGTCCTTCCCGCCCGCTGCCCCTCTACCATCTTCCCCGGTCAGTCGATGCTCGGGTGCACGATCCCTTCCCACTATAACAGGAGCCGGTTCCTTGTTCAGGAATAGCCCTGCCAATGGGCTGGGAATCCCGCTATGTATGGTCCTGTATAAAAGCGTTGCCGTCTGTGTCTCGAACACCAGCGGTTCCAGTGGAAGTCCTTCCGCCCGCGATGCCGCGATGCGGCCCGAATCACCGAAATCTTGATTTGCGATGGAACGCCTTTTGACATCTGGATGGGTGAGGACATTGTCTTCTGAAGAACCCCCGCCGCCGGCCGAAGCGGAACCGCCCGAGGGGCCTCCAGCCTCCGCCGTCGCCGAGGAGAAGCCTCTCGAGCCCGGGGAGGAGTGGATAGAGGAGTACGAGCCCGAGAAGGAGGTTACCCCGCCGAAGAAGAGGCGGCGCCGCATCGTGGGCGCAGCCATAGCCGTCGCCGTCGTCCTCATACTGGTGCTCTGGACCTTGCTGAGCCCCGCGGTGCTTCCCGTCGCCGGCGTCACCTACCTGGAATCAGAGACATATGCGAACCTGGGGGCATACTCAGTAGAACTCGACATATGGTGGCTGTTCGACGTGATCCACTTGGCCGATACGACCTGGGGCGTGTCGGTGAGCGGGGATGCGAACGTGTCTGCGGGACAGCCGGCCACTTTCCATGTGCTCGTCACCAAGGTCTCCGAGTCGATGAAGAACCCCTGGTTCGTCGGGACGTCCGTGGACCTGAAGAAGGTCGAGATGTACGCCGGCGACGGCACGCTCCTCGGCTCCATGGTCTCAGAGTCGGGCGAGCCGTTCGGGCCGATGGCCGAGGTCGAGGCGACCTTCGACTCGCCCGGAGAATACGAGTTCCGAATCTATGTCGAGTTCACGGTCTCCAGCAAGATGATCGTCGGGTTCCTCCCGGTGAAGAGCGTCAGGATCACGACCTCATTGATGGACCAGACAATCACTGCTTCGTGAGCTGGCCAGGCCGTCCTCGCGCGCCTTCCCCTAATAGAAGATATATAGCTACACGCGCATGGCACCGGCCGCATGGCCCTCGAGCTCATACTGATCAGGCACGGCGAGACCGACTGGAACAAGGACAAGGTGTTCCGCGGCCACATGGACATGCGCCTGAACGCCACGGGGATAGCCCAGGCGGACGCGACCGCCGAGGCGTTCAAGGGAGTGGTGTTCGACGCGATATACTCCAGCCCGCTGAAGCGTTCGCTGGTGACGGCCCGCAGGGTCGCCAAGCCCCACGAGCTGGAGGTCAGGGTCGAGGACGGCTTCACGGACATGTTCTTCGGCTCGTGGCAGGGCTTGACCGAGGCGCAGGTCGCCGAGCGCTTCGGTCCGCAGCTGCGCAAGTGGAAGGAGAGCCCCGCGAGGTTCAAGCCTCCCGGGGGCGAGAGCGTGAAGAAGGCCTGGAGGAGGGTCAACAGCCAGCTGAGGGAGATCCTGTTCCTGCACGGGACGGGCACGGTCGTCATCGTCTCTCACAGGGTGCCCCTGAAGCTCATGACCGCATACCTCCTGAAGAGGAAGCGCGGGGAGATACACGAGATCAGGCACGACCCCTGCGCCGTGTCTGTGTTCAAGGTCCACGCCAAGGACGATTTCGAGCCCGTGAGGCTCAACGACACGAGCCATCTGAAACAGCTCGGCCTTCCCGCGTCGGATGACTTCTAGACGACCAGGTGCCTGCCGAGATCGTCGAGGCTCATCATCCTCACGAGACCGGAGTCCGGGAAGGTGTCGCGCCTGTCGACCAGGATGCCTCTGATGCCTGCCCTCTCCGCACCCCTGATGTCCGTCGCCGGCTTGTCTCCGAGGAACACAGTCCCGGACGGGCTGGAGCCTGCGCGGTCGAGGGCGATCCTGAATATCTCCGGGTCGGGTTTGCGCACCCCCACCTCCTCCGATATCACGATGACGTCGAAGAGCCGCTCCATGTCCAGGTTCCTCAGCACCCTCCTCGCCAGCTCTGTCGCGTTGGACACCAGGCCCGTCTTGAGCCCCAGCTTCCTGGCGCGTTCGAGTGCGGGCACCGCGTCCGGGAACGGGACCCAGCTCTCGACCTTCGCGAACATGCTCCTGAGCTCCAGGCTCAGGTCCTTCGCGAAGGCCTCCTCGTCCAGTCCGACGCCCAGTTCTCCGAGCACGACACCGTCGTAGCGTCTCCAGAAGAACGACTCGTGACGGGCGTCCAGCCTCGCGAACTCGTCGTCCAGCTGCCTGTCCGCCTTGTTCATCGCTTCGCGGAGCCTTGTGCTGCCGACGGCAACGCCTCTCCTGGCCAGCGCGTCCGCGAAGATGTCCTCAGGCGATGGCCTGAGGTCCCACAGCACGCCCCCGGCGTCGAACAGCACCGCCTCCGTCCTGCCGCTCATCCGGTGTCCACTGCACATAGCCGTATGTAAGCATGCCGGCGTCTGGACTCACCTGAGCAGCCCGGGGACCTCTGTCGGTATCCTGGCCACCTTGACCCCGGCGGCCTCCAGCGCCTTGATCTTGCTCTCGGCCGTGCCCCTTCCCCTTGCGATGATCGCACCTGCATGGCCCATCCGCTTGCCTGGGGGCGCGGTCCTGCCGGCGATGTACGCCACCACCGGTTTCGTGACGTTGGACTTGATGAACTCGGCCGCCTCCTCCTCCGCGGTCCCTCCTATCTCGCCCACAAGGACGATCTTCTTCGTGTCGTCGTCCTTCTGGAACTTCGCGAGGACATCGACGAAGTTGGTGCCAGGGACCCTGTCCCCTCCTATGCCTACGCATGTCGACTGTCCGATGCCCTGCTCCGTCATCGCGTTCACTATCTCGTATGTGAGCGTGCCGGACCTGGACACCACGCCGACGCCGCCCTTGGCGAATATCTTGCTCGGCAGGATGCCTATCTTGCCGATGCCGGGCGCGGCCAGCCCCGGGCAGTTCGGCCCTATCAGGGTGACGCCCCTGCTCCTGGCCACGGCCACGAAATGTATGGCGTCGTGGACGGGCACGTGCTCAGTCACGACGACTATTGCAGACAGGCCTGCGTCGATGGCCTCCATCACGGCGTCCTTCGTCCCCGCAGCGGGCACGAACACGCAAGACGCGTTGGCGCCCGTTTTCGCAACAGCCTCCGCGACCGTGTCGAACACGGGTATGTCGTTCACCCGCTCGCCGGCTTTCCCCGGCGTGACGCCCGCCACCACGTCCGTGCCGAACTCGCGCATGGCCTTCGAGTGGTATGTACCCTGGTAGCCCGTGATGCCCTGGACGACCAGCTTCGTGTCCTTACCTATTATGACTGACATGATTTCACCTCAACGACTCCTTCGAGGCCTTCTCGGCCGCCTCGCTGAGCCCGGACGCCGGTATCATGCCGGCCTCCTTGAGCATCTCCCTCCCCAGCTCCTCGTTGACCCCCTTTATCCTGGCGACGATGGGAGCCTTCGTGGGCCTGGCCTCGATCGCCTCGAGAACGCCCTTCGCGACCGTGTCGCACTTCGTGATGCCTCCGAATATGTTGAGCAGTATGACCTTGGGGTCGGCCTCCTCCATCAGGAGCATGGCGCTCTTGACCTTCTCAGGGTCGTCCGTGCCGCCCAGGTCCAGGAACACGCCCGCCTTGCCGCCGAACATGTTCAGGCTGTCCAGGGTCGCCATGGTCAGTCCCGCGCCGTTCGCGATCACGCCTATGTTGCCGTCGAGCTGGACGAAGGCGATGTCGAGGTCCTTGGCCTTCGCCTCGAGCGACGTGAGGTCCTCTTCGAGGCCTTCGTACTCCTTGTGCCTGAACAGCGCGTCTGAGTCTATCGTGACCTTCGCGTCCCCCGCGACGACCTTCCCGTCCTTCGTGACCACCAGGGGGTTTATCTCGGCGAGCTCGGCGTCCTCGGCGACCATCAGCGCGCACAGCTTCTTGACGATGTCCGCGACCTGGGCTCCCTTGTCCTTGTCCAGGCCCAGGAACCCGGAGACCCTCCTGCCTATGAAGTTCTGATACCCGATGAGCGGGTCGATGGGCAGCATCAGGATCCTGTCCTCGGGGACGGACTCGATGTCCATGCCTCCGCTCGCGGAAGCCATCAGCAGCAACCCGCGCCTGCTCCTGTCGATCGTGACGCCCAGGTATATCTCCTTGGCGACCTCCAGCCGCTGCTCGAGCAGCACCAGCTTGGTGACATAACCCTTGATGTTCATGCCCAGGATCGCAGATGCGGCCTTCCTCGCTTCCTCGACCGTGTCCGCGGGCTTGATGCCGCCTGCCTTCCCCCTGCCCCCTATCAGGACCTGGGCCTTGACCATGACCGGGCCCGGCAGTCTCTGGATGTCTCCGGGCGAGGCCGCGACGAACCCGTCGGGCACCGGGATCCCGTGCTTCCTCAGCAGCTCCTTCGCCTTGTATTCGTAGAGCTTCATTCAGTCGCCTTCGGCAGTGAAGGCGGGACGTGCGTATTTAGCGGTTTTCCATGAACAGCGGATGATGTTCCTGCCCAGATTCCTCGAAGTGTGGTCGAAAGGCTTATCACGTGACCTTCCAATCATCCAGTCTGATGCAGCGCGATGTGAAGATTGAAACCCTGATCGTTTTGAGCGTGTGCGTCTTCGTCGCGCTCGCGGTCACCGCCTTCGTCGTGCCGTTCGAAGACTCGCAGACCCGCATGTTCTTCGTGGGTCTGGCGGCGGCCCTGGTGTCGATAAACGTGTTCGGCTTCATCATGGTCTGGCACTCGTCCCCGACGATAATAGATGAGATATTCCTGATGACCCCGGACGGCAGGCTCCTGAAACACTACACCCGGAGGCTCAAGCCGGACCAGGACGACGACATCCTCGCCGGCATGCTGACGGCGGTCCAGAACTTCATCAAGGAGAGCTTCGAGGAGGCCGGCGGGAGGCTCAAGGAGATTAGGTTCGAGAACTACGACATATTCATATCCCACTCGAAGAGCGTGGTCATAGCCGCGATAATATCGACGAAGAAGCCCGAGAAGCTCAGGACGCAGATGAAGCTCGTGACCGAGGACATCGAGGCGCAGTTCGGCCACAAACTGCTCAACTGGGGCGGGGACAAGTCGGACCTGGAGGGTGTGGACGGCCTCATGAAGAAGCTCCTGGCAGGCAAGTACAGGTGACCTCGGGGAAGGACAAGAAGCTTTTAAGCCCCTCACCGCATATTGCGCTCCTGGATGGAACTCAAGGAGCTCCTGAAGAAGGTCGTGATGCTCGGCGACGGCGCCGTCGGCAAGACCTCTCTCACGGCCCGGTACGTCGTCAACAAGTTCGATGACAAGTACATCGCGACCATCGGGACGAAGGTCTCGAAGAAGGACATGCAGCTGACCAAGCCCAACCTGATCATCAACCTGAGGCTCATGATCTGGGACATACTGGGGCAGAAGGAGTACTCCAAGATCAGGACCGCGAGCCTGAGCGGTGCTCAAGGTCTGATACTCGTGGGCGACCTGTCGCGTCCCGAGACCGTCAAGAGTCTGGAGGCCTTCTGGATACCGGAGATAGAGTCGTCCGTCGGCAGGATACCGACGGTCCTGATCGGGAACAAACACGACCTTGCGGGAAAGGACTCCGCGTCCGTCGAGGTCCTGAGCTCCATGGGCGAGAGGCTCGGGTACCCGACGTTCCTGGCCAGCGCGAGGACGGGCGAGAACGTCGAGCAGGCCTTCGCGACCCTGGGGGAGATGCTCGTGGCCGATGTCGTCGCGAGCAGACCCAAGGGGGCGGAGGAGTTGCCCCAGACGCTGTCCGAGGTGGTCGACTTCATCATCCAGGACTTCTGCGCGCAGTACGGGGACCTGGAGAAGGCCATGCTCATAGTGCAGCACCAGTTCGAGGAGGCCGGCGTGGACATAAGGAAGCCTGCCCGGGACGCCGTGCTCCAGGCCCTGGAAGGGCTCGCGAAGGCCGAGCAATTGTCCCTGACGAAGACCGTCGCGGCGGTGAACCTCGAGGAGAGGCAGAGGCTGGTAATCCTGGCGAAGGGATGAGCGCACTCCCGCGTGCTGGCTGGCCTGCGATTCCGCCCCGCGTCGGAGGCCAAGGTTTTATAAGACCGGTGCTATCCCGTTTGACGGGATGAAGGTCCACTACGTCGCAGGGGTGGCGTTCGACAGCAACGTCTACCTCCTGGAGGATGAGGACCCGGTGCTCGTCGACACAGGTACGGGCACGTATTCGGACACGACCCTGGAGGAGGTGTCGAACATCGTTCCGTTGGACAGGATCGGGAGGATAGTGCTCACGCACAGCCACTACGACCACATAGGCGGGGCGAAGGCCTTCCAGGAGGCCACGGGGGCGAAGCTGTACCTTCACGAGTCGGAGGCGCGTCCGTTGATGGCCGGTGACGCGTCCCTCGTCGTGTCGGATGCGGTCGGCCGGAAGCTGAAGGGCCTCGATTTCGAACCGCTCAGGGCCGGACAGAAGCTGGAGCTTGGCGAAACCGAGCTGCAGGTCCTGCACACGCCCGGCCACTCGCCGGGCTCGATCGCCCTGTACGACCCCGAGAGTCAGAGCGCGGTCGTCGGAGACACTGTGTTCTGCGACGGCGGAGTGGGCAGATGGGATTTCGCGGGCGGGGACCTTGCCGAACTCAAGTCATCCGTGAAACTGTTGAGGGAGCTGGGACTGAGGAACATGTACCCGGGCCACGGGCCCTACGCCGAGGGCGACGCCAAGGCGCACCTCGGGATGGCCGCGGAGTACATCGCAGAGGCGTACTGATGAAAGTGATCAAGTGTTCAGACAGGCATGAGTGCAAGAGATGCGACCTCGCCCAGGGCGAGATGGATGAGGTGCTGGCGGCGCTCAGGTCAGGGGACCTGGTGGTCTTCCCGACCGACACGCTCTACGGCATCGGCGCCGACCCGTTCAAGGAGGCCTCCGTCAAGAAGGTCTTCGTGGCCAAGAACAGACCCTTCGACATGCCGCTCTCGATCGCGGTCAGCAACGAGAAGATGATGGAGAGCGTCGCCGTGCTGAACGACAACGCGAGGAAGCTGATCCGGAGGTTCATGCCCGGTCCGATAACCATCATGCTGACGAAGAAGCCGACGATACCAGACATACTGACGTCGGGGGTGAACACGGTTGGCATCAGGATACCCGAACACCCCCTCGCACTCAGTCTCATAGACCGCTTCGGCCCGATAACAGCCACGAGCGCGAACCAGCACTCGCACAAGGATCCAGTCGACATCAACCTCCCGAAGAAGGACCTGAAGGACCATGTGAAGATCTACATCGACTGCGGCAAGACGAAGTACTCTGCCCCGTCCACGATCATTGACGTCTCGGACGGCGAGGCCGAGGTCATAAGGAAGGGCGTCGTTTCTCAGGAGGAGATCGAGGACGCCCTCCGTTAGCGACGAAGCGCTGAAGAAGTACAGGCAGGCTGGGGCAGTCACCCGGGAGGCGAGGGAGTTCGCCGTGTCCCACGTCAAGCCCGGCATGAGCGCCCTGGCACTCGCGGACGCGGTCGAGGGCGTGATACGCTCGAGAGGCGCCCTGTGCGCATTCCCTGTCAACATAGGCGTGAACTCTGTCGCGGCGCATTACACACCTTCGCGGTCGGACGACATCCTGCTCAAGGTCGGCGACGTCGTGAAGGTGGACCTCGGGGCGCATGTCGACGGCTACCCGGCGGACACGTCGGTCACCGTTGAGCTGGGGACGCGCAACCACCAGAGACTCATATCGTGCGCCGAGGACGCCCTTAGGATGGCGATAGAGATGGTCGCTCCCGGGACGACCACCTCGGCGATGGGCGAAGCGGTCGAGAGGGCCATCAGGTCGGCGGGCTTCAGGCCGATCGAGAACCTCACGGGGCACAGCATGGAGCGGTTCAACCTTCACGCAGGGCTCAGCATCCCCAACATCAAGACCCGGGAGAGCGAGGTCGTCGAGCAGGGCATGATAATCGCGATAGAACCGTTCTCCACCACGGGCAAGGGGAAAGTGAAGGGCGCTTCCAGAGGCAACATATATCGGGTCGTGAGGGAGCGGAGGGCCCCCGCTGAGATATCTGCGATGTTCTCCAAGATGCAGGCGGCCTTCGGCACGCTGCCGTTCGCATCCAGATGGTGCGACGACATGCACCCTGACGCGCAGTCGTTCCTGGCGAAGATGCTGAGGATGGGGATGGTCATGAACTACCCCGTGCTGGTCGAGGTCGCAGACGGCATAGTCGCCCAGGCGGAGCATTCGGTTTTCGTCACGAAGGACGGATGCACAGTCCTGACGTAGCTGAACACGTCAGTTGATCGCAAGGTTGTCCCGGCCGAGAACAGGCGGCGCGTCCACTATTTTTCAAGAAATTAAAGGTGGAGAGGCAAGACGAACACCTCTTTGGTGAAAAAGTTGTGGGTGGTTCGAAATTCTGGAGGAAATGGCGAGGTGTGTTGGTGATGCCTCTCCATGGTGGAGATGACAGGTGTTCCTCCGTGCCTGCCAGAGAGTAGTAACGCGTAGCTCTTTTAATCTTTTTCGGTACGACATTGAAACAATCCCGTCCTCTTTCGGCCATTCGTATATAGGCTGGTTTTTCAGAAATCGTCGTCGACGGCCTCACCCCTCGTTTGCCGGCGCTAATCGGGCCTGTTGGCCTGAATACAATCCTCAGCTCTAAGTGCGGAGTCTGCGAATCTTTATTACCTCTCTTAGGTTAACAAATGCCAAGCGAGGGTAGCCAAGCCCGGTCAAAGGCGACAGACTCAAGATCTGTTCTCGCAGGGGTTCCCCGGTTCAAATCCGGGCCCTCGCACATTTTAATACTGAGTGATGGATTTATGTTCAAACGGGAAGATAGAGTAGGGATGACGAGTAGCATTCCCATCCAGGATAGCCTCCAGTGTATCCCCATATCAGGAATTTCGACCCTGGGCCGTACAAATCCCCGTCGATGTGGAAGAAATCTCCTCCATCGAGCTGGTCAATCTCACCGTTGTTGAAGTACTGAACCCCTTCTGTCACCAGTTCCGCACTCATGTCGGCAAGGATTGTCCGCGCGAAGCTTGTCGTATTGTCGGGATTCAGGATCTCGATAGCAGTCGCATCCAACCAGAATGAGTTTCCTCCCTCGTAGATGCTGAGGCTCCACTCATCGCCCGACACGCTGACACCAGTGACAATACTCGAGCCCCACGAAACCCAAGGATAGTCGATTCGGGAACCATCGTGCGGATAATCATCGTCGTAATCCTGGATACCGTCTAGGTCCGAATCGTGCAAGAAAGCGACTGGCGAGAGAAGCGGATTGAACAAGTACGCGCTGATCAGCACCGTCGCTGCAGCCAATGAGAGTACGGTCAGAGACTTTCGGGCATGCTGTCCGACTGCGACTCGCGTCCTCCGCATCGACTCGATATACATCATCGCGCCGATGGTCATTAGTGACAGCCCCGCAAGGAGCGTCAGAGAGAACAGTTGATCAGGGTCTGGTGCATCGCTGAAAGTCAGCATAGAAACATACCATGACAAGACAATGGCAACTATCACAATCACCAAACCACTCAGCCATCCGAGTCTGCCAATTCTTTTGAGAACTCCAACTGACAACAGTGCGCGCCAGGACATTCTCTCCTTGACATCATCTGCTTTTGCGTCTCCGGAAGGCCCAGGATTCTCTGTCATCCATTTCTCGGCGTCCGAGTGATTTTCGATATCTTAAAGCATTCTCTAGCTCGTGATTGGACTTATGGGGCCAGTGCGCAATTCTCTACCGGCAAAGAATTCCACCTTGAATCTTCAAGCCTGGACATTTAAATGCCGGTAGATTCCGGGTCAATATCCGGGCCCTCGCACATTATTATTCCAGACGATGTATGGATATTCGGCCGGGGCTTAAATGACGGGAGTGATCAGAGCAGGGTCATGAACCCGAAGACCCGGCTCACCTGACCAAGACGACCGAGCAATCAGATTTCCTGGAGACCGCTGTCGATACGCTGCCCATAAGGATGCCCTTGGCTCCAGTGGCTCCGCGCGTTCCCAGGACAATGAGCTGCGGTGAGTACGTGTCAGCGAATCTGAGTATCTGATTCGCAGGGTGTCCTCGCCTGACGACTATCTCAGGTTCCGCGCCCTTGGCCTGCGCCAACTTCGCCGCCATTCCGAGGACTATCTGCGCCTCCTCGTCGGCTCGCACATCTTCTGCTTCACCCATCAAGGTTGGAAGCTCTTCTATCTCGATGATGTGGATGATCGTGATTTCCGCCTCCAGCGCCGCGGCTATCTCAGAGGCTAACTCGACGGCTCTCCTGCTTGATTCAGAGCCGTCTACGGCGACGAGAATCCTGCTGACGCGGGCAGAATCTTCACCATGGGTTTCCTTCATAGCGGTCAGGCCTCCGGAGCATACCACTTCTGCGCGATGACGGTGGGCACAATCGCCGTCAAGAGCACCGTCACCACCAGCACGGAGAACTGGTCCGCGTCGATTATCCCAGCGCTGAGGCCATACTGGGAGGAGATGGTTCCAAAGGTCAGGCCCGTGCTCATGAGCAGCGTGATGTAAACCGTATCCTTTCCAATGTACCTCCTCGAAGCAGGGTACACTCCGATGAACTTTGCCCCCACCTTGACAGCGAACAACACTGCTATGAGACCGGCGCCAGCCACTAGCGCGGGGAAGGAGATGTTCAAGCCAGCGCTTATGAAGAAGAAGGGCGTGAGGAAACTCAGTGCAAGGACCCTGACTTTCACCAGGACATCCCTGTTCTTCGAGAGAGAATTGGAGACGACAAGCCCGAGTATGTATGCCGGTAGAACTGCATGGGACCCGGCGACCTCCGCACATGCGCCGAGCAGCACAATGACAAACAGAAGGAGCTTCAACTCAGGTTCCCCAGGTCTGTTCTTGAGCCTTGGCAGCATCCAGTTCAGGAATCTGGGCATTACGAGGGTGCTGGCGCCGATGGCGACGACGAGCAGGATGAAGTAGATGTTCGGAGTGATGAAGAGGGTGCTCAGCGCAAGGGCGGTCCCCAGGTCCGTCACGAAGCAGGATGATAGGATTATCTTCCCGGTGTCAGTCCTGTTGATGCCAGTTTCCAGAAGGACGACGTAGACGACTGCGACGGAGGTAGTCGATAACGCCACTCCCGCCAGCATCGAAGCGTCCCAGGCCCATCCCAGCACGAGGTAGCAGAACCACCAGGCTGCGAGGAACGGGGCCAGGAACGATAGGATGCCGATTATCAGGCTACCCTTCAGGTTCTTGCGCATCGCCTCCGGATCTATCTCCGCCCCTGCCAGGAACGTCAGGACGACACTCCCGAGGCCCGCGAGGAACACCAGCCATTCGTGGTCAACGACATTGATGCCCACGATGTTGCCGAGAATCATGCCCAGACATATCTCGATGATGGCCACAGAGATTCCCAGGCGAATCGAGAATATCGATGCAGCCAAGGCTAACGTGAGCATGACAAGCAGGATTGGAGCGTCTATCATCCTCTCACCTTCAATTCGTCATATCCACATCATGACATGGTGCGACGCGTTGGTAGAAGCTATCAGCCCCGCACCGGGCAGTTGAAGGTGAGCTTCATCACCTGCGGTCTTCCGTGAAGCGGAGGGCATTCATAATCTTTTCTGATGTCATTCAGGACAGAATCCGGCCGGTTTTCTGGCCGTTCTCGGGTAACCATTCTTTACCGGTAATTATTGGCTGGAGCTTTAATTGGGGGTATATTCCGGGTCAATATCCGGGCCCGCGGAAAAGACCATGGGGGAGACCCCTAATCCTCTTTGTACTGTTCCTTGACCAGCTCGACAGATGCCATGTCCTTGTGGTCGCTATCCTTCTTATGCTTCTTTCCACCTTCCACGGTGCCGTCCCAGCCGCGCATGAACCCCTCCTCTGAAGCAGTGATCTTGTCATCCTCGAGCATCTCCTGCCTGGAATCATCATCGTAGATGTCCTCGGGCTTCGTATCCTCATCATTGACGAGCTCCTCGGATTCAGTATTTGGCTTCTTCCGCCTCTTCTCAATCATGCGCTCACATCAATCAACAGAAGGGGGGCGGGCGGATATAAACAGAGCGACGTGCTCCAATCTAGTCCTGAGCCTCGGAAAAGACCATAGGGGAGGAGGACGAGCCAATTGTCTACCAGCAGGAAAAGAGGTGAGGAGGACCGCCAGTTACGTACCGGTAGGTGTAGCTGGCAGCTTCAATCGCCGGTAGATTCCGGGTCAATATCCGGGCCCCCGCACCCTATTCACACCTGTCGGGAACATTCACTGAAATGTGTTCTAGGATGCCTTTGTAGCTCTCGCACCTGACCTACGGTACGCGTCCAGGTATACAATCGTCAGCAGAATGTAAGCCACCACGAAATAGGACTCTATGCCGGAAACCGAGGAGCTGACTGGTCTGAAATTGAAAGTGTGCTCCCGGATGGCTAGGACAATCGTCTCGAGCTGCTCAGCAAGAGCTTGTCCGAGGAAGATGGAAACGACACAGGCCCAAGCGAGAGCGATGAGGAGAAGGACTTTGCCGAACACCTCCGTCAGATCAAAGGCAACTAGAACATAGATCACAAAGTTTAGGACCAGTATGGCCACAATCGCAGCCCCGAATTCCCATTCCACGAACGAAGGAATCGTTGTGGCGGGATGTAAACCGTAGTAGAGCACCGTAAGGCCGGCCAGTGCAATGGCGATGAGGCTGAGGCCAAACACCCTTTCAGCGAGTCGGAATCGTCGACTGGTGTGTTCATCCCACTCAGAGCGGCCGATCCAGAGTATGGCAAGCCCGGTCAGTGTAACGAAAGGGCCGATGATGAATACGGAGGACGCAAAAGGCAATGGATAGGTGTGGTTGATGGCGTTGTACGACTCGACTGTCCCGGCGATTACGAACCCGATCAAGAGGATTGCAAGTGTGAGCCGAAGTCTGCCGAACTTCCGCTCAAGTTTCTGAATTGGCTCCTGAATCTTAGATGCCATGAAAGCTAGCCTGCATCTGTTTCGGCCATATTAACTGAATCCCCCGTAGCAATCGGGGGGGGGCGGGATTCAAGAAGATATGCGCGGACTCTGTACCACAGAACCTCCAGCGACCGCATTTCACCAGTGAAGAATGAAGGCGTCCTCACCCCTCCCCCGATTCACGCTGGGCACTCAAGCCTCAAGAGGACCGGCAGAGCGCGCTTGAACCGACTGCCGATGTTGGTGTGCTCGTCGAAGAAGAAACCAATACCGTCGTTCAGAGTCGGTTCGAGCCTTCTTGCAGTTGACTCAGAAGTGATTCATGATGAAATCCCTGAGCTTCTTGTGTTTGCTCAATTTCTGAACGATGTACTGTGTGGCACGGGCCATATGCGCATCGAACAATCGTGTGACCATCATTGATATCACGAATGTTATGACTCCGAGTACCAGTCCCAAGAAGGTGCCTATCTTGCCGAAATACATGATGTAGGCAACAGTGATTACCGTACCGATGATTGACATATATAGAGTTCTGATAATGAAATACAGTCTCTGTATCCATGTTGAAAGCAGAAGTGCTTTGATCACCGCTTTCTTCTCAATCAAAGCTCTTTCTTCAGACGGAGCAGTGGCCACCTCATCGAGTAGCCTTGTCGTGTAATGGAGGTCGGTCAGAATCAGTATCTTCCTTGCGTAAGTCGCCTTTGACATGTCCTTGGAGCTTGCTCCCTCAATCTCTTTGACAACTCGGCCTGCTATGCGGTCAATTTCCTCCTCGTCCAATTCGGTGTCTCTCTCCATTCAATTCCCCCCGAAGTGGTTCTTCTTGACCAACGATGAACGCTCCTTGAAATTGCATAGCATCCAATCGTGCCCGTGATTCCTTTTCATCGTTCGATTTTGTGTTCCGAATAGCGACGAGGTCTTATTTCAACTGTCTTGGGGAGGGCGGTGGAAATCATATGCACAAACGCTGCAATTCAGGTGAAGATTCAATCGTATCCCTCACTCCAATGCTCAAAATCCTTAAGAATGAAGAATCCCTTCAGTCTTTAGCCGGCAGAGGATTCTACTATGGCAGACGTAAGTATGGCAAACAGACTCAGGGCGAAGAGCGTAGAGCTGAAGAAGATGTTCAAGGATATGAACGCGGAGATGGAGCAGTGGAAGTTTTCCATTGATGACACGAAAGAGGGCCTACGTGTGGAACTTCACGCTGTGTCTCTCTTTAAACATACACCGAAGAATACGCCGAAGAGAAAGTGAGAACGCCCGGTTTGCACTCTCTGGCTTTCCGTGTCTGCACACATTGCAGACGGTGTGTTCACTTCATCTCATCGATTTGTCCTCCTTGAAGATGCTCTAGACTTCCTGATGATGCTTCCAGGTCTCGCGACGTACGATTTGTCTGATAGTCTCGGAATGTCACGGTGCCATTTCGAGCCTCGCATGCGCTAGGAAACTGAAGCGAAGCCCATAGGTTCTAGGTGCAATTGAGGTGGGGAAGGTGACAATGAACTGGCGCGTGAGCGTAATGGCGATAGTCGCCGCGACCGCGGAACCTACATTTCGAATCGACCGGATCCAGAGGTTTGACGAGTGTGTTCTGTGAGGTTGATGTAATGCGCAGGATTGGGCTGTTGCCATGGCGACCGAATCGGCGGAGCAGCGTAGGAGAACCTTTATGACAGTCTGGGTGATGTATCATATCCATGAGCTCTCCGACCTCGACACCCGCAACGGTCCAAGAACCAGTCCATGGCGATGAGAAGACTCTGGACAGGATTCGGCCCACGCGGCTAATCGGGTTCAAGTACTACCTGCTGATGTTCATTTCCTTGGCCCTGGCGGTGGGCATCTTGCTTCTCAGCCCGATCAAGGACTACATCGATGTGGAGAACTCCGTAATGGGACTTTCCCTTGACGTAGTTGTCGCGCTATTCTTCCTCTTCATCGCTCTCTTGTGCTTAATCGGTGGCGAGCTGAAGCGCTTGACTACGCTGTATTTGATCACAGACAACAAGGTCGTCCGCAAGGACGGAATCCTGAGCAAGAGAACACAGATGGTCCCCTATACCCAGTTCAAGAGTGTCGACCTTCGTCAGAACCTCCTCGAGCGCGTGCTACATTTCGGAACCCTCGAGATTGACACCGGTGAAGACATGCTCAAGATCGAGACGATTTCCCACCCCAACAATCTGCAGGAGCTGCTCAGTCAGCGCCTTGGGCGACTTTCTTACTCACAGCAGCCAAAGCAACAGTGACCCGGCCTCTGATGAATTTGCCCAGAGGCTCGTCTGTTGGCCGGTCGTTGCGCAGGTCGTCGAAAGGCGGGTTCAATCACTGTACAGCAGCAGATGATCGTTCAATGGAATCGCCCCGTGAGGGGACATGATCGTGCAGGGGTGTGATCAGCCACTCAAGTGAACGAGCAACTTCTTCTTGGTCTCGTCACTGAAATGGATGTCTGGTCGCATCTGAACAAGCTCGATGTATGCACTGGCGGCTTGGAGATTCTTGGGGGAATAGTGTTGCTGAGCTATCCGAACGATTTCCTCGACCTTCTGATACTCCAGGAATGAGCACAGCAAGCAGGCGAGATCGTAGGCCTGTTTCCTGGCGGCGGAGGCGCTCTTTCGCAAGTGCCCAACGTCGAGGATGTAGATCTCCTTCCCAATCATGATATTATCCGGTTTGAGGTCTCCATGATATACCTTCTCATGATGTAGTTTCTTCAGATATTGGAAGACCGTGTCGATCTGATCAGTCTCCAACTCCTTGAATGCAGAGATAGGTTTTGCATCGAGGTATTCCATCGCTATCAACCACAGGCTACCACTTATCCAATGATATCCATAGGGGTGGGGTGTCGGTATTCCGCAGTTGTGAATTGCCTTCATCATCGTGAACTGGTCCCGGGCCATGTCCTCTGACGTCTGATAGGTCTCGAAGATGGGGTATTGGGCGTTGATCTCTAGATAGACGTTCTTGAAGAACTGGAATGAGCGGGCGGACAAGTTGTCGCTGCTACCGATGATCTTGCCGAAATAACGGACCTCTTCGCCATTCCTGTCCTGACCTGAGATCGTTATGGGTATGGAAAGTCGGGCGGCATTCGCATCGGTTGGCCGGATCGAGACATCCTTCATTCCGTATTCCTCAGCCATTATCTGGCGGATACAATGGAGGGCTTTGCGGAAGAATGCACGGCGGGTCTCGATACCTGGAATTACTGTCGGTGCGGCAATCACTGGTCTCGACCTGTACCATTCTCTTCATCTGGCCTTTCGTTACCTGCAGCGTAGCGGGTCAATTCCACATCTCTTGCTTCGTCGGCCTTCTTCTCGGCTCTCCTCTTCTTCTTGCCGCCCCACCACATCGCAACAAGCATAACGAATGCGTGGTAGTAGTGAACCTTGACACGTTCGATACCGCGACCGTACTCCAGCACAGGCTTGCCTTTGTAGGCAAAGATGAAATGCCAGACCTGCAGTTTCGGCGGCTGGAATGTGACATTGTTGGTATTGATGACGACATCGGTGTCCTTCACCACGATATCCATGTCCATGGAGCCTTCGATCTTCAATGGTACCCGGACACCCTTCCCGAACATCGCTCGGAAGACAGTGAACGCCATCACTTCGATAGTGGAGATATCCAAGACCCGCTTCAAGAATGGCTGTCTGGTCAACGATTGACTGCGATGCGAGTCGGTCGCTACGTGGACGTCGCGTGGCCTATCACTGTCACTGCTAGCGACCTTCGTTCGGGGTTCACGGCCTTCCTCTACTGACTGAGGTTCCATATAGGGTGCGCCCTGTTTGTGATATTCACTAGCGGTTTGACCGCCTCTCTTAGTATTCCACTCCTGCTGAAATGCATCGAGATCGGACTCGTTCTTCGCATCGGTCTCATGGGTACTGTTCTTGTGGCATTCAATGATTCTCCGCCCGGCTGGGTCTTCCCAATCCTCGGGGTTGAGGCGAATATGATCAGGTGTGGCTGCCTCTTCTTCTTGGGGTTCTTTACCTCTTTTCTTCCTTGCTTCAGGGGTCAAGAAAATCACCGCTTCTTCACGATTATCTGAAACCGGACGAAGACACGGGTGCCTTCGCTGAAATCTTCCATAGAGATCTTCCAATCCTCAATCTCAAGATGGAGGTCTTCGAAGAATTTCTCTATTGTCTCAACTATCGTTTCTATGCTCTCTCTTTCTCCGTCAACGATGCTGAGCATAGAGACTATCTTTTGCCTGTCGCTCATATCGATCATCTCTCTGACGTTTCCTCTTCTCCAACGATTATGCTCTTTCAACTGTCGTGTCTTCTGCCTCGAGCATCTCGTTTACTTCAATTCCTTCGTCCGGTCATCCCTTCTGCAGGAGATAAGTCTATTCCATGAAGCTACCACTGCGGGCTCACTTTGTCTGCACCAAGAACCATCAATATTGGGAACCAGCAAACGGGCCAGACTCCTTTCTTGCTTCTCTCCTCTTCATCTTCTCTCGGATTGAGCTGGATTCGGATTTGATGTGATTGCGTGAGGTTGTTCCGACCTACCTTGTCATTGATACACAAACTCCCTGTCAAAGGTTGTCCGGCGGGCTTCCTGTAGAATCGATGTGCACGCTAGATCGCCGGCGTCGACAGCCGTTTCTCAATCTCCCCGGCAATCCATCCTTGAACGTGTACATGCTCCACATCGATATTCGACCGGACTTCCTTGACACCGTCCTGCTTTCTCAGCCATAGCGAAATCTCTTGTAGCTCCGAGGCATTTGCGCAGTGGACGACGAAAAGTGAGTATTCCTGCGGCGCCGTGTGGGTCGAGATAATCCTCTTGAGTGTAGACATGACCTTCGCGTCGACTGCCTGCTTCTTGCCCGCATCGCAGACGATCCAGAACCGGCATCGCACACCGCCGACCATCCCCACGTTCAGCAGAGGGTCGAGGTAGAATGCGTTTCCTTCCACCATTCTCTTCATGCGCCTCTTGACGGTCCGAGGCGAGAGTTGCAGGCTGTGGGCGACGTCCGACAGACTACCTCTCGCGTTCATCCGCAGTGCTTGGACGATTCTCCAGTCCGCCTTCGTGGGGGTCAGCTCGCAAGAAGGGAAGCCGAGTCTCCACCAAACCGGGGTCGGGCAACGGCATAAGGAGGCAATCAGTTGGACCTGTCTCGTCAGGGCGTCTTCACTCTCGTACAAGAGGTGGACTGCGAGTTCACTGCCATAGAAGTCATTGATGAGCGTCACGCCCTCCAGGGAGCCGAGTCGCGGAATCACCTCGGCCTTCGTTTCCGGACCGTTGACTTCCAGCTCCACGATGGCCGCCTCCCGACCAAGCAGAATCGGGTTGAGGATGAGCTGCCACCCCTGCAGGAACCCTGCCTCGCTCATTCGCCGCAGCCGGTTCCGGACCGTCTCCTCGTCTATGGCTAGATCTTTGGCCACGTTCGCATAGGAAATTCGAACGTCCCACTGAAACGAGTGCGGGGAAGCCATCAGTTTGATGATCCGGATGTCGAGGTCGTCCGGTGACCACATCTCCGATTACCGTTAGGGAAATCGGACCGCGGTCATTAATAGTCATCGGCGTTAGGAACTTCGGAGAGATGCATCGAATTGTGCGCGGGGACGCCACGGAACCGAGGCGGGAGCATCCAGTAGATGACCCGGAGGAGCTTCCTCGAGGCCGCAACGGTGGCAACGCGCCTTCCTCGCCGCTTCGCGACCTTCGCATGGATCGCGAGAGTTGTGATACTGGTTCGTATCGCGTGTGGACGTGGACGGACTCCGTGAGGACCCACCTGAGGTACGCGGAACCGTCCTTGCTGATGCATCCATACTTGATGGATGATGTCGACTGGCTCACGGTCGGCACCAGCCGTGCATACGCGCACAGTCTCTATGGATGACAGGATCTGCTTTCGGTGGCTCTCTCCGGCACGGGATGGAAGAGCCCCCGTGCGCGGTCCTTCTCCAGCTTGATTCGAGCGTTCGAAGAAGGATAGGACGTGAGCGCTCTTTGGACCGCGTGGACATCAGCGCCATCGTTCTCGCCTCCTGATATCTATGTGGCAGGCATCATTACTTGTAGTTGAACTTGCTAAGACTCAATCGCAGTGAGTGCAGATTGCGCTCACAGGCAAGAAAGGAGAGATAAAGCAATGAGTTACGGCTCGTACGGAGGCGGCAGCCGCAGATACGACTCTGGCCCCAGGGAGATGCACAAGATAAAGTGCTCCGACTGCGGCGCAGAGTCAGAGGTACCCTTCAAGCCTACAGAGGGAAGACCTGTATACTGCCAGACCTGCTTCCAGAAGCACAGACCCCCGCGAAGAGACACGTTCTGATCGTTCAGTTCATTTTCATGAATTATTCGTTCAATTCGTATTGATTCGTAAACCCTTTTCACGATTTTCCAACCCGACTGCAGATCCGCCCGGCCTGGCGTCTCGTTCTCGCTGCCTCAGAATCGTCAGTTCGATTCGTCGCGGTTATGCTGCTCACGCCTGCTATTGTCCCAGCCTCATGAGGTGAGACGTACCCCTGCGCCCCTCCCCGTGGATATGCAGGTCGCCAGCACTGCCGCGGAGGCCGCTCACGGATTACATGTCAGCCGAATAGTTTAAGATTGAAATCCTCATCGAACCGATGGCAGCGCCCTCAGGGGAGGATTGTTGTGTCCTCCTGGGCCAGGGCCTGCCCGGTGATACCTTGAAGAAGACAGACGTCCTAGTTGTAGGCGGCGGACCGGCTGGCAGCCTCGCGGCGATGACGGGCAAGGCCAGCTTCCCGGACAAGGAGTTCGTGATTGTCAGCAACGAGAACCATTCGATGGTCCCCTGTGGCATCCCGTACATCTTCGGGACCCTGAACGGGGTCGAGAAGAACCTGCTCCCCAACGACAGGCTGACGAAGGCTGGCATCGGGCTTCTCACGGGCGAGCTGAAGTCCATCGACAGGGGGGCCCGGGTGTGCGAGATGGTGGACGGATCGAAACTCGGCTATGACCGCCTCGTGCTGGCGCTGGGGTCATATCCCGTGGTGCCAAAGTGGCTCAAGGGCGCGGAGCTCAAGAACGTCCACGTGATAAAGAAGGAGAAGGAGTACCTCGACATGCTGTTCGCCTCGCTCGACAAGCTGAGGAAGGTCGTCGTCGTGGGCGGGGGCTTCATCGGCGTCGAGCTGGCCGACGAACTCAACAAGGCCGGCAAGGAAGTGACGATAGTCGAGATCCTGCCTCACATACTCGGCCTGGCATTCGACAAGGACCTCGCGACTGAGATCGAGAAGATCGTGGTCGAGAGGGGAGTGAAGCTCAGGACTGGCATAGGTGTCAAGGAGATCGTCGGGAAGGAGCGTGTCGAGGGTGTGCTGCTGCAGAACGGCGAGAGATTGGATGCCGAGGCGGTCATACTCGCGATGGGGTACAAACCCAACACCTCCGTCGCCGATCTCTCGAAGATACCACTCAACGAGATGGGCTTCATCCGCGTCGACGAGTACATGCGGACAGAAGACCCGAACATATTCGCTGTGGGAGACTGTGCGGAGAAGCGGGACTTCTCGACTAGGAAGGTCTCCGGACTGATGCTCGCTTCGACTGCGTCCACCGAGGCCAGGATCGCCGGCATGAACCTCTTCGGGCTCTCGGTCGTCAAGACGTTCAGAGGGACCATCGCGATATTCTCCACGGCGATAGGGGACCATGGGTTCGGCTCGGCCGGACTGACGGAGTCTGTCGCCAAGCGTGAGGGGTTCGAGATCGTGACGGGCGTCTTCGACGGCGTCGACAAGCACCCGAGCACGCTGCCGGGAGTCCACAGGCAGCTGATAAAACTGGTCGTCGCGAGGGACTCGGGCGCCGTCCTGGGCGGCGAGGTCCTATCGGGGGCCAGCGCGGGTGAGCTGGTCAACCTGATCGGGTTCATGATCCAGAACAGGATGACCGTCGATTCGATACTGAGTTCCCAGATCGGGACCCACCCGCTGCTGACCGCCCCTCCGACCGCCTACCCGTTGATCAAGGCCGCTGAGAACGCGGCGAGGAAGATACGCGGTCCTTGACCGGGGACGGGAAGGCCAGTACAGGGACGGCAATCGGCTTCCGTCATAAGGCTCGGTTCAGCCTCTGACCACTAGCGGACGCTGGGCTGGGACGCACAGCCGCCGGCCTCAACGGCGGGCCTACTCCTTGACGACCCTCTCCCCGGTCACCATGTAGATCACCCGCTCCGAGATGTTGCAGGCGTGGTCCCCGATTCGTTCAAGATACCTGGCGACCAGCATGTAGTTGATGCCAGGCGTGATCTTCTTCGAGTCCTCCATCATGTATGTGATGACCTCCCTGAAGATCTCGTCATAGAGCGAGTCGACCCTGTCCTCGAGTTCGAAGACCTTCTCGGTGGGCGCAGTGTCCCTCTCGAGGAATGCCTTGACCGACAGGTCGACCATCTCCTCAGCCATCTGCGCCATGTGCGGGATGCTGACGAGGGGTTTGAAATGGGCGGTCTCGATGGAGTGCGCGGTGACCTCTGCGATGTCCCAGGCGTATCTGCCTATCCTGTCGAAATCGGTGATGACCTTGAGATACGTCCCGATGGTCCTGAGGTCCTTGGCGACCGGGGACTGAAGTGCGATGATTTCCAGGCACCTCTTCTCGATGTCTATGTTCAGTTCGTACAGCTCCTTGTCGAGCCTTTCGACGCGCTCTACCATCTCCAGGTCGCGCTTCTCAAAGGACCTCACGGCCAGTTCGATCGCCTCACTGGTCTTCCTGGCCATGACCGTCACAAGTTCGTCAAGCTCTGCGAGCTCGTTCATGTAGACCTTCCTCGGACTCATCTCAACCGAACCTCCCGGTGATGTACTTCTCCGTCAGCTCTTCCTCAGGGTTCTCGAACAGCCTCTTCGTCTCCCCGAACTCTATCAGCTCGCCCATGTACATGAATGCCGTGAAGTCTGCGATCCTCGCGGCCTGCTGCATGTTGTGTGTCACGATGGCTATCGTGTACTTGTCCTTGAGGTCGAAGAGCAGGTCCTCTATCTTGGCGGTGGCGATGGGGTCCAGGGCTGAGCACGGCTCATCGAGCAGGAGCACTTCTGGTTGGACTGCCAGCGCCCTCGCGATGCACAGCCTCTGCTGCTGCCCGCCCGAGATGCTCACGCCGGACGCGTCGAGGTGGTCCTTCACCTCGTCCCACAGGGCCGCGAGTTTGAGGCTCCTCTCGACGGCCTCGTCCAGCTTCTGCCAGTCCTTCTCCCCGTTCAGCCTCTGTCCAGCGACGACGTTGTCGTAGATGGACATGGTCGGGAACGGGTTCGGCTTCTGGAACACCATGCCGACCTTCCTCCGGATCTCGACGGGGTCCGTCCCAGGGCCGTAGATGTCCTCCCCGTCCAGGAGGACCCTGCCGGCCACCCTCGCTCCCTTGACGACCTCGTGCATCCTGTTGAAGCACCTTATCAGGGTGGACTTCCCGCAGCCTGAGGGCCCTATTATGGCCGTTATGGCGTTGGCTGGGACGGCCATGTTGATGTTCTTCACCGCGTGCACCTCGCCGAAGAACGCGTTCAACCGCTCAGCGACAACCTTGCCTTCCATGTCTTCTTCACCGCCTTGTAGCTCTTCAACCTCTTCCTGGTCAGGAGCCTCACGACGACGTTCAGGGAGAGCACCATCATTATGAGGACGAGCGCCGCCCCCCATGCCTGCTCCTGCAGGTCCGCGTACGGGGACATCGCGTTCCTGAATATCACCAACGGCAGAGCCGCGACCGGCTCAGTGAGACCGGTCTCCCAGAAGTTGTTACCGAACGCAGTCAGTATCAAGGGGGCGGTCTCGCCGGCCACCCTGGCTATCGCGAGCAGCGCCCCCGTGACCAGGCCCGCCCTGCCGTTGGACACCATGACCTTGAGTACTGTCCTCCACCTGGGGACGCCCAGCGCCAGGGAGGCCTCCCTCAGCGAGTTCGGGACCATCCTGAGCGACTCCTCGGTCGTGTTGGCCACTATGGGTATCATGATGATGGCGAGCGCGAACGCCCCTGAGATCATCGAGAAGCCCACGACCGTCACGATGAGGGAGTACGCGAAGAGCCCGATCACGATGGAGGGGAAGTTGGCGAGGATGTCGTTGAAGAACCTGACCGTCCTCCCGAACCAGTTGTCGCCATACTCGGACACGTATATGCCTGTCAGGACCCCCAGGGGGAGCCCTATGAGGCTCGCCCAGGCCACCAACAGGACTGACCCGAGTATCGCGTTCCCTATGCCGGAATCGGTCGAGCCAGCGCTCTTGGTCCTTTCGGTGAGGAACGTCCAGTCGACCGCGGGAGCCCCCCTGGTGATGACTTCAATCAGTATGGAGATGAGGGGGACCAGGGCTACTAGGACACACCCGAGGGCGAGCAGGGAAGCAGTCCTGTCCTTCCACCTTCGGACGTTATAGCCCTTCATAGTCCCCCTCCGGTCATCGGGACCGCCTTCATGACGCGGCCTATCATGAGGCGAGCGAAGACGTTCACCATCAGCGCCACGACGAACAGCACGACCCCGATCTCGATGAGGGACGAGAGCATCAGCCCGTCCGCCTCGCCCCAGTTGTTCGCGATGACGCTAGCCATGGTCTGGCCGGGGTCGAGCAGGGACCAGGAGATGATGTTCGCGTTCCCTATGGTCATCGTCACGGCCATCGTCTCCCCCACTGCCCTCCCGAGGCCCAGTATCGTCGCCCCGAATATCCCGGACCGCGCGTAGCTCAGGACCGCTATGCGCGTGGTCTCGTACTTCGTGGCCCCGAGGCTCAGGGCGGCCTCCCTCTGCGAGTCGGGCACGGCCATCATGCTCTCCTTGGAGACGGAGGCGACGGTTGGTATGATCATGATCGCGAGTATGATCCCGGCGGCCAGCTTGTCGATGCCGAAGGCCGCACCCTCGAAGAAGGGTGTCCAGCCCAGTGTGTCGATCAGGAACGGCTCCACCGAACCGGTGAGCAACGGTCTGAGCGTGTATATCGCCCAGAGTCCGTATATGACGCTGGGGACAGCGGCCAGGAGTTCGATCAGGAACGACAGCGGCTCGCGTACGGACGCGGGCGCCAGTTCGGAGAGGTATATCGCGATGCCTATGCTGATGGGCACGCCGATGGCAATCGCGACCGCGGAGGTCACCAGGGTCCCGAAGATGAATGGAAGGGCAGTGTACAGCTCTCGGTTGGGGTCCCATACCGTGCTCGTGAGGAACCCGATCCCGAAGGCCTCCATCGAGGGTAGCGCGTCCAGCACCAGTTTGGAGACGAGTGCCCATAGCAGGGCCAGCACGAGGGCTGCGACCCCCATGACCGCATACTTGAACAACTTGTCCTCGAGGGATGCCCTGCCCCTCTTCCTTCCCTGCTTTCCCTTTGACCAGCCCATCATTGCGCCGCCCTATCCCCCTTCCCGCCAGGGTCCTAGTCCCGCCGGGCAGGGGTTTCATGAAAGGGTTTACGGTGTTTCGTCGCCTCAGTCCATCAGGGGTTCGCCCTGGTAGGTGATCGACCTGAGCGTCTCCTCGTTGAGCTCCACGACCGCGTCGGGGAGAGGCGCATACTGGAGCGGACCCGCCAGCGCCTGTCCGTCGTCGTGGACCGCCCACCAGATGAAGTCCAGGAGGGTCTCGGCCGCCGTCTTGTTCATCTCGGTCTCCTCGTTGTACAGTTCCTTGTAGATCAGGATGTACGTGAAGGTGACTATGGGGTATGAGTCGGACCCTGGTGCGTTCAGGACATGCACCTCGGACCAGTCCCCGTCGCCCGCCGGTAGGGCAGGGACCGCCGCCGCTGCCGCGGCCGCTGTCGTGTCCAGGGACGCCGTGATGAACTGTCCGTCGTGGTTCTCCACCTGCGCGAACGATATGTCGTTCTCAAGTGCGTATGCGAGTTCTATGTACCCTATGGAGTAGCTCGTCCCCTGGACGGCCTGGGCCACGCCGGAGTTGCCTGACTGCGCAAGCGTGCCGTTGGGCCAAGCCACCGTCTTCCCCTGTCCGTACAGCTCCTCGAACACTGGGCTGACTATGACGAGGTATCCGGTGAACACGAACGTCGTCCCGGAGGAATCGGACCGGACGACCGTCGCTATGGACTCATCGGGGAGCGTCGCGCCCGGGTTGAGCGCGGCGATAGCCGGATCGTTCCAGACGCTGATGTCCTTCATGAAGATCTTCGCCATGGTGTCCCCGTCCAGTCTCAGGGAGGTGATGCCCGGCAGGTTGTATGCGACTACCACGGCCCCGAGCGTCTCCGGTATGTGCACAAGGCCGTAGGTAGACGACTCAGTGGCGCTCAGCGGCGCATCAGTCCCTGCGAAGTCCACCTGCTTCTCCTTGATCTGCGTGATACCCGCACCGCTGCCGCCTCCGCCGTAGTTTATCTTGACTGCCCCGTCGGTGACGTTGTAGTATTCATCAGCCCACTTCAGTATGAGGGGCATGGGGAACGTCGCGCCCGCGCCAGTCAATGATACGCTCTCCCTCGACCCCGTTGATAGTATGCCCATCGCAAAGGCGGCGACGATCACTATCGCGACGACCGCGATTGCGGCGCCGACGTAGATCATATTGCTCCCTCCCCTGTGGGGCATGACCGTTGGTCGTTCCCCGTTTCTTCCGTTGTCCTTCCTCGTCTCGTTCATGTTCATCTCACTCTCAACCTTACTTCAGTTCACTCACTTCGACCGTAGCTCAGCGGCAAGGTCTTCTGGTACTTCGTCGAACAACTTCCGGTCCTCGATATCTGCAAGTGTCTGCGGTTCTCTCACGGACCTTTGTCTCATCTCTCTCATCTCTTCTCACCCGGAGAGTGGTCGTGGGCGCAGAAGAGCATTGGGTGTGTAGAGGTGGCTGTCAAAGAATGGCACGTTGATAAGTATATAGATGTATATAGTAATCATACATAAGACTGAAGTCGGCGCAGAGTACTGAGATGAACGAAGAACACCGGGTGGAGAGGTCTGGCATGCAAGAGACTAGGAAGATACAGAAGACAGGTGGGTCCACATACGTCGTGTCTCTTCCCAAGAAGTGGATTCAGACCAGCGGACTGAGGAAGGGCGACCAGGTCGCCTTGAGCGTGACCGGCGACGGCACTCTGACGGTCGATCCGCACGTCCCGCGAGAGTCCGAGAGGTTGGTCAAGGTCATCGAAGTGACCCATGCGACGGATTCGAAGACCCTGCTCAGGCAGCTGGTCGGGTCATATGTCACGGGGTGGGACGTCATCGAGATACGCAGCAAGGGCCGGATCACCCCTGAGCTGAGGCGCACCATCCAGGACTTCTCCCGCCGTGTCATCGGCCCGGAGGTCGTGGAGGAGAGCTCCAACCTGGTGGTCCTCCAAGACGTCGCGGATCACGCCGACCTGGACATGAGGAAGGTCGTGCGGAGGATGCACCTGATGTCGAAGAACATGCTGGAGGAGTCCGTGAGGGCCGTGATGGATCTCGACAAGGGTATGGCCGAGGGCGTGATATCCCGCGATGATGAGGTGGACCGCCTTCATTGGTTCGTCGAGAAGCAGCACGCCATGATACGACGGAACATATCCTTCGCTGCCAAGATGAAGACGACCTGGCTCGAGTCCGATTCCATGCTTCTGGCATCGAAGGCTATCGAGAGGATTGCCGATCACGCGACCAGGATCGCACGCAGCGTCGGGATGCTTGGCGATTCGAGGGTCGATGGTGACACGATGAAGGCACTGGAACAGCTCGGCGGAGAGGCTTCATCGATCATGGACAGGAGCGTCGAGGCGTTGTTCAAGAGGGACTCCGAATTGGCGAACGACTGCATCGAGCGGACAGCCGTCCTGAGGGAGAAGGCGGATGCGTTCCTCGACGAGACGATGAAGAGGCGTGGGAGGGTCGCGGTCGGGCTGGCTTTCGTGATTGAGAGCATCGAGAGGACTGGTGGGTACTCGTCGGACATAGCCGAGATCGCAATCAATCTCGCCGAAGGACAATGAACCGGTCGCAGATTCCGACGGATTGCATCGACCTCGGGGTCCACCCCTCGACGGCATCCGAGGCCCACCGACGTGCTGGTCGCGGCGCGAGTCGGGTTCTGTGCCGATTTGGCGTGATCCAGAGTGAGCGTTCAGTCGAGCAGGACGAGCCCGGTCCACCTGACCTTCTCCTTCGACGACAGGGAGAGCGGGAGACCGGCGTTCTCGCAGGTCTTGAGCACATCAATCCCCATCGCCTCCATCGACGGCCTCGCTTCGAACGGGCGTCTGCACGGTTCGCCGCTCTGGTGAGATACGCATTCGGGGCAGAGGGCGCAGCTGCCGCCTATCAGTCCCGCGGCGAGGTAGTACCCCTCCTTGAAGGCGGCCGCCTCGACCCGGTTGACCAGCTCGTGCAGCGTGGTCTTCCACTCACGCGTGTTCGTCGCCCTCTCCAGTTCGTCGCAGGTCCTCTTGCTGAGGTGCCTTCCGGCCTTGCCGTACGAGTCGTAGTCCGCCTCGACCTGCAATATCAGCGCCTTCCTGTACCGTCTCAGGACCTGGGCGAAGTCCTTGACGGACATGAGATTCGGGGGGCACATGAGGTGTCTCCCGTAGCTGTCGCAGACGGGGACGAGGCACTTCAGCCTGACCCTCTCGTCCACCACGATGCGCTCGGTGTCGACGATCTTCGCCTCGTCCGCCCCGAGCTCCTTGGCGGCCCTGACCAGTCTGTCCGGCCTGGGGTCCTTCTTCCCGGTCGTCATGGATGCGTCCGGGGCCACCAAATCCGTTCCGCGGTTAAGAACTGTTCGTCATCGGGTCCGCCCGCTTGCCCCATGGGACGGCGTCATAGTTTCTCAGCGTACTGGTTGAGCACCCAAAGGGCCAGTAGTGTGATCCACTGGCCCGTCTCGGTGTGAGGCCTGTCCGAGTCTGTCCAGAAACCGTCGCGGTACCTGGAGGACATCAACCATCGGATCGGTTTCTCCATCCTCGGGTCGTCGGGGCCTCTGCCCGCTTTTGTGAGCACGTCCAGCGCGGCGAGGCCACTGCACTTGTTGTGCGGGTACTTGACCGCTGTCCAGTTCTTCTCGCTCTCGTAGAAGTTCGAGTGCGGGTTCCTCTGGAAGAACCTGCTCAGAAGGAAGTCGGTTCCCCTCTCGACACACTTCGATTTCCTGGTCCACATCATCTCGTTCAGCCCCCAGAGGACCATCATGGTGGTCCAGTGGCAGCTCGGGACGTCCCGGAGCTCTCCGGGGTCGTGCCTCTCCCTCTCCTCCGTCCGCATCAGCGCGGTGAACTCGTCCATGCCGATGTTCCTGTACTGCGGGAGGTACCTCACATCCTGGAGGTAGGGCATGTTCCACCCACCGTCCTTCCTCTGGTTGGACATGAGCCATTTCGCGAGCCTGTTCAGTCGTTCGCCCTCCTCGGCGGACAACCCGACCAGCACGTAGAGGGCGTAGCCGTCGTAGTGCGGCTGGGGGAGGCCGTGCGTCATCGGGCCCCGGATGCGTCCGTCGGGAGCCTGCCAGCTGAGCAATCTCTCCAATGAGGCTTCCACGCGCATGTCTCCAGGCGGGGTGACGAAGTGGAGGAGTCTCAGGAGGTTCTTCAGCATGGTCACGTGCACGAGGTAGCCGAGGCCGCGGGAGGGGTCGCCTCCTTCCTTCACCGGCGGCGTCGGCCAGGTGCCGTCTGGGTTCATCTTCTCGAGGAGACGGAGCCTCGGAGGGTACATCTCGCACTCGTGCAGGGCCCGCTGGACCCTCAGGTCCTCGCGGTCCCTCTTGAGGATGTCCTTCAGTACCCAGTACCTCATCGACGGGGAGGAGCTCTGGAGCAGGCGGTTCGCGGACTCGTCGACCATCCTGTTTATCTCATCGACTAGCATGCTTCGACAGGGAATGTCCGTCGGGGGTGAACTCTCTTCCGATGCTCACTCCTCGTGCGAACCGCTCTTCGTGCCTCTCCTCTCCCTCTGGAGCGGTCCAGGCGCCCACCATCCCCACTTGCCGAGGGTGGTCATCATCGCCGGAACGATGTACGTCCTGACCACCATCGCGTCGAGGAGTATCGCGAAAGCCAGCGCGAACCCGATCTCCTTGAGCATCATAGTGCTGGAGATCATCATCATGCTGAACGCGGAGCCCATTATGACGGCGAGTGCGGTGATGATGCCCCCGGTCCAGTCGAGTGATTCGACGATCGCGTCCTTGTCGCTCTTCCCCTTGTGGATCTCCTCGCGTATCCTGGTCAGGATGAAGACGTTGTAGTCCATCCCGATCCCCATCAGCATGATGAACAGTATGAGGGGTATGATCCAGAGTATGGGCTCCCCCAGCGCGTAGCCGAAGACTCCCACGGTCGCGGCGAACGCCCACGTGATGCTGAGCATGATGGACACTATCGCGAACAGGGACAGGAGCACCGCGCCAAGCACTATCAGCAGGACGATGAATATGCCTATGACCACTATTATCTCCATGGTCGCGAACTGTCTGTCCAGGTCGATCTTGAGGTCGTATATGACCGCGGAGGACCCGCCGACGTAGATCTCGGCGGACGACAAGGCCGCGTCCCTGGCCTTCAGGTCTGCCAGGTCGTCCCTGATGACTTTGACCGCGTCCATCGACTCGGGCGTCATCGGACCGGCCTCCATGACTACGGTGAAGAGGACGGTGCGCCCGTCGACCCCGACCATCGGGAGCATCTGCGCCTCCTGCGCCGCCCTGGCATCGGGCGACATCGCGCTGAGGTTCACGTAGTCGACCGGGGCCCCCGTCGGGTTGGTCACGCCCGTCGCCAGCTTCACGTTCTCAGTCCCTGCCAGGACTGCTGTGATGCCGTCTATGGCGCGGAGCCTGCTGATGTTGAAGCTGCCCTCCGAGTAGACGGGTCCGTCGAAGACGACAGCTATCTGCGTGGGCATTATGCGCCCCGCGCCGAAGGCGTCTGTCATCGCGGCTATCCCGTCGCCGCTCTCCACTCCGGACGCCATCCCGCCTATGAAGTCGAAGCTCGTCTCCGCCTCCAGGAACACGTAGGTGGTCGGAACGGAGATCAGGAGGGCCGCGACGAGCACGGCCTTGGAGTGCTTGATCGAGAAGTTGGCGGCCTTGTAGAAGTAGCCGCGGTGCCCCTGCGCCCTCCTCTCCATGGTCCTCTCTGCGAACCTGTACCACCGCGCGCCCCTGGTGGGCCAGAATATCCTGTTCCCCAGGAGCATGATCAGCGAGGGGACGAGCGTCAGCGCGACGAGGAGCGATATGGCGATCGCGATGCCGAGCACCAGCCCCATCGTCTTTATCATGGAGAAGTCGGCGATCCCCAGGGCGAAGAACGAGATCATGACGGTCGCCCCGCTCGTGGTGATGCTCTCCCCCGCCCAGGTGACCGATGTCCGCACGGACTCCTCTCGGTTGTGCCCCTTGATGCGCTCCTCGCGGTACCTCGCAACGATGAATATGGCATAGTCCGTGCCGACGCCCATCAGTATGCTGAAGAGCATGGTGACGACCGAGAAGTGGATGTCCGCCACGAGGGTCCCTATGGCGAAGACTACCGCCTGGCTCACGCCCAGGGCGACCATGACCCCTCCCAGGGGGAGGAACTGGGCCACGACGGACCGGAAGAAGATCCCCATGAGGACTATGATTATGACTATCGTGATGGGTTCGATGAGGGAGAGCTCGTCCATCATCGACTCCTCCATGTCCGCGGTCAGGGCGGCGTCGCCTGTCACATACGTCTGGTACTCGGACGTCAGGAAGAGCTCCTCCGACTCAGCGACCATCTCCCTGACGGCCCTGACATTCTCGACGATGGGCTTCTCGCCGTCCGACAGCGTGTAGCCGGACTCCACCGAGAAGCTGAGTATGATGAGAGTCGCGCTGTTGTCAGGGCTCACGAGGCTCGAGAGGTACTCGGGAGGGAGCTGGACCGGGAGAGTGGACAGCGAGTTGGAGCTGACCACGGTCCTCGAGAAGACCGCGAGCTCTTCGGGGGTGTATTCCGGGCCGAGGGCGTATGTCTCCTCGACGAACCCCAGGTCGGCGATTCCAGCATATGCGGCGACGGTCGAGACCGAGAACGCATGGATGAGCGTGAGGTTCGAGAAGTCCGACATGTCGAACGACGAGAGCGCGGCGTACATGATCGCCTTCTGGTCATCCGGGTACGGGAGGCTGGCGATGAACTGCGGCGCGGCTGTCCCTATAGCGACCTCCGCCCTCAGCTGCGGGTCGTTGACGAGCGTGGAGTTGGCCGCGGTGGAGTTCCATGCGGCGGTGAACGCGGAGAAGTAGTGGTACGTCAGCTGGACCTGGTCTGCGTCGGCAGACTCCAGGAGTGTCGGGAGGACCGCCATGGTGGCAAGGTACGCCTGGTAGTCCCTCTCGGTCACGGTGAGCAGGGGGTCCGTGTACATCCAGCTGCCGAGGTAGGCGGCAGGCACCCCGTAGAGCAGGGATGTGGCGAGGCTGACCTGGTATTCGGTCTCGTGGGTCGCGGGGCCCAGCTCCGCCGCCAGGGAATAGACCATCCCCTCGTAGACGGAGTAGACTGACGTGTAGTCCTCGAAGTACGTGAGGTTGCCCCCGCCGTTGATCGTGTCCCCGAGGTCTATGCAGAAGTCCCTCGCCTCAGGGGAACCGACGTCAGGGCCGATGAGCACTATCATGAGTGTGCTGTTCGCGAGCGTGGATGGGAACTGCTCGTCGATTATCTTCTGGGCTTCGAGGGACTCCATCTCCCCCTCGACCATCTCCGTCTCCTGGTAGACGAGCACGTCGTTCACGCCAGTGATCGCGGGGGCGATGTAGAGGAGGGCTAAGGCCCATAGGACGATTATCAGCTTGTGGTGCCGGACGACCGTATCGGCGAGCCTCTTGAATATCATGTCCTCATCTCCGTGCTTGTTGTTATCTTCCTACTAACAGAACGGCCGTTAAACCGCTACTAACATATATCCATTTCGGACTTGCATTACGTGAGCGTATCGAAGGGGGAGTTCGACGGCCGCCCATCAGAACGTCGTTGAAAGGCTCATCGTCTTGGGTTTGACAGCCTATGAGGCTAAAGTATTCTCCGCCCTCACCAGCCTTGGCGAGGCCAGCGTGGGGGAGATATTCGCCGTCGCGGGGGTTCCCCGGTCGGCGGTCTACGGGGTCCTCGGGAAGCTAGAGCGTCGCGGCGTGATCGAGACTTCGACGGGAAGGCCGAAGAAGTTCAGGGCCCTCCCTCCGAAGCTGGCGATCTCCAGGATTGAGTCAGGGGTCCTCGACGCCGTGAGGGACGCCAGGACGGGCCTCGAGGCGCTTGCGTCCACCCCTCACAGGGAGGCCTCAGACGTCCACATCTGGATCGTCAGGGGCAAGGCTAGGGTGCAGGACAGGCTGGAGGACATCGCAGGTTCGGCCAAGAAGGAACTCTTCGTGGCCGGGACCCCGGAACACATGCTCGCCTTCACGGACGCGTGGAGGAAGGCGCGGGCCCGCAAGGTCGAGGTGGTCTTCGCGTGCATGGAGCCGGAGAAGATCTCAGAGCTCTCGAAGCTAGGAAAGATAATGAACCCGCGGTACCACGTCAAGCTACAGGACGACCGTCCCCCCAGGATACTGTTCGTGAGGGCGGACCGGAAGACCATGCTCTTCGCGAGCGAGTACCGCGAGGGGAAGGACGTCGAGGAGCTGACCGCGTTCTGGACCGACGATTGGTCCCTCGTCAGGTTCCTCAACTACCTCACCGACGCGCTGTCCCCTCCAGTGAGGAAGTCACGCAGTGGAAAGGCCTGAGAGGCGGCGCGTTCTACAAGCTGCGCACTTCCTCTTTGACCACTACCTTCTTCTCCCTCAGTCGCCTGATGAACTCCTCGGGGTCCAGCTGCTCAGGTATCACTATGCCCTTGTCCTTGACATGCCCGTCGATGAGCATCTCGGTGGCGACCGCGCCGCCGGTGCCGACCAGGTAGGCCCCGGCGTTCGTCCGGGCGAGCTCGTACGCCCTCTCGTGCGAGAGCATGGTCCACACCTTGACGGCGGTCCTCCTGCCGTCCTTCACCCCGGTGACGTCTACGACGAAACAGGTGTCTCCCTTCACCCTGTCGCCGAAAGTGGACGGAGGCGGGAGCATCGCCGCGACGACGTCCAGCGGCCTGACCTCGACCCCCTTCACGTCGACAGGCTCCTTGCTAAGGAGGCCCCACCTGCGGAATACCTCTGCGGCATGGGCGAACCTGTCGTCGATGCCGATGTTGAACGAGGCCTCCCTCAGCGACTTGATGCCCATGGGCATGAAGTAGGTCTCGTCGTGGTTGGTGCTGTAGACGGGCAGCGGACCGACCGGCGGCGGGAAGTCATACACCTTCCTGGCGCTGAGCGGGGGTATGAACTCGATCCTGCCGTTCCTGAACACCGCTGCGGGCACGCTGGTCTCGTCCAGCAGGTCAACCGGGGACCAGAGCGAGAAGTTGTCCACACCGTCCACGGTCGCCGTGTCGCCGTCATGGATGTGCGCCTCGTCTGCCCTGTCCAGCATGGCCGCCGCGTGCATCGCGAAGGCGTCGGACATGCCCGGCTCCTCGCCCATGCCCACCAGCGCGGATATCCCCGCGTCGCGGCACATGGCCGAGTAACGGTCGAAGTCGGGGCCGGTGCTGTCGAACGGCATGCCGAAGTCCACGTAGTCGGTCCCGGTCTCCGCGGCCACCTCCATCACCATGCGGTTCATGCGCCATGGCATCGTGGCGACGACGACGTCCCGGCCCCTGAGCAGGTCCGTGACGGCGGACCTGTCCCTGCCGTCCACCTCGATCACGGACACCTTCTCCATGTCCAACCTGTCCCGGAGGGCCTTGGCGCCCGAGACCCTCGAGTCCGCCAGTATCAGGCGCTCGACCTTGCTGTTCCTGGCCAGGTGCTCTGCGCACACCAGTCCGCAGACACCGCATCCGAGTTGCACGACCTCCATAGCGTGTCCCCCTGACGGGATAGGGCGCGGTCTTACTTGGTTCTTTTTGCCGGCCGGCCAGTGGACGCCGTCCGCAGGGTTCATAGGTGTGGGGATGCATGGCCTCCCGGGACCATCGCATGACCACGGAGGGCAGGGTGAGCCGGACGGACATCCTCGATCGTCTCTCGTCCTCGCTGGAGCGGCTGGAGTACGTCCGCGCGCTCTGGGAAGGGGGCGCGATAGGCTACGGCAGGCTGGACGAGTGGTCCGACGTGGACCTCTACTTGTTGGTGGACGATGACCGGGTGGCGGACGCCTTCGCTGCGATAGAGGGCGCGCTGGAATCCCTCTCGCCGATCGCTGTCAAATACGACATCGGCCCGACGCCGCACCCTGGTGTGCACCAGGCCTTCTACCGCCTGGAGCAGACGAGCGAGTTCCTGGTGCTGGACGTCGCGGTCGTGACGATGGGCGCCCCGGACAAGTTCCTCGAGGAGGAGACGCATGGCGCCCCGCACTTCCTGTTCAGGAAGGGGACGGACGTCCCCGTCCCGGTGCTCGACAGGGTCGCGCTGAGGGAGAAGGTCGCCAAGCGCGTCCATAGGCTCCGCCTGAGGATGGACATGTTCCAGGTGTTCGTCCAGAAGGAGATGAACAGGGGGCACGCGATCGAGGCGGTCGACGCGTACAGGGCGGTGGTGCTCGGGTCGCTGACGGAGCTCCTGAGGGTCAGGTACAACCCCGTCCACCACGAGTTCCAGACCAGGTACCTGTACAGCGAGCTGCCGCCGGATGTCACGGAGAGGCTGGAGGGGCTCTACTTCGTGAGGGACATGGAGGACCTCGCCAGGAAGTACGCCTCTGCGCGGCAGTGGTTCGACGAGATCCACCGCGAGGTCATGGCCATGGGCGCCGACCGGCTGGTCCCGGGCTGAGCCTGTGCGATGCGCATCGGTTACGGTCCAGCTCAGACGAGCGTGTCCTTCGTGAGGACAACCTTCCCGTCGACCACCGGAGTGCCCTCCTCGATGACATGCCGCATCCTGCCGTTCGCCTGGTCCCTCGGTCCGCCGAACCGGCCGTCCGCGCAGACGACCCTGTGGCAGGGCACGACCGGCCAGAGAGGGTTGTTGTGCAGGGTGTTGGCGACCGCCCTGGAGGCGCGCGGCCTCCCTATGGCCTTCGCGACCCGGCCGTACGTGCTGACCTTACCCTTCGGGATCCTGAACGTGGCCAGATAAACCGCCTTCTCGAAGTCCGACTTGCCCTCGAGGTACTCCAAGACGTCCTTCTCCGTTCGCACATCCTCCTTCCTCATGTCCACACGCTCCTGCCTCGCCGGGTCATCTGACCCGGCCTCTGCCCGAATGTCTCACCAGGATAATCTCGGTATCGGAGGGAGAGCTGTGAAAGTACCCTTCCGATGATTAGTCACCAGGGTTCTGTCAAGAGTCGGGTGGTAACCCTTCTGACCACTTCGACAGGTGACTCGTCCAGTTCGGCTCCGGCCCGCTCTCATGCCTCATCGGGCATGAGGGGACCGATCATGGCGCTTGGTACTTGCGCTTCGCCCTACATGCAGCACTCGATTTCATGCAGAACCAGTCACCAGAAAGGAATATGGCATACGTCCCCGATTGGTGTCCCGACATGTCACTTTCTGACTGGCTCGAATGCCCGCACCTGGGACGCATACGCGCCCAGGTCCCGGGCCTGTCGTTCCGAGGCTTCAGGGATGCATCCGACATCGCGGCGATGTCCCGGATAAGCCACCTCAGCTGGAAGGCTGACGGGGTCGAGTGGATGACGGCGCCGGAGGACAACGCCTCATGGCTCGAGGACCGGTCGGACCACGACCACAGGTCCGACGTCCTGATGGTCGAGGTGGACGGCGAGGTCGTGGGCTACTCAGAGCTGGCCTGGGACTCCAGGGACGCGGACCCCAAGTACTACGGCCACTCGGTCCACCTGCTCCCGGAGTGGCGAGGCAGGGGGATCATGGAGGCGGTGTTCGAGAGCAACGAGTCCCGTCTCCGGGAGGTCTCGTCGGCCCACCCGGTCTCCGGACGGCCGTACATCAAGCTCTGGGCGTTCGACGGCCCCAACGACTGGAAGACGAAGGTCGAGTCATCGGGGTATTCCCCCATATGGCACCTACTGGAGATGGTCCAAAAGGACCTCGGCTCGGTGCGGGATGTCCCTGAGCCGGCTGGCCTGGACTACGGACCGCTGCGCCCGGAGGAGTACGGCGCGGTCTGGGCGCTCTTCCGGGAGTGCTTCTCGATGGAGCAATGGTCCTCCCAGGAGAGGTGGTCCGAGGAGGTGTACGGGGAGTGGCTCCGCTCCCCTAACTTCCGCCCGGACCTGTGCAGGGTCGCGCGAGCGGGGGGCAAGGTCGTCGGGGTGGTGGAGAACTACGTCAACGAGGAGGAGTGCGCCACGTACGGCAGGAGGGTCGCTCACAGCAACAGGATCTGCGTCAGGGAGGACTGGCGCAGAAAAGGAATCACCACATACCTGATGACCTGCTCGTTGAAGCAGTTGAGGGATATGGGTGTCGAGGAAGTGACCCTCGACACGGAGGTGGAGAACAGGAGCAGGGCGATGAGGGTCTACGCGAAGGTCGGCTTCACCACCCGGAGGACCTTCACATTCTATGCCAAACCGCTCTGAGAGAAGGGCAGCCTACCTGCGGGCCCTCTGCGCCTCGATCTCCTTCTTGCACTTGTCCGCGTACTTGCACCAGTCGAAGCAGCTCGGGGTCTTGCCCTTGGTGACCATCCCGCCGCAGTGGTAGCACCTGAGGTACGGCTCGTTCGTGAATATCTCGACCTCCCTCCCGCAGTGAGGGCACCTGAACACCTCGGGGACGGGCTCGGCGAACGGCCCCGCCCCGGGGCACCTGGTGAACATGGACGCACCGTGCTCCGGTGACCACTATGCGCGCCGGATACTCATACCTGTCCCCTTAGGGCGCAGGTCCCCCAACCTTTAACCTCCCGTTGCGGATTCCCCCGCAACCGCGCCAGCATGTAGGGGTCAGCCGCATGGTCGAAGGAAGGGATCTGCACATCGTCCGCATGGGTGAGCACCACCTCAGTGAGGTCTTCTCGCTTATTGACCGGGAGAACTGGGGGTGGGAGTTCACCGAGATACAGCAGATCCACAGGCTCGACCAGGCGAGCTCCGTCGTCGCGCTCGACGGGAGGGACATGGTCGGCCTCGTCACCTGCGTAGACTTCGGCGCGGTCGCCTTCATAGTCCATGTCATCGTGAAGAAGGGCTGGAGGCGGAAGGGCGTGGGGGTGCGCATGATGGGCGAGGTCCTGGCCGGACTCGACTCCCGGGGGGTCCCCACCGTCGAGCTGCACGCCAACCCAGAGGCGGTCCGGTTCTACGACCAGTTCTCGTTCAGGAGGGTCGAGGACGTGTCGTTCTACTCCAAGGATCCGCCCCACGAACCCGGCCCCTCCGCCGACGGCCAGGAGTCCTTCGAGCAGATGCCCCCAGGCGACCTCGAGGGGGTCTCGGAGGCACTGTCCCGCGCGACCGGGTACCCGGAACCAGACATAGACAACGCCATCAGGAGGATTCCGCCTGACCTGGTGCTGGCGAGACGCGAGGGGGGGCGCGCGACCGCCCTCCTCCTCTCGAGGACCGCGGTCAAGCTGAACGCCGCAGGGCCATGGTTCATGGACCGCCCGGACCGCGCGAGCGCCGGGGCGATGATGCACATGCTCCTGTCACGTGTGCCTGCGAAGAGGGTGGACATAATGGCCCCTGTCTCAAACGAGGTCGCGGCTGCGGTCGTCAGCTCCTGCGGGTTCACGGTCGCCAAGGCAGGGATAGTCCGCCTGTCGCGCTCGTCCGGACCGGTGCGCCCGTTCTCGGACTCCGTGCTGATGTCGGGCCACCTGGGGCCGGTCTGACCGGGGGCGGCGTCGTCCCGGCGCGTTCAGCGCGTCCCCATCACGTCCTCGCAGACTGGGATGACCGGCACGCACGCCCTCGTCAGCTCCTTCTCCATGCCCATGACCAACTGGGTGCCCATGGGCGTGTCCGCCTTCTCCCAGTCGTCGAGGGTCCGGGCCAGGAAGACGATGTCTGGCTTCACGGCCTCCACCACCTCGGCGCAGTTGAGCGCGGTCATGTGCACCCTGAGGTCCACCTTGTCTATGACCCCGCTCGCAAGGGCCTCCGGGTTCTCGTGCGGGTCGGCGACGACCACCTCTATCTCAGGGTTCTTCCTGAGCTGCTCGATCACCTGCACGCCCAGCCTGCCAGCGCCCACAACCAAGACTCTCAACACTTACACCTCCTCATACGATCCCGAACTCGATCATCAGATACACCATGCCTACGACTATGAGCATCGCGGGCAGGGTGACCCGGATGCCTCCCAGGGCTATGTCGCGCCTCGACACCAACCCCGTGGAGAATATGAGGGTGAAAGGCGGCGTGCCTATGGGGGTGATGAACGAGAGGGAGACGCTGAAGGCGCAGGCGAGGACCAGGAACTTGGGGTCGATCCCCAGGGACGAGGACATGCCTATCAGCACAGGGGCGAGTATCGCGGCGGTCGCTGTGTTGCTCATGAAGTTCGAGAGCACGACCGAGACCGCGGCGACTATCAGCATGATCACGAGGACGTGGAAGTCCCCGGTCACCGAAGTGATCTGGTCGGCCATCCACTGCGCCGCCCCGGACTCCTGGAGCCCCTCCCCGAGGGCGAGTCCCGCGCCTATCACGAGGAAGATGTCCCACGATATGGTCCTCGCGTCCTGCCATTCGAGCGTCTTGGTGGCGAAGAGGAGGACGGCCGCGCCCAGGGCCACAATGGTGGCGCTCATGAAGCTGGGCGGCACGCCGAACAGCGCCCCGATGTCCGCCCCGGCGATCCAGAGCGCGACGGTGGGGACGAAGATGCCCAGGGTCTTCTTCTCGCCCGCGCTCAGCGCGCCCATCTCCTTCAATTCCTTGCTCACGGGCGCGATCTCGAGGGACTTCGTCTGGATGGGGAAGACCTTCTGGAGGAGCGCCCACGCGAGCACCAGGAGTATCAGGCTCGTGGGGAGGCCCACGATCATCCAGTCGACGAAGCTCCATGCCGTCTCCCTCGCGAGGAGCCCGGACGCGACCGCGTTCGGGGCAGAGCCCGTCACGGTCGCCATGCCGCCGATGGCGGACCCGATGCCGACCCCGAGCAGGAAGAGGACGGACAGGCGCCCCTTCTCCTTCTCTGCGCGGGCGGCTATGCCCAGGACGACCGGGATGAGAAGGGCCACCGTCGCCGTGTTGGATATCCACATGGACAGCACGGCGGAGACGAGCATGAATGAGAGGAGGATCATGCTCACCTTTCCCCCGAACCTCGACACGACCGAGAACGCCAGCCGCCTGTCGAGGCCGTGCTTCCTGAAGGCCTCGGCGAGTATGAGGCCGCCCATTAGCAGGTACACGACCGGGTCCGCGAACGGCACGAGCGCGTCCGCCGTCGGGAAGATGCCGTAGAACGTCAGGAGGACGGGGACCAGTAGCGCCGTGACGGGGAGGGGCAGCGCCCCGAAGGTCCACAGCATCGAGATGCAGACGAATATGGCGAGGGCGTGCTGCACCTGCTGGTCGAGTCCGAGCGGGGCCACGGTCAGTATGACCAGGAACGCGAACGGCAGGGACAGCTTGATGGACCTCTGGGTGAGCTTGGAGAGCCTGGCGAAGGGCTTGAAGAACGAGGGGGCGAGATCCACTATCTCCGCCCCGAACATCTCGAAGCCGCCGATGAAGGTCTTGAGCGGCTTCCTCCTGGTGCGAGGGTCTCTCATCTTCCACGGCTGATTGTTCTGGTGCTTATTTCAAAGCGTCGAGGTCGGGGCCCCTGGGGCCCTCGTGCGAGTTGCTAGCACGTCTTGTGCTCCGGGCTTGTAGCCCCGGACTATTAATGGTCGAATATGTACATCACCATGGCGATGTTCCCGCCGCGAGTGGCATCACTGAAGGTATCCGGGATAAGGAAGCTCTTCGAGGCCGCCCCACCGGGTTCCATCAACCTCGGCCTGGGTGAACCGGACGTCCAGCCCCCCCAGGAGATGATCGACGCGTACAAGGCGGCCCTGGACAAGGGCTACAACAAGTACGGCCCGAGCGCCGGGGTGAAGGAGCTGCGCGAGGCCATAGCCAAGAGCCTGAAGAGGTTCCGGAAGGACGTCGTCTTCGAGAACATCATTGTCACCGCTGGCGCGACGGAGGGCATGATGATCGCCTGCGAGACGATAGTCGACGAGGGGGACGAGGTCCTGGTGCCCAACCCGGGGTTCATCATATACGGGCCAGACGTGGCCCTCGCCGGCGGCCGGCCTGTGGAGTATCCGCTGCGCCAGGAGAACAACTACCTCCCGGACATCGAGGAGATCAAGTCCCTCATAACACCCAGGACCAAGGCCATCATAGTCAACTCGCCGTCCAACCCGACCGGGACGGTGTTCCCCAAGGAGGCGGTGAAGGCCCTCGCCGAGGTCGCCACGGACGCACACCTGTACATACTCTCCGACGAGGTCTACCACAACTTCGTGTACGAGGGGGAGCACTGCTCGTTCGCGCGCTTCCACGACGACACGGTCATAGTCGACTCGTTCTCGAAGACCTTCGCGGTAACTGGCTGGAGGATAGGCTACGTCGCGACCTCCAAGGAGATCGTCCAGCAGCTGTCCAAGGTCCAGTACTACACCCTGGCGTGTCCCCCGACCGCAACCCAGTACGCGGTGCTCGAGGGGCTGAGGATGGAGACCCCCTACAGGAGGCAGCTGCTCGAGCTCTTCAGGGGCAGGCGGGACCTCGCCATGAGGAAGATGGCCCAGATACCGGGCTTCACCACGGCCCCGGTGACCGGGGCGTTCTACGTCTTCCCCGGTTACTCGCAGGGCATCGGCTCGGAGGAGTTCGCGATGCGCATACTCAAGAGGGGAGTGATATGCGCTCCCGGAGCCGCGTTCGGCTCCCTCGGGGAAGGGCATCTGAGGTTCTCCTACGCCAACTCGGAGGAGAACATAGAGAAGGGCCTTGACATCGTCAAGGAAGTGGCCGAAGGCATCTGAGACGCCCCCTCCAGTAGTATTATATGGCTACCCATATCTTTAGGTCGCATGCCGGTCGAGGACGCCAGCGTGGCCTCGGACGCTGCAAGGCTCATGAGCCCCAAGGCGACCCTCTCGGTGGTGAACAACGTCGCAGGCGCCCTGCTCGGCACCACCGCCCTGGTCTTCATCGCCCAGAACATGGGCCCCTCCGCGCTCGGCATACTCGGCTACGCCATGGCCGCGATGGGCGTCCTGAGCTTCCTGTCCGACTTCGGCATGGGCTCCGTCCACAGGACGCACGTCAAGCACTCCGTCGACGTGGGCAAGTGCATCGGCGCGTACGCCGCGATACGCCTCGTCCTCCTGGGCATATTCTCCGCGGTCACCCTGGTGATCATAGAGATGTGGAAGGACGGGGTCGTCGGCGCGGAGATGCCCGGCGACCAGGTCGTCCTGGGCCAGCTCGTCGACTCGATGTACATCTTCCTGGTGTACTACGTGCTCCTGGGAATCAGCCAGATCGCCACGCACACGTTCGACGCCCTCGACTCCATGGCGAAGGTGCAAGTGCCGGCGATACTCGAGCTGGTCGTCAGGGTCTCCTTCGTCGTGTTCGTGGCCACGTCCCCGCTCGCCGACACCGTCAACGGCCCCGCCCTCCTCGCGACGGCGTACGCGGCCGGCATGATCGCATCGGTCCTGTTGGTCGCCCTGCTCATGAGGTCCTACGAGATAGCCATCCCGGACAGGCTCACCATCATGAGCTACATCAGGTCCCTCCTCCCCGTGTTCATAGTGTCGATGACGATCATCCTGGACCTGTTCCTGGACAAGCTGGTGGTCGGCTACTTCTGGGGTGACGTCGAGCTCGGCCTCTACTTCGGCGTCCAGCGCATGGCCGTCTTCGTGGGCGTGTTCTCGCTCTCGGTCGCGACGCTGATACTCCCGTCCGTGACGACGTACTTCATCAAGAGGGACGTCGTCGCGAGCTGGGAGGTCGTCAACCAGGCCGAGCGGTACGTCTCCCTCGTCGTCATCCCGACCGCCGCGTTCTACCTCCTCTACGGGTCTGACATCATCAGGACCTTCCTAACGGGCGAGTTCTCCCCGGCGGTCACGACCATGGACGTCCTGGTGATCGCCGCCGCCGTGCTCGCGCTGGTCCTCCCGCTGCGCTCGGTCATCGTCGGGGTCGGCAAGCCCACTAACCTCTTCATGGTGAACATCGGGGGCCTGTCGATACAGCTCGCGCTGATGTTGGTCCTCGTGCCGGACACACTGCTGGGGGTGAAGGTCTTCGGGCTGAAGGGCCTCGGCGCGGCGGTGGCGCTCCTCGTCACCTCGGTCTACTACTTCTTCACCCTGAGGTACATGGCCTGGAGGATCGGGCGCATCCTGCCCAACTCCAGGTCCTTCAAGCACCTCGTGTGCGCGATAGTAATGGTCGGCACGATGTACGTGGCCGACTGGCTGGTCGTCCCGAGCGTGGGATGGCTCGCCCTCATATTCCTGGCGGTCCTCGGCGTGTCCGTGTACGGCGCCGCGGCCTACCTCCTGGGCGAGCTGGACCGGGCGGACTACCGGCACTTCAGGTCCATGCTCAACCCGCAGGACACCTTCCAGTACGTCGTGAACGAGCTCGTGGGCAAGCGCGCCTGAGCTTCGATTCGTTTATAGGCGGAGAGCCCGATTACCGCTCCGACCATGCCCGAGACGACCATCATCATGCACGCGTCGGAGCTGCTGACGCTCAGGGGCCCGAAGAGGTCCAGGACGAAGTCGGAGATGTCCGAGCTGTCCATAATACCGGACGGCGCGGTCGTGGTCTCGGAGGGCGCCATAGCGGACGTGGGCAGGACCGAATCCGTCCTCAGGGAGCACGGTGCCACGGGCGTGGAGCGCATCGACGCCACCGGGAAGGTCGTCATGCCGGGCCTCGTGGACCCGCACACCCACCTCGTCTTCGCGGGGTCCAGGGAGTTCGAGCTCGAGCTGAAGCTCAAGGGGAGGACGTACCTCGAGATCCTCGCCGCGGGCGGAGGCATACTGAGGACGGTGAGGGACACCAGGGCCGCGTCGGAGGACGAGCTGTTCGACCAGTCGGCTGCCAGGCTGGAGTCGATGGTCGCCCATGGCTCGACGACCGTCGAGGCGAAGTCCGGCTACGGCCTGGACAGGGACGCCGAGCTCAGGATCCTGAGGACCGTCAGGAGGCTGGACGAGGCTTACCCCGTCGACCTCGTGCCCACCTTCATGGGCGCCCACGCGGTGCCGCCCGAGTTCCAGGGGCGCCCCGACGACTACGTCCGCTTCGTGTCACAGGAGGTCCTGCCGGCGGTGGCACGCGAGGGCCTCGCGAGGTTCTGCGACGTCTTCTGCGAGTCTGGTGTGTTCGACCAGGCCCAGTCGAGGACGGTGCTGGAGGCCGCGAAGGCGCTCGGCATGGGCGTCAAGGTCCACGCCGACGAGTTCACGTCCTCGGGCGGGGCGGAGCTGGCCGCCGAGATGGGGGCAGCGTCCGCGGACCACCTGGCCAGGCCTTCGGACGACGGGATCATGGCCATGGCCAGGAAGGACATCGTCGGCGTGATGCTCCCCGGGACCCCGTACACGTCCATGGCCGGCTCGTACCCGGACGCGAGGAGGCTCATAGACCTGGGCGTCCCCGTCGCGCTGGGCACCGACCTGAACCCCAACTGCTGGAACGAGTCGATGCAGTTCACGATGAGCCTCGCGTGCTACAAGATGCGCATGACCCAGGCCGAGGCCGTGACGGCCGCGACCGTCAACGCCGCCGCGGCGGTGGGGCTCGAGAAGAAGGTCGGCACCCTCGAGCGAGGCAAGAGGGCGGACGTGATCGTGATGGGGGTCCCGTCGCACTCGATGATCCCGTGCAGGTTCGGGACGAACCTATGCGAGCTAGTCATGAAGGACGGCAAGGTCGTATGGCGGAAGGGCCCGGCCCCCAGGCTCTAGATCCTCAGGATTATTATTCCGGCCACGACGGTGGCGATGCCCACCCACTCCTTGACGCTCATCTGCTCCCGCAGTATGAGGAACGCGAGCATGGTCGTGAAGACGGCGTTCGAGGTGGCCACGGCCGCGGTCGCTCCCGTGCTCATGTCCGAGTGCGACATGGCGTAGACGAACGAGAGGATGCCTATCCCGAGACACGCCCCGGCGGCGACGGGGTAGATTATGTTCCCCCCGAGCGGCTCGATGCTGTGCGTGAACCAGAGGTACGCGAGCAGGCAGGCGCCCAGCCCACCCATGGTGAGCCACATGACGGCGGTGAAGGTCTTGGGGTCGATCTCCAGGTTCTTCTCCCCGTAGGCTATGAGGAAGTTCGTCGTGCCCCACAGTACGAAAGTCCCGAGTGCGAACATCAATGCCAAAGAGGCCAAGGTCTTCCGCTCCACGACTGGGCCAGAATCGGGTGTGTATAAATACATTTCCGGGACGGGCCAGGCACGGCGCGGCCCGCGGTCCCGAACCTCCTAGGTATTTATTTATCCACGCAGGGGGATGCTCGCGGGAGCCGGTCGAGGACGAGTGAAACGTCCCGCCGGCAGGTCGGTCCTCCGATGGTCTCGGTATGCATGCTCACTGAGCTGGAGTCGTACAAGGGCATCATACCGTACAAGAACCCCGGCGGGATGGGGACGAACGCCCCGATGGTCGCGAAGGAGCTCGAGCGGCTCGGCTGCAGGGTGGTCTTCAACAGGCCCGAGGAGGACTGCGACGTCCTCCACGTCCACAGCCCCCTCCCGAACTCTTTCGCGTGGGCCCTGAGGCGGCACATGTCTGGGAAGCCACTGGTGGTCCACGGGCGCCACCTGCCCGAGCTGATCAAGGGCGGGTTCAAGGGCGGCGCGTTCTTCTACCCGTTCGTGCGCTGGTACTCCGTTTACTTCTACAACCTGGGCGACGTCGTACTGGGGGCGACCCCCTACGTGGCCAAGTCCCTCGCGAGGGACGGCGTCAAGGGGCCGTTCAGGGTCATCCCAAACGGCATCAACCGCGAGGTTTTCGTGAGGGACGAGAGGCGGGGGGCGGAGTTCAGGGAGAGGTGGGGCGTGAGCCCGGACGAGAAGTTGGTGGTCAGCGTGGGCCTCCGCATACCGCGCAAGGGCGTGGACACGTTCGTGAACCTCTCGTCGATGCTCTCGAAGAGGGATGACATCAGGTTCGTCTGGGTCGGCGAGAGCGAGCCGCTCCTGGAGGACGCTCTGGACGGGCTGGACAGGGGCAACGTCCTCTTCCCGGGGCACGTCCCGTTCCAGGACATCGTGGGCGTGTACTCCGCCGCGGACGTCTTCGTGTTCCCAACCAGGGCGGAGAGCTACGGCAACGTGATGCTGGAGGCCGCGAGCTGCGGCTGCCCGCTCCTGATCCGGGACATACCGGTGTACGAGGAGTGGGTGCACGACGGCGTCCACTGCCTCAAGGCCAGGACGGACGCCGAGTTCGCGCAGAAGCTCGAGTCGCTCGTCGACGACGCGCAGCTCCGCGGCAGGATGGTCCAGGGGGCGCGCGACCTGGCCGGGGAGCACGACATCAGGAAGACGGCCGCCATGCTCAAGGAGCTCTACGAGGGGCTCGCGAAGGGGAGGTCGTAGCCTGCTCGGTGAGGACATCATCTCGCTGTTCGCCTCGCTCGGCGACTACGGGATGCTGCTGGCGCTCGTGGTCATCATACTCATAGACGGGACCGGGTTCCCCACGCTGCCTGAGGTCTGGATGGTCTTCATATTCGGGGCCAACCCCGACTCCTTCACCTGGGGCGTCCTGGTGGTCGTCGTGTCGAGCCTCGCGAGCCTGGGTGGCAACTTCATACTCTACTCCCTCGTGAAGGCGGCGCGGCTCCCGAAGTGGATCAGCAGGCGCATGAAGCAGTACACCGACTTCCTCATCGTCAAGGACGAGCGCCTCCTGCTGCTCAACAGGGTTGCGCCCATCGTGCCCTACACCGGGGCGTTCATAGCCGTGTGCGACTGGGACCTCCGGAAGTGCGCCCTGTACCTCATAGTCGGGGCGCTGGCCAAGTCGTCGGTGGTGGTGGTCCTCTCGTGGCTCAGCTACGACAACCTGAGGCAGGAGCTCGCCCCGTGGGTCGCGCTGGGCGCCGTCGCCGTAGTCATCGTCGCCAGCATCGTAGCATCATTAATCTACAAGAGACGGCTTCGCCGGAGGGGGGAGCTCCCACGATCTCAGTGATCATCCCGACCTACAACGAGAAGGACAACATCGAGGAGCTCGTGCGCAGGACGAGCGCCGCCTGCTCTGCGACCCGCATGGGCCACGAGATCATCATCGTGGACGACAACAGCCCCGACGGCACCGGGGACCTCGCCGAGAAGCTCGGCAAGAGCTTCAGTGTGAAGGTCGTCCACAGGGCGGGCAAGCTGGGCCTGTCGACGGCGGTCCTTGAGGGGTTCGAGGCCGCGTCGGGCTCCGTCCTGGTGGTCATGGACGCCGACCTGAGCCACCCGCCAGAGAAGATCTCCGAGATGGTGGAGCGCATAACCAAGGGCGGCGCCGACATGGTGATAGGCAGCAGGTACGTCGAGGGCGGCCACGTCGAGAACTGGCCGTTCCGCAGGAGGCTGATGTCCAAGTCGGCGACGCTGCTGGCCCGCGGCCTCACGAAGGTCAAGGACCCCATGAGCGGCTTCTTCGCCATCAAGCGCGAGGTCGTGGAGGGCGTGGAGCTGAACCCCATAGGGTACAAGATCGCCCTCGAGATACTGGTCAAGGGGAAGGTCTCCAAGGTGGAGGAGGTCCCCATCACCTTCGCGGACCGGAAGGCCGGCAAGAGCAAGCTGGGCGCCTCCGTGACGCTCAAGTACATCGACCACTGCATCTCGCTCTACGAGCACCGGAAGCCCTGGCTCGCGAAGTACCTCAAGTTCGCGTTCGTCGGCGGGATAGGGACCCTGATCAACCTCGCCATATTCTGGACCTCGATCGAGGTCTTCTACGTCAACGAGATCCTGGCGATCGCGTTGGCCTTCGTCGTCGCCGACACCAACAACTTCATCTGGAACAGGTGGTGGACCTTCAGGTCGAAGGGGAAGGTCCACTTCCAGTACCCCCAGTTCCTGGTGGTCAGCTTCGACGGGCTGATGCTCAACATCATCCTGTACTCGGCCTTCACGGACCACCTGTTCCCCGCGCTCGGCCTCGTCGAGGACAAGGCGAGCCTGTACCAGGTCTCTGCGCAGTTGCTGTGCATATTCCTCGTGAGCACCTTCAACTTCTTCGCCAACGCCCTGTGGACCTTCGAGGCGGACATGCGCCCTAAGTCGCGGACTTAGGGTTTATGATCGGTATGTCGTACATGGCAGCGACGTCGTACTTGACGTAGAAGTAGGTGGGGTCTATGCTCCCCTCGAACAGGTCCAGGACCGTGTCGTCGCCCTGCCCCACCCACCACGGGACCACCATGGCGAAGTCGTTCTCGCGGAGGTACTGGACGAACCCCTCGATGTCCTTGAGCCTGAAGCAGACCACGACCACGGAGACGTTGTACTTCTCTATCGCGTCCTGGAGGCCCTCGAGGGTGAGCTGCGGGTACCTCCTGTACGCGACGTTCACGACCTCCGGCGGCACCTGCCGGTCGGCGTAGGTCGCTATGAGCGGGTCCCCCGTTATGACCCAATCGTCCTGGTCCGTGATCTCCGCGAGCCTCTCGGCGTACACGATCTCCGAGGGCTCGCCCTGCATCGCCATGCCGTAGAACGCGAGCCCCGTGGACGCGGCGAGGTCCACCATGATGACCAGGGTGGCGAAGCGCCTGAGGGTGACATCCTTTTTGAGCACATAGTATAGGTGGCTCTTCTTATGTTGACCCTTTTTGAACTTGACCGTCTCGGAGGTCACGAACCCCGCGAGGATCGCGAGGGCGGGGCTCATGAGGACCATGTGGTGGAAGAACACGAGGGGCTGCAGTATCATGAAGGCGAGGACCACGGCCGTCACCAGGACGAGGTACCTCACCTCGGGCCCGATGGCCCAGAGGTCGCGCGCGTACATCAGGGGGAGGATGTATGTGAGGTTGAGCCCGAGGTACGCCAGTATGGAGAGCTTGAACAGCGGCTCGAACTCCCTGTGCGCCTGGTCGAAGACCATGCCCTGCAGCATCTCGGACGGGCCGAGGGTGAAGAGGAAGACCGCCATGGGGACGGCCGCCGCCCCGACCATCAGGGCGAGGTCCGCCGCCCTGGACGCCTTGAACGACCTGTCCTTCAGGGCCTCTACCGCGAAGAACAGGACCAGGGCCAGGAGGCCGAGCCCGCCCAGGAGCTTCACCGCGGTGGCGAGGCCGATGAACAGCCCTGTGAGGAAGATCGCGAGCCTGTCCCGCCTCTTCGCGTAGAAGTAGAACGACAGCAGGCCGAACGCGAGCATGTAGGTCGCCATCCCGTCCAGGGAGAACAGCCTGGCCTCCCTGACGAAGGCGAAGTCGACCGCCAGGAAGAGGCCCGTGGCGGCCATGGCGATGTCGCCGCCGATCTTCCTGGCCACGAACATGCACGCGGCGATCGCCCCGATGGACAGCGCCGCGTTCAGGGCCCTGAGCGTGACCACGTCCCCCTTGAGGAGGGCGCCGAAGTAGAACGCCAGGGGCGCCTGGTCGCAGGGTATGTCGGTGTAGAGGTCGAAGTCCCTGCTGATGAGGAGAGCCCTCTGGAGCATCACCCCCTCGTCCACGCCGTTGTTGGAGAAGCTCCAGCCGATGTTGTAGAGCCTTATCGCGGCAGCGAGGGCCAGTATCAGCAGGAAGGTGATGAGGGTCCTCCGCCTGGTCTCGGTGAGGCTGGCGAGCACACTCATCGGTTCACTCCTTCACCCTCGGACGGGGAAGCGCGGGCCGCCTATTGAGCATGACGGTTCAGAGGAACTCCTCGAACTCCTTCACGAGCTCCGGGTACCTCGTCTTTATGGCCTTGAGTATCGCGAAGGTGGACATCTTCTCCACGCCGACCTCGTTGAGAGTCGTGATGACCTTGTCGAAGGTCTCGTCGCTTAGGGTCACGAGCTTCTCCTTCGCGAGCCAGTTCCTGTAGAGCTGGTTCTCGAGGAGGTCGCGCCAGCCCTTCTCGTACCTGCCGAGGGACTTCTCGCTGAAGTCGTTCTCCTTGGTGGCCTTCGCGAGGACCTCGCCCGCGACCTTGCCGGCCTTGCACGAGTTGGATATGCCTCCGCCAGTGATGGGGTCGATCTGCCTCGCTGCGTCGCCCACGAGGAGTATGCCGTCGCCCACGGTCTTCTCGATGGGGGCGCATATCGACACCGCGCCGCTCACGAGCTCCAGGGGCCTGCCCTTCCTGAGCCTCGGGTCCCCCTGTATGAACTTGTCCAGCTGCTTCTTCACGTCAGCGGGGCGGCTGAGCTTGGTCAGCTGCATGCCTATGCCCACGTTGGCCGTGTCCTTGTTCTTGGGGAATATCCAGATGTACCCGCCCGGGGCCTTGCTGCCCAGGACGAACTCGCAGTAGTCGAAGTCCTGGTCTATGTTGGTGAGCCTGTACTGGAAGCAGCTCGTGATGTCCCTCGGCGCCAGGCTGGTGTCGATCCCGGCCCACCGCCCGACCTGGGACTCGAACCCGTCCGCGGCGACGACGCACCCGCACGTGATGTCCCTGGTCCCCTCCATCGACCTGACCCTGACCCCGACGACCTTGTTCCCCGACTTGAGGAGCTTCGTCGCGGAGGTCTTGAGCTGGAGGTCTGAGCCGGCCTTGATGGCGTCCCTCGCCAGGAGCTTGTCGAAGAACACCCTGTCGATGACTAAGCCGACCTCGTCGCCGGCCATCTTCTCGGAGAGGTAGAACGTCGAACCGTTGGGGGAGACGAGCTTCGCGCCCTTGACCTCCCAAGCCACGCTCTTCTTGTCGAGCTTGAGCCCGACGGAGTCGTGCCACGACCTCGATATTCCCTCCCCGCACCTCACCGGGGAGCCGATCTCCTGCCTCTTCTCTATCATGAGCACCTTGGCGCCCTTCTTGGCCGCCCACTTCGCGGTCATGGAGCCGGCCGGGCCAGCGCCCACCACGACGACGTCGTAATCGCGCTTCATCTCAGTCATCCTCCACGAGGCTTATCGCGCCGACCGGGCACGCCTTGATGCACCTCTTGCAGAGGTTGCAGTCGTCGTTGAACTCGATGAGGACCTCCCTCAGCGTGATCGCGTTGCGCGGGCACGAGCCTACGCAAGCCCCGCAGTGCATGCACCTGTCTATGTCCACTTCCAGCTCGTCGAGCCTGTCCTTGTCCAATATGAACACCTCACGTGTACTGGTCCCCGTGCCTCTTCCTCCACTCCGCCAGCGGTATGGAGAACTTCTTCTCCACGCCCGTCCTGTACACGGGTCCGGAGTTGTAGGCGCAGAACGGTATCAGCTTCATGTCCGGGGTGGTGTAGTGGATGCTGCACCTCTTCACCCTCTCGATGTCGTAGTTGTACGCGTCCATGAAGTGCATCGCGCCGATGTACATCATGTTCCAGCTGAACTTCGACAGGCCCTTCTTGGTGTCCTCGGAGAAGACCCTGCCGAGGACCTTGAGGAACTGCATCGTGTCCATGCCGTCGGGGACCTCGTCCTTCTTCATGTACTTCTTCAACAGGTTGAAGGCCTTGACCTTCGTGAACGCCTGGATTCTCTTCCCGCTGCTCTTCTTCGCGAGCTCGTACATCTCCGCGAAGAGGTCGTCGACTTCGATGAACCTCGTCACCGGCACGATGTTGTCGACGTCCTTGACGAACAGGTAGGTGGCGAGCCCGCAGTGCACGTGGTTGGTGAAGGTGACCATGTTCCGGCCCGCGATGGCGCCGACCAGCTCGGACACCGCGACGACGGTCGGGACGGGGTACCAGTCGGTCGCCCGGACCCTGCCCGCGGACTGCCTCTCTATGTCGTGTATCAGGTCCGTCAGGGTGTACCTCCCCTTCTCCAGCTCCTCGGTGGTGATCCTCCCGGTGAAGGCCACGGGCTGGTAGTTGACACCCCTCACGACGTCGTTGTTCTTGATGGCGTACTCGAGTATGGGCCAGACCTGGTCGTCGTTGACGCCCTTGACGACCGTGGGCACCAGGACTATCGACGGGTGGTTGGCCAGCTGCCTGTGGTTGTCGACGACCTTCTGCTTGACGTCCATCAGGTTCTTGCCCCTGGCCCTCTCGTATATCTCCGGGCGGAGCCCGTCGAACTGGAGGTAGATCGTGTTCAGGCCGGCCTCGCTCGCCTTCCTGCAGAAGTCGATGCTCTTCGCGAACTCGATGCCGTTCGTCGCGGCCTGGACCTGGGCGAAACCCATGTCCCTGGCCGCCTTTATGATGTCGAAGAACCGGGGGTAGATCGTCGGCTCCCCGCCGGAGAACTGCACCGCGGGGCACGGGACGGGCCTCTGGTCCCTGAGCATCTTGAGCATAGCGACGACGGTGTCGAAGTCCGGCTCGTAGACGTACCCTGCCGCGTTCGCGTTCGCGAAGCATATCGGGCACTTGAGGTTGCACCTGTTGGTCAGGTCGACGTTCGAGAGCGCGGTGTGGCTGAGGTGGAGGTCGCAGAGGCCGCAGTCGAACGGGCACTGCTTCGCCTTCGGTATGGCGGGCGACTCGACGCCGATGCCGTCCTTGGCCCACTTCTCGACCCTCAGGTAGGTCTTGACGTCCGACCACACGACGTCCTTGAAGTCCCCGTGCTTCGGGCAGGTCTTCTCGATCACGACCTTGCCGTTCTCCTCGCGCATCGTCGCTTCTATCACGGTCAGGCATTCAGGGCAGAGGCTCTCCGTCTTCTTAGGGAGACCTACGGCCAGCGCAGAATCCTTGGTGAGCATGTGACTCCCACTCCCTTGAGGTTAATTCCTCAGGCGATAATTTAAATCTTATGTAGCTTATCACGCTACAAATGGACCTGAAGTCGGTGATATCGAAGATGGGCCTCGACGCGGAGGACCTGCTGCAGGAGTACGGGAAGATATCCAGGGTGCTCCTCAGGCTCGGCCTATCCGACTACGAGGCGAGGGGGTACGTCGCGCTCGTGGCGCTCGGCTCAGGAACGGCGAATCTTGTAGCTGAGGTGGCACAGATTCCGAGGACATCTGCCTACAAGGTCATGAAGTCCCTCGAATCCAAGGGCTTCGCGCAGTCGAAGCCGGGCAGGCCCCGCTCGTTCTCCCCGGTCGAGCCCTCGGACATATCCGTGCGCGTGGTGACCGAGGTGCGCGAGTCGTTCGAGAGGATAGGATCGGTCAAGAACATCCTGTCCGAGAGGGGGGTCCCCCAGCTGGTCTACACGATAATGGGCAAGGAGCGGGTGTTCGAGAAGATCGGGGAGATGCTGGACAGGTCCGAGCACACGTTCGTGATATCCTCCCCCTCCGTGACGGGCCTCAGGAGGCGCCTGGGGAAGCACTTCGCCGCGGCGGCGAGCAGGGGGGTGCGCATGATCGTCATCACCAGCCCCTTCGTGAAGGTCCCAAAGGGGACCGAGGCGGTCAGGAGGGAGGGGCTCATAGCGACCGACGTGGTGAGCGACGGGAAGGCCGCCCTCCTGGCCGCGCCGGACCTGTCAGCCTGCGGCTACACCGACAACGAGACCTTGGCGGCGCACCTGGACGAGTTCCTCAGGATCATGTCGGAGAAGAGGCCCTAGCGGAAGGGCTCCTGGGCCCTCTTGGCCTTCTTCGACTCGGCCTTTATCACGGTCTTGATCAGGAACGGGGCGTAGATGGTCGTCACGATCGACACCAGGACGATGACCGAGTAGATGTTGGTGCCGATCGTCCCCATGTTCAGGCCGATCATGGCCACGACGATACCGACCTCCCCCCTCGGGACCATGCCCGCGCCGACTATCAGCGCCGTCCGCTCGCCGCGCCTGATGGCCCCCAGGGAGCACCCGATGAGCTTGCTGAGTATCGCGACCACCGTCAGGACGATCGCCAGGGGCACGACCTCCCAGAGGTCCGCGAAGCCGACCTTCGCCCCCATGACGACGAAGAAGAAGGGGACCAGGAGGACGTTCAGGGGTTCGAACTTGTGCTCGAGCTCGTAGGTCTCCTTGGAGTCGGAGAATATCAGTCCCGCGAAGAACGCCCCGATGATCGCGGCGAGGCCGACGTAAGACGCCATGGCCGAGAGGCCGAACAGGACTATCAGGACCACCACGAAGGGTGCCTCCTTCTGGACTAGCCGTTCGAACCAGCTGTCCCTCCTGAACGCCCTCGTGCGGTAGTGGATGGCGTAGGTGCCGTTCACCATCCGGTCCCCCCGGACCTCGCGCTTGCCGGAGGCGTACCTCACCATCCTGGTGCCCAGTATCGTGACGATGGCGACGAAGCACAGGGCCTCCGCGATCACGATCGCGATGTGGAACGTGTCCAGGTTGCCGGTGGCGCTGCCCGAGACTATCGTGAGGACTATCATGGCCAAGATGTCGTCGACGACCGCCGCGCCGAGGATTATCTTTGCCTCCGTCGTGTTGATCATCCCCATGTCCTGGAGGACCCTCGCGGTGATGCCGACGCTCGTCGCGACGAGGGCGGCGCCCACGAACATCGCCTCGACCGACGACATGAGGAGCAGGACGGAGACGTAGTAGCCGAGGATGAACGGAGTGACCACCCCGAGCACGGCGACGGAGGCCGCCACGAGGCCCACCCGCCTGAGCTCCGAGAGCTTAGTCTCCATCCCGACGGAGAAGAGGAGGAAGGTCGCTCCGAGCTGGGCGAGCACGTCCAGGAAGGTCTGGTCCTCCGTGATCAGGTTGAGGATCGACGGGCCGAGGGCTACGCCTGCCAAGAGCTCGCCCACTACCGCAGGCAACTTCATCCTCTCCATGATCTCGCCGCCCACCTTGGCCGCGAGGAACGCGACGAATATCAGGAGGAGGGTCTCGTCAGTGCCCAACGCATCCCATCCGAGCACTTGAATACCATCTGGCATATTTAACGATAGGGCGGAGGCCTGGACGGCCACGTAGACTGCATGTAACTGTAAGCGTCAACTCATGCGGGCGCGCTCGGCACCCCGAGGATGGCTGTGTCCGGAGCGCTGTTAACTGGGAGCATGGGAGCGGGCCCGCTCAAGCGGCTCGCGTCCGACGACAGGGCCCAAGTGTCCTTCTCGGTGGTGGCAGTGGCGGTGCTGCTGCTCGCCACCGCGTCGGGGGCGTACTTCACCAAGAAGGAGATCGACAAGGCGGAGGACGCCAGGCGCGACAGGCTGCTGTCGTGCATGGAGTCCTCGATCGAGGAGGTCAGGCTGGAGCTGAGCCTGCTCGGGGCCGCGGAGGCCAACGGCCTCGTGTCCCGATGGGATGAGTACCCGGTCAACGAGACGAAGTTGTCCATGCGGTACTCCTCCTCGGTGCAGGCCTACTTGGACGGCACGTTCCCCCGGGCCCTGGGCGGCTACTCCCTCGATGTGTCCAACTGGTCCGGGTCCCTGTTCTTCGTCGAGAAGCAGACGATGGACATCGTGTCCCCGGAGGAACCCGAAGCGGACAGCGTGGTGCTGGACGGGACCGAGATGGAGTACGAGCGGCCACCGGCGCCGACGACGGACGAACTCGCAGTGACCACCGCGAACCCATACTTCGTTGCCTTGGGCAGCTTCTCCGTCGTCGCGCTGTCGGAGACCGCGTCCCTCTCCAAGGACCTCTCGTTCGACAGGCCGATCATATCGGCGCTTCCGTTCCTGGAGGCCCGGCTGAGGGCCTTCGAGGCGGCCTCGGAAGGCGAGTTCTCGGACATGGGCAGGCTCGTAGGCTACATGCTGACGACCCTGGCCCAGCTGAGGGCGATAGAGGGGTACGGGATCCCGACCTACACCGGCCTGGACACACCCTCCATCCTCACCGAGGAGGACGCGTACAGGGCCGTCGCCGTCTCCCTCCTGATCGAGCAGGCGAGGCTCTTCAGGGACGTGGACGAGTCGTTCGCCCGCGAGGTCGCCTCCGTCTGCGGGGGCGGGACTCTCGGCCTCGCCGCGCTGGAGGGCTCGCACGGGAGGTACCTGGACCCCGCGGAGCTGTTCCTTTGGTTCCTCGGCAAGACGGAGCCCGCGCTCGACCCGAGGATGCTCGTGGCACAGGCGGTCTCAGGCATGGCGGACCAGTTGGTCATCAGGATGATGGACTACATGGGCTGGCTCGGCGCGCTCGACCTTGCCGACCAGGCCATTGAGGCCGTGGGGGAGGCGGTCGACTCCTTCGTCGAGTACCTCACGGGCGAGGACGAGTCCCTGGAGTCCGTCCTGACATGGATAAGGAGGACGCTCGAGCTGTCGAGCGCAATCCCAGAATCGCACACCACCGTGTTCGGGGTCGACCCGGACTTCAACGTCCTGGTCCCGGAGAGACAGTACTTCGTGGAGAACGCCGCCGGCGAGCTCTACCCCGTCTGGGTGGGAGGCGTGCTGGTGTCCGTCGACGTCCCCGCCCACGACCTCCTGTCCCACGGACCGTGGGAGGACTTCTACCCAGACTTCAAGGAACGACAGAGCTCCCTGACGGACCTGGTATACGACAGCCTCAAGCGGGTCGCTTTCGACATCGCGTCGACCTGCACCATCGAGCTCTCGGGCATGGCCTTCGACCCAGCGGACGGGGTGGACCTCTTCACGGCCATGTCGGAGCGGGCCGGCGAGGTGCAGGTGTCATTCTCCCCCGAGGCCGTGCTCTCGTCCGGCGCCACGCTCCCGCTGTTCAGCGCACAGTACGGGCTCGCGGAGGCGTTCGCGTCGTTCGTCGCGTCGCGCGGCGGCGAGATGGTCCCGGAGGCCCTCCTCGACTCCATGTACGACGGCGTGGCGGATGACGTGATGACCAGCGCCAAGTTCCCGTACATACCCGACCTCGGGGTGCCCATCGAGCAGCAGCTCGGGGAGATCGTCAGGAACGACCTCGAGGACAGCTCCGAGTGGGGCGTCGGCGCTCAGGCGTCCGGGCTGTTCGGATTCATATTCGGGTGCGCTCTGCAGGGGTTGTCCAGGGCAGTCACCGCGTCGGTGAACGAGACCGACGACCGGTTCGCCGGCCCCATGGTCGACTCGGTCGCGGCCGCGCTGGTCACCGGGTCGGCGGCATTCCCCGGGCTCCCGCAGGTGGCGGAGCAGGCGCTTGGCGCGTTCGCGAAGGCCGCCCTCGCCCAGAAGCGCATGTCGTCCTACAAGCAGTCCGCGTACGTCGACCTCGGCGGCACCTTCGGGTTCTGGGACGGTGACCTGGACGCCGCCCAGTCGTCGGGGTCGGTCCTCGACACCACCCTGTCCGTGGAGGTCCCGGGTGGCCTCCCGCCCCTGACCGTCGTGCCGTACGCCCCCGACTCAGGCTACGCCTCGCTGGCATCCATGTTCCCCTCGGACGAGGTCCTCGTCCAGGTCAAGCGGCCCTGGGACCACGACCGGTCCGCGGGCGCGTACCCCAACCTCCACCTCACCTCCCTCGCGGAGGCCTCGGCGGCCCCGTACGCGACGCAGTGGCAGGTCTCCGTCAGGGCGCTGGTGCAGGTGAGGACGAGCTCCAGCGACTCATACCTGGTCTCGTCAATGGAACCTGAGCCGGTCGTCGAGACACCGGTCCTGGTGTCGGTCTGCGTCCCGGTGGTCGTCCACTCCGCGTGGCCCCTGGAGGGCGTGGAATACAACCCGACCAACACGGTCTTCTCAGACGCCCTGGACGTCGCCGCCAAGTTCTGCGACTACCTCTGGGACAAGCTGGAGCCGGCCCTGGGCTGGGTCAAGGACGGCCTCGAGGCGATCTACCATTTCGTCCAGGACGCGTTCAGGACGTTGGCCAGCTTCACGACGAAGGTGATGAAGGTCATCGCGAGGTGCGTCCAGGCGATGGTCGAGACCCTCCAGGAGTACCTGCACAAGTTCGCGGACTCGGTCCTCGGCAAGGCCGTGGGGGTGTTCGTCGACCTCGTGGGGAACGTCGAGCTGCGCATGTCGATGTACGGCCTCACCCTCATCGTCAGGACCAACCTCCCGGACCTCCTCTTCAAGAAGTCCCAGGACCTCGTCCGCATCATAGTCTGCACGGACAGGTTCGGCCCCGGCATAGCGTTCGGGTTCAGGATCGCCAAGATCTCCGACGGCAGGTTCGACGTGGTGGTGAACGGGACCCTCACGTTCGACTCGGGGTCGGTGGAGGTGGTCGTCGACCCCCTCATGACCGTGCTGCGCAGGCTGGTCGAGGTCCACGGCAGGACCGAGAGCTGGGCGCTGGACATGGTGATGCCGGAGGCCGAGCCCTACGAGACCGCCGAGGTGAGCACGGCGGACCTGCCGGGGGCAGGCGCGCTACTCTCCAACATACCCATCCCGATGCTCGGCCTCAGCGCGTCGGTCGAGGCCGGCCTGAGGCTCAAGTACTCGCCGCCGTTCCCGACGGACATCGTCGTGAACGAGTTCGAGGCGAACCCGAAGGGGGACGACTCGGGCGCGGAATGGGTCGAGCTGTACAACCCCCTGGACGAGACCAGGTGCGTGGACGGGTGGACGCTGAGGACCATGCACGGCGAGGGCCACGAGATGCAGGTCTACGGGACCCTCCCCCCGAACGGCAGGCTCGTGTTCACATTCCCCGAGACGGCCATCGACAACGGCTACCCGGGGGACCCGCTCAACGACGGCGACTCGCTGGTGCTCGTGGACGCCTCGGGCAAGACGGTGGACGTCACGCCCACCCTGTGCGACGACGAGAACGACGGGAGGACGCACCAGAGGACCTGGGACGGCGGGCCGCGCTGGTCCCTCAAGGAGGGCACGAAGGGCCTGTCGAACGGCGCGCCCGTTCTCCTGGCGACCTCGGACTTCATCGCGCAGGCGCTCTTCACCGCCTTCAAGGAGGCCTTCGACGAGACGAGGCTCTCGGAGGTGACAGCCTCGCTGGACTTCGTGGTCCTCCTCGCCAAGCGGGTGCTCCACCACTTCATCGAGAACCTGATATCCATCGTGAAGGACGTCGTACACGAGGTCACCCTGTACGTGAAGGTCGTGTTCGGGGACGCCGCCGGGGCGGCGGGCATCGGGGTCCGGGCCTCCTTCGCGGTGACGGGGGAGGCGATCGTGGACCTGCTCAGGTGGCTGATCCACTCCGTCGCGACCTTCATCGTCAACATAGGCAGGGCGGGCAACCCCGTCGCGTACCCCGCCTTCCCCACCGAGTTCTTCGCTGGCCTCTACGTGCGTTTCGACGTCCTTTGGGAGATAGGTACGCCGAGGATGGTCGCTGCCCTGGGAGTAACCAGCGAACTCGAGCAGAGACTCACGTGCGTCGCCACCATCGGGCCGAACATACCGTGCCTCGGCAGACTGGTCGGCAAGGACTGGGGGCAGTGGCGCGTCGACTTCGGCGTGTACCTGGAGAGGGTGCCGAGGGAGTACGTCTCGGGCTTTCTCCTCAAGGACACGGGCGACACGGTCGACCTGTGGCTCGTGAAGGGGTGCGTCTACGGGCCCTGAGCCTCCCCTAGAAAATTCTAAGTGCTGCTATCGCATCCGAGGGCAGATACTAGATGTCGGTCGTACTGGAGTCCATACTCGACACCCTCCTTGAGGAGGTGTGGTTCGAGCTCACCTTCCTGCTCGCGGTATCGCTCATCGCGGCATTCCTGTTCGCGAGGTTCGGGCAGCCGAAGGTCATAGGGTACATCGTCATCGGCGTGGTCATAGGCCCGAGCGTCCTCGGCATAATCGGGGAGGGCACGGGCGGCACCTCAGGCCTCCCCGAGACCATCATGATGCTCTCGGAGATGGGGGCCATAATACTCCTCTTCATGATCGGCCTCGAGTGCGACCTCAAGGAGATCTACACCCGGAAGTCGATCTCCATCGCGCTCGGCGGAGTGGTCATCCCCTGGGTGTTCGGGTTCGGCGTCGCCCACCTGTTCGGGTACGGCGCGGACGCGGTGTTCATCGGCGCCACCCTCGTGGCGACGAGCGTGGCCGTGACCGCGAGCGTCCTGTCCGAGCTGGGGCTCATCGGCACCCCAGTCGCGTACGCCATCGTCGGCGCTGCGGTCGTCGACGACATACTGGGCATGGTCGTCCTGGGCATCTCGAAGGGCATGGCTTCTGGGGAGTTCGACGCAGTTGGTATAGGCCTGCTGATGGTCGGCGCGGTCCTGTTCGTCGTCATCGGGGCGTATGTCGGGTCGAGGTTCCTCGCCAAGCTCGTGTTCGACGTCCAGATCTCAGGCTACAGGAGGAAGATGCCCATGAGCGGGTTCATCCTCGCGCTGGCCATCGCGTTCCTGTACGCGTTCATCGCAGAGACGATACAGATATCCGCCATAGTCGGGGCGTTCGTGGCGGGCACGGCCTTCTCGGGCTCGGCCCTCAGGGACGGCTTCAGGAAGGGGACTCAGTACCTGGAGGCCCTGTTCGTCCCCATATTCTTCGTGTCGCTGGGCACCGCCGTGAACCTTGGCGACATCTGGGACTCCATCATCTTCGGCGTAGTCCTGACGGTCGCTGCGCTCCTGTCCAAGGTCCTGGGCTGCGCCCTGCCCGCCCGCTTCTCTGGGATGTCGAAGTGGGACGCCGTCTCGGTGGGAGTGGGCATGATGCCGAGGCTCGAGATCGCCTTCATCATCGCGTATTACGGCCTGTCCACTGGAATAATACTGGGGGACGTCTACTCCGTGGTGGTGTTCATGGGCCTCGCCACCGCGCTGGTGACCCCGCCGATACTGAAGTACACACTGAGGCGCGGCGGGCACAAGCCGTTCGGCATCTGAGAAATGTGGCCTTGCCCGGTCAGTTGTGCGCCATCGCCATGGCGTGCGAGTGGCCCCTGCCGTTCAGCGCATCGAAGTCGTCGCCTGCGTCAGGGCCTTGTCGGCCCAACGCCAGCAGGAACGCCCGTCCGAAGGCGATCGCGGTATCCCTGTGGCCGTCCTCAATCTCCTTGAGGAAGGCCTTCCCGACCAGTAGCGCGAAGCGCGTGTCCTTCTTCATCGCGGACCCTTTCCCTTGTTACTGAGTCGATATCCTGTCCGCGAGGGTATAAAAGGGGGACGTCTGGCAATCAGCGGTGATTCTCAACCGTGCGAAGACGGCCCCGCGGCGGCCCGACCTACCAGGGCCGCTGGCTCAGCCTATGAGCTCGGTCCCCTTCATATAGGGCCTGAGAACCTCGGGCACCGTCACGGTCCCGTCCTTGTTCTGGTAGTTCTCGAGCACGGCCGCCATCGTCCTGGGCAGCGCTATGCCCGACCCGTTCAGGGTGTGGACGAACTCGCTCTTCAGGTGCGGCTCCCGCCTGAACTTGATCATCGCCCTCCGGGCCTGGAACTCCTTGAAGTCGCTGCACGACGAGACCTCGAGCCACTGGTCCATGCCCGGCGCATAGGCCTCGATGTCGTAGGTCTTGGACGAGTGGAACCCCACGCTCCCGGTGCAGAGGAGCCTGATCCTGTAGGGGAGCTCGAGCGCCTTTGTCACGGCCTCAGCGTCGGCGAGGAGCGTCTCCAGCTCCTGCTGCGAGGTCTCAGGCACGACGAACTTGACCAGCTCCACCTTGTTGAACTGGTGCACCCTGGCAATCCCCTTGGTCTCTATGTGCTTCCCCGCCTCGCGCCTGAACGAGGGGAGGTACGCCGTGTGGTAGACCGGGAGCTGTCTCATGTCGAATATCTCGTCCGAGTACAGGTTGGTGACGGGCACCTCCGCCGTCGGGTTGAGCCAGAGGTCGTCCCTCTCCACCCAGTACATGTCGTCCTGCATCTTGGGCAGCTGGCCCGTGCCGATGCAGCTCTTGCGGTTGACGATGGCCGGGGGGAACACCTCCCTGTAGCCCTGCGCGTGGTGCAGGTCGAGCATGAAGTTGATGAGCGCCCTCTCGAGCCTCGCCCCGTCCCCCTTGAGGACGTAGAACCCCGTCCCGGTGACCTTGACCCCGCGGTCGAAGTCGAGGATGTCCAGCTTCTCCCCGATCTCCCAGTGGGGGAGCGGCTTGAAGTCGAAGTCCCTCTTCGTCCCCCATGTGCGGAGGAACACATCGCCGGCGTCGAGGTCGCCGACGGGCACGCTCGGGTCCGGCATGTTCGGTATGTTGAGCAGGAGGTCGTCCCTCTCGCCCTCTATCTTCTTGACCTCCGCCTCGATCACCCTGATCCTCTCGGCGGTGGCCTTCATCTCGGTGATCTTGGCCTGCTTCTCCTCCTTGGGCAGCTTCGGCACCTGCTCCGAGACCTCGTTCCTGTGCCGCCTGAGGGCGTTACCCTCCTCCGTGAGGGAGCGCCACCTGGAGTCGAGCTCCACGAACCGGTCGAGGACGGACTCGTCGGACCTCCTGTCCTTCAGGGCCTGCCTCACGGCCGCCTCGTTATCCCGGATGTACCTCGCGTCTAGCATGCCTGGACACCTTCGGACCGTTTGTCAACGTGCATGTCCGTATATAAACCCTGAGCAGGGGGCTCAGTCCCTCGCCAGCACCGCGGTCCTGCCGCGCACCTCAACGAGGACCGCGGCCGCCGCCGATGCAAGCTTCTCCGCCGCCTCGTGCCTCTCCTGCTCCATCGACGGGAGGAGCCTCACCTTAACGAGCCGCTTCCGCTTCAGCTGCTTCACGACCTCGCCCACGACCTCCGCGGTGACGCCGTCCTTCCCGACGTACACCGTGGCGTCGATGTGCTGGGCGGCCCCCTTCAGCTGCGCCTTCCTCTTCTTGTCCATCGCGTCACACCCTCCCCTTGGCCTTCATGGGATACCTGAGCACGTGCCCGCACGACAGGCAGGTCATCGACACCCTCCCGGAGCCCGTCCTCACCCGGACGTTCCTCGGTGGGACGAAGTACGTGTGGCACTCTGGGCAGTAGGTCCTCTTGTGGCTGGCCTTCACCTTGTGCCTCTCGCTCATCCTGAGGGCGAGCCCGACGTACCTCCTGGCCCTGGCGTCGTCGCCCCTGCGGGCCTCCGCCGCGGCCTCGCCGAAGAGTATGTCGACCCTCTCCTCGGCGATGTCCTTCGCCCCTCTCTTGCTCACGTGCCTGCGGGCCATGCGCGGTTGTCAAGGGCTTGGGCATAGATATACTCCTGCCCTCCGGCCAGCGGTGCCAGGGGCTCCCGGGCGCCCCACACCGCCAACTTCCCCGGGTCAGTGAGTTTTATATACGACTACCTTTATCCCGCAGACCTGGTATCAGCCTACCACCAGTTGTGGTCATATGACTCGGAAACCCGGAAGCATGTACAGGGAGATCAAGGGGCAGGCCTACTGCCGCAGGGAGTACATGGGAGGGGTTCCCGCCAACAGGATCACCCAGTTCGAGCACGGGGTCAAGGGGGACTACCCCGTCCGCATGACGCTCAAGGCGGTCGAGCAGTGCCAGATCAGGCACATAGCGCTCGAGGCCGCCCGTATCTCGGCCAACAGGCTGCTCGCGAAGAAGATCGGCACCACGGGGTACCACCTGAAGATCCGGGTGTATCCGCACAACGTCCTCCGCGAGAACAAGATCGCGACGGGCGCAGGCGCTGACCGTATCTCCGAGGGGATGAGGGCCGCGTTCGGCAAGCCCATCGGCACCGCGGCAAGGATCAAGCCCGACCAGGGGCTCATCACCCTGGAGACCACCGCCGCGCACATCGCCACGGCCAAGCAGGCTCTGAAGAGGGCCGCGATAAAGCTCCCTACCCCGTGCTACATCGACGTCGAGAGGGCCCCGAAGAAGGTCGTCGCACCCGCCGAGTGAGCCTCCCCGTCGGGCCCGCACCGCACAATGTTTTTTACGAAGGGCTACTGTACACCCCCATGTCCCTCCCGCTAGGGCCGCGGTCGGCCGTCTGCAGGGGAGGTGGGGGAAGAGGACGTGTTCGATGTGGACCTCGCCGGCGCGATAGCGGAACTGAAGAGGATCAAGGCGAGGGTCGTGGCCCTGCAGGTCCCGGAGGGGCTGAAGAGGAGGGCCTACCAGTACGCCGAGGACATAGAGAAGAACTCGGGATCTGAGGTCGTCGTGGTCGCCGAGCCCTGCTTCGGCGCGTGCGACGTCCCGAGCTCGCTGTTCGACATGGTCGACGCGGTCGTCCACATCGGCCACTCGCCCATCCCGTCGCTGAGGTTCTCGAAGCCCGTGATATTCGTCTCGGCCCATTCCAAGGCGCCGATGGGCGACCAGCTGAAGAAGTCCGTGGACCTGCTCAAGGAACCCGTGGGAGTGCTGGCGACCACCCCCCACCTGACCGAGCTGGACGGCGTCGTCGAGGGGCTCGAGAGCCTGGGCCTCAAGGTGCGCCTGGGGGAGGGGGACGGCAGGATATCGCACGCGGGCGAGGTCCTCGGGTGCAACTACTCCTCCGCCCACTCCATCATCAAGGACGTCAACAGCTACCTCCTGATCGGCAGCGGCACCTTCCACGCCCTCGGGGTGCACCTCGCCACCGGCAAGAAGGTCGTGATCCTCGACCCGCACCTGGACGACCCGGTGGAGATAGACCAGGTCAAGGACAAGGTGTTGCGGCAGAGGCACGCCGTCATAGAGAGGGCGCAGAGGGCCAGGACCTTCGGCATAATCATAGGGGAGAAGGTCGGCCAGAGGAGGCTCAGGCGTGCCAGGGAACTGCGCAAACTGCTGAGGTGGAAGCGCAGGGACGCGGTGCTCATAATGATGGACAAGTTCGACCCGGAGAAGCTGAAGTCGCTGGGGTTCGACGCGTACGTGTCCACCGCCTGCCCCAGGATCGCGATCGACGACGTGATGATGTACGACAAGCCGCTGCTGACCCCTCAGGAGCTGGAGATCGTCCTCGGCGTCAGGAAATGGGAGAACTACGTCTTCGACCAGATGACCGAGGACGAGCAGTAGGCGGTGCTGTCCCGATGGATGTCCCCGGTCTCATGTCCTGCGGGTGCTCGAGCGGGTCCGTCGTGGGCATAGGGGTGCCGGAGCACCTCCTGGTCGCGACCGCCGCGAGGCTCAGGGGGCTGGGCTGCGGCGTCAGGCTGGAGCGCTTCGACTCCGCCCGGGAACTGATGCTCGCCCTCAGCGAGGGCAGGGTGGACGCCGCGGTGCGCGGGACCCTGTCGTCCTCCGACGCGCTTTCGCAGCTCAAGGAAGTCTTCGGCCTGGAGGAGGTCATGCGCGTGGCCGTCCTGGCCGACAGGATGAGGCGGCCCTTCCTGCTCGCCCCGGTGGGCATCGACGAGGGGAGGGACCCGGGGGCGAGGCTGAGGCTGGTCCTCAGCGCCTCGGAGTACTTCGGCCAGGTCGGCTGGAGGTTGAGCGTCGGCGTGCTCTCGAAGGGCAGGGCCGAGGACGTTGGGAGGGGCGAGGAAATACGGAGCAGCCTGGAGGACGGGGAGAGGCTCGCGTCCGACCTGGCCCGGTCGGGGCTGGACGCGAGGCACTACGCGATACTCGTGGAGCAGGCCGTGGCCGAGCGGGACCTCGTGGTGGCCCCGGACGGCGTCTCCGGCAACCTGATGTTCAGGACCCTACACCTGGTAGGCGGCTGCGAGGCCTACGGCGCCCCCATCGTGAACCTGGCGAGGGTCTTCGTGGACACCACTCGGGCGAAGGCGGACTTCTCGGACGCCGTGATGCTCGCCGCTGGCCTGGCCCAGCGCGTCGGCCGGCGTCGGCCGTGAAACTATTTTAAGGCCTCCCGAGCTATCCCAATCCGATGAGGCTGGAGATAAACGGCTGGGTCTCGAAGATAACGTTCTCCGCGACCCACCTGATCGCAGGGCACTCGAAGTGCGGCCGGCTGCACGGCCACGATTATGCGATAAACGCGGTCATAGAAGGGGAGATCGGCAGGGACGGCGTCATAATGGACTTCATCAGCGTCAAGGAGTTCCTGAGGAACGTGGCAGCGGAGCTGGACCACAAGGTCCTCGTCCCCGGGAACGACCCTTCGGTGGTCCCCAGCGGCGAGTCCGTGAGGTACTCCGCCGGCGGGAAGTCCTACGAGTTCCCCCGGTCGGACTGCGTCCTGCTGGACGTCTCCGTGACGTCGGCCGAGGAGATCTCGGAGTGGGTCATACGGCGCCTCCTCGAGAGGGTCCAGTTCCCGGAGAACGTCAAGAGGGTGGAGATCGGCGTCGACGAGGGGAGGGGCCAGGGCGTCTGGACCTCCCGGGACCTCTGAGTCGGGGGAGACATTCCATGCCCAAGGCTGTCGTGCTGCTGTCCGGAGGCCTCGATTCGTCCACGGTGCTGGCAATCGCGAGGGAGAGGGGGCACGACGTCCTGGCACTGACCTTCGACTACGGCCAGAGGCACGACAGGGAGGTCGCGTCCGCCAGGGCCGTCGCCGAAGCACTCGGGGCCGGCGAGCACGTGGTCGTGTCCTTGCCGTTCGGCCCCCTGCTCGACAGCTCCCTCACCCACGCCGACCGCTCCGTCCCGGAGGGACGGTCGAGGCCGGAGATCGCCGAGGGCGTGCCCAGCACCTACGTCCCGTCCAGGAACATAGTCTTCCTCAGCATTGCGGCCTCCATCGCGGAGAGCGTCGGGGCGGAGGCCGTGTACATCGCGGCCAACTCCGTGGACTTCAGCGGTTACCCGGACTGCACCCCGGAGTTCATCGGCGCGTTCCAGCAGGTGCTGGATGTCGGCACCAAGGCCGGGAGGGAGGGCAGGCCGATCAGGGTCGAGGCGCCCGTGATAGGGATGACGAAGGCCCAGATAGTGCGCGAGGCGCTGAGGCTCGAGGTGCCCGTGGGGCTCACATGGAGCTGCTACAAGGGGGGCGACAGGGCCTGCGGGAGGTGCGACTCCTGCCTGCTCAGGCTCGAGGGCTTCAGGCAGGCCGGCGCGGAGGACCCGCTGGACTACGAGGTGAGGACGTGAAGGTGTACTCGATATTCAAGTCGATCCAGGGAGAGGGCAGGACCATGGGGGCGCCGACGACGTTCGTGAGGACGTCCGGCTGCCCGCTGAGGTGCACTTACTGCGACACGAAGCAGGCGTACGATGAGGGCTCCATCATGAGCGTCGAGTCCATCATGAAGGAGGTGAGGACGCACAGGGCGCGCCATGTCTGCATAACGGGGGGCGAGCCGCTGGTCCAGAAGGACGCGCCCTCGCTGATCGGCAAGCTGCTGGGGGAGGGATACAAGGTCGTGGTGGAGACGAACGGGGCGATGCCGTTGGACGAGATGCCCTGCGACGACAACCTCTCCATCAGCATGGACATCAAGTGCCCCTCGTCCGGGGAGGCCGGCAAGATGCTCTTCGAGAACCTGGAGATGCTCGGCCCGACGGACCAGCTGAAGTTCGTGGTCTCGGACGAGGCCGACTACGAGTACGCGAAGAAGGTCATCAGGGAGCACCCCCCCACGTGCGACGTCATACTCACCCCCGTCGGCGGGAAGGACCTGAAGTGGCTGGCCGAGAACGCCATCAAGGACAACCTGGACGTCCGCGTCATGCCCCAGCTTCACAAGATCATCTGGGGGGAAGAGGACAACAGGTGAGGTCGGGGGTCAGCCCCTGAACACGGGCCTCTTCGAGAGCAACCTCGGGAGCGGGAGCCTGGCCTTCGGGTAGCCCTTGGTCAGCGCCTCCATCTCCCCGACGATCTCGGCCCTGGTCATATCCCTGACCTCGCCCGAGCGCAGCCTCACGGGTATCTTCTCGGAGGCCCTCTCCTTCTCGCCCAGGACCACGATCATCGGGACCCATTCCATCTCCGCGCCCCTGATCTTCTTCCCGACCTTGTCGTCGGTGTCGTCTATGTCGACCCTGCCTGGGAGGGAGTCGGCGAGCGCGTTGCAGTCGGCCACGAAGTCCTTGCTCACCGGTATCAGTCTCACCTGGGTGGGGGAGAGCCAGAACGGCAGGCTGGGCTTCTCGTGCTTGAGAGCCTCCTCGAGCAGGACGTACATCCAGCGCTCTATCGAGCCTATCGACGAGTGTGTGATGATGCAGCCGCGCTTCTTCCCATCGGCGTCCGTGTAGACGATGCCGTACCTCTCGGCGTCCTCGACGTCGAGCTGGACGGTGCTGAGCTGGACGGCCCCGCCGACGGAGTCTATGCCCTGGAACTCGTGCTTCACCGCCCAGTAGTGCTTCATCTCGGACAGGACCTCGATCAGGGCCGGCTTCTCCGAGTACTTCAGGAGTTCGACGATGTTCTGCTTGTACTTGTCGTAGAACTCCTTCACGATCCTGAACGCGACCGCGTACTCGACGCCGGTGGCGTCCGCGAGGTCCGCGTAGCTTCGGTAGAGGAGCATGTACTCCTTCCACCCGTCGTCGATGTCGGCGACGAAGCAGTGCACGTCCGGCATGTGGAACGCCCGGAGCCTCTTGAGGCCGGTGAGCTCGCCCCTCTGCTCCAGCCTGAAGCTCTTGGAGAACTCGTAGACCCTCAGGGGGAGGTTCCTGTAGCTCAGGGTGGCGCCCTTGAGCATCCTGAACAGGCCGAAGTCGCCGGCGAACCTCAGCACGAACTCCCTCTTCTCGTCCGTCTTGAGGGTGTAGTGCCTCTCGTGGAACGACATGCCCTGGCTCCTGATGTCGGGCATGGACCAGTCGTACAGGATGGGCGTGTCTATCTGGACCGCGCCGATCCTGTCCAGGGCTATCTCCTCGGCCCAGCTCTCGAGGAGGCTGAATATCAGGTGCCCCTTCGGGAACATCCTGAAGTGGCCCCTGTCGCTCGCCTCCTCGTAGTCGACGAGCTCGAGCCTCTGCATGGCCTTGATGGACGGTGGCTCCACGCCCTTGGACCTCCCCACCTCCTCGGAGATGATGAAAGTCTTCAGGGACGGGTACTTGTCCAGGAACGTCATCGAGTCGACGTTCTCGAGGTCCAAGGGGAGCTCCTCGCCCTCGGGCGTGAGGACGAACAGCTCGCTCGTGATCTTCTCGACGACGTCCTCCCTCGTCTTCCCAGGCTCGGCGCCGAACTCCCTCGACAGCTCCGAGAGCGGGTGGCCCTTGCACTTGATCTCGAAGCCCTTGTACCAGCCGAACGGAGACCTGTGGACATCGATGCCCTTCGAGGAGATGGCCGCCTCCGTGGCCTTCAGGACCGAGATGGCCTGCGCGGGTCCAGCAAGGTCAGAGCTCAGGTGCGCGTAAGGGTAGAGGACGACGCTCCTCGCCTCCACCTTGGAGAAGACCTCCGCGACGTCGGACGCCGCGACCTCCGCGACCGCCTCGGCGTTGGCATCCGAGGACTCGACCGTGGTGAAGACAACCAGAGGCTCCTGGAACGCGTGCTTCCTGGGAGCCCCCTGCGGCAGCTCCTCCGCCATCTTGGTCGGGTCTTTGATCTCGTATTCGAACCTGTCCGCGTGAATGAGGAGTACCCTCATCTTAACCGCCTAACCGCCGTTGAAATGACGAGGCCCGTATTAAAAGGATGCATGTCCCCCCAGGCGCCCGGGAGGGAGCGAAATATACATGGACGTGGGGCCATACAGGTTCCAGTCCGACACGGCAGATGGGAGGCACTCAGTTGCAGGACAGCGCCGATTCTGTTGCGGCGACCGCGGCACCTGATTCCAAGGACCGCGGTCACGAAGACGTTTGCAGGGCAAAGACGTACAGGGGCATCTGCGTCGCCCTGCCACACAAGGGCAAGCCAGTCAAGATCTACGGGAACAACCCCGCGGAGTTCATCTCGACCCTCCAGGGCTCGAGCCTCGGCTGGGTGAACTTCACCGCGGACGACCTCGAGAAGGACGCATCGGAGCTCGCGGTCAAGTTCGGGTTCAGCGGCTCCCTCGTCCCGACGCTCCTCAAGGGATACTACGCGTCCTTCGAGGACCTGGACACCGAGATGGGCATCATGGTCCCCGCGGTCAAGGTGTCCGGGCTGAAGGTAGAGGCGTTCCCGCTCATCATAATGGTGCGGAAGGACCTCATAGTCACGATCCACAGCAAGGACGTCGAGAGGCTCGTGCTGTTCTCCAGGTACGCCGACTCATTCATGAGGAGGCTCCCTGAGAACATGCCCCTGAGCGACCGTCTCACCCTGATGCTCGTGAGGATACTGGACGAGAACAACTCCCACAACTTCGAGCACGTCAGGGAGATAGAGGAGCAGGCGGACGCCATGAGCGAGCTCCTCCTGAACCCGGAGTCCCCGAGGATGGAGATCGGCAAGAAGATCTACGAGCTCAAGCACGCGCTAATCACATACCTGAACACGCTCTGGAGGACCATGGACGTCCTCCATTCGCTCCGGTACGGCGACGCGGAGCTCATCGCCGACAACCCGAAGACGCTGGCCAAGGTCGGCCTCCTCGTGGAGGACGTGAACAGGCAGATCGCCCTGAGCGAGCACATGTCCGAGGTCCTGGCATCGGGGCTCGAGGTCCTCCAGGCGCTCTACAACAACCAGCTGCAGACCCTCAACAACCGCATGACGATGACCATAACCTGGCTGACCATCCTGGGCACCGCGGTGCTGGTGCCGAACACCATCGCGACGGTCGTCGGTTCCCTCGGAGGGATGGACAGCAGCATGCTGTTCTGGTACGGTGCGGTCCTCGCCCTCGTGACCGTGAACTCGACATACCTCGCATACTGGTGGGTCAATCGGTGGGTCCACCTCCCCAAGGGCGGGTAGCCTTCCGGGGCGCGGGAATCGGTGCCGGAACCATTTTTAACTAGCTTCGGTCATAGGTACGTCGAGGACTGGGAACTTGAAGGAATTCGATGTCTTCGTCCAGGACAAGCCTGGCGAGCTGGCCAAGGTGTGCGAACTCCTCGGGAACAACGGCGTGAACATCAAGGGCATCGCCAGCGAGCGGAACAACTCGAGGCCCCTGATCAGGGTCGTGACCGACGACGAGGCCACGGCGAAGGCCGCCCTGACCCGGTCCGGGATAAGTTACGAACTCAGGGACGTCATCTCGATAAGGCTGCCGGACAAGCCCGGCGAGCTCGGCAAGGTCGCCAAGAAGCTGGCCAGGGCGATGGTGAACGTCGACTCCATCTTCATCCTCAGCAAGGACGCCGGCCACACCGAGATGGTGATGACCGTCGACAACCGGAAGAAGGCTGATGAGGCGCTGAGATAGGCGGGACGGCTTCCCCGCAACGTATTGGGGTGGCCAGACGCCTCACTCGAGGCTCTTGCCGCGCCTGACCAGTATCTCCTCCAGCAGGTTCCTCGCATCCCTGACCTTCTTAAGCTCCTCGTGGGAGAGGTCCAGCCTGAGGAGGTGGGACCAGACCTTCGAGAGGGCGTGGTACGACTCCTTGATGAGCTCCAGGTCCTCGTCCAGGGGCGATGGCTCCTCCGCCGGTTTCTCCTCGGTGAGCCTGTAGAGGGCGTGTCGGCCGACCTTCGCCCTCCTGACCACCCCCTTCCTCTCTAGTTTCTGCAACGCCTGGGTGGCCCCCGACTGGGTTATCTTCAGCTCCGATGCGAGGAGGGTGGGGGAGTTGATGCCGCGTCTCAGTATCTCCACGATGTGCTTCTCTCGGTCCGTAAGTGTCATGGATCCACACTCATAAGTGAGATATTAGTGTCGACTTATGTTTGCTTATGTGTGCTTATGTTTGGCGTTCCGGTTCCCTAATTGTTGTCGTCGTACAATACCGTTTCGGACGGAGGCCAGATGTGCAGTCGGCGACCGCTTATAGGACCTCGTGAACCGTAAGTTGTCCTTGGCGGGGGAGGGGGGTCGCCTACTCAGAGCCCCTTCCCTGCTCCCTGTCTATCTCCGAGATCTCCTCTTCGGGCGTCTTCTTCTTCGACTTCTTGATGGAGCCAGGGAGCAATATGTTCATGAACTTCTCGAAGTACATCTTCTCCCTCAGGACGCTTTCCCTCTCGTTCTCCAGGTTCGCCACCGCCCCGATCGACTCAGCACCGAGCCCGAACGACTCCATCCTGAGCTTGTCCAGGTCCCCTGCAAGGGCGGCCTCGTGCGCCTCCAGCCTCTTGCCTATGCGCTCCATCGCGATGTCGAGCATCATCTTCTCCAGGAACGCGACCTGCTCCTCCTTCGTCTTCTTGGACAGGAGCATCTTGGCCGCCTCGTCCTTGAACTGGAGCCTCGCCCCGGCGTGCTCCTCGTCGGTCCTCATGACCCAGAGCATCGGGTGCTCGGGGGAGTTGAAGGTCACCTTCTCGGGGACGAGGGTCTCCGCGGAGATCTTGACCGCGGGGTCGCCCGACGAGTGGTAGATCGCGTAGAAGCTCATCCTCTCCAGGAAGTTGACCTCGAGGAACTCCTTCCTGTTCCTGTCCACGATGGTGAGGTCCCCCTTGGCCATCTCCTCGAGGACCTGGGCCGGGGTTGCGTTGGGCTTGGAGTCGCCCAGGTACCTGGACGCCCCCATGATGCAGCGGATCGGCTCATAGGACCTGGTCATCCAGAAGGACGGCGGGTAGGTGGTCCACGGCTTCCTCTTGCCTGGTTCGTCCTCCCTCTTGACCTTGAGCTTCGAGAACGAGAACTCGGAGAACTGGTAGCGTATCTTGCCGTCCGTCCTCTCCAGCACACCGCTCGGGACGCCCTCCTTCGAGACTATCCTGTCCGCCCAGAACCCCAGGTCCTTCCGCAGCTCGGGCCTGGTGACCTCGCCGTGGTGGCCGATGTAGCTCAGCACCTTCCTCCTCGTGGGGGTGATCAACCAGCTCAGCCACAGGACGAAGGTCTTGGGCGAGTCGATGAACGGCACCGGGAGGATGGTGTGGTCCGCCGCCGTGCCCCACGCGGGCAGCACCGCCTGCCCGGGCGTGTGGGCGAAGGTCCTGTCCAGGAAGACGTTGAGGGCGACCTCGTCCTCCTCCTCGCTGGCGTCGCGCACGGGTGCGGGCTCGATCCTGAGGTCGGAGTTGAGGAAGTAGTAGTTCTGCCTCTTGGAGGTGACGGGGAGGAGGACGCCGCAGTCGACGCCCTTCGCCAGCAGGGTCCTCATCTGGACGGTCGACTTGTCCTTGAGGGACCTGGTCTGTGCGCTCAGGGACAGCCTCCTCATCGAGTCTGTCATCGGGTCGCGCTCGATCTCCCTCCTCGTGAGCGGCTGCCTGTGCAGGAGCGCGTACACGACGGCCCTCGACACGTTGTTCGTGAGGAACTCCCCGATCTCTGTGGCCTTCTGCTTCTGAACTGGCAAAACCTGCGGTGACATCCCATCCACCTCTACTGCCCTTTTTAATTCAAAACGAGTTATGGCTATTTAGAAGTATGCTCAGAATAGTGCGAACAAGGGGTTTGAGGAGTCGCGCATCGGGACATCAGTAGAACCGGCGGGAGGACTGGACCTCCTCCTCCACCTGTATGCCCCGCTTGCCGAGCTCCCTGAAGAACGGCTCTGGTTCAATGCATGCCTCGGGCGGCAGCGTGCCCCTCGCCTTGATCTTGCCCTTGGCGAGCCAGTGGGCGGTGATCGAGGGGGGGACCGCGGTGTCCCTGCCCGAGGGGGCACCCGTCTTCCTGTCGTTCCAGGTCTTGACGAAGTAGGTGGCCTCTGCAGGGGTGCCGTCCTTCTCCCCAAGCACGTCCACCCTGAAGAAGTCGTACTCGTCGACCACCTCCGCCGAGTCCCTGGATGACGCGACCGCGTCCAGGTACATCGAGGTGATGAACTCCTTGGGGGACACCCTCTTCCCCCGGACGTCTATGTCCTTCTCGCTCCCGAAGCCGAGCTGGGCCAGCGTCTTGAAGGTCGCGAAGTCGTTCGGCGGGAAGCCAATCCTGAAGCTGACGTTCTTGGTCCCCTTGCCGATGAAGTCCGCCATCGTGGCCGGCTCGGAGTGCTTGATGTAGTAGGCCGTCACCTTCCCCGCTGGCTCCGGCATCCAGACCTCCGTCCCCCCTGACAGCACGGGCATCCTTGTCTTGACGCCGTCCTTGACGACGGGCGGTTCCTGGGTCAGTTCGTCGAGCACGGTCCTGACAGAGTAGGAGGGCATGGCCGCCCTGTCGCTCCTGGCCCTGGTCCCCCACGTGCAGTATATGTTGATGGTGTCGACCGTGTCCAGCCTCTTCGCCCCGGCCGCTCCGCATATGTTGGTGATGCCGGGGGAGGAGCCTATGCCCAGGACGCACGTGACGCCGGCGTCCTTGGCCTTCCTGTCGTACTTGAGCTGCTGGAAGGTGAAGTCGTAGAACCCGCCGAGGTCGCCGTAGTGCGCCCCGAGGTCGATGGCGACGGGCATGACCTTGATGTTCAGCTCGTACCACGCTGAGTTTAGGACCACGTCCGCGCCCTTGGCGGCCTTCCTGAGGTCGTCCTTGTCCGTGGCGTCCAGTTTGACCGGGGTCACGTGCTCCTTCGACACCGATTCGGCCACCCTCCTCGCGCGCTCGAGGCTTAGGTCTCCAGCGACCACGTCCGCACCGTACGACTCCACCAGGTCCTTCACCGTCATGGCGCCCATCTGTCCGGACGCGCCGACCACAAGTACCTTCATGCTACCTCCCCCACGCTCTGCCCAATCCTTAGGGCGAGCTCGTACTTATCCTTGTGCGCCTGAGGCCAGTGGACGCCCATACGTCGGTCAGAACGCCTTCAGCCTCGCCGCCACCGCGTCGCCCACCGCGGAGGTCGAAGTCCTTCCCCCTATGTCCGCGGTCATGTGCTTCCCGCCCGCCAGCACCTCCCGGACGGCGCGCTCGACCTCAGCAGCGGCCTCCCTGTGCCCCAGGGTTTGGAGCATCAGGGCCGAGGACAGTATCGCCCCGACCGGGTTGGCGAGTCCCTTGCCTGCGATGTCTGGGGCGGAGCCGTGGACGGGTTCGAACATGCTGATCCCCTTGGGGTTGATGTTCCCCGAAGGGGCGAACCCGAGGCCCCCCTGCAGCGCCGCCCCCAGGTCCGTGAGTATGTCCCCGAAGAGGTTCGGCGTCACGAGCACCTTGAACCGCTCCGGGTTCCTGACCATGTGGAGCGCGACCGCGTCGACGTAGAGGAACTCCTTGGCGATCCCGTATCTCTTGGACGCGCGCTCGACCGCTTCGCGCCAGAGCCCGTACACCTCGGTGAGGACGTTCGCCTTGTCCACGGATGTGACGAGGTCCAGCCCTCTCTCCTTCGCCAGATGGAACGCGAAGTCCACGACCCGGTCCGCGCCGCCCTTGGTCACGACGCCTATCTGGTACGCCAGCTCCTCCTCGTCCCTGAGGTCGATGCCGACGTCGAACTTCGCCTCGTAGGCCCTCCTCACGAGCTCCAGCTCCGTCCGCGACCTGCCCTTCCCGACCCTGCCGCCCAGGCCCACGTAGAAGTCCTCCGTGTTCTCCCTGACGAAGAACATGTCGACCTTCCGGTCGCCTCCGGCGAGCGGGCACGGCACGCCTTCGAAGAGCTGCACGGGCCTGAGGTTGACGTACTGGTCGAAGTGGAACCTGAGCCTGAGGAGGACGCCCTTCTCGAGGACCCCTGGCTTCACGCGGGGGTCGCCCATCGCGCCCAACAGTATCGCGTCCTTCTCGCCGAGCCTCGACAGGGTCTCGTCGGAGAGCACCTCGCCGGTCCTGAGGTGGTGCGCCGCACCCAGCGGGAACTCTTCGAAGTCGATGTCTATGCCTCTCCTCTCGCACGCGACGCCCAGCACCTTCCGGGCCTCTCTGATGACCTCGGGGCCTATGCCGTCCCCGGGTATGACGCCTACCTTCTGCAACCGAGCCTCTCCTTCGTGTAGGGGACCAGGCCCCCCTTCTCTATGAGCATCATGATGAAGGGCGGGTAGCTGGCGAACGCGGCCTCCTCGCCCGTCGACTCGTTCCTGACGACGCCCTTCCCGAGGTTGACGCTCACGACGTCCCCGTCCTTCGCCGCCAGCTTCGCCTCGACGAGGGGCAGGCCGATGTTGATCGAGTTCCTGAAGAATATCCGCGCGAACGACTCCGCGACTACGCAGGACACCCCTGCGCCCATGAGCGCCCTCGGCGCATGCTCCCTGCTCGAGCCGCAGCCGAAGTTCCTGCCCGCCACGACGACGTCCCCCATCCTCACCCTCTGGGGGAAGTCTGGGACGACCTTGGAGAATGCGTACTTGGCCAGCTCCTTGTTGTCCATGGTGACGAGGTGCTCCGCCGGTATGATCTGGTCCGTGTCGACGTTGTCTCCGAAGGTCCACGCGCTGCCCTTGAAGTGCTCCTTCATCCGACCACCTCCGACGGGTCTACTATCCTTCCTGCGACCGCGCTGGCAGCGACGACCGCGGGGCTCGCGAGGTACACCTCGGAGTCCTTGTGCCCCATCCTGCCCACGAAGTTCCTGTTGGTGGTGCTCACGCACCTCTCGCCCGGGGCCAGCACCCCCATGTACCCGCCTAGGCACGCCCCGCAGGTCGGGCCGGATATGAACGCCCCGGCGTCCGAGAAGACCTTGAACAGCCCTTCCGCGGAGGCCTGGTCGAATACCTGCTTGCTCGCCGGGACCACGAGTAACCTCACGCCTTCCTTGACCTTCCTCCCCTTGAGGATTGCGGCCGCGACCCTCATATCCTCTATCCTGCCGTTGGTGCAGGAGCCGAGGTACGCCTGGTCTATCTCGACGCCGACCTCGCTGGCCGGTGCCACGTTGCTCGGGAGGAACGGCTTCGCCACGACCGGCACCAGGTCCTCGGCCGGATATTCCCTGGTATCCACGTAGCTAGCATCGGGGTCTGCGACGACCTTGGAGTATGGCCCGCGGACGCGCCCCTTCAGGTACTCGTCCACCTTCTCGTCCGGCGGCACGATGCACGCCTTGGCACCGGCCTCGATGCCCATGTTCGATATGGTGATGCGGTCGGAGACGGACAGGCTGGACACTGCCGAGCCCTGGACCTCCATCGACCTGTAGAGCGCCCCCTCGACCCCTATGTCGCCTATGATCGTGAGTATGACGTCCTTGCCCATGACGTGCTTCCCCAGCTTGCCGTCGACGACGAACTTCATCGACTCAGGCACCTTGAACCAGAGCAGGCCCCTTGCGAAGACCGTGGCGGCCTCAGTGCTGCCTATGCCGGTCGCGAAGGCGCCCAGCGCGCCGTACGAGCACGTGTGTGAGTCCGCCCCCACGATGAGCCGCCCTGGCGCGACGAACCCAGCCTCTACCATGACCTGGTGGCAGACTCCGCCCGAGCCTATCTCGAAGTAGTTGCGTATCCCGTGCCTCTTGGCGAACGAGCGCATCTTCCTCGCCTGGATGGCGGACGCGACGTCCTTGTTGGGGACGTAGTGGTCGGGGATGAGTACCACCTTCTTCTCGAGGAGGGGGGTGCAGAGGTCCTCGAACTCGTCGAACGCGGCCGGCGCCGTGATGTCGTTGACCATCACGTAGTCGACCTCCGCTTCGACTATCTCCCCTGCGGATACGTCCTTCTGGGCTTTGGCTGAAAGTATCTTCTCAGCGATCGTCCTAGGCAATCGGCAACACCTCCATCGACGAGCAGCCCCTGATTCAGTAAGCCTTCCTCTTAGTCTTATCGCCATTGGACCTCAGCTTGTGCGCCCAGAGCCTGTTGAGCCCCTCGATAGTCGCGTCGACGCTCGTGGTGACTATGTCCGAGCCGACGCTCTTCCCGAGCGCGAGCAGCTGGGCGTCCTCGCAGTCCCCCAGTTTGACGGTGACTTCGCACAGCGCGTTGGAACCGCCGGTGATGGCTTCGAGCCTGAACTGCTTGAGCACGATGTTCTTGGACACCGCGGTCCTTATCGCGCTGACGCTGGCGTCTATCGGACCGACGCCGGTCTCCGACGCCCTCCTCACCTCGCCGTCTATGTTCAGCACGACCGTGGCGGTCGGGGTGAAGTTGAGGCCCGTGAAGACGGTGAACTCCTCGAGCTTGATCACGGGCTCCCCTTCCTGGCCCATCACGTCGTAGGCCACGGCGAGGAGCTCTGCGTCGTCCAGCTTCTTGCCCGATTCCGCGTACTTCTTGACCCTGACCACGACCTCCTTCATCTGCTCGGGGGCGAGGTCGAGCCCGTACTCCTTGAGCTTGTTCTGGACGGCGTGCACCCCGGAGTGCTTGCCCACGACGAGGGTCCTCTCCTTCCCGACGATCTCGGGTCGCATCGGCTCGTAGGTCGAAGACTCGCTGAGCACGCCGTGCACGTGGATCCCGGCCTCGTGCGAGAAGGCGTTCTCGCCGACGATGGCCTTGTTGGGCTGGACGGCTATGCCCGTGAGCTGCGACACGAGCCTCGAGACGAAGGCCATCTTCCGGGTGTTGATCCTGGTCCTCAGTCCATAGAACGCCTGGAGCCCCATGACGACCTCCTCGAGGGCGGCGTTGCCGGCCCTCTCGCCGAGGCCGTTGACCGTCACGTGCACCTCCTCGGCGCCTCCGAGCACCCCCGCGAGGGAGTTCGCCACAGACATACCGAAGTCGTCGTGGCAGTGGACCGCGAGCGGGACCTTCGTGGTCTTCTTGATCTCCGATACGAACTGCATCATGGCCTGGGGGGTCATGACGCCGACCGTGTCGGGGATGTCTATCCTGTCCACCCCCGCGTCCTCCACGGCCTTGTGGACGACGTTGAGGAACGACAGTTCGGTCCTGGTCGCGTCCTCGCAGCTGAACTCGGCCACGAGGCCGTGCTGCTTCGCGTACTGGACCGCCGCGACGGCCTTCTCGACCGCCTCCTGCTGAGTGATCTTGAGCTTCTTCTCGAGGTGGACCTTGGAGGTCGCCAGGAATATGTGCACGGAATCGACGTCACAGGCGAGCGCGGCGTCGATGTCCTGCGTGGATGCCCTGCAGAGGCTGCACACCTCGCTCTTGAGGCCCGCCCCGGCGATCTTCTTGACCGCCTCGGCCTCGCCCTCCGAGTTGACGGCGAACCCGGCCTCTATGATGTCCACTCCGAGCTCGTCCAGGGCCTGCGCGATCTTCAGCTTGTCGTCGATGGACAGCGCGACGTTTGGGGTCTGCTCCCCGTCCCTCAGCGTCGTGTCGAGCACCTTGACCCTCTCAGGCATCCTGGTGGCCTGGAAGATCTGTTTGTTGTACTCGCTCACGAACACGCCTGCCTCGGGTACCCTGAACCCGGCCTCTTCGCCTGGTTTAGCACTCTCACTCGGAGCTTGTGTAGGCATCAAAACACTCTCCAAAAAACCCTCACTGCAGCACTTAGGCTAGGAGAAGCAGCCCCAAGGGCAGAATAAGCAGCTTGTTGCTTTGTGGTGCCATTCCTTGCCTCCGTGTGTCAGCGGGTTCACGCCTTCATGGCGTGACAGAGTTCCTCATGGTCTCGACCGATATAAATGTTTGGAGGTCTGCGGGCCAGCCAGTCGTCCCCTCCTGGTGGACAATTCTGTGCAACGCGCGATGCTGGCAACCGTCCGTGCCCTTTTGGAAGACTAGAAATAGGCTGATTCTTGTACAGCGGTCGATGGCCAAGGCCAAGCATTCGGTGGCGTTCCAGGGCGAGCGGGGAGCGTACTCCGAGGACGCGTGCGTCATGTACTTCGGTGCGGAGGTCGAGGCTAGGCCATATCCCGACTTCCACTCCGTGTTCGTCGCCGTGGAGAGGGACGAGGTCTCGCACGCGGTGGTGCCGGTCGAGAACTCGATCGAGGGGAGCGTGACGCAGGTCAACGACCTCCTCCTGGACCACGACCTCACGATCGTGGGGGAGGTCATAGTCCCCGTCAAGCACTGCCTCATGGCGGCCGAAGGGGCGACGCTGTCATCCATAAGGGAGGTTTACAGCCACCCGCAGGCGCTCGGCCAGTGCAGGAAGTTCCTCCAGAACCACCCGGAGTGGAAGACCATCGCGTCGTACGACACGGCCGGGAGCGCGAGGATGGTGGCCGAGTCGATGAGGACCGACGCGGCGGCCATCGCCAGCAGGAGGGCCTCGGCCGTCTACGCCCTGAATGTGCTCAAGGAGGACATCCAGAGCGAGGACGCGAACTTCACGAGGTTCTTCGTGCTCGAGAAGAACCCGGGGCCCGTCCCGGGCGCCAACAAGACCTCCATCGTCTTCGCGACCAAGAACGCCCCCGGAGCGCTGCACAAGTGCCTGGGCGAGTTCGCCTCGAGGGGGGTCAACCTGTCCAAGCTGGAGTCGCGTCCCAGGAGGAACAAACCCTGGGTGTACGTTTTCTACGCCGACATCGAGGGCAGCATGGACGACCCGGATTGCCACGCGGCCGTGGGCGGCCTCCTCAAGACGGGGGCGTTCGTCAAGGTCCTCGGCTCATACAAGAAGGCGTGAGCGGAAAGCTGTAATGGGTTTGCCGAAAGGGTTTCACCGTCCGATGGACGTCGCCCTAGGCCACTTTGACCGAGTCGTCCAGGCCCCAAGTCCGTCCGAAGAAGTTCGAGAAGGCCTCGGCGAAGTCGTACCAGCTCGTCTCGGTGGCGAACGGGACGTCGATGTACGTGTCCTTTATGTGGTGCATGCCCTCGTTGGTCGTCGGCAGGTAGATGGCTATCCCGTTGGACTTGTAGTTGTGGTCCCCGTTGATGCACGCGAAGATGCCATCGTCGACGGCCTGGCTGACGAGCACGGCCGCATCCTTGATGCCCTCGTCCTCTATGACCGCGTCACCGAACAGGTTGTCCGCGAACCCCTTGAGGTCGATGTTGTACGGATAGTAGTACTCCTGGGCGAGGATCGCGTCCCTCTGGATGCTGTTCATGTATGTGCGCAGCCCGTCGAGCAGCTCCGCGCCGAGGCAGTCCACCGCGGCCGTGAGCTCGTCCATGAACGCCATGTCGAACGCGCTTATCGTGACGTCCTTGATGTTGAGCTCCGAGTAGAACGCAGCGTACTCGACCACAATGGCCTCGGAGAGCGCCCTGCCGTCCATCTCGGGTGCGTCGACCAGCGCCTTGGCGACTGCGTCGTACGGGTAGCCCTGGCCGGGGACGGTCTCCTCGCTGAAGACAACGTAGTCTGCATAGTCCCTCACCTGGTACGCGACCTCCGGCATCGCCATCAGGCATAGGTCGAAGCCGACGACGTCCATGACCTCACCGGTGTCCTCGTAGGCGCCCTCGACCGCGTCCCTGAGCTCGACCATCGTGATGCAGTCATCGATGCCCGTTTCCTCGAAGTACGAGTCGTCCCAGCATAGGCCGCGCCACCCGCCGCCGTGGTCCCACAGGACCAGAGCGTAGTTCTCGGCGGGGTAGTCGTCGCAGCAGATCTCGATGAACTCCTCCAGCACCGCCGGGTCGGCCATGTTGACCTCCTTCGGGT
>CAZXWO010000002.1:6462-100839 GCA_964644565.1 uncultured Thermoplasmata archaeon | reverse complement strand
GTGCAATGTCTGCGGCTGGGTCTACGACCCGGAGAAGGGCGACCCGAGCCAGAACATCTCGCCGGGGACAGCCTTCGAGAACCTCCCAGATGACTGGGTCTGCCCCGAGTGCGGCGCGGGCAAGGACGAGTTCACCAAGATGTGAACGGCCTGGGACGTACCACGGCCAGGATTACATGCGAAGGTGCACCAGATGATACTACGTCTCGCCTTGATCGGGTTCGGGAACGTGGGCCAGGAGTTCGCCCGGCTCCTGCTCTCCAGACGGCCGTGGCTCCTTCGGTCCAAGGGGCTCGACGTCGAGGTGGTCGCCATCGCCACGAGGTCGAAGGGGAGCCTGATCTCCGACCGGGCCCTGGACCTCGAAGCGGTGCTGAAGGAGCTGGAGTCCACCGGCAGCCTGATGGGCTGCCCGGGAGCCAGGACGGACCTCGGCCCCACCGACATCATCGACAAGACCGTCGCCGACATGGTGGTCGAACTCACGACGCTGAACATAGACTCCGGGAGGCCCGCGATAGACCACATAACCAGGGCGATGGAGTGCGGGATGGACGTGGTCACGGCCAACAAGGGCCCCGTGGCCTTCGCCTACAGCGACCTCAGGGCCCTCGCCCGCTCCCGCGGCGTGCACTTCAGGTTCGAGGGGACCGTCATGGACGGGACCCCCATCTTCAGCCTCGTCGAGAAGACCCTCCCGGGCTGCCAGGTCCTTGGCGTCAGGGGCATCCTGAACAGCACCTCGAACTACGTCCTCACGGAGATGGCCAAGGGGAGGACGGCCCAGGACGCCGTGAAGGAGGCGCAGGCGCGGGGGATAGCCGAGGCGGACCCCTCGATGGACATGGACGGCTGGGACGCCGCCGCCAAGATCACCGCCCTCGCGAACGTGCTCATGGACGCGAGAAAGACCCCGAAGGACGTCGACCGGACCGGCGTAGGGGGCGTCTCAGTCGAGATGCTCGCCCAGGCCAGGGAGAGGGGGACGAAGCTCAAGCTCGTCGCGAGCGCCAGCCTCGAGGACGGGGGAGTCAGGCTCGTCGTGCGGCCGGAGGAGCTCGGGCCAGACAGCCCGTTCTGGACGGTCGAGGGCACCTCAAGCGCCGTCACCATAAGGACGGACCTGATGGGCGACCTGACCATACTCGAGGAGGGGCCGGGCCTGACGCAGACCGCCTATGCGGTGTTCTCGGACATGCTCCACACGGTCGAGTCGATAAGGAGCGGCACACTCTAGGGGCTCACTGCGTCTCCAGGCTGAACTCCATGCTGTCGTAGTAGAACCCGGACCCCGACCTGCTGTCGCGTTCGGCCCGCAGGATGGTTAGGTGCCCCGATTCCTCACCCACGAGCCAGTTGAAGACCTGCCTCGCGTTGGGGGCCTCAGCGACCCGTCCCGCAACCCTGTAGAATTCGATGGAGCGCTCCTCGACGTCTATGCCGATGTCGATGACCTCCAACTCGCCCGCCCCCGGCTCCAGCTTGACACGTTTGATGCCTCTCTCGGAGAAGACGGAGTGACGGGCAGGTCCGGGGGACCGCCTCGCCTTGTCCAGAGTGTCCCAGCTCTTCCCGTCCTCCACCCTCGCCAGCTCATGGCTGAGGACCGCGATGTGCTTGTCCTCCTGGGCCGCGAGGCTGAGGAACATGTCCCTGGAGCGCTTGCGCGTCATCATCGTCGAGGCGCGCTTGAAGAAGGCCATACCGTCCTCCTCCATGGCGACCGCGTCCTTCAGTATGTCCGATGCTGACCTGCCAGTCAAGGTTGGTACACCTCAGTTCATCCAGGGCCCTGCCCGGATATATTGTTTGTCGCGAAAGGGCGCGGCCGTCACTGGGCCGTTGACCCTCCGTCGACCGAAAGGCAGGCCCCGGTGACGAACGACGATTCCCCGCTGGCCAGGAACAGGACGGCCCTCGCGACCTCCTCCGCCCGCCCTATCCGGCCCATGGGGCTCTCGGCCACCGTGCGGACCATGTACGCCTCGGGGTCCCCGGACGCCTGGACCTCACGCGCCAGCATGGGCGTGTCGATGGTCCCCGGGTTGATGCAGTTCACCCTGATGCCGCACTTGGCGTAGTCGAGGGCCATCGCCTTCGTCATCACGGTCACCCCGCCCTTCGAGGCGCAGTACGCGGGACAGCTCCTGTTGCCGATCAGCCCTGCATCGGAGGAGTTGTTGACTATCACGCCGCCGCCCTGCCGCCTCATGTGGGGGACCGCGTACTTGGTCACCAGGAACGTGCCCTTCAGGTTCACCCCCATGAGCAGGTCCCACTCCTCCTCCGACATGTCCTCGGCGAGCTTCTCGATGTACACGCCTGCGTTGTTGAACAGTATGTGCAGGCCGCCGAACCTCTCCACTGTCGCCTCGACCATCCTCCTCGCGTCCTCCGCGCGCGAGACGTCCCCCCGGACGAAGAGCACCTCGCCGAAGCCCGAGAGGGACTCGACGGCGGTCCGCCCCTTCTCCTCGGAACGGCCCGTTATTGCCACCTGGGCACCTTCTCTCAAGAAGAGCTCCGCGCACGCACGCCCGATGCCGTCGGTACCTCCGGTGATGAGCGCCACCTTCCCCTTCAAACGCATCGCCACACCTGGCCCCGCATGTGCTGCGGACAAGAATAAACCTTCCCGAAGTCCAGGCTCACCGCGAGGACGTCATCGGGAGCGCGACCTTGAAGACGCTGCCCTTCGAGTGGTCCCCAGGGACACGGTCCTCGACCCACACCATCCCCTTGTACGCGTCCACGATCGCGCGCACGGTGGAAAGCCCGAGGCCGGAGGCGGGCAATGCGCCCTCCTCCCCGTTGAACCTCCCGAAGACGACCCTCTTCTTGGAGTCGGGGATGCCTATCCCGTTGTCCGCGATGGACACGCACCAGTAGCGCATGTAGTCGACGAAGAACTCCCCGATCGAGACATCGACGACCACGTCCTCGTGGGGGTCGTAGTCGACCGCGTTCTTCATTATGCTGGTGAAGAGCTCGTCTATGAGTTCGTTGCCGATGGCGAAGTACCTGTTAGGCCCGAGCTTGATGTTGAACTTGACTTCGCGGTCCGAGTTGTCCCGCGCCACCGCGGCGACGCTGGCCTTCAGGACCTCGCCGAGCTCTACGGGGCCGAGGTTCTCCGCCCCCTCCTCCTCGATCTTCGTCAGCTTGCTGGCCCGCTGTATCAGCTCGCTGATGGACCACGCCGAGGACGACGCCCTCTCCAGGTACTTCCTGGTGCTCTTCGCGTCCTGGGGCTCGTCCTGCGCCATGGAGAGGTAGCTCGTCACCGCCTGGTTGTAGTTGTTGATATCATGGGCGATTATGTCTCCCAGGAACTTCGAGCGCTGGGCCACCTCGACCTGTCTCTGGTACATCTTCGCGTTCTCGATGGCCACCCCGATCAGCTGCGAGAATATCTGCATCGCCTCGACCGTGCCGGCGTCGAAGACCTTCCTGTCCACAGGCTCGATTATCTCTATGTATCCGTTCACGGAGCCCTTCCGGTCCACGAACAGCAGCTTCAGGTAATCGAGCTCGTGCCACTCCGTGGGGTCCCCGCGCGGCTTGGTGATGTCCTGTACGTTGAAATAGAAGAACTCGTCCGCCTTGACGTACTCCTCCGGGCCCGGCCTGACGAAGTAGACGTTCTCCATGACCTTGTACTTCTCGTCCAGGTCCTTCTTCAGCCGCTGTTGGCTGTAGGTGAACTTCCTAAGCTTGTCGGCCGTCTCCGGAGGGTAACCATGGGTCGCACGGACCCTGAAGACCTGCGCGTTCTCGTCGAGGACGGATATGATTAGGCCGCGGACGGAGAAGAGCTCTGCGACTGTGGAAGCGATCTTCTGCAGCACAGGGTCCAGGTTCTCCACGGACATGATGTCGGATAGCACGCTGAGCATCTCGCCAGCGAACCTCGGAGGTGTCGGGCACCTCTTGACCGCGGGTCTGCGCTTCGACCTCTCAGCCTCTGCCATCATGCATCCCCTGGCCGGACTCCGGCTGATGTGAGTGAACCACTACTGCCTATTATAACTTTCGCGGAACACTGGATGGCGCAGCGACGGCACCGCGCATCCCGCCCGGTTGCCAGTCGGTCCGCAGCATCGCGCAGCAGGTCGGCCAGCACGTCAACGGACCTGCAAACTTCCTAATAGACGTAAGAGGATTTGCCTCCAAGAGGGGGACCATGGCTGAAGAGCTTGTAGGTAGTGTGACGTTGTTCTTCGCGAAACCCTGTGTTGCGGCAATCGAGATCACATCGGGCTCCCTGTCCGTCGGCGACACCATAAAGATAAAGGGGTCCACGACCGACTTCGAGCAGAAGGTGGAATCGATGGAGATCGACCGGACGCCTGTGACGAGCGCGGGGGCCGGCCAGTCCGTCGGCGTGAAGGTCAAGGACCGGGTGCGCCAGCACGACAAGGTCTTCAAGCTGGTCGTGTAGCTCTAATAGCAGTCCCGACCATCCCCTCCGGTGACATGAAGCCGTCGATGATAGTCCACGGAGGCGCGTGGGACATCCCGGACGACCAGGTGGAGGCGCACCTCACAGGCTGCACCACCGCGGTGCGGGTCGGAAAGGACCTCCTCCTGCGGGGTGCCAGCGCGCTCGACGCTGTCGAAGAGGCGGTCGCATCCATGGAGGACGACCCGATCTTCGACGCCGGGAGGGGCTCTGTCCTGAACCAGTGCGGCCAGGTCGAGATGGACGCCATAATAATGGAGGGGGCCTCCCTCCGGTCGGGGGCCGTCGCGGCGCTGAGGCACATCAGGAACCCCGTGAGGGTCGCGCGACGCCTGATGGAGCGCACGCATTTCTCGATGCTCGCGGGCGATGGGGCACTCAGGTTCGCCTTGGCCAACGGGTTCGTTGAGTGCACGGAGGAGGACCTCCTCGTCGGCAGGGAGCTAGAGGACTACAGGGAGTATCTCAGGACCGGTGTCCTGAGGACGAGGGAGGAGTTCGCCGGCGCGCCACATGACACCGTCGGGGCGTGCGCCATCGACAAGGACGGGCACCTCGCTTGTGCGACGTCCACGGGCGGGACTAGGAGGAAGATGGCCGGACGGGTGGGGGACTCCCCCATAGTGGGCGCAGGCGCATACGCGGATGACACTCTAGGGGCTGCGTCCTCCACAGGCTGGGGGGAGAAGATAATGGCCGTCCTCCTGGCGAAGACCGCGGTTGACATGCTCGGCGGAGACCCTGGTGTCTACGCCGCGTGCGAGGAAAGCATAGGAATCCTGCAGAAGCGGGTCGACGGACTCGGCGGCGTGATCATGGTCGACAGGACGGGGTCCGTGGGCTTTCACCATAACACGCCAAGGATGGCGTACGCGTTCTCCGAAGGCCCGACCGGCGAAGAGAGAGCGGGGATAAGGAGATAGGCGCGGCCCGCCCCTCACTTAGCGTCCTGGCCGACGCAGCCCGGCGGCCCGCACACGTACGACTCCACGTCGACGAGTATCTGGTCGTGCTCCTCCCGCGAGATCATGAAGGTCTTCCGGAGCATCTTGAGGATATCGACCTCCGGCCCGGATATCTTGCCGTCGGAGAGGGCGACCTCGAGTACCCCGCGGTACACCCTCAGGAACTCCATGTGGTCCTGGGCGACCTTCTTCAGGATCTCGGCCTCCAGGGACTGGTGCTGCGTGTCCGTGATGTGGAGGTGCTTCCTCAGCTCCTCGATCAGGAAGCGCTCGGTGGCGGTGACCTGGCCGTCCCTCCAAGCCGTTTGCAGTGCGCGCTTGTAGATGTCCGTGGACCGCTCCTTCGCTTCCAGCGCCTCGCGCTTCTTGGCGTCGATGCTGAGGAGGTCGGGGAGAGTCAGTTCGCCGTGGGCTATGGCCTCCCTCACAATGTCGCAGTAGGTGATCCTGGCCGGCGTGGCCTCGTCGACCTCGCAGACCTTCATCCTCTTCGTGTGGCCATTGTCCTTGACGTCGACCTCGACGCTGCCGACCTTCTGGCGTATCTCGCATCCCCTCGAGTACCCTGCGGGGGACAGGTAGTAACCGTTCATGCGCTGCTTCATGCCCTGGATGTGGGCCTTCCTCTCGACTATGAGGTTCTCCCTGAGCAGGTCGTCCAGGTACTTCGACAGGTGCTTCCTCTGAACGCCGGTGCAGTAGGATATCGTCTCCTGGATCAGGTCCGACGGGAGCTCGTACCGCTCCTCCATGTTCGTGAAGTCGACGAGGTACAGGAGTATCCGCTCCTTGCTCGTGAGAGACATGAGGTCATCTATGGGCATGGATGCCGTAATCTCCCTAACTTGTATATGCGCCTTACCTAACTGGGCCCCCGCCTCGGAAAGAGTTAAGCCAATGAGGCAAGATAACCGGGGTCGGTGATGCCTTGATCGATAAGAGGGCCCTGCTCTTCCTGTTCGTCGTGCTCATGGCATCCTTCGTCGTCATCGGCCTGATAATCCTAATCTCCGGCGGTTGAGGGGGAGTGAGTCCCCGGAGTCCCGAATCGACGCCGCCGCTCCGATTTCCGTCACCCGTCTAATTTTAATACGACACATTGTATACATCTTTTGAATATATATAATTCTATAATTACATAATTATGTACATGCACATCCAGATTCGGCAGATGTTGATACGAAGGACGACATAGAGGGCCGATTTCAGTCACATTCATAGAGTAATATAATTATGCGAATATCATCGAAATGGTAACGGGCAAATCATATAATAGGCCTACCGCTTAGGACCGGACGATGAGTATGGACGCGCACATATCCGCCCCATCGGATTCTTCCCAAGAGGAAGGACGGATGCGCGACCCGTGCTAGGTTCCGCCCAGGTCCGATGGGATGCACGACCGACGGAACCATGTCAAAAGGAGGTGTAAAACTGATGAGACCAACAGGCGTTTGGAGCACCGTCAAGCTAGTCCAGCTTGAGAAGGATCTCCTCTGGGTCCCCAGGACGCAGAGGGCCAAGCTCAGGGCCTACGTCGCTGGCAACACGATGAGGAAGTGAGCTCCAAACCTTTTAGCCCATCATTCTCACGTCCCCGACCCGACGGACATCGCGGCTACACGCCCGCCCTGTCCCTCTGGCGCTTCGCCCAGTCCCGCATCAGTCCCCTCAGAGTCTTCGGGTACTTGACGGGGTCCTCCAGCTTGAAGAACCATATCGCGCACGCGCCCCTGCCGAAGGCCGATATCACATAGACCGCCCCGAGGGCGAGGACGAGGTCCTGGGCGTAGAAATCGAGGAACATCACGGCGAGGTACCCCCCGATTATGGACCCGACGAACGTCGCGACGCCTATGAGGGTGTTGTAGACGGCGAAGTACTCGCCCTTCTTCTCCTCTGGCGCGACGTCCAGCACGTACGCGAAGAACGCCACGTTCGACATGGCGGTCGCGAACCCGAGCACCGCGTTCATCGCATATATGTGCCAGACCTGCGTGGCCAGGGCGTAGACCACCGGGACGCCGATGTACGCGAACCGGGATATCAGGATCTGGGGCATAGGCCCTATCAGGTCCAGCAGCCTCCCCACCTTGGTCTGGAAGAACAACGTCGCCCCTGTCGATATGACGGTCATCACGGCGATCTCGAACAGGGTCGCGCCCAGGACGTCGATGTAAGTCAGGTACAGCAGCGGCCATATCAGGGACATTATGAAGTTGAAGGACGACTGGAGGACAACGAGGTTCCTGAAGTAGAGGTTCTCCTTCAGGTCGGACATGAATATGAACGACTTCATGCTGAAGGCGAAGATCCTCCTGGGGGACGCGTACACCCTCCTCTTCTCCTCCTTGACCCTCAGGAGGTAGAGCGACCCGACGACGCCGCTGGCCCCCGCGAGCATGAAGGGGATCGCATATATCGCGAACACGCTGTCCCCCGTCTCCGGCATCACGTACCCGGCCAGCATCGTCGCGACCAGGCTGGCGACCGACGAGACGGCGAAGAACCTGCCCATTATCGTGCCTCGGTTCCTCGGCGTGGTCAGGTCCCCCACCAGGGCGGACCATGTGGGGATCATCATCGAGCCGATGAACATCTGCAGGGCGACCAGCATTATCAGCTGGCCGGCGTTCATCGCGCCCAGCATGAAGAAGTACATCGCGAACGACAGGACGCCTCCCAGCACCAGGAAGGGGACCCGGCGGCCCAGGAAGTCGCTGAGCTTGCCCCAGGGCACCTGCATCACGGTCGGGAACAGGTTGACGAACGCCTGGAGCCATCCCAGCTGCGCGGGGGTGGCGGACAGGTAGATGGCCAGCGCGGGGACGAAGGGGTCAGCCATCCCCTTGCCGAAGTTCACCCCCACCTGGTTAGCGTACATGGAGGAGAACGTTTCCCCGCCCCCGCTCCGCTGGTCATGTGGCTCGCGGGCGGATTCTGCAGGCAAGGGCACCCCATCCGATGACCGGAATCAGTTCCACCGAGTATATCATACTTGCCAATGGGCCTCCCCCTCTGGGTAACCAGAGGGGGGGCGGCGAGGGCGTCCCCGCTGGAGCCATCAATAAGGCTTTATATCAACACGAAACGATACAGGGATGGTGGGATACTTGGTTAAGGCCTACTGTGTCAAGTGCAAGAAGTCTATTGAGATGAAGGACGCGAAGAAGGTCAAGCTGAAGAACGGCAAGCCGGCAACGAAGGGCATCTGCCCGAAGTGCGGCACGAAGGTCTTCAGGATTGGCGAGTGACCTCAAACCTTTCCCTCTTCCGGGGAGAACGCCTCTCGGCTTTGGCCCGCAAGGTCACTGGCCGGAGTCGGGGCCCCAAGTCTGTTTATTTCTGTTTCTCGAGATAGCGGCCCCTCTCGACGAGCGCCGCGATGGCCCTGACGGCCCTGTGTATGTTCGGATAGGACGGGACCCTGCTCCTCTCCAGGGAGGCCAGCGTATCCCTCATGTCGCCGCCCCCGAAGGCGCTCACGACGATCGGGACGGGGCTCGCGCTGCGCCTCCTGGCAGCCACCGAGACCAGCCCCTGCGTCACGTTCGGGGGCTGCAGCTCCAGGGACATCATTATGCAGTCCACGCCCGGGTCGGCCTGGAGGACCTCTAGGACCTTGTCGTACATGTCGTCCGTGACCTCCGCCGTCAGGTCGACCGGGTTCCCGACCGAAGAATAGGAAGGCACCATTGTGGCGAGCCGCTGCTTGGTCTCATCGGACAGTTCCGCCATCCTCAGGCCGAACCCGTGCTCGCGCGACTCCACGTAGTCCGAGGCTATCACCCCGAAGCCACCCGCACTGGCCACGACGCAAACCCTGTCTCCCTTGGCATGCCCCAGGTACGCCAGGGCCCTTGAGAGGTCCACGAGCTCCTCCTCGTCGTACGCCCTTACGACCCCCGCCTGCCTGAGCGCGCCATCGACCAGCGAGTCAGAAGAGGCAGCCATCGCGCCCGTGTGCGAGCTCGCTGCCCTCGCACCTGCGCCCGACCTCCCTGACTTCAGGACCACGACCGGCTTCATGGCAGAGGCCCGTCCGGCGGCCTCAACGAACCTCCTGCCGTCCGAGAACGACTCCAGGTACATCGAGATGCAGTCTGTCCCTCCGTCCGCCGCGAAGTGCTCCAGGAGCTCGCACTCCTCTATGTCGGCCTTGTTGCCCACGCAGACGCACGACGACACCCCCATCCCGGCCCTCTCGGCCTTCTCCAGGAAGGCGATGGCCACCGCCCCGCTCTGCGAGACCATCGCGACCGAGCCCTGGGGTGGGCGGGGGCTCTTCTCCGCGGGGATCAGGAGCGTGTCGAGCCTGTGGCCGGGGACGAACACGCCCATGGTGTTGGGGCCGAGCAGCCTCGTGCCCGTCCCCTCGAACACGGCCTCGAGCTGGTCCTGCAGCGCCCTCCCGGCGGGCCCGCTCTCCGCGAAGCCCGATGACGTGACTATCACGACCCCCACGCCCTTCTCCACGCACTCCGCCGCCGCCCTCACCGCGGCCTCGGCGGGAAGGGCGATCAGAGCCAGATCGACCTCTCCTGTGATCGACTGGACGGAGGGGAAGCACTCCAGGCCGAGGATCTCCTTCTCCTTCGGGTTGACGGGTATAACCCTGAAACCCCCCATTGAGAGGTTCCTCAGGACGACGTTGCTGATCTTGGCGGGGTTCGCGGAGGCCCCGACCACCGCCACCGACCGCGGCTTGAAGAGCGAATCTAGCCCGCCTCTCATCGTCCGCGGATTGACTTCTTCCTCTATTATCTTATCACACTGACGCCGCAGACGGGTTGCTGGCACAGGGCAGCCGCCCCCGAAGAACTTACTTATACGGTCAAGGACATAACGGAGCTATTCGTCCTCTGGTGGGGGAGTAGTGGAGGCCATGGAACTCAGGGACATCATAAGTCATTCTGTGCCATCGAAGGTCAAGTCTGACGCCACCGTCGCGGACGCGCTCGTCGCCATGATGGAGCGCAAGACCGACTATGTCCTGGTCGACAGGACGGGGCCGGACGACGCGTACGCGATAGTCACCAGGTGGGACGTGGTCGAGAAGGCGATCGCGGAAGGTGTGGACATCACCAGCGCCCCAGCCGTGTCCATAGCGAGGAAACCCCTCGTCACCACCAACAACATGGACCTGGACCTCAGGTGGGTCGCGAAGAAGATGGCCGACGAGGGAGTGTCGAAGCTTGCTGTCTTCGAGAAGGAGGACTTCCTGGGGTTCGTCTCCGACATGGACGTGCTCAGGGCCGTAACGGGGGTCCCGCCGGCGGCCCCGAAGGAGGGGGTGCGGTGAAGGCGACCAAGCTGACCCTCCGGGACGTGGTCAAGACCTTCGAGCTGCCCACCATAGACCGGTCGGAGAGCGCGAAGCGGGCGGTAGAGAGGATGGTGGAGACCGGCTGCAACTACCTCCTCGTCCCGAGGCAGAACAAGAGCGACGCCTACGGCATCGTCACGAAGAAGGACGTCCTCGCGAAGGTCGTCGCCCAGGGCAGGGACGTCTCGAAGGTGCAGGTCAAGGACATCATGTCACAGCCCCTCGTGATACTTACGAACCTGTCGCTGGACATAAGGTGGGTCGCGAAAGCCATGGCCAACTCGGGCGTGTCGACCATCGCCGTCTTCGACAAGGGCGACTTCTACGGGTACGCGACGGAGGCGTGCATAATCGAGGGCGTGTTCAACGCGATGCGCAGGGCGAGGCTCGAAGAGGGCGTCGACTTCGTCTCCTGCTGAGATGGCACGGTCGTCGGAGGGGTCTCACATGGGCGCGGACGAGGGAGTTCAGGGACAGCGCAAGGGCGTCGCCGTCTTCTTGTGCGGATGCAGGGGAGAGATCTCCAGGAAGGTCGACCTCGAGGACCTGGCAGAGAGGCTGAAGGGCCAGCCGGGCGTGGCCCACGTGGGCATACACGAGGCGCTCTGCTCCAGGGAGGGCCAGGAGTACCTCAAGAAGGAGCACCGGGAGAAGAGGTTCGACAGGGCCGCGGTGGGCGCCTGCTCGCCGAACATCCAGGGCCTGATCATCAGCAAGTCCCTCGAGGAGGAGGGGATGAACAAGTACCTCTTCGACCAGGTCAACATCCGCGAGCAGTGCGCATGGGTGCACTCGGACAGGGCCGCTGCGACCGGCAAGGCCCTCAGCCTCGTCAGGGGGTCCGTCGCCAAGGCGGAGCACCTCGTGCCCCTGGAGGACATCGAGGTACCCATACTCGGCTCCGCCCTCGTCATAGGCGGCGGGGTCACCGGCATGGCAGCCGCGCTGGACATAGCGGCGCAGGGGTTCAAGGTCCACCTCGTCGAGAGGACCGGCGAGCTCGGCGGGAGGGCCTACAAGCTGAGCATGACCTTCCCCACCCACAACTGCGGCATATGCTGCATGCAGTACTGCAAGGAGTGCGTGTTCACCCCCAAGATCGAGGAGGTCACCCAGAACAGGGACATAGAGGTGCTCCTCGACACGGAGGTCGAGGAGATAACGGGCGGGTTCGGCAAGAGGCATGTGAAGGTGAGGGGCAAGGACGGCTCCACCAAGGAGTTCGACGTCGGCACCATAATCGTCGCGACCGGGACCAAGACCTTCGACCCAAAGAGGATCCCGGAGCTGAGGTACGAGCACCCGGACGTCATAACGACCGTGGAGCTCGAGCAGCTCATCGTGGAGCAGAGGGAGGCCGGGACCGGCCTCCAGAGGCCCTCCGACAAGAAGAGGCCGAAGACCGTCAACTTCATCCAGTGCGTCGGGTCCCGCGACAAGCAGAAGGGCAACCTCCACTGCTCCCTCGTGTGCTGCACCTACGCCATCGGCCAGGCCAGGGAGATAGTCAAGCTCGACCCGGAGGCGAACGTCTACATCCACTACATCGACCTGAGGGGCCCCTACAGGGGCTTCGAGGAGTTCTACGACGCAGCCAAGGAGGAGGGCATCAACTTCGTGAGGGGGAGGATCTCCGAGATCGTCCTCGACAAGGGGAAGATGTTCGTGCGCGCGTTCGATACCGACTCAGACACGCTACTGAACATAGACTCTGACCTCGTCGTCCTCTCAGTGGGCCAGGAGCCCTCGGACGGGAGCGACCGCATCGCCAAGATGCTCCACATACAGACCGACATCGACCGGTTCATGAAGGACATCAACCCGATGTTCCCCTCGGAGTTCAGGAGGGGGATATACGTCGCGGGCACCGCCCAGGGGCCGAAGGGGATAAGGTACTCGATAGAGGACGCCAAGTCGGCCGCGGCGAGCGCCGTCGAGGTCATGAAGCGTGGCAAGGTCAAGTTCCCCAGGATCATCGCCTGCGTCGACGAGAACAGGTGCAGGGGCTGCGGCCGCTGCGAGGAGATATGCGAGTACGGGGCGATCGCGGTCGTCGAGGACAAGGAGCGCGGGGTACTCGTGTCCAAGGTGGACGAGATAAGGTGCGAGGGCTGCGGCACCTGCGCGGTCGTCTGCTGCAACAAGGCGATCACCGTCTACAACTTCCTCAGGGGACAGGTCGAGGCGCAGATTAGGGCCATAGTGCAGGAGGGGGCGTGAGATGCCGGAGGAGTCGTTCGAGCCGAAGATAGTGGCCTTCACCTGCACCTGGTGCGGGTACCCGTCGGCAAACCTCGCTGGTGTGAACAAGATACAGTACCCGCCCAACGTCAGGATCGTCAGGGTGATGTGCAGCGGTAGCGTCGAGCCCTCGGTTATCATGGACGCGTTCGAGCACGGTGCCGACGGCGTGATAGTCATCGGCTGCCTCATAGACAACTGCCACTACGTGTCGGGCAACAAGAAGGCCCAGGAGAGGGTGGATGCCCTCAAGGAGCTGTTCGACATAATGGGCCTCGACTCCAGGAGGCTCAGGACGGAGTGGATCAACGCCTCCGAGAGGACCAGGTTCGCGAAGTCCGTCACCGACTTCGTCGGCGAGGTGCGCGCCCTCGGCCCCCTGAAACTGTCGAAGGCGGCGGAGAAGAAGGGCCCGAGGTCCAAGGACCAGACCACCGCAGCCGTGAAGAGGCTCATCGAGGACACCGGTGCGTTCGACTGCGTCGAGTGCGGGAAGTGCACCACCGTGTGCCCCGTGGCCAAGTTCGACACTGAGTTCGCCCCGAGGGCCATCGTCCTCCGGGCGATGGAGGGGATCGTGGAGAACATCTCCACCGACAGGGACATCTGGACCTGTGTGACATGCGAGCAGTGCAACTCCATGTGCCCGTACAAGGTCGACTACTCGGGGTTCATACGGGGCATGAGGGAGGAGGCGGCCGCCGCCGGGGCCGAGGCGCAGTGCTCGAAGGGCGGGATCATACACTCCGCCCAGAGGATCATGGCGAACTCGGACCTCAGGCAGGACCGGCTCAGGTGGGTCAAGGAGGACATGAAGGTCTCCGACAAGGGGGACGTCTTCTACTTCGTCGGGTGCCTCCCGCACTACGATGCCATCTTCAGCGACAGGGAGGGCCTGGACATGACCTCGATATGCGAGGGGGCCGTGAGGCTGATGAACAAGGCCGGGGTCGTTCCGGCCGTCAGCAACGACGAGAAGTGCTGCGGCCACGACCTCAACTGGACGGGCGACGAGGGCAACTTCGAGAAGCTGATGGAGCACAACATCAAGGTCGTGAAGGCCTCCGGCGCCAAGAAGGTCGTGTTCACGTGCCCGGAGTGCTACCGGACGTTCAACATGGACTACGCAGACCTCATGGGCGAGCTCGGGTTCGAGACCCAGCACATCGCTGACTACCTCAAGGAGCTCATCGACTCTGGGCAGCTGAAGGTCGAGGGGGCCCCTGGCGAGCCGTTCAAGTTCACCTACCACGACTCGTGCAGGCTCGGCAGGCACTCCGGGGTGTACGACAGCCCGAGGGCCCTGGCCGCCTCGATGAAGGGCTGCGAGCTGCTCGAGATGCCCAACACACGCGACAAGGCCCTGTGTTGCGGCGTCGCGGGATGGGCCAACTGCAACGCGAACGCCAAGAGGATGCAGGTCGACCGGGTCGTGGAAGCGAAGAAGACCGGGGCGAGCAGGATGCTGCTCTTCTGCCCCAAGTGCCAGATACACTTCAAGTGCGCGGTCCAGGATAAGGTGCCCGTGGACAAGGCCACGGTGGACGTGGTCATCGAGGACTTCACCGTGGCCATGGCCAGGATGATGGGCCTCCTCCCCGCGGAGGAGAAGGCGGACCCGAAGGTCGGATGAAAACCGTGTAAGGGGTTTGACGGGGTTCCCCACGGCTCAGTAGTACTTCTGCGCCGTGGTCACGACCTCGTCGACCTTGATCTTCCTCTTGCCGAGCTCCTCGAAGAACGGCTCAGGGTCGACGGTCGCCTCGGCCGGGAACACGCCTGGCTCCTTGATCTTCTTGGTCATCTGCCAGTGGGCGACTATCGCCGGCGGCACCGCGGTGTCCCTTGCGGACGACACTCCCCTGACCGGGTCGTTCCACGTTACTATGTAATAGGTCACGGTCATGGGCATGCCGTCCTTCCTGCCCGCGCAGTCGATCCTGAACATGTCGTACTCGAACTCCTCCTTCGGAGGAGCGGCCCTGCCCTCAGACACGCCCCTCTGGTACATCGAGGTGAGGTAGTCCAGCGGCGAGATCTTGCACCCGCTCGCCTCCAAGGAATTCTCGTCAGCGAACCCCAGGGCCCTCAGTGTCAGGAAGGTGGTCATGTCGTGCATCGGGAAGCCGATCCTGAAAGTCACGTTCTTGGCCTTCAGGTACTTCCCCATGGTCGCTGGCTCGGAGTGCTTGATGAAGTACGACTTGATCTTGCCGATCGGGTCCGGCATCACTACCTCCTTCTCGCCACCGAGGATTTTCTGCTTCTGGTACTTCCCGTTGACCCACTGCACGGATTCCTGCGTGAACTCGTCGAGGACCGTCCTGATCGAGTAGCCTGGCCAGCCCGCCTCCTTGACAGGGAGCGTGTTTCCCCAGGAGCACACGATGTCTATCGCGTCGACGCTGTCGAGCTTCTTAGCACCGGCGGCCCCCGCGACGTTGGTCATCCCGGGCGTGCTGCCCAGGCCGATCGTCGCGTTCACTCCCGCGTCCTTCCACTTCTTGTGCAGGTCGATCTGCTTGAGGCATGTGTCGAAGAACCCGCCCAGGTCGGTGTATGTCGCACCTCCCCTGACGCAGGCGTCCATCACGCCCAGGTTCGTCTGGTACCACGCGCAGTTGACCACGGCGTCGATCTTCTCAGACTTGATGGTCTTGAGCACCTTCTCCCTGTCGTGCGCGTCGAGCTCCATCAACTTGACCTTCTTGTCGAGCTTCAGGTCCGCCATCGCCTTCTTCACGTTCGCCATCTTCCTGCTCGATGCCACGATGTCCTTCACACCGCACATCTGGACCAGGTCCTGGACCGTGTACGCTCCTATCTGCCCCGAAGCCCCTAGAACCAATGCTTTCATGTTTGCACCTCCAATCTCCCTACCTGACTCAACTCAAAATGGGCCTCCACGGCCCGATATAGACCGTACTCCTCCAATCTACTTAAACGTTGCCGGGTGCCGATGCCGGGCCGTTAGAAGAACAGCAAACAAACGACACGAAATCGAACCTTTGAACAGTACTATGGCGTGTTAGTGCAACGAATTGCGAAAAAACGTCTTGCGAGGGGAAGACGCCTCAAGGGGCCATCGCTATCGCGTCGACCTCCACGAGGGCGCCCTTCGGCAGCATGAGGCCGCCCACGGTTGTGCGAGCGGGCTTCCAGGACGAGAAGTGGCGCGCGTACACCTCGTTCACCGCCGGGAAGTCCGCGATGTCCCGGAGATAGATCGAGACCTTGACCACGTCGCCGATGCCCGCCCCCGCGGCCTCAAGCACCGCCGAGATGTTGCGCAGCGCGGCTTCGGCCTGCTCGGCGGCCCCTCCATCGACGACGGTGCCCGTCCCAGGGTCGACGCCGAGCTGTCCGGACATGAACAGGAAACCCCCCGCCCTGACGGCCTGGGAGTACGGGCCTATCGGCCGCGGGGCTGAGCCGGAGAACACCGCCGACGGGAGGCCGGTCAATTCCCTCAGCCTCCCCTCTTCTTGCGTTCGTAGACGATCTCCCCGCCCACGACGGTCTTCATCACGACGACGTCCTCGACCTCCCCTGCCCCGACGAAGGGGTCCGAGGAGAGGACGACCAGGTCCGCATGCTTGCCCGGGGATATCGTCCCCTTGCGCGCTTCCTCGAAGGACGCGTAGGCGGCCTCACGGGTGTAGGCGGCGAAGGCCTCCTCGGCCGTGATCCGTTGTGCTTCATGCGGCGCGCCGACGGCAGAGACTATGCCGTACAGGGGCGAGAATGGCATGCAGTCGGAGCCGAACACCATCCTCACGCCAGCGGCCAGGACCTCCTTGAAGGGGTTGTTCCTCACCGCGCGCTTCTCCCCCAGGCGGCTGTAGTACATCCCGTTGGTGCCGCCCCATTCGCCAACGAAGTTCGGCTGCATCGAAGCGATGATCTTCAGCTTCCTCATCCTGCGCAGGTGCTGAGGCGTGGGGAGCTCCAGGTGTTCTATCCGGTGCCTGTGGTCCCTCTTGGGGGACGCGGCCAATGCGGCCTCTATGGACGACACGACGGCCTCTATGCCCATGTCCCCTATCGCATGCACGACTAGCTGGATGTCGGCCGCGCTCGCCCTCATGACCAGGTCGTCCAGGGCTTCCCTCTCCTGCACGAACATGCCCATGTTCCCGGGATTGTCGGAATAGGGTTCGGACAGGGCGGCGGTCCTCGCGCCGAGCGCACCGTCGCAGAAGAGCTTGACCCCGCCGACCCTCAGGGACTCGGAGCCCAGTCCGGTGGACATGTGCAGTCTGAGCATCGCGTCCAGCTCGGCTGCTGGCACGTTGAACGATACCCTCACCCCAAGCTTGCCGGACCGCTCTGCCGATTGGTACACCGAGAGGTGCTCGGACGACCCGTTGTCCTGCACCGACGTCACACCCAGCGAGTGGGCCCTCCGGGTCGCCAGCCCGAGCGCCTTGGCGTTCTTCGCCTTGTCAGGGCGCGTGGCTTCCCTGATTACGTTCACCGCGGACTCCTTAACGATCCCCGTCAGCCGCCCCCCTGCGTCGACCTCGACGCCGGGTATGCTGGCGTCCAGGCCCAGCAGTTCGATCGCCTTGGAGTTCAGCGACGACATGTGCATGCATATCCTGTGGGCGACCGCAGGGTGGTCAGGGCAGCACGAGTCCATGTCCTCCCTGTTCATGAACCGGGAGCCGCCCCAGCGGCTCTCGGACCAGCCTGAGCCGATGACCCACTCACCGGCAACGGCCTTCTTGGCCCCCGCCTTCATCTTGGTGAGCGCCTCGGCCATCGACGTCGTGGACATCAGGTCGACGTTCATCATGTCCACGCCCATGTTCACGAAGTGTGTGTGGCTGTCGATGAACCCCGGCACCACCACCTTCCCCCCGAGGTCGTACTTGTCGCAGCCCCTGGGGGCTGACCCCCTGATTTCCGAGTCTGTCCCGACGGCGATTATCTCGCCGTCCGAGACTGCGAGCGCACGTGCGATTCGGATCTCCGGGTCAAACGTGTAAACCTTGCCGTTGTAGAAGACCGCATCCGCCCTTCTCGCTACCACTAGCATCTACCCCATACGCGAGAAGGCATCATGGCTATTAGATTTGACTGAGAAACACCGCGGCCTCACTTCGGGCGGAGGATCAAGTCGACCAGTGTGGAGAACGCGTTCTCGACGTTGTAGCCGGTCTTGGCGGAGGTGAGCATCGCAGGGGCGCCCTGCTTCATCGAGAAGACCTCGAGGTCCGGCACCGTCACGCGCATGTCGTCCTTCAGGTCGCACTTGTTCCCCAGGAACACTATCGGGACTTCGCCCGTGGTAGACGTCATCGCCTTGACCCAGTACCGCAGTTCGCCGAGGCTCTCCTTGCTCGTGACGTCGCACACGGCCAGCGCACCTTCGGCTCCGTAGAAGTACGCCTCGCGCAGCACTTCCCTGAAGCTCGGCTGCCCCATTATGTCCCAGACCAGGAGCATGATCCTGAGCTTCTCCCCCGTCTTCGGGTCCGTGTAGTCGATCTCTTTCTTCGTGACCTTGGTGCCGATCGTCGCGATGTACTTGTCATCGAAGACGTCCATCACGAATCTCCGGATGAGGCTCGTCTTGCCGACACCCACATCACCGACAAGACATATCTTGAGTTTCTTTACCTCGCCGCTTTCGACCAATGGCCACACAACTCCTTTCGACTCGTGATGTATCGCATAGAGGTCTAAAAAACGTTTGCACGACGCATTCTGCCCATCCATCTGTCCGTTCCGGACAAGTCGGGCACGCGAATCGCAGGTGAACTCTGAGAACGCGCGTCGAAATTATCAGAAAGCGGAAAATGAAGCAAAGGCAAATAATATACAAACGCACTTACATAATCAGAGATGCGTCTTGGAAAGTGAGAAGAATCCGACGTAGTCGGGTTCCAGGTTGGGGAAGATGCATCAGAACCGAACGCAAAGCCAGATACCCAACTGATGAGATAGGAGGAAAACGCATATGTCCTGTGGAAAGTGCGGAAAGAAGACAAAGAAGAAGGCAGTGAAGAAGAAGGCCAAGGCCAAGCCCAAGAAGAAGAAGTAATTCTTCAGGATCTGAATCTACATCTGGAGGTCGTCCCATGCCTGCCACGAAGAAGGCCAGCAAGTCCAAAAAGGCCAAGGAATGCTGCAGAGGCAAGGAGATACGAGCCGACAGATCGCGTTGATTCTATCCGTATGAGACCTTGGACGGAGTCCTACCTCCGCTCAAGTCTCATCAAACTTCTTCCATCTTTGGTTCTCTGTTTCTCGACCTCCGCCTCGTCCACCACAACCACTCCAAAACGAATTAAGGGGCTCCATCGTTGTCCCCCACTGTATCTGCATGGCTCGGGACAGACGGTTGCTCTGGGTGATCAGCTACCATCACGCGTGCAACGACGGCACTTTGATGGTCCTCGTCGCCGTGCTGCCGATACTCATCAGGGAGATGGACCTGTCCTACTCGGAAGTGGGTGTCCTCGGGCTGGGCCTCATCATCACGGTGGTCGTCCAGTACTTCGTAGGGAAGGCCTCTGACAAGCACTTCTCCAGATACCTGCTGGAGGTTGGCGCGGGGCTGATGGCCCTATCGTTCGTCCTCATCCCCCTCGTCTCCGACTTCACCGGCCTCTTCATCGTCGTCATCGCGATGCGGGTCGGGGCGAGCTTCTACCACCCGATAGGAGTGTCGTGGATCACGAGGGAGTACCAGGGCCCGTACCTCGACACGTCCCTCGGGATCCAGAGCGGTGTCGGGAACCTCGGGGTGATCATCGCGCTCGGGTCGTCTGGGTTCCTCGGCGAGTACTTCGGATGGAAGACCCCGTGCGTCATATGGGCGTTCCTGAACCTCATGGCAATAGTGCTGGGCGTAGCGCTCACAAGGGGGCACGAGCCGCCGCGGCCCCGGGCGACCGGCGCCGGAGCGATCCCCGCGTCCTCGACCTTCAGGAAGATCGCGGGGTTAGCCTTCCCGGTCGCCGTCGGCGGGGCGTTCTACCAGGTCACGACATACTACGGTCCGATCAACCTGACGCAGATGCATGGATGGAGCACGGGGAATGCGGACCTGGTCTTCGCGGTGTGGATAGGCGTCGGCATGATCACGTCCTACTTCTTCGGCCGCGTGAGCGAACGTTTCGGCCGCATGAAGGTGCTGAGATACGGTTACAGCGCGGCGTGCATATCCGCCTTCGTCCTGGCATTCGTGTCCGCATGGTACCTGATAGTCCCGACCCTCGTGGTCTTCGGGGCCATCTTCTTCCTCACGTACCCGGCCCTGTTCGGGCTGGCGACACTCTTCACCGAACCTGAGGAGCGGGGCACGACCTTCGGAATGCTTTTCGGGTTCCAGCTCGGTGGCGGCGCAGTCGTCGTCGCAGGGTGCGGGGTCCTCTCGGACGCATTCCAGGACCCTTCGTACTCGTTCCTCGTCATGGGCGCACTCGGGGCCGCGTCGGTGCTGGCCCTCACCGGTCTGCGGACCGGGGGCGGGAAGTGAACCCCTCGGCTCACTCCAGGCGCCCCTTCCTGACGGCGATCTTCCGGGCGGCCTGGTACTCCCTCGCGCGCGGTGCCTCGGCGGCCCCGCGCTCGAACTCGGAGATCACCGTGCCGAAGCCGATTCTGTCGCGCTTCGTCTTCACCCACAGGACCAACACGGCAAGGCCCACGGCTATCACGCCCGTCAGGTAGACCATGTCGAATATGTTCGCACCGCCGATGCTCAGCACCGAGAACTCTCCCTCTGGGGCCTCGAACGACAGCATCTCCCACAGCCTGAACACGTCGGCTCCTATGAGCGTCCCCAAGACCCCGGAGACATATGCCAAACGGGCCGCGTTCCTCACGTCCATCCAGACGACCGAGAGCGCGAAGAGCCCCGCGGCGATGGCAGGCGCGAAGGCGAGCGGGACGTCCGCGACGATGCCCACACCCTCCTCCGCCCTGGTGACCGTGTACGTTATGTAGGCGACAATCGTGATGCCTATGAACGCCTCGCCCACGCCCACGCGGCGCCTCAGGAGGAAGTTCACGCATATCGCGATTGGGATGATTGCGCCCCCGACGCTGAGCCCGACCCACCATCCGCCGTACGGGAAGATCGGTATCGTGAGCCAGCCGAGGAAGAGCGTCCCGGCAAGTATGGCGGAAGCTTCCCCCTCGGTGAACCCCAGGGTCGCCAGGACCTTCCTTATCGACGCCACGTACAGGTAGACGAGGAGTAGGACGAAACCCAGGATCCCGATGACCAAGACGTATTCCGAGATGCCCGCCATTTCATCTGAGTAACCGACAGCGACCGATAAAACCCTATGCCTGAGCACACCGGCAGCGGCGACGTCCTGTCCGCTCACTGCTTTGCGGAGCGCGGATATACCGACTCCAGCGTGCATAACTTGGACAACGCGTCCTCGAGCGGCCCCTGGGCCTCGTCAGTCGGGCCGAAGTAGAACAGATGGCTCCAGCAGCGGCAGTCCGAGGACCCGAACCCGTGGGCCACGCCGCGCACGCCGCGCACGTCCATGAGCGCCTGCGCGGCGCTGCATTCCAGTTCTTTCCCGCCCCAGGGGATCATGATCGTCGACACGACCCCGGCCCTGTCCAGCAGATAGTCGATATGCCATCTCTTCTTCTTGCGTTTTGACTTGTGCCTCGACACACGCTGCTCTATGCCGCCCTGCGCGGAGCCCACGTAGGCGTAATACCCTTGCGGGAAGGCGAGGACCCCTAGCGCCCCGATTCTGATACTGTCGTCCTCCGATAGCTCGATGACGAGCACGTAGGTGCCTTTCATCCCGGAACCCCAGCCGGTGTCCTGCGATAATGGTTTCTTCGATTTGGCAGGGGGCTCTCGAAAAGCCATATATCTCCGGAGTGCATAGGCCCCGACAACAGACGCTAGGGATGGGACATGGCGGACGCCTACTCGTTGATGTACGTTGCACTAGCCGCCGTCGGCTTCCTCGTGCTCAACCAGGGCGCCAAGTTCATCACCGACAACGCCGTCGCCGTGTCGCGCAACTTCGGCATCAGCCGGTTCGTGATCGGCATGCTCGTCGTGTCCACCCTCGCTGCGATGCCCGAGGTCCTGGTCTCCCTGCTCGCCCTCAGGGAGGGAGCGGACCAGATAGCCCTGGGGAACGGCCTCGCATCGAACGTCGTCACCATCGCGTTCGTCATCGGCCTCACCGCGATAATCGTTCCACTCAAGGTCACCAGGGAGATGATCATGCGGGACGCGGTGTTCCTGATGACCGTGACCATCGTCGCGTCCGTGCTGCTCCTCGACGGGCATCTGGCATTCCTCGAGGGCGTGGCGCTGATGATACTCTTCGTCCCCTACACGATGAACCTGCTGCTGGTGGAGCGCTCCTCGAACAAGAAGGAGGTCGAGGAGACGATGGAGGAGGTCATGATCCAGCTCCAGCTGATGGGCAACCTCTTCGGGAAGAAGGTCGAGATCCGTGCAGGGCCCCACTGGCTCATCTTCGGCGTCATGTGGACGGTGATGGGAGCGGAGTTCGTGGTCCGGAGCATAATGAGGATGACCAGCGACTTCGACCTCGACCCCTGGCTGGTCGGCATCACCATCGCCGCGCTGGGGACCACCCTCCCGGACATCGCGGCGTCCTACCACGCGGCGAGGAGGGGGTTCGGCGACCTGGCGCTCGGTGAGGGCATCGGTGCGAACATAGTGACGGTCCTGCTCACGCTCGGGCTCATGGGGATAATGAAGCCTATGGACTTCGACATATCGAACGTCCTGCCCCTCATAATCGTCCTGAACCTGTCGACGGTCTTGGTCCTGGTCTTCATGACCAGGGGCATGAGGATAACCCAGTTGGGCGGGGTCGTCCTGATGAGCACCTACTTCGGAATGGTGCTGTCGCTCGTGCTCCTCTCCGTACTCTGAGGCGGCATTCAGCTTATGTACTGATTAATCAGTTACCAGAGGGAACGGATCGGCGGTCAGGATGTCGAAGCAACTGATCACAGGGCTCGAGGACGGAGAGGTGTCTGGATACACCCTCCTGTGCGGCGAGCCGGAGCGGGTACCCAGGATAGCCTCGGCGCTGGGGGACCCGGAGAAGGTCAGGCAGGCGAGGGAGTACACAGTGTACAGGGGCGTCCTGGACGGGACGGGGGTCACGGTGGCCTCCACCGGCATCGGCGGCCCCTCCGCGGCGGTCCTCATGGAGGAGCTCGCCAACCTCGGCGCCCACACGTTCATCAGGATCGGCACCAGCGGCGGGATCGCCGATGGCCTCGAGAAGGGGGACTTCGTGATCGCGACCGGGGCCATACGTGCCGACGGCACCAGCAGGAGCTACACCTGGCCCGAGTTCCCTGCGGTCGCCCACCACGAGGTCACCATGGCACTGGTCGACAGTGCGACGAGGGCTGGCTCGAGGTTCGACGTCGGCATCTGCTTCTCCGTGGACGGGTTCTACAGCGAGAACAAGGTGGTGAAGGACGGAGGGGTGGCCCCGATGTCGCAGTCCGGGTACATGCCATCGTTCATGGCGGGCAGACTGGCCGACGTGAAGGCGATGGGCGTCAAGAACATAGAGATGGAGAACGGGACGATCTTCACCCTGGGCGCACTGATGGGCCTTCGGACGGGCGCCATCTGCACCGTCTCGGACGTGGTCCCGTGGCACCCCACCGAGAAGGTGATCGACGCCGAGCAGAACATGGCCGACTGCATCAAGGTCGGCGTCGACGGGATGCGCACCCTCGTCCACTGGGACAAGAAGGGGTGCGGCAGGCACCTGGCGGTCTCCAGGCTCTGAGGCGCCTACTTGGAGCCCTTGGGCGCGCCCTTCCTCTTCGGCTGCGCCTTCTCCTTCTGTTCGACGGCGCCCTTCACCTTGTCCAGCTTGGAGAACGGCTCCGGCCAGTCCACCGTATGGATGCTGGGGGAGCCCTCGCGGTCCCTGAAGTACTGCTGGTAGAACTCCTCCGCCACGTTGGGCACCACCGGCGCGACCATCTTCAGGAGGCCGAGCCCGGTGGACCACATCACGAACCACGACGCCTCGTCCTTCGAGTCCAGGCGCCTGCCCTCCGTCGACAGGTAGCCCCCCGAGACGTCGTTCGCGATGAACTCCTCCACCAGCCTGAGGGCCTCCACGGCCTTTCCGTCCTGGATCTGGTCATCCACCTTCTCCGCGGTCGCGAGGAACGACTCCAGGAGCGTTTTGTCCGGCTCCTTGAGGACCAGCAGTTCCGTTATGGGCTTGACCTTGATCCGCTTCGTGATGAACTCCTCGAGGCTCCACAGCTGCTTCCAGAGTTTCGTCTCCTGGCGCCTGAGGTCCAGGAGGGACCTCGCGTCCGAGTACTCGCGAGTCTGCACCGCGGTCGAGAGGTTCCGTATGGAGTCCTGTATCGAGTCGACCTGCACCCCGCTCCTGCTGAGGGCCGGGGTGAGCTTCAGGACGTCCTTGATGTACCCCCGCAGGTGGCTGTGCCACTCCAGCCGGTCCTCGAGCAGGTCCTTGGCCATCATCATGTTCGTCATGGCCTGGTCGAACCTGCCCTCCCTGTACGCCCCTATGGAGTCGACCACGAGCTCCTCGACGTCCTGGCAGAAGACCGCCGCCTTCCGGGCCTGGGCCACCAGGTCCTTGACGGACCTGAACGTGTTGAGAAGGTTGAGGCTGTTGAAGTTCCGTTCCTCGAGTATGCGCGCCGCCGCGTCGGAGATCTTCTTGTCCTTGCTGAAGACGCACTCCACCAGGGCGAGCTCGCCGGACTCCGACTGGGTCAGGCGGCCTATGCTGGCGCGGACCTGGTCCCTGACCTTCGGGTTGTCGATGTTGTAGTGCTTGAGTAGTACGGGCACTATCGCCAGAGGGTTCTTCCTCCCGTGCTCCTCGATCCGGTCCAGCATCTTCCGTCTACGCCCGGGGACCAGCGAGGACAGGTCGGAGACCATGTGCCTGTCGATCCTGAGGCTCTCCACGTCCTTCGACATCTCGACGTCGGCGTCGCTGACGTACATCTCCCTGCTCAAGACAAGCACCTGGCACGTTCGGATGAGAATGCGCCTACATAAGTCTTTTCCGGGCCCCGGGGCGCATGGAGCCCGCAGCCAGCACGCCGGCACCTGAATAGTAAATCCAAAGGGGTTTGAACCGTCTATGTCCGGCGGCGCCTACTTGCTTCCCCAGCGACCGATGAGGATGATCAGGATGACCATCACGATGGTCAGCACGACAGCGACACCCATGTATATCAGCCAACCTCCGAGTTGGATGTCCACGAATGTCGTGTCTATGCCTGCCACCTTCAGGCCACCAGTCACCACTTGGTTCCACAGCAGGGCGATCACGAACCCGAAGGCCGCTGCCAGGGATGCCGCTATGGTATTCCTCACTTCAGCCGCTGATAGTTTCTTCTCATCAGCCATTATGAGACCCTCCGACCCGTGAATCGAATGAACGGAGATAATGTTTTCTACCTAGGCCTACGGCGGTCGTACGAAGACGGGGTACCCTACCCCCTCCGGCGGAGGGACCTCAGCTCCTCCACCGACGGGAACCGGAGCGGCCTGCCCCCCGCGAACGAGAGCGGGATGAAGTCGGCCAACCCGTCCGGGGGGAGGATGGGGGAGGACCTGTCCGAGTCGGGGCGCTCGACCACATCCAGCCCGCTCGCGACGAGGCTCAACGCAGGCAATATGAGCATCTGCGAGCGCTCGTCGTAGAGGAAGCACCTGTCCTTCATGACCGCGTCGACGCCGTCCCTCAGTCCGAGCGACGGGTGCACGTGGCCCAGGATGGTGGGGGCATCTGAACGCGTGCCGGCGTGCCCGTGGACGACCCTGACGCCGCCCACATCGACCTCCATGGCGAGGGGGACGCCGAGCTCCCTCAGTATGGCGCCGAGGAAGTTGTCGTGGTTCCCCTTGACGACCTCGACCGGGACTGCCTCGGACAGACCACGCACGAACCTGGACACGTCCTCCCACTCCTGCATGAGGTTCCTTGAGAAGTTGTGCTTGAGGTCCCCCGCCACGACCAGCTTGGACGGGGACACCCTGTCGATCAGGTCCCGGACGTAGCCCCGGATCTTTCGCGTCTGCACCCGCGGGATGCTCAGGCCCTCCTCCTCCAGGGCCGCCTCGCAGCCCAGGTGGAGGTCGGCCACGACCAGCACGTCCTCTGGAGTTACCAACGCCGCGCCCCCGGGGAGTATCCTCAGCCTGTCGGAGAGCCTGTATCCCTTCGCCACGGAGATGGATAGGGGCCCTTGAGATAACAACCTTTTCAGTATTTTTGCCCACCTCACCAGCGCCTTGAAGAACCCCCCTCGCGATTGCACGCATGATGTTGGAGCACACCTTCGTCCACCTCCCCGGGGTGGGGCACGGGACGGAGTCATCGCTCTGGAAGAGGGGCGTCACAACGTGGTCCGAGTTCCTCTCGGAGCGCCGTCTCCCCAGGATATCCGACGACAGGAAGGTGGCCATGGACGCCCAGCTGCTCGAGGGCTGCCAGCGGCTCAGGGACTCCGACTCCAGGTACTTCCGGGCGAAGCTCCCTGAGAGGCACATGTGGAGGCTGCTCGAGGACTTCAGGCCCAGGACCGTCTACCTGGACATAGAGACCACCGGGATATCCCTCAGGTCCCCGGTGACGGTCGTCGGGGTCCACGCCGGCGGGAGGACGCACACGCTCGTCAGGGGGAGGGACCTGAACGGCCCGAACCTGGAAGGCATCCTGTCGGCCGCCGACCTGCTGGTCACCTTCAACGGGAAGGGCTTCGACATGCCCGTCCTCAGGGCGCAGTTCCCGGGCTGGGTCCCCGACGTGCCGCATGTGGACCTGCGTCACCTGCTGGCGAGGCTGGGCCACCGCGGGGGCCTTAAGGCGATCGAGCGCGACCTGGGGGTGACCAGGGACAGGAGGCTGGAGATGATGACGGGCGCGGACGCCGTCTACCTGTGGCGGCTGTGGGAGAGGCAGGGCAGCAGGAACGCGCTCGACCTCCTCATAGAGTACAACTCCGCCGACTGCGAGAACCTGAGGGGGCTCTCCGACTACGCCTACAAGAGGATGAAGCGACAGACTTTCGCGGCCGTCGCACGCCACAAACCTTGATTATCCACTCGGCGGTTAAGGTGCCAGGGATGGACGCACTACTTGGGCTGATCATCGCGCTCCTGGTCTTCGCGGGCATCATATACCTGGCGGGCCGCTCGGCGCGCTCCATCATCGTCGTGGGGATGGGGCTCGTCGTCCTGGCGGTGCTGGTCTACCTCGGGGTGGTCCACTGACCTCCGCGTCAGAGGGTTTCCCCTCCCGGCTGCCCCCGGGGCTCTGGGCGTCCGCCCAGGAGGCTGCGCAGGCGCTGTCCCGGGCCAGGAGGGTCGTGGTCGCGACCCACATAGACGCCGACGGGATATCCGCCGGCGCGATAGCGAGGAAGGCCCTGGAGCGCGGAGGGGTCAGCGCGGAGGTCATGTTCTTCAAGAAGCTGGACGACGAGGCGATCGCGTCACTCTCCAAGACCGGGGCCGACCTCGTGTGGTTCACGGACCTCGGGAGCGGCTCGGTCTCCAGGCTAGGGGCGGTCCCCACGGTCGTGTCGGACCACCACGTCCCGGACACACTCTCCAGCAGCGGCAGCGTGAGCGGCCAGGCTAGGATCTTCGACTTCTCAGACGTCATACACGTCAACCCGCAGCTGCACGGGGTGTCCGGCGCGACGGACCTCAGCGGCGCAGGCGCGACCTTCCTGGTCGCGGCGGCGATGGACCCGGGCAACGCGGACCTTTCCCACCTCGCGGTGCTGGGCGGGGTCGGGGACCTCCAGGACCAGCGGACGAGGAGGCTCGAGGGGCTGAACAGGGAGATAGCCTCGCTGGCAGCCTCGGTCGGGGTGCTCGAGGTGGTGCAGGACATAAGGCTCTTCGGGAGGGAGACGAGGCCTCTGCACAAGATGCTCGAGTACTCCTCGGACCCGTTCCTGCCCGGCATCACGAGCGACGGGCAGGCGGCGATGTCCTTCCTCCTCGGCCACGGGATCGAGCTGAAGGAGGGGGACGCCTGGAGGACCTGGGCGATGCTGACGCAGGAGGAGAGGGACACCGTCATCGGGGCCCTGAGGGACCTCCTGGCCAAGAGGTCCCGCAGGCCGGAGGCCCTCCTCCGGCTCACCGGGGAGGTGTACGTGCTCAGGAACGAGGCGCGCGGCTCCCCCCTCAGGGACGCCAAGGAGTACGCCACCCTCCTGAACGCATGCGGGAGGCACGGGAAGGGGGAGGTCGGGCTGCGGATATGCATGGGGGACAGGGGGGACGGGCTCCAGGAGGGCCTCGCACTCCTGCGGGACCACAGGTCCGCCCTCAGCCAGGCGATCTCGCTCGCCAAGGACCTGGGCGTCACCAGGCTCAGGAACATCCAGTACTTCGACGCCGGGGGCGACATCGAGGAGACCATCGTCGGGACGGTCGCGGGGATGCTCCTCGGCGAGGCGGGCTCCGACCGGAGCGCGCCCATGGTCGCGTTCGCCGACTCCTCAGAATACTCGGACGAGCCGAAGGCGAAGGCCTCCGCGCGGGGCACCCAGGACCTGGTGTCCAGGGGGATGGACCTCTCCATGGCGATGAGGAGGGCCGCGGAGTCGGTCGGCGGCGCCGGCGGCGGTCACAACATCGCGGCCGGGGCGACGATACCCGCGTCCAGGAAGGAGGACTTCCTGAAGGAGCTGGACCGGACGGTGGAGGAGCAGCTCACTTCCCGAGCACGGCGACCAGGATAGCCTTCTGCGCGTGCATCCTGTTCTCCGCCTGGTCGAAGACCACGCTGTGGGGCCCGTCCATGACGCCCGCGGAGACCTCGAGGCCCCTGTGGGCCGGCAGGCAGTGGAGGAAGATCCAATCCTTGTTGGCCTTCTCCGCCAGCTTGTCGTTGACCTGGTAGGGCAGGAACATCCTCTCCCTGTCGGCCTTCTCGGCCTCCTGGCCCATCGACACCCAGGTGTCGGTGTAGATGACGTCCGCGCCGTCGCAAGCGTGGAACGGGTTCGACATGACCTCTATCTTGGCGCCCGTCGCCTTGGCGACCTCCTCGGCCTTGGCGACGATGTCCGCGTTGGGCCTGTGGTCCTTGGGTGTGGCGGCGCGCATGTTCATCCCCACGAGCGCGCAGCCCAGCAGGAGCGAGTTGCACACGTTGTTGCCGTCGCCCACGTATACCATCTGGAGCCCCTTCAGGGTCTTCTTCTTCTCGAGGACCGTCAGGAGGTCCGCGGCGCACTGGCACGGGTGCTCCACGTCGTCCAGGCCGTTCACCACGGGCACCGACGCGTGCTGCGCCAGCTCCTTCATGACCTGGTTGCTGAACGCCCTGTACATGATGCCGTCGACGTACCTGCTGAGGACGTTCGCGACGTCGTAGACGGACTCCCTCTTGCCGATCTGGACCTCGTTGGGGCTGATGTACAACGAAGAGCCGCCGAGCTGGGTCATCCCCACCTCGAATGAGACCCTCGTCCTGAGGCTGGGCTTCTCGAAGACCATGCCGAGGACCTTGCCCTTGAGTGGGTCCTTCCTCTGGCCCTTCTTAGGGCCAGACTTCATCTTCAGGGCCTCGTTGAGTATCTGCTCGAAGTCGTCCTTCATGTCGAGAACCGAGATGATATCCCGCTTCAGTCCAATCACCCGTGGACTCCTCAAACGCCCGCGCTGACTTAAGTCTTTTCCATTGCCCAGGGCGGGGGTCGGGTATGAATCATCCCGCGCACCGCGACTGCCCGCAGGAGAGGCACGCCTCGCAGCCGGACATGCAGGCGATCGGCCCCCCGCACTCCGGGCACCGCCTGGTGGTCCTCACGTCCTCGTCCCTGCGCATGCTGCCGTCCATCGGATACGCTCCCCTCACGTGGCGGACAGTCACGAAGGGGGAATAGCCTGAGCCCGGGGGATGCGCGAAAGTACCCGCGAGCCAGCTCGGCCGGGGAGACGCGAGGGACATGTGGCAATATTTATCTAGGGAGACCTCATGTTGCCGGTCCGTGGCCGGGGTGGGGTAGTGGTATCCTTGGGGACTGTGGATCCCTTGACCCGGGTTCGATTCCCGGTCCCGGCCCCACGACCCTCATTCTGAGAAACGCGCACCGCAGTGGGGGCACTGCTCGTCCTTCTCCCCCACGGGCTTCCCGCAGGCGGGGCACTCGTAGTCCGACGTCTCCGCCGCCTCAGCCGCCTGCACCGGCTCGGCAGGGGCTGCAGCTTCGACGACCTCGGCAAGGGGGGCGCTGTCCACTGGGCCGTCGAGCTCCAGCGAGGAGGCCTCGTCGACGGCCTCGGCGAATATCGAGAACTCGGTGCCGCACTTGTCGCAACGCGACTGCCCCGCGGAGACGATGTCCCCGCAGAACGGGCACTCGAAACACATGTCTTCGAAGGAGGCCCCGCACCGGGGGCACTTGGCCTCCGACCCGGACACGGTCTTGCCGCACGAGACGCATGCCAGGACGAAGACCGGGGGAGACTGGTCGGCCATGCTTCACATTATCGGCCTGCCCATATATAATGCGTTGCAGCGGACTCGCACAGCTGAGAACCGTCCGCGGGTCACCGCTTGCGCTTCTTGGGCTTGGACGCCTTGGGTGGCGCCTTCTTCGCCGGCTTGGCCTTGGCCGGCCGCCTGGCAGGCGCCTTCGCCGCAGGCCTCTTCGCGACGGCCTTCTTCGCTGGCACCTTCTTCGGCGGGGCCTTCTTGGCCGGGGCCCTCTTGGGCGCCGGCTTCGCCACAGGCTTCTTCGCGACCTTGGGCCTCTGCACGGGGCGCTTCGGGGGTGCCTTCCTCACTGGTGCTGGGGGCGCCCCCGCCGGCGGCTCCTCCGCCTCCGGCCCCTCGTCCGGGGCAGGCTCCGCCTCCGCATGCACGACCGCCTGCGGCTCCTCGGCCGCCAGGGACTCCTCGGCCTCGGGCAGCTCCTCGAACACGGCCTGGCAGCTGCCGCACGACTTCGCGGATATGGATATCCTCTCCCCGCACACGGGGCAGTCGACCTTCGCCTCCTCGAGGGGGAGGTCGCACCTGGGGCACTTGTCCTCGTCGCCCCTGATCATGAGGCCGCAGCCCGGGCACGCGACCCTGCGGATCGTGGACTTGAGCTGGTCGAGCTCGTTGTTGATGATGCCGTCGACGAAGTTGTCCATGTCGAAGCCGGAGCTGGTCCTCATGACGCTCTCCGAGAACTCCGTCAGGTCTATGCCGCAGGAGGCGCACTTGGTGGCGTTGCGCCATATGAGCCCGGAGCAGAACGGGCACTCGAACAGGGTCCCGGGGCCGAACTGCAGGCCGCACCTGGGGCACTCCGCATCGCTCGACCTGACTATCCTCCCGCACTTGAAGCAGCTCAGGAAGATGTCCCTGCTCTCCGCGGCTTCCATCATCGACATGAAATAGCATCTCCGTTATTTAAACTCTGGAACCTCAAGTCCGATACCGGGCACCACTCTCACTCGGGCTCTTCCTGCCTGGAGCGCCTGCGGTAGATGGCTATGAACATCGTCAGCACGAACAGGACCGGCACGACCACGTCCGTGAACTCGGGGATCTTGTCGAACATCACCTCGTACGGCGAGGTGGTGTTCTGGGTCCACTGGAAACAGACATAGGCCTCCCCGGGCGCCGAGAGTATAGACGTCAGGTAAGTCTTCGTGTACGAGGTCTGGGCCACGGTGAGGAAGGACCATGTCCCCGAGGCGTTCTTCTTGACCACGATGCTGTCCGCGCTCATGCCGTCGTCGACCCACATGGCGAACACGTTGTCCGTGGTCGAGTCCATGGATATCGTCGGGTACTTCAGGGCGCCGCCCCCGACGCCGTTGAGCGTGATGGGCGTCGACCAGGTGTCCGCGGAGGTGTTGTACACATACTGGATGTTGGCGGCCCAGGCAGACCCCGCCATGTCCCCCGTGCCGTAGACCACGTGCACGACCCCTCTGCTGTCCACGACCGCCGACGGGGGGGCGTACAGGGAGTTGTCCGCACTCGCGCCCCCCGCGTAGATCGTGACGGGGGTGGACCAGGCGGTCCCCGTGTACCCACTGGAGCCAACAATCCCCTGGTAGGTGAACACCGACCACACCACGACGCCCGACCCTGACAGGCCGGGAACGAGGCAGCCCCTGAGGCTGGAGTCCTTGTTCTGGTTGACTATGTTGCCCTTGTCCGTCCAGGTGCCCTCGACGTCACCGACGCCGTCCGACACGAACGACCTGAAGCGGTACTGTTCCTGGGTGGCATGGACCTTCGAGATCGACACCACCCAGACATATCCATCGGCATCCAGGGACGCGAACGGGAACTTCCCGGCCATGGGGTTCGAGGACATCGGGAGGAGCTTCTCGTTCCCCCACGTGATCGTGTGGGAAGACGGGGTCACCGACCCCTTGCGAACGAACACATTGACCGACGCCACTCCCGTGTCCCCGACCACGTACACCGCGCTGCCGGAGGAGTCGTACCACAGGGACGCGTGCTTGACGCCGGTGGTGGTGAAGACCTGTCCCCCGTCGGTCCAGTTGACGCCGCCGTTGGAGCTGTACCTGTACATCGTGTGTGACCCGTCGTAGTATAGGCTCCAGAAGTTCGTGCCGTCGTAGAACAGCTTCCTCTGGAACGACGACGACGTCGCCTCATCAGAGGTCGCGGAGTCCACGGCCCATGCGAGCGTGCCCACCGAAGAGGATATCCCGCCCGTCAGGGCCAGCATCGTGGCCTCGTCCAGCGCGACGTAGTCCTTGTACTGCCTCCAGTCGGTCGTCTCGATCACGAAGTCGATGTCCACCGCGCCGCCAATGTTGTTCGCGAGGACGCCGACCTCCATCTTCTGGAAGTCGACCTCCGCGGGGACGTCGGCGGACACCAGGGACCAGGTCGTCCCGGTGTACTCGTGCAGCACCGACGACACGACCTCGCCGTTGAGCCCGCGGACCTCGATCCTGTAGTCCGCGCCTATGACCTTGGAGTCGACCGATAGGGCGTAGCCGGTGGCGGCCGACATGTCGCTGTCTATGAATACGCGCGTGATGTCCTCGGCGGTCTTCCTGGTTATCGGGACGACCGTCCCCCCGCCGCTGCTCGGGACGGGCTTGCCCTTCATGACGGGCACGTACGAGCCGCTGCACACCTCGCCCGCGACGCTGATGTAGAACGAGGAGGAGAGGCTGGTGTTGAACACGCCCACGCTGCGGATGTCGATGTTGGGGTTCAGGACCTCGACCAGGTCCACGTCCGAGGCCGTCCTGCCGGTCCAGTCGCCGAAGGCCCCGTCGATGATGACCGAGGACGGTGCCGAGCCCACATATGCCCTGGCGGGGTGTCCGAAGACCTCGGTCCTGGTGAAGCTCGACGAGATGTCGGCCGCGGAGACCGAGGCCGCGACGAACTGTGCTGGCGATAGGGAGGAGGTGTCGACCTCGAAGTCGACCGTGACGACCTCGCCCGGCTGGATCGTGAAGGCCTCGAAGGCGCTCACCACCGGTGGGAGGCTCTCCAGCTGCACGTCCACGGAGTCGACGGTGCCCTCGGCGCCGTCGCATGTGAACTCGAGCGTGAGTATGGCCTCGGAGCCGGATACTGGGACGACGCCCGAGAGCGGGACGGTCGAGGAGAGCCTCTGCGTGACCGTCAGCACGCTGCCCCCGTACGGAACCCCGGCGCTCACGGAACGTCTGGCCTGCTGGTCCTGGGAGAGCAGGAGGAACCTCGCGTCCGCGGACGGGGCCTCCTGGAGGTTCCCCATCGCCTCCATCCTGTCATCGACGAGCCGGCTCGCGGCGCCCCCGAGGGACTCCCACGAGTTCCAGTCGTACCTGTCCGTCGCAGACGCAGGGTCGTAGACGCTGACGTCAGAGGACTGGACGGAGCCGTTCCAGCCGTCGAGCTCGACCATGAAGTCCGCGCCGAGCGAGCCGACCGCGTACCCGGTCGTCTCGTCGCCGTCCGAGTCGATGAACAGGAAGAAGCTCTCGACAGATGTGGTCCCGAAGATGTCACCCGTCGCGTCTATGTACAGGAACGCACGCGTGCCATCCACGGCCACGGACCACTCCTCGACGACGGTTATGGGCGTCGTGGTGAGTATCGACATGCTGTACGGGGTGGAGTCGTCCCACTCGCCGAACTCGCCGTCGACAGAGTAGATGTCGTCATCCTTGGAGTATGACATGTAGATGAAGGTCGGTATGATTATCACGAGCGCCACGAGCACCGCCAGGAACTGCCAACGGGCGATCCCCCTGGCCCTCCGCCTCGACGGGCCGCCGTGGGCGTCTCCCCTGGTGCCGTTGACCATCCCTGTGCCGTTCACAAGGCCCGTGCCGTTTATGGCCCCCCTGCCGTTGGTGAGCCCGCGGCCCATCGGGCCCGGCTCGACCTGGACGGACGTGACGACCTCAGTCTGCGCTCGCTCAGGGACCTCGACGGCCTTCTCCGGAGGGTGCTCCTCCGACGGACCCAGCGTCCCGACGTCCGCCTCCACGCCCAGCGCGACCCCGCACTTGGGGCAGACCTTCGCCCCGGGTGCGAAAGGCGTGCCGCAGTCGGGGCAATCGTCGAGCTCCTCCTCGGCGGCCAGCGGAATCCCGCACCTGGTGCACTTCGCCTCGCCGCCCTTGAGCTCCATGCCGCATCCCGGGCAGGTCACCTTCACCTCCGGGATCGGAGCGGTGGGGACCGGCACGGGCGGGGCCTCCTCCTCCTTCGAGGAGCGGACCCTGCGCATCACCCTGCGCTCGATGACCTTGTCCAGCTCGCGCTTCATGACCACCTTGTCAATCGGGGTGGAACAGAACGGGCATGTGTCTACATCGGCGGGGACCTTCTTCCCGCACAGCGGGCAGTGGATCGTTTGTTCGTTCTGCAAGCTATGAACACCTCAGGGGACGGCAGTACTCAGCGTGTGATACGGCATGAAGTGGGGTTCCTTGCACCGCAGGTGGCCAAGCACCAGTGTTGACATAGTTAGAGTCCTTCTGGATATAAATAGAATTTGACTGATAGAGGTCACTGACTCTCCCCGAAGGCCTACCATGGCGCGGACGAGCTTATTATATAAGCTCGCATACGCGGGAAACGGTCCGCCGCCGACCCACAACCTTAATATACAACCGTTATCGTCGAAAGTGGAGGTGCGGGACATGGCCTGGACGGGAACGATGGTCAAGAAGGACGACTTCAGGTTCGAGATACCCAGCAGCTACAAGCCGTGCATGACCACCTCCGCGGTCATATTCGCAGACGACCGCCTCATACGCTCCGTCAAGGCGGACAACGCCCCCGAGCAGGCCGCCAACGTCGCGTGCCTGCCAGGTATCGTCGGCCACTCTCTCGCGATGCCCGACATCCACTGGGGCTACGGGTTCCCAATCGGGGGCGTGGCGGCCTTCGACTGCGAGAAGGGCATCATCTCCCCCGGCGGCATCGGCTACGACGTCAACTGCGGCGTCAAGCTCGTCAGGACCGACCTCTCCATGAAGGATGTCGGGCCGAACATCAAGAAGCTCATAGACGCGGTGTTCGAGAACGTCCCCTCCGGCGTCGGCGAGAAGGGCAAGCTAAGGCTCACGGCCAAGGAGGTCGAGGACGTCCTGGACCAGGGGGCCCGCTGGGCCGTCTCGAAGGGCTACGGCTGGGAGGACGACCTCGTCGCCTGCGAGGAGGGAGGGCGCATGGCCGGGGCGGACTCCTCCAAGGTGGACCAGAAGGCGAAGCAGAGGGGCGCCCCCCAGCTGGGGACCCTCGGCGGCGGGAACCACTTCCTCGAGATCCAGAGGGTCGAGCGCATCTTCGACGAGGAGGCGGCGAAGGCCTTCGGCATAAACGCGGTGGACCAGGTGATGGTGAGCATCCACTCAGGGTCGAGGGGCTGCGGCCACCAGATCGCCAGCGACTACATCCGCGTCATGGAGGCGGCGATCAGGAAGTACGGGATCAGCGTCCCGGACAGGCAGCTGGCCTGCGCCCCGGTCAACTCCCAGGAGGGGCAGGACTGCTTCGCGGCCATGAGCGCCGCCGCGAACTACGCGTGGGCCAACAGGCAGCTCATCCTCCACTGGCTGAGGGAGTCGTTCGAGCAGGCCCTCGGGCGCAAGGCCGAGGAGATGGGCATGTCTAGCGTCTACGACGTGGCGCACAACATATGCAAGCTCGAGGAGCACCAGTTCGAGGGGAGGAGGACGAAGGTCTACGTCCACAGGAAGGGCGCGACGCGGGCCTTCGACAGCAGCAGGGACGAGGTCCCCGCGAAGTACAGGGGGGTCGGGCAGCCCGTCCTCATACCTGGGGACATGGGCAGCTCCAGCTACGTCCTCGTGGGCACCCCACAGGCGATGGCCGAGACCTGGGGCTCGACGTGCCACGGGGCCGGCAGGCTCATGTCGAGGAGCGCAGCCACGAGGCGGTTCTCGGCCAACGACGTCGTCGAGACGCTCCGCCAGCGGGGCGTGTACATACGCGCAGCCTCCAGGGACGGCATAGTCGAGGAGGCGCCCGGGGCGTACAAGGACGTCGACGAGGTAGTCGGGGTCGCCCACGGCGCCGGAATATCGAAGCTGGTCGCGAAGCTGAGGCCCGTAGGGGTCATGAAGGGCTAGAGCCCGAGGACCTTCGCGGCCGCCTTGGCGACCTTCGCCTTGTGCTTCTCAGGACAGGCGACCATCACTGCCCAGTCGTGGGCCCTGCGGGACTGGAGCGCGGACGCTATCGGGCTGAGCCTGGGCAGGAGGCGGATCTTGCCCTGCTGGAGTATCCTGACGTCCATGAGTGACATTCTGGGCTCGGAGACGGGGAGCTCCGACGACGGCACGTCCATCACCACGTGCCCGGGCTCGATGCCCGCCCTCGTGGCTATCTCCTCTTCTAAGGATCTGCGCCGCCTCATGTCCCCCATGCGGTCTATGTCGTCCCACTGCCCCTCGGCGACGTCCGTCACGGCGAGGGCGTAGGCCTTCTTGAAGAGCCTCCGGTACTTGATGAGGGTGGCTATCTCCCGGCCCAGGCCTCCGCCCGAGTTGAGCCTGGAGAGCAGGGTGGCGTCCGTCATCTGGTGCATGGAGTAGATGTCCTCAGGGCCGAAGCCCTCCACGGCCTTGGCCAGCATGAGCTCCGATATGCGTACGGTCTTGTGGAAGTACACCGAGGTGAACATGAGGGACCTCGCGACGAGCATGCCCTCCACCGCGCTGAGGCCGCCCCTCTCTATGACCAGGTCGCCGTTGAAGAGGTCGAACGTCTCCACGAGGCGGTCCAGGTCTATCACCCCGTAGGCGACCCCCGTGTAGTGGGCGTCGCGGACGAGGTAGTCGAGCTGGTCGGCGTCGACCGTCCCGCTCACGATCTGCGAGAGGTACCGCCTGGAGTTGAAGTGGGCCTGCCCCCGGTGCGTGTCCAGGCCCTTCGCCGGGGCCTCGGCGCCCTCCAGCAGGCGGGCGACCGCTCGGGGGTCGAGGCCCATGCGCTCGATCGCCTCCGGGACGGACACGTGCTTCCCCAGGACCCTGCGCTCGTCCTCCGTCAGGACTGTGTCCTCGCCCCTGATCATCCTCCGGGAGATCTCCGCGTGGTCTATCCCGAACTGCTCGTGCAGCACCATCTCGAAGGTGTGCGAATAGGGGAGATGGCCTATGTCGTGCAGGAGGGCGGCGGCCCTGACCTGCGAGGCCTCCCCCGCCTCCAGGCCCAGCGAGTCGCACATCCGCCCGGCGACCGCGAACGTGCCGAGCGAGTGCTCGAACCGGGTGTGGTTGGCACCGGGGTATACGAGGTAGGCCAGGCCGAGCTGGTGTATGCTGTGGAGCCTCTGGAGCTCCGGGGCGGCGGCGAGGGCCAGGAACTCCTGGTCCACCCTGATGCTCCCGTGCACCGAGTCCCTGATGATCTTGTGCTCGGCCATCGGACCCGATGACACATTATCCGGATATAATGGTTGACAGAGACTGCATCGCCCGGGGCGGGCGCTCCCGGGCGCCGGGACATTATTGAAAGTGATTCCGGAGGACAAACGCTTTTAAGAGGGACAGCAGATGCTTTACCACAGCCCCGTTCCCCCGGAGGCGACACGCCATGACATCTGATTTCGGCACGGATAGCGAAGACAGGGTCCAGCTGTTCATCGACGGCTTCGACAACAAGATCGGCGGAGGCGTGAGGAAGGGCCACGTGATCCTCCTCGCAGGCACCCCAGGCACGATGAAGTCGTCCATCGCCATGAACATGCTCATCAACAACGTCAAGAAGAAGGGCGTCAACGTCCTCTACGTGAGCATCGAGGAGAGCAAGGAGAGCCTCCTGTCCGCCATAGAGATGCTCGGCCTCGGCAAGGTCGACGAGAACAAGTTCTTCATCGTCGACATAGGGAAGCTGAGGCTGGAGCACACCGACGCGGACGTCGGCAGGGACTGGTTCAAGATCCTCAAGGAGTACCTGAGGAAGAAGGTGGAGAACGAGGGCGTCGAGGTCGTCGTCGTCGACTCCCTTACCGCCATCTACTCCCTCGCGACGATACCGAACCCGAGGCAGGAGCTGTTCCACTTCTTCGGCTTCCTCAAGAAGCTCGGCGTCACGACCTTCCTCATCTCGGAGACGCAGCAGAACGGGAACGCCTTCGGGCCCTACAACGAGGACTTCCTCGCCGACGGCGCGATACTCCTGAGGTTCGTGGAGGTCGGGGAGACGGACGTGCAGCTGAGGATCAGGGCGGTCAAGCTGAGGCACTCGAAGATCCACCACGGATACCTCACGCTGCTCTACAAGGATGGAAGGTTCTCGGCCATCGCCCCGCTGTCGGAGTGATGTGGGGCGGCTCAGAAGCCGCCCTTGACCTTGTTCCTGTCGATCTTGATCCCTCTCGGGGTGACCATCAGCAGGTTCTTGCCGACGCCCGCGACGTCGCCGTCCACGTCCCTGGCCACGTTCTTCAGCTCGGCCGTCAGCCGCTTCATGGTGAGGTCGTCGTTGGCGACCGACGTGTAGTCGAGTATCAGGATGTTCCCGTTGTAGACCTGGCTCGTCAGGTTCGACAGGTCGTCATACCTGAACATCTCGCCGACCTTCACGACCGTCTTCGCGCCCTCGGTGTCGAAGACGCCCTCGTCCTCGAAGACCATGTCGGTCAGGTCTATGTACTGCTCTGCTCCCATCGTCTCCCTCGGTTCGGAGTCTGCGTTCCCGGAGAAGGGTTTCTTCTTGAGAATCGTCAAGTGCATCCCTCGCCAGAGTAATAACGTTGTTCGGATATAAATCCTACTGGTCGGGCTCAGGCTCTGGTTCCTCTTCCTCCTCCTCGTCGACAAGCCACAGCTTGTCGCCAACGAAGTGGACCGAGGAGACCACCTTCCCCTTCGGCTTGGACCGCATCGACTCGCCCGTCACCAGGGCCCTCCCTATCGCGAGGGGGCGCCTGTTCCTCTCGTCCCGCACCCAGACGAAGTCCCCCTCGGATATGGACGCGTCCGCGTCGACGACGCCCGGCCCCATCACGTCGGCCCCGTTGGCCACGAACCTGACCGCGCCCATGTCGACGGTGACGAACCTCCTGGTGGCCGCGTACCTCAGCAGCCCCCGGACGGTCAGGAACGGCACGCCGTCGATGACCACCGCAAGGACCTTCCCGTCCACGATGACGGCGTCGTAGCCCGGGCCCTCGGCCATGTCGACCGTGTCGGAGGGGGAGAACACCTTCGCGCCGGTCGCGGCCTCGACCGCCGAGGCTATGGCCGCGATGTCCTTCTGCCTCATCCTGTGCCTCTTCCTGAGGCGTATCTCGCTCACTCCGGTCCGCCCCCCTCATCCTTCGCTGCGGCGTCGGGGCCGGCGTCCGCGGGCCGCTTGGAGGCCTCCCCCGCCAGCGCCTGCTGCGCCCTCCGGATGAGCCCGATCGCCCCGGGCTCGGTCGGGTCGATCCCCAGGGCGGTCCTCGCGGCATGCAGGGCCTCCTTGGGCTTGCCCAGCCTGAGCCTCACGCGGGCGAGGGACTCCGACGAGGTGTAGTCGGACGGCTCGGCCTCGATGGCCTTGACGTACTCCGACTCCGCGACAGTGAACTCGCCCTTCGCCTCGGCGAGCTCGCCCTTGAGCCTGTGGGCCGCGCCGGACGAAAGGCCGGAGAGCAGGGCCTCGACCTCATCCTCCGGTATGCCTGCCCTGGCGTACGCGCGCGCCTCGAGGTAGGAGACCCGCTCGCGGTGCCCCTCGGCCGAGGCGACCCTCTCCAGGACGACGAGCGCCTCGTCGTGCATCCCCCTGTCCAGGAGGAGCTCGCAGTAGTCGAGCAGGACCCGGGGGTCCGCGACCGACTCGAGGGCGGACATGAGGCCCTCGGGGATCGGCGTCTGGGACGACACCCTGAGGATCCCGATGCACTGGGTGGCGATGCCTGGGTCGAACGTCCTCGTGGCCATCGCGTCGCACAGGAGGGATATGGCGTCGGCGAGCCTGCCCATGCGGAGGAGCACCTCCGCCTTGCGCCTGAGCTGCGCTGACTCCCCCTGCGACCCGTTCCGCATAGGCGGGAACATGTTCAGCGAGGACCTGTACGATGCCTCCGCCCCGACCAGGTCGCCCATCGCGGACAGTATGTCGCCCCGGTCAGCCCACCCCTCCGCGTACCCTGGGTTCACGGCCAGGGACTCCTCTATCGCGTTCAGCGCCTCGTCCCAGCGCCCCAGCTGCCTGGCGACCCTGGACCTGGCCTTCCAGGCCTCGTCATAGTCAGGGTTGAGGGCGATGGACTCGAGTATGAGGTCGTACCCCTCCTCGGGCCTGCCGGTCATGGAGAGGCACATGCCCTTCGCGTAGAGGGCGTAGTCGAAGTCCGGGCGGATCTCCAGGGAGCGCTCGTGGAACGGTATCGCCTCGGCCCACATGCCCAGCTTCTCCAGGGCGTTGCCTATATTGTTCCAGGCGATCTCGTAGTCAGGGTCCACCCGGAGGGCCTCGACGAAGAGCGGTATCGACTCGGCGAACCTGCCGAGGTTGTACAGCGCGTTCCCGAGGTTGTTCCAGAGCACCCGGTCCCTCGAGTCTATCTCGAGCGCCTTCCTGTAGCACTCGACGGCGTCTTTCAGCCTCTCCGCGCCGTGGTACGAGTACCCCTTGTTGTACCATGCGTGCTTGTAGAACGGGTCTATGTCCAGGGCGCTGTCGAACGCCGCGAGGGCGGGCTCGAGGAAGCCCGCGCAGAAGAGGGAGTAGCCCATGTTGTTGAGGAGCTCCTTGTTGTTCGGGGACAGCGCGAGGGCCCTCTCGAAGGACTGGACCGCGCGGGCGAAGTCCCCTGACTCGTGGCACGCGGTCCCCAGCATGGACAGCGCCTCCGCCGAGTCGCCGCGGAGCCTCATGTGCTCCTTGACCGCGTCGGCCGCCTCGCTGTAGAGGCCCAGGTCCAGGAGTATCTCGGCGGCCATAAGGTTCAGCGCAGGGTCCCTGGAGCCGGAGTTGAACATCCTGTCGACGGTCGACTTGGCCCTCCGCGCCTTCCCCAGCTTCGAGTATGAATTGGCGAGCCCCGCCAGGTTCTGGAGCCTCGACGGGTTGAGGGATGAGGCCTTCCTGTAGGCGTCCGCGGCCTCCTCGTAGAGGCCGCGCGCGAAGAGGCAGTTGCCGAGGTTGTGCCATGCGAGCTCGTACCCGGGCGCGCGCTTCGTCGCCGCCCTGTAGCCCTCGGTCGCGCGCTCGTACTCCCCCATGGCGTCGAGCGCCGCGGCCCTGTTGTTGTGCACGACCTCGGTGTCCACGCCTGAGGACATGGCCTCGTCGAAGAGCGTTAGTGCGCGCGAGTAGTCGCCCGCGTCGTAAGCGGCGTTGGCCTGTTCCAGTAGCGCGGAGGCGCCCAACTTCCTGGTCGCCCCGCCGTCCTCGGTGGGGGTCACTCGGGTTATCATGGCGCATTTGGTAGATATCCTTTTTGAGGCGCCTGCTTTTCGCGACGTTTGGCCAAAGCTTATATCCGGATTAGATTATAATTACCTGGAGCGATTTCACGATGCTGGTCCTGTTCGGGCGCACCCCGAGGTCGATCATAACCGCCTTCCTGGTGAGCAGGGTCACCGGGGCCAAGCCCACCCTGCGCGAGGCGGGGAGGCAGTTCTACTTCGACGAGACGGTCGACGCGGACGCCGCGGACTACGACGCTCAGTACCGGCAGTTCCGAGACAGGTTCGGGGGCCTCGACTTCCTCGAGGACGAGAAGCTGTACGAGATAGTCGAGGACGAGGTGTTCTGGGCCTCGAGGTACGACTCCCCGGACAGGTTCAACCTCATATTCACGGTACTGGGGCAGATAGAGAGGGAGGGCACCAGGGGGTACCTCGCCCAGGGCAGCCCGGAGTCCAAGGAGATGAAGGACAGGATCAGGCGCGTCGTGGGGGAGTTCAGGAGGGCCAGGGGGGCCATCGTGTTCCAGGAGGACGAGAGGAACAAGGCCCTCGTGGGTAGGGCGAGCTTCGAGCACGACATAGCCGACCTCGTCCTGAGACACTTCGCCAAGAGGAGGCCCGGCCGATCCATCGCCCTCATCGGGGAGGAGGACGTGCACATCCTCTACAACAACGAGGTGCTCACAGACTCGAGGAGGAGGTTCCCCGAGAAGCTCTCCCGGAAGGACTCGGGCAGGTACTGGACGCTCCTCTCGGACGTGAAGCACCTGGAGACGAGGAGGGACCCGAAGTACTCGGCGGAGCCCCTGCCCAAGAACTACTGGAAGTGGGTCGGCGAAGGCGCCCAGGAGGAGTCCCCCCAGCCGAGGGTCACCCTCGAGGACTTCGGCGCCTGAGGGCGCTGACCTGCCCGTTCGCTGTCGGGATGTGAGCGCCAGCGGGGTTCTGTCAATAGTCGGATGGTAACCCTTCTGACCGCTTCGACAGGTGACTCGTCCCGTTCGGCTCCGGCCCGCGCGAATGCCTCATCGGGCATGAGGGGACCGATCATGGCGCTGGGTATTCGCGCTTCGCCCTACATGTATCACCCGACTTTGTACAGAACCCGCCAGCGGAAAAGGTACTTAAGGCGCAATATCGTTCGCATATATTGGCATACACCCGAGGGACTTGCATTGTCAGATAAGAAGGGCTGCGTCGGCCCCGAGGAGGTAGGCGTCCTCATGGACCTCCTCAGCCACGACATCCTGAACAACAACCAGGCGACCCTGAGCTACCTTGAGCTCATCCACTCATCGGAGGTGGACGGTAGGACCAAGGAGTTCGCCGAGAAGGCCGCCTCGCAGCTCAGGACCTCCTCCGTGCTCCTGGACGGGGTCAGGCGCTTCGTGAGCTCGAGCAGGGGCGGGAGGATCCCGACCTCGCCCGTGGACCTGAGGGAGACGCTCGCCGACGTGGGCCGCGAGGTGTCGAGCCTCTTCCCCCACAAGAAGGTCACGGTGGACACTTCAGGGGTCGCCGCGGGGACCAGGGTCATCGGGGCGAACTGCGTGTCCGACCTCTTCACGAACCTCATCATCAACCTCGTCCAGCTGGACCCTGCGCAGAGGGTGAGGGTCGAGGTCAAGGTCCGCCCGGCACGGCGCAAGGCGGGCACCGAGGTGAGGGTCGAGGTGTCGTCCCCCAACGCCGTCCTCCCGCAGGGGGTCGGGGACGACCTCTTCGCGCACGCCAGCCCAGGGGACACCTCCAAGATGGCGAGGGTGTCGGGGGCGGTGTTCGCCAGCAGCGTGGCGCGCGCGCTCGGGGGCGGCGTCACCTCCCGCGTGCTGGACCCGAAGAGGAACCGCGGGTGCGCCTTCGAGGTCACGCTCGAGGGGGTGAGGCCCCGGTGACGACCGTCATGATAGTCGACGACGAGCTCTTCATAGTGGAGCTCTACCGGGACATCCTGCAGCTCAGGGGGTACAAGGTGGTGGGCACGGCTTTCGACGGGGAGGAGGCGGTGAAGAGGTACGGGTCCATCCCCGAGAAGCCCGACGTCATCATCATGGACCACAGGATGCCGGTCATGAACGGCGTCGAGGCCACTAAGGAGATCATCAGGAACAATCCCACGCAGAAGATCATCTTCGTGAGCGCGGACGTCCTCATCGAGAAGGACGCGAGGGACGCGGGCGCCTCGGAGTTCCTCCCGAAGCCGTTCCGTATGGACGACCTCATCGAGAAGATGGAGAGAGTGTCGGCCGCCTGACGACTGGCACCTGCTGGCACATATATTCTGATACCAGGATACAAACCGATAAGTTGAAGAACAGGACGAGCATATTAGTGCGAGGGTAGGGCGTCCACATGGATGGATTCACGAAGGTGCGCGCGATGAGCTTCCCGAGGCAGGTCCTCGCCGGCCACGACGTCATAGGCCAGGCGGGGGCCATGTGCGAGGAGTTCGAGCTCAAGGGGACGGCCCTCATAGTGACGGGGCAGACGACGGGCGAGCTCGCCGCCGAGCAGGTCGGCCAGATCCTCCAGGACAAGGGGTTCGACGTCCAGACGATCGTCGTCGGCGAGGCGAGCAGGGCCAACCTCGTCAAGGTCGAGGAGGTCGCGAAGGACGTGAAGGCCTCCTTCCTCATGGGGGTCGGGGGCGGGAGCAAGATAGACCTCGCCAAGCTCGCGTCGTTCAACCTCAAGATGCCCTTCCTGAGCGTGCCGACCTCCGCTTCCCACGACGGCATAGCCAGCCCGAGGGCGTCCATAAAGGACGGGGGCAACTCCCTGTCGCTGAACGCCAGCGTGCCCGTGGGGATCATCGCCGATACCAAGATCATCTTCAAGGCGCCGTACAGGCTGCTCGCGGCAGGCTGCGCCGACGTCATATCCAACACCTCGGCCATACTCGACTGGCAGCTCGCCGACAGGCTCAGGAGCGAGTTCATCAGCTCCAGCGCGGCGAACCTCGCCAAGTACGCCGCAGAGGCCATCATAGAGAACGCGGCCGCCATCAAGCCGAACCTGGAGGACAGCGTGTGGATCGCCATCAGGCCGATCATAGTCTCCGGGATATCGATGGCCGTCGCAGGCTCGTCCCGCCCCACCAGCGGCTCCGAGCACATGTTCTCCCACGTTCTCGATAGAATCGCGCCCGGCAAGGCCCTCCACGGAGAGCAATGCGGCGTCGGGACGGTCATGATGATGTACCTGCACGGAGGGGACTGGCAACGCATACGGAACGCCCTCCAGCTCATCGGGGCACCCACGAGCGCAAAGGAGCTCGGGGTCTCGAAGGAGCAGGTCATAGAGGCGCTCGTGCACGCGCACGAGCTGCGCAAGGACAGGTACACCATCCTGGGTGACCGGGGACTGACCAACGACGCGGCCGAACGCCTGGCGACGATCACGAAAGTGATATGATGGGAGGTCTCGGCAATGGTACTGGTGACGGTCGTCGGAGAGCTTCAGTGCAGGAAAGGGTTCGAGTTCGTCTTCGGAGGACCCCTGGCTGAGTGCAGGGAGTGCAAGGTCAGGAACGTCTGCTTCCACCTCGAGGAGAACAGGTGGTACAGGGTCAGGGACGTCAGGGAGGTCCACCACGAGTGCAAGGTGCACGAGGGCGGGGTCCGTGTCGTCGAGGTGGAGCGCGTGCCCACGAGGGCCGCCCTGCCCACAAGGTCCGCACTGGAGGGGTCCATGATCACGTGGGAGGACGGCGACTGCGACGCGGTCGGGTGTCCCAACTATAGGCTCTGCCGCCCGCCGGGCGCCTCGGACGGGATGAAGTACAAGGTCCTCTCGGTGGACCCCGGTGAGGTCGTCTGCCCGAGGGCGAGGAGCCTCAGGGTCGTCTCGCTCGAATGACGAGGAACAGCGCCAGCAGCGCCGCGACCGGGACCAGTACCGTCGGGAACTCGGGTATCGCCGTGCCCTCCACGAAGACGACCATCACGTCGGTGTCGTACTCCCCCTGCGCGTCCGTGACGTTCAGCGTGACCGTGTAGAGCCCCTCCGTCCAGAACCGGAAGGATGGGGACGGGCCGTCGAGCGACACCTCCGAACCGTTGTAGAGGAAGGTCCATGTGTAGCTCACGATCCCCGCGTCGTCGGAAGAGCCGGATGAGTCGAACACGACCTCCCCTCCGAGCGGGGTGCTGGCGTCGGCGCCGGCATCCGCGACGGGCGGGTCGTTCGGCGACTCGGTCACCGAGAACGAGTAGACCTCGTAGGGGGCATACCTCGGGCTGGTGAGCTCCACGGCGCCCAGGTCCTCCGCGAATATGTAGTACTCGACGACGGACCCGGCCACCTGCGAGGGTATGGTGCCCTCGTACGTGTCGCCGGAGGAACCCCCGGTCATGGGGGACTCCTGCCACGCACCGCCGTCAACACTGTAGACGACCCTGGGGCTGGACGTATCCACGCCCCTGCCCGCGGTGATGTCGGCGGAGACGGTGTGGCCCGCCGCCGAGAAAGGCGAGTCGCCCAGGGGCGCGTGCGATATCTCGAATGGCGACTGGTAACGGTCGCCGCACAGCTCTATGCCCAGGAGAGTGGGCGCGTAGTTCTCGTAGACGATCTCCAGGACGTCCTCCTCGAAGTCCGGGTGGAACTCGGTCGCCCCCATCTCGAAGAGGAACGCGAATATGCCCAGGCTTCCGTAGAGCCAGTCGAGAGAGTCGCCGGTCGTGGCGTACAGGTCCACGGACTGCGCGGCCGCATAGCCGTTCAGGGAGGCGAGCTGATGGCCTATGTCCACGAAGTGCTCGTCGTCCGCGGTCAGATTCGCCGTGTAGCCCCACGGCCACATCACCGAGTCATCGTAGGTGTGGAAGTCGAAGGCGATCTGGAAGTCGTGCGCGCGGGAGAGGTCCCGGACGGCCTGCGTCTCGGGCTCCGAGAACGGCGCCTCGCCGCAGTACACATCGGAGTAGTTGAGGTCGGACGTGCCGGCGCCTCCCCAAGCCCCCAGGGGGTCCCCGTTCTCCGACCCGTTGTAGTTCCTGTTGAGGTCCACGCCGAAGGTCCCGTCCATGTTGTCCCGCCTGTTCTTCCTCCACATGTCGTCGGCGGTGAGGGCGAAGTCGAGCCCGTCCGGGTTCACGACCGGCACGACCCATATCTCCCGGTTGTCGACGAGCCAGCTTATCCTCGGGTCGGTGCCATAGCCCTCGGTGATGTTCTTGATGACGTTCAACGCCGTCTCCGAGGTCGGCCACTCGCGCGCGTGATGCAGGGCGAGAAGGAGGAACTCCGGTTCGTCCTCCTCGGTGTCCACGTTGTCCGATATCTTGATCGCGAGTATGTCACGGTCCGCCAGGCCGGCGGTCTTCTCCCAACTGTCCCCGATGTCGTGGAGCGCCGCTATCTCCGGATACTCCGCGACGGTCTGCAGGAGGATGTCCCTGATCTCAGAGTAGTTCCTGTAGACGTAGTCGACGGGCGGGCCTGCCAACGTGGTCGAGACGAGCTGGGGCTCCGTCCGTTCGCCGGGCCCCGAAGGGACGAGGAGCGCGGACACCAAGAACGCGGCTACAACCACCATGGATTTCGCAGGTATTCGAGAAGTCATCGGACCACCGTCGGATTCGAGTCGGGCAGGGCCAACCTGCCCCCGTAACGCCGCGAAGGGGCTTTATGCACAGGCCAGTATAAGCACGTTCTGCATGACACCGGGCCGTTCAACCACCGCTGACGGGCGGCAGGAACGACACCTCGTCCCCGGCCCTGAGGACCCTCGAGGGCGCGCCGTACTCACGGTTCACGGAGAGGATTATGTGGTCCCTGTAGCGTTCCAGAGCTGGGAACCTGCGGACATAGTCGTCCAGGAGGCCGCTGACGGTGGTCCCGTCGGGCAGCTCCAGATCCTCCTCCTTGGTGCCGACCACTTCCCTGAACGCGGAGAAGAGCTTGACTCTGACCTTCACGGCATCACCCTGACTCCTGACATGCGGTTAATGACGGACTCTTATACAAATTGTGTGCCGCACCGACGGGCCCGAGAAGGATATAGGCAGCACATCCGATTCACGTAAGTGTACATCCGTTATCTGCCGAACTCCAGTGGAAACCGCAGTTCACAGCACAATCATGCACGGCTGGCAACGGCAATAGGTAAACGACCTGATAACAATGTAGATAATAATATGTCCTGACATCGCAGAACCACGGCGGGATTTGTTACCAAGTCCTGTCGGAAAACTTCTTTAAATCATACCCGCTCATTCGTCCCTCTGCACGCAGCCGCAAAGCTTTTCGCCTCTGTTTACACAATGAAGTGGGGGATGGGGACTCACCTCATCTTCGCGAGCAGAGGGGGGAGCCATCAACCCGTGCGACCCATACCGTACCCGTAAGGGAAGCACAGGTACGCCAGAGGGGGAGAAATGTCAAGCACACCCAACTATCGGCAAGGGGACTCTGTCGCCCCAGGGCACAGACAGTTCAAGACGAATTCAGGATGGGACCTGGAACCGCAGATCAGCTCCAATGCCAGAACCGTGCTTGAGCGCCGATATCTCAGGAAGGACGACGACGGGAAGCCCGTCGAGACGCCCCGCCAGCTCTTCGAGAGGGTCGCCAGGGCCATCGCGTCCGCCGAGGCCAACTACGGAGGCGGCGAGACCGAGGTCGAAAGGGCGGCCGTGAAGTTCTACGAGATGATGGCCAGGCTCGATTTCATGCCGAACAGCCCCACCCTCATGAACGCGGGCAGGGAGCTCGGCCAGCTATCAGCGTGCTTCGTCCTGCCGATAGGCGACTCCATGGAACAGATATTCGACGCGGTCAAGTACACCGCCCTGATCCACAAGTGCCTCGTCCCGGAGACGCTGGTGATGACGGACGTGGGTTGCATGACCCTCGGTGACGTCACGGCCGGCGGGTGGATCGAGACGCACGAGGGGATGGAGACCGTCGTGGACAAGCACGAGAACGGGACGCAAGAGGTCTTCACTGTCGAGACCGAGGAGGGGTACTCCATCACCGGGACCGCGCTGCACAGGGTGCTGGTCATGACCGACAGCGGTGACCTCGACTGGAGGAAGATAGGGCAGCTCAGGGAGGGCTCCACCGCGGTCATGAAGCTCGGAGGCTGGCTGGGAGGGGTCGAAGCAGAGGTGCCCCACGAGGCCATCGAGTTCTCCCAGGGGGTCGACGAGAGGGTCATAAGGGCGGACGAGCCCGGCCTGTGCGGGTTCCTCAGGAGGACCTTCGACGACCACGGGTGGGTCTCCCCCGGTGGCATGGTCTCCGCGGACCTGCCGTCCGAGAGACTCGCCAGGGACCTGCAGACGATGATGTTCTACGTCGGCATACCGACTGTCAGGGAAGGCTCCAAGCTCACAGTCTGCACTGCGTCCGGGTTCGAGTGCTTCAAGGAGAAGGTCGGTTTCAACTCGAAGGTGCTCTCGGAGAGGCTGAGGGCGGCAGAGGCCCCCCGGATGGTCGCCGAGGCCGAGGGTGCGGGGCGCTACCACGCCGAGCCCGACGACGAAGGGCACTTCCTGGTGAAGGTCAAGGCCGTCCTCCCCTCGGGGAGGAGGGAGGTGGTGGACCTGACCGTCCCCAACAGCCACGCGTACCTCGCCAATGGTTTCGTGTCGCACAACAGCGGCGGGGGGACGGGGTTCAGCTTCTCGAGGCTGAGGCCCGCGAACGACTCCGTCAAGAGCACCGCCGGCGTCTCAAGCGGACCCATCTCCTTCATGGAGGTGTTCAACGCCGCCACCGAGACGATAAAGCAGGGAGGCACGAGGCGGGGGGCCAACATGGGCATACTCCGCGTCGACCACCCCGACATAATGTCGTTCATCACGGCCAAGAAGGACAGCTCCAGGCTGACCAACTTCAACATCTCGGTCGCCCTGACGGACAAGTTCATGGAGGCGGTGGAGAAGGGCACGGACTACGACCTGGTCAACCCCAGGAAGGGTCAGCCCGCCTCGAAGCTGGACTCCCGCAAGGTCTTCGACATGATCGTGAACATGGCCTGGCGGAACGGGGAGCCCGGGATCGTGTTCATAGACCGGATAAACCGGGACAACCCCACCCCGAAGGTCGGGGAGATCGAGAGCACCAACCCGTGCGGCGAGCAGCCCCTGCTCCCCTACGAGTCGTGCAACCTCGGTTCCATCAACCTGGCCCACATGCTCTCCTACGAGTCCGGGAAGTACTCGGTCGACTGGGACAAGCTCAGGGACACGGTCCACTGGTCGGTCCGGTTCCTCGACAACGTGATAGACGTCAACAAGTACCCGCTGCCCCAGATCGCGGACATGACGCGCTCGAACAGGAAGATCGGGCTGGGCGTGATGGGCTTCGCCGACATGCTGCTGACAATGGGCACCCCATACGACAGCGACGACGCCCTCGAGATCGGCAGGAAGATAATGGCTTTCGTGGACGAGGAGGGGCACAAGGCCTCCGTCGCCCTCGCCAAGGAGCGGGGAAGCTTCCCCAACTTCGAGGACAGCACCCTCAAGGGCAGGTTCGGGGCGCTCAGGAACGCGACTGTCACCACCATCGCGCCGACCGGGACCATAAGCATAATCTCGGGGGCGTCCAGCGGGGTCGAGCCCATATTCGCCGTCGCATACGTCCGCAATGTCATGGACAAGGACATACTCCCGGAGGTCAACCCGATATTCGACGCGGTCTCGAAGGCCAAGGGGTTCCACTCCGACGAGCTCATGAAGGAGATCGCCGCCAAGGGGACGGTCAAGGACGTCCGAGGCGTGCCCGAGGACGTCAAGAGGGTATTCGTCACGGCCCTCGACATCTCCCCCGAGTGGCACATCAAGATGCAGGCGGCCTTCCAGGAGCACACGGACAATGCCGTCTCCAAGACCGTCAACTTCCCGAGCGAGGCGACCCCGAAGGACGTCGAGGACGTCTACATGCTCGCCTACAAGCTCGGCTGCAAGGGCGTGACCGTGTACAGGTACGGCAGCCGCGAGGACCAGGTCCTCAGCGTCGGGGCCGACAAGGAGAAGACGCCGGAGGAGGCCGGGACGGAGGCGGACTCCAGGGTCCCCCGGAAGAGGCCCATGGTGACGCGCGGCTCCACCCAGAGGATGGAGACGGGCTGCGGCCACCTGTATGTGACTATAAACGTGGACGAGAGGGGCCTGTGCGAGGTGTTCACCCAGATGGGGAAGTCGGGAGGGTGCACCGCGTCCCAGTCGGAGGCCGTGGGGAGGCTGATATCGCTCGCCCTGCGGTCGGGCATAGACCCCGAGTCGATCGCGAAACAGCTGAGGGGCATACGGTGCCCCTCCCCGCTCTGGCAGCCGGGGGGCATGGTGCTCTCCTGCAGCGACGCGGTCGCCAAGGCGCTCGAGAGGTTCGTCAAGGACTTCGAGACCTCCAAGGTCGAGAGCGCCGTCGATGCCGGGGTCGCCGCAGCCCCGGTCGAGAAGCAGAACCACGTGGACAAGGGGGACGTGTGCCCCGAGTGTCCGGAGTGCGGGAGCATGGTGGAGTACGTCGAGGGGTGCGTCGTGTGCAGGACCTGCGGCTACTCCAAGTGCTGGTAGGAACAAGAAAAGGGAAACGCAAACGCGCACACGGCCCCGGGGTGCGGGCCTGTGCGGTTCCATTTCTTTTATCAGGAACGTAGGGTACACGTAGCGCAAAGGGAGTTGCAGGGGGTGCGCTCTCGGAGGGGCATGAGTGGCCCGAGGCCTCCTTGGAGGGGCGCCTCCTCGGACGCGGGGACGGCGATTGAGCATACCGCGGTCTGCCAGCTAAGGGGCAGGGCCTTCGGTCCACCCATCGTGAAAAGTGTTTACACCCCCATCCCCATAACCCCGCTCAGGAAGGTGCAGAGTGACATGACCGCCACCAAGGGGAAGCAGACGGCCAAGGACCTGAGGCCGGGCGACAGGGTGGACAGCTACTTCTCGGTCGCCTACAAGAAGCCCGTGGTCGAGTACAGGTACGGCCACATGTTCGAGTTCAGGGCCGCGGACAAGAGCGGACAGCTCACCGTGAAGTACTGGGGGGACGAGGACCGGGAGGCCGTCCAGAGGCTGTACTCGTCCTTCGAGGCGGACGACGTCGTCCATGTGAGGGGCGAGGCATCCGACTACAGGAACCAGGTCGAGGTGTCCGTCAGCAGGAAGAACAACGGCTCCGTGGCCAGGCTCGCGGAGGGCGAGTACGACGTCTCCGAGCTGGTGCCGACGGTCGACGGCGTCCCCGAGATGCGCGAGAGGCTGCTCTCGCTCCTTGGCCAGGTGGAGGAGCCGCACATGCGCGCCCTGCTCGAGTCGTTCTTCAGGGACCAGGTGTTCATGGACGCCTTCTGCGCTGCCCCCGCCTCCATCCAGCTGCACTCCGCCGCGCTCGGGGGCCTGCTGCAGCACACCCTGAACGTGGCCGACACGGCGCTCCACATAGTGAGGCAGCACCCCGGGCTGGACAGGGAGCTGGTTCTGACGGGCGCCCTCCTGCACGACGTCGGTAAGGTCAGGAGCTTCCGTGTCACGACCCACATAAACCACTCGCCCGAGGGGAACCTCATAGGGCACATCGCCATAGGCGACGAGGAGGTGGTCGAGCACATGGAGGGGGTCGAGGGCTTCCCCCCGGACCTCGCCATGAAGCTGAGGCACATCCTCCTGGCGCACCACGGCAAGAGGGAGTGGGGCTCGCCCGTGGACCCGATGACGCCCGAGGCCCTCGCGGTCCACGAGGCCGACGACACGGACGCCAAGATCGAGTACATGATCGCCAGGCGCAGGGACGCGGTCACCGAGGACGACTGGATCTGGGACGGCAGGCTGGGGCGGCTGATATACCTCAGATGACGCCGTTATAAGTACAATTGAGTGCATCAATGCTCGAAACGGATATATAGTGTCGATACTTGTAGGCATACTCAGAGGAGGGGTACATTGAGACCCACAAGGACGACATTGACTCCCGAAGAGATGCCCAAGAAATGGTACAACATACTGCCCGACCTGCCGGAGCCGCTCGCTCCGCCGCTCGACCCGGGGACCAAGCAGCCGATCAGCCCCGCCGCCCTCGAGGCCATCTTCCCCAAGGCCCTGATAGCCCAGGAGATGTCCTCGGAGAGGTACATCGACATCCCCGAGGAGGTCCTCCAGTCGTACATGATGGTGATGAGGCCCAGCCCTCTCCAGAGGGCTATCAGGCTGGAGGAGGCGCTCGGGACTCCCGCGCACATATACTTCAAGCGCGAGGACCTGAGCCCGGCAGGCAGCCACAAGACGAACACGGCGCTCGCCCAGGCGTACTACAACATGAAGGAGGGCGTGACTCACCTGACCACCGAGACGGGCGCGGGGCAGTGGGGCACGGCGCTCTCGCTCGCGAGCAACTACTTCGGCCTCAAGTGCAAGGTGTTCATGGTCAGGGCCAGCTACGACCAGAAGCCCTACAGGCGGGAGATGATGAGGATCTATGGGGCCGAGGTCAACCCGTCCCCGAGCATGCTCACCGAGTTCGGCAAGAGCCTCCTCGCCAAGGACCCGAAGCACCCCGGCTCGCTGGGGATAGCCATCAGCGAGGCGCTGGAGACCTGCGTGAAGGACGGCAACGCGAAGTACAGCCTCGGCAGCGTCCTGAACCACGTGATGCTCCACCAGACCATCATCGGGCAGGAGGCGATGCTGCAGTTCCAGAAGCTGGGGGAGACCCCGGACTGCCTCATAGGCTGCGTCGGGGGCGGATCCAACTTCGCCGGCTTCACCTTCCCGTTCATCGGGCAGAAGCTGAAGGGAAAGATAGACACCGAGTTCGTGGCGGTCGAGCCGACGGTTGTGCCGAGCCTCACGAAGGGCAAGTACGAGTACGACTTCGGCGACACGGCGGGAATGACCCCGCTGCTCCTGATGTACACCCTCGGGCACGACTTCATCCCGTCCCCCATACACGCCGGGGGGCTGAGGTACCACGGGGCCGCGCCCACTGTGAGCGCACTCGTCAAGTCGAAGGTCGTCAGGCCCGTCTCCTACCAGCAGAAGGAGGTGTTCGAGGCGGCCCACATGTTCGCGAAGGCCGAGGGGATCATACCCGCCCCCGAGACGAGCCACGCGATCAAGGCGGCCATAGACATCGCCCTCGAGGCCAAGAGGAACAACGAGGAGAAGATCATAGCGTTCAACTTCTCCGGCCACGGCCTCCTGGACCTCGGCGGATACCAGAACTACCTGGACGGGAAGGTAGTCTAGCCAGGCAAACCCTTCAAACCGGCCCGCCCGCGAGGGGGGCCGTTCAAACATATTTTACTGATCTGAAGCGCGCTTGACTGCGCGTCACGCGAAATATGCGTCCTCGCGCTCCCTCATGCTGCGGTACGCGTGCTTGAACTCGGGCCTCTGGACCAGGTTCCCCACGCTCCTGTCCAGGTCCGCCTTGAGGGCGTCCTGCTTGGAGCCGTAGTACTCCCTCCTGAAGACGTCGGCCACGTCCGAGGAGTACTGCTGCATGCCGAACATGACCACCGCCGAGGCGTCCCTCGCCTTGGAGATGACGCTTAGGGGGACCGGCGCCCCGCCCCTTATCATCTCGAGCATGTCCGGCGACGGCCCGCCGACCTCGTTCGCCACGGCCACCATCCTCTGCGGGGCGAGCTCCTGCGACTTGATCTGGTAGACCTTCTGGTCCGTGAAGATGAACGTGTCGTAGGCGGAGGCGACGTGGTCCCTCCCGGTGAGGGCGCGCCACTCGTGCCTCCGCTCGCTCTCGTCGTACTTCGCCTTCAGGTACAGCATGAACTCGTCGATGCCCTGGAACTCCATACAAGAACACGTTACGGCGCGGGGGGGATTAACCTTTCGCCTGCCTGCCAGCTCACCTGTAGCTCTCGCCGGTGATCAGCTCGAACATCTCGACGTAGAGGTCCGAGACCTCCTTGATCTTCGAGGCCGGGAGTGCGGGGATCTTCGGCTCGGCCTTGCCCTGCTTCCTGGCCTCGGTGAGCATCGAGTAGTAGCCCTTCTCGCGGTAATACTGCCTCACCAGCTCCTTGCTCATCTCGACGAACTCGCCCTTGGAGTAGTTGGTCCAGTCCCACCACCGGTCCTCGTCCGCGGTCCCGAAGGAGTCGACCACCATCAGCTCCCTGTCCTCGTCGAAAGCGAACTCCTTCTTGCCGTCGACGTGGATGAGGTCGCGCTTCTCGACCTCCTCCGCGATCCTCTCGTCTATCTGCAGGGCCAAGTCAACTATCGCCTTGTACTCGTCCGCGCTGATCGAGGCGATCTTCATCGCCTCGGTCTTGGTCAGAAGGCGGTCGTACTCCTCGAGCTTGGTGGTCACCTCGATGAAGGGCTCCGGGAGCTTGTCGCCGTACTTCACGTCCTTGTTCCCCTTGATGCCGAGCTTCGAGGGTTTGACCTCGCCGCTCCTGACCCTGTCCCAGAGTGAGCCCGCGACGTAGTACCTGCATATGACCTCGAGCGGGACCAGGAAGTTGGTGCTCTTCCTCGTGATCTTGGACGGCTCCAGGACCTGGACCTTGTGGACGCGCATCCTGTTCGGCGGTATGAACTCCCTGAAGTGGGTCTTGATGCCGCACGAGCGCGCGACCTGGAACCAGAAGGCGCTCGTCCTGCAGAGGGTCTCGCCCTTGTGCGGGATGAGGGACGGTATGATCTTGTCGAACACGCTGATCTTGTCGGAGAAGACGAACTCCAACGTGCGCGCGTCCACCTCGTAGACGTCCTTCACCTTTCCCTGGCGTATCATCTTCATGGCTGACGGTGGCGTTGTAAGCAATGGCCCCTCTTAATGGTTTTGGCGTGGCGTCGGCGCGCTGACCGAGTGGCTGGTAGCATGGCAAACGCGGGCTCCCCGCGTTGTAATTCGAAAAACATTATGCGCTCTCCGGCCCCTCAGCCGATCCGAGGGAACCGAGTTGGCCAGCGATTTCTCGAGGCACTTCTCGCAGAGGGCTAGGGAGATGAAGGCGTCGGACGTGAGGGAGCTCCTGAAGCTCCTCCAGGTCCCGGACATGATCTCCTTCGCCGGTGGCATGCCGAACCCCGAGACCTTCCCGGTGGAGATCATCCGCGAGATCGCGTCGGACGTGCTGACGAAGGACGGGGGCAAGGTCCTCCAGTACGGCATCACCGAGGGCTACCCGCCTTTGAGGCAGTCCATCGCGGAGCGGATGAGGACCAAGGGGATGGACGCCTCGGCGGACGACGTCCTCGTCGTGAGCGGCTCGCAGCAGGTCATCGACCTGATGGGCAAGGTGTTCATCGACCCGAAGGACGTCATCGTCGTGTCCGCGCCGACTTACCTCACGGCCCTCACCGGCTTCGGGACATACCAGGCGGCCTTCGAGACGGTCCCGATAGACGAGGACAACATGCGCCTCGATCTCTTCGAGGAGCGCATCAAGGGGCTCGCGAAGAGGTCGGACCAGCCCAAGCTCGTGTATGTCCTCCCGAACTTCCACAACCCCGCCGGGGTCACGATGCCGGAGGCCAACAGGAGGCGGCTCGTCGACATGGCCTCCGAGTACGACTTCATAATCCTCGAGGACGACCCCTACGGCGAGCTCAGGTACACGGGCGAGCACCTGAAGCCCATCAAGGCGTTCGACGACGAGGGGAGGGTCGTCTACATGGGCACCTTCTCGAAGGTCCTCTCCCCCGGGCTCAGGATCGGCTGGGTGGTCGCCGAGCCAGAGATACTCAAGAAGCTCATAGTGTCGAAGCAGTCCACCGACGTCTGCGCGAACGTGCTCGGACAGGCCATCGCCCACGAGTACATGGACCGCAAGCTCATGGACAAGCAGATAAGCAAGATCATCGAGATCTACGGCAGGAAGCTGAGGATCATGCTCGAGGGCATGGATGAGTACATGCCCGAGGGCGTCAATTGGCTCAGGCCCGAGGGAGGGATGTTCCTGTGGGTCACCCTCCCCGAGGGACTGGACTCACCCACCCTCCTCAAGAAGACCCTGGAGAAGAGGGTCGCGTTCGTCTCAGGCAGGGCGTTCTACCCGAACCCGCAGGACGGCTTCGGCAGCCTGAGACTGAACTTCTCCTATCCGGCGGACGACCTGATCACCGAGGGGCTCCGCAGGCTCGGGGCGGTCATCGACCAGGAGATGGCCTCCAGGTAGGACAGGGACGAGAGGCGCATGGCCGAAGCGGGCCGAGACTCGCTGGGCGGGACTAGAAGACGTCCGCCCCCGCGTGGACCACTATCCCCTTGTCCGTGATGGAGTAGGGCTTGACGCGCCTGGAGTGGCCCGTCCTCCGCATCTTGAGGATCCTCACGGTGAGCTGGACCTCGCCGCCGTCCTTGGCCTCGTCCGACTGGAGGAGGACGACGCCGTCCGCGGTGTACTCCGCGAGACCGTCCCTGGAGGACCTCGGGTTCTCGTCCTTGACCTCCGCAGTGAGGAGGGTGGTCGCGCCCGTGCTCCTCAGGAGCTGGCAGAGGTTGAACAGGTTGGTCCTGCGCTCCGTGTCGTCGTCGAACATCATGTTCAGGAGTGAGACCGAGTCGATCACGACCCTCTTGGCCCCGAAGCTCTTGATGAACTTCGGGAGGTCGCTCTTGATCCTGGTGACCGTCGTCTTGGCGTCCGACGGCTCGAGCTTGAACAGGCCCAGCTTCTTGGAGTCTATCGCCTTGGCGATGTCCCACCCGAAGGCGGCCGCGTTCTTGCTTATGGACTCCTTGTCCTCCTCCAGCGAAATGAAGATGCAGGGCTCCCCGTTCCTTATGCCCTCGACTATGAACTGGAGGGCGATGGTGGTCTTGCCGGTCCCGAAGGAGCCCATCACCACGACGATGTGGTTCTCCGGGAGGCCCCCCTGGAGCATCTCATCCAGACCATCGACACCCGTCCTGACCCTGTCCGAGACCATCTTGTCATCCCACCCTCTCGGTGTTTATCACCACGAAGCCGCTCTGTGACGTTATGAGCGTCGCGAACCTGGCAATCCGTTCCTGGTCCAGGTGCGGCAGGACGCTCATGAACTTCTCGACGTAGAGGTACCTCTGCCTCTTCGAGGTGTGATGGAACTTGGCCCACTCGAACTTGAGGACCCCGTCGACGCTGTCTATGATCATCTGCTGACGGCGGTTGTCCAGTATGCCGTCGGTGAGCACCACGTAGAACACCGACCCCCACTTCTTGGCCATCCTCTGGATGCCCTTCATGAGCGAGACGACGTCCTCGAACTTGACGGAGTCGGAGACGACGAGGTCGGTGAGCGAGTCCACTATGACCAGGCTCTTCGGGGCGTTGGCGTCGAGGAAGTTCACGAGGGACTCCATGAGCCCGTCCTCCTTCTTCTCCGAGAAGAGGGCCCCCTCGTCCGAGTCCGTCCAGCTGGAGGGCACCACCGTCCTCATGAAGTAGTCCTTCGAGAAGTCCTTGAACCTGAGGTTGGAGATCAGGGACTCCGCGAAGTCCCGGTTGAAGGAGATCTTCACCTCCCTGAGGATGTCGTCGCGCGACCTGGAGAAGGCGATGTAGCTGATCGTCTCCGGCAGGATGCCGGCCTTCCCCGCATGGCCCAGCATGAACGAGCGGGTCTCCGGGAACTCCTTGACGATGCCTATCTTGGCCGCCGAGGTGAGCGCGAACTCGAGGCCCCCGCCGCCCACGTCTCCCAGCAGCAAGACGACTGAGCCCGTCGGCAATCCCCCACCGATGATCGAGTCGAAATCAGCGACACCAGTGGGTATCCTCTGCACATCCCATTCTGACATGATGACTGGGCAACGCATGCATGTTTGCGATTATGAAACTTTGGGGAATGTCCACAAAACCCGTTTACTCGACGTCGGCCAGCACTTCCCGCGCGAGCGCGAGCGCGGACTCCGACGACGCGCGCTTGACTTCGTCGCGCGCGCCCGCGAACACGTGCTTCCTGCACACGCTCCCCTCGCACGTCGAGACCGCTATGAACACCAGGCCGACGGGTTTCTCGGGGCTCCCGCCCCCCGGGCCCGCTATCCCGGTGGTCGACACGCCGACATCGGCCCCGAAGGCCGTCCTGGCGCCGTCCGCCATCTGCAGCGCGACGAGCTCGCTCACGGCGCCCTCTCCCTCGATGGCCGCTTGCTCGACCCCGAGAAGGCTCACCTTGGCGTCGTCGCTGTAGGATATAACACCACCCAGGAAGTAGTCGCTGCTCCCCGGGACGGATGTGATCATGTCCCCGACCTTGCCGCCGGTGCACGACTCCGCGACGGCGACCGTCCACCCCTTCCGCCTCAGGGAGGCCCCGAACTCCTCGGCCAGCTGCACCGCCTCACCTCCTCTTCTTGGGCTTAAGGCCGGCGTCGAGCAGGCGCTGCCTGCCACCGAGCGACTCCACTATGGCCGCGACCGGGGCCGGCACGAGTTGGTGCCACTTCTCGTCCGCCGCGATCCTCCGGCGTATCTCGGTCCCTGAAAAGGACTTGGAGTTGTACGCCTTGGTCCGCCTCGCGCTGTAGCCGGCACCTGAGAACAGGGACCTTGTCAGGTCGTTGTTGGAGAAGACCAAGTCGAACGGGGGCACGTAGGACTCCACATGGCTGACCCATGCAGCGTACCTGTTCACGTCCCTCACGGGGATGATGTGCACCCTGGAGCGCTCCTCCTCCCCGAGGGAGGACAGGAGCATCTGGTACCTCTCGCCGGCGGTGAAGGGGTTCTCCGCGGTGTGGGACAGCTCGGCGCTGCCTATGACGATGACGAGGTCGTCGCACGCGGCGAGGGCCTCCCTGATCGCGGCGAGGTGCCCTTTGTGAAGGGGCTGGAACCTGCCGATGATCAAACCCCTCATGAGCATAACCCCGTCAGTGGACCACGGGCCTGTCGCCGAGGACGGGCCCTGGCTTCGTGCCGGCCTTAGCAGCGACCAGGCTCGCGAGCTTCTTCAGCAGGCCGTCCTTCCTCGCGCCCACGAGCGCGTGCGTCAGCACGTCGTTGAGGAGGCGCACGGGGATGACCTCGATCTTGCCGATGTACTTGTCCTCCAGCAGGACGTCCTTCATGTTCTGCTCGGGAATCAGGACCTTCTTCAGGCCCATCTCCGCGGCGGCCTCGATCTTCGCGGTGACGCCGCCGACCGGCAGGACCTGCCCGCGGACGCTCAGGCTCCCTGTCATGGTGACGGTCTGGTCGACCTCGACCTCCTCGAAGGCGGATATGACCGCCGTGGCGACCGCGATCGAGGCGCTGTCCCCCTCGATGCCGTCGTAGGTGCCTATGAACTGCACGTGTATGTCGTGGTTCGTGATGTCCTCGCCGGTGTACTTCTTGATCAGGGCGGAGACGTTCTGGACGGACTCCTTCGCTATCTCGCCCAGCTTGCCCGTCGCTATGATCTTGCCGCCCTCGCGGTTCTGCGCCGGGGTGACCTCGGCTACTATGGGCGTGACTATGCCTGAGTACTCCGCCATGGATGAGTCGGAGTTGAGGACGGCGAGGCCGTTCACTATCCCGATAACCGCGCCCTCCGTGAGGCAGGTCTTGTAGTCCTTCCGCCTCTCGACGGCCCTGTCGGTCACCTGCTGCTCCAACGACCTGGCGATGCTCTTCGCCTCGAGCACGTGCTTGGCCTCGACTATCTTCGCCTCGCGCTCTATGGCGATGTCGCCGGCGACCCTCACGAGGCCGCCGAGCTCCCTGAGCCTGAGGGTCAGCATGCCCCTCCTGCCCGCGCGCCTCTGCGCCTCCCTGACGATCTCCGCCACCGCTGCCTTGTCGAAGTGGGGGATCTTCTTGTCCTTGGAGACCTCCTGGGCGACGAACGTGATGAGCTTGGTCCTGTTGACCGCAGTGTCGGGCATGGTGTTCCTCATGTACACCTCGTACCCGTAGCCCCTGATCCTGGACCTGAGCGCCGGGTGCATGCTGCCCACCGCGTCGAGGTTGCCCGCCGCGACCAGTATGAAGTCGCACGGCACGGGCTCGCTCTTGACCATGGCCCCCGAGCTCCTCTCGCTCTGCCCCAGGATGCTGAACTCGCCCTCCTGGAGGGCCGTGAGGAGGCTCTGCTGGCTCTCGATCCTGAGCATGTTGATCTCGTCGATGAACAGGACGCCCTTGCTGGCCTTGTGTATCGCCCCTGGCTCCAGCCTCTCGTGGGCCGGAGTCTCGAGGCCGCCGCTCTGGAACGGGTCGTGCTTGACGTCCCCCAGCAGCGCGCCCGCGTGGGCGCCCGTCGCGTCTATGAACGGGGGCATCTCGGTGGCCTTGTGGGTTATCAGCAGCTTGGGGACCAAGAGGGTCTCCTTGCGCTGGCCCGTGTACCTGAACATCATGAAGAGCAGCATGCCCCCGATCAGGCCGATCAGGAGGTACACGGGGTCCCCGAACTGGTAGGTCATGATCACGGCGAGGCCTATGAACACGAAGAGGAGCATGAATACCCACGAGTTCTTCTGAGCGCGCTTCTGCTCCGCCTCCTGCTTCTGGGCGTGGACGATCTCCTTCCCCTTCCCGGTCGGCACTATGCGGATCTTGGGCTCGTTCGGGTCGTCCGGGTTGTGGTATGCGATGACGTCCTGGAGCTCCCCCTTCGGGAGGTAGTCCACCATGGACCGGGCGAGCATGGACTTGCCTGTCCCCGGGTCGCCTATCAGTATCACGTGCCTCTTCTGCTCCGCGGCCTTCTTGATGACCTTGACCGCGTCGTCCTGGCCTATGACCTGGTCGACCAGCTTCGGAGGGATCTTGACGTCTGCTGTGGATTCGAAGGCCTGGGCTTTGACCCAGTCCTCAATGTCAGGGAGGCCCAACTCGGGCCTCCTGGAATCAGCGCTTCCCATCAGTTACACCAGTATTAGTCAAAGTTATTAAGCCTGTGCTAGATAAGCGTTGCGCCGTGAGACCATATACAGTTAACACAGCCAGTGTGCGGAACGGTCCCCGGGGGGAGGCCGGCCGAGCACTTACGGCAGGGCCCCGTGGCCTTATAAGTGCACATATTTCGTAGGCGGGCGCGCGGAGCCGCCGCCGGGACAGGGAGACAGGTGCTTCGGATGAAGGTCGAGGATGTGGGACTGGACCCGAGGGTCGTCAGGAAGCTCAGGGAGGACGGCATCGAGGAGCTGTACCCTCCGCAGGCCGAGGCCCTGCGCCCCGTGATGGAGGGGAGGAACGTCGTACTGGCGATCCCGACCGCCTCCGGCAAGAGCCTGGTCGCGTACCTCGCGATGCTGCAGGCGGTGCTAAGGGGGGGCAAGGCGCTCTACATCGTCCCCCTGAAGGCTCTCGCCTCCGAGAAGTACGAGGACCTGTCCAAGTTCGCCGACATGGGCATCAAGGTCGCCGAGTCGACCGGCGACTTCGACGAGGTGGACGCGAAGCTCCACAGGTACGACATCGTGGTCTCGACGTCCGAGAAGGCCGACTCGCTCCTGAGGCACAGGACCAAGTGGCTGGACCAGCTCTCGGTGGTCGTCGCCGACGAGGTCCACCTGCTGAACGACCCGGGCCGCGGGCCCACCCTCGAGGTCACCCTGGTCAAGTTCAGGACTTTCAACCCTGGCGCGCAGCTCATCGCCCTCTCGGCCACCATCGGCAACGCGCGCGAGCTCGCGGAATGGCTCGACGCGGACCTCGTGACGAGCGACTGGAGGCCGGTCCCGCTGAAGGAGGGCGTCTACTCCGGAGGGGAGGTGTTCTTCACAGACAACTCCAGGAAGAGGCTCGGGGCCGACGACAACCCCGTCAACGCGATAGTCAGGGACACCATCGCCTCTGGGGGGCAGTGCCTCGTCTTCGTCAACTCGCGCAAGTCGAGCGAGTCGCAGGCCTCGGCACTCGGCCCCCTGGTGAAGAGGATGATACCCGACAGGCTGGACGCGCTGGCGAGGACCGCGGACAGGCTCGTGGGGGAGCAGGACGAGCCCACGACCATGGGCGCGAGGCTCGGCAAGTGCATCCGGAGCGGGTGCGCCTTCCACCACGCGGGCCTAACGGGCGCCCAGAGGAGGACGGTCGAGGGGAGCTTCAGGTCCGGCCAGCTGGGCTGCATCGTCGCGACCCCGACGCTGGCAGCGGGGATCAACCTGCCCGCGAGGACGGTCATCGTCAGGGACGTCCGGAGGTACGACTCCGAGATGGGCTTCACCTCGATCCCTGTCCTTGAGGTCAAGCAGATGTGCGGCAGGGCGGGGAGGCCCAGGTTCGACCCGTACGGCGAGGCGATCCTAATCGCGAGGGACGACGAGGAGAGGAGCCTCCTGATGGAGGCTTACCTGCTCGGCGAGAACGAGAGCATCCGGTCCAAGCTGGGGACGGAGCCTGCGATGAGGTCCCACGTGCTCGCCCTGGTCGCGACCAAGGACGCCGGCTCGCTCGACGCGCTCAAGGGGTTCTTCCAGAAGACATTCCTGGCGCACCAGACGGACGCGCAGTACCTCGGCGACATCATCGAGTCCATCGTCGAGTTCCTGCAGAGGGAGGAGATGGTGACGGAGGGGGAGGCCCTCGCCGCGACGGGGTTCGGGAGGAGGGTCAGCGACCTTTACATAGACCCGCTCTCCGCCGTCAGGATCAGGGACGCCCTGAGGAGGTTCTCCCCGGGGAAGCAGTTCGGGCTCGTCCACGCCGTGTGCACGGTCCCAGACATGCCGCTCATGTACCTCAGGCGCAGCGACTACGAGTGGGTCGAGGAGTACCTCGACGAGGTCAAGGACGGGCTCCTGGTCGAGCCGCCGAGGGACCTCGAGGAGTACGAGCTGTACCTGTCCACCCTGAAGACGGCGAAGATGATCGACGACTGGATGTCCGAGGCCCACGAGAACGAGATAGCCGACTCCTTCGGGATCGGCCCCGGGGACATACGGAACAAGGTCGAGCTCGCCGAATGGCTCCTGCACGCATCCGCGAGGCTGTCGGAGCTGTTCAACAGGGACGCCGTCGGTGAGTGCGCGGAGGCGGTCGCCAGGGTGAGGTACGGCATCAGGCCCGAGCTGCTGGAGCTGGTCAAGCTCAGGGGGCTGGGCAGGGTGCGCGCGCGCGCACTGTATTCGAGGGGCATCAAGGGCCTGGAGGACCTGAGGAACACGAGCTACGACAGGCTTAAGCAGATACCGACGATTGGGGAGTCTGTCGCCAGGTCCCTGAAGGACCAGCTCGGCCAGGCGGACCCGACGATGCCCGCGGCCACCGAGGACGGGCAGAGGTCCCTGAGGGAGTTCAGGTAGGTCCGCGACGGGGGTGTTCGACATGGAAGGGCCCGGTGGGACGGTACCGAGGGTGTGGACCAAGGAGGTCGCCGAGGGCGAGGCGAAGGCCTCGATGGAGGAAGTGCTGGCGAGTGCCTCGGAGTCCTCCTCGGAGGTCCTCGTGATGGACGGGGACATGGTCTTCGGGGCAGACCATGTCGTCAGCGCCCACTACCACGCCGCGAAGGCCACGGCCGAGGGCAGGAACGCCTCCGACTCGCTCGCGATGGAGACGCTGCTCTACGCCTCCGGCGAGAGGCAGCTGTCGAGCGCCATAAGGAAGATGGCCGTGGGCGACGGGACCCGCAGGGTGGTCCTCGCCGTGCTCAAGGGACCCTTCGGACCGGGGAAGGGATGGTCGCCCCTCCCGCCCTCGGAGGGGACGCCCGACAGGGAGAGGCTGGCCAGGTTCGGCGTCTCGGAGAAGGAGATGTCGACCGTGAGGGAGGACCGCCTGCAGGAGCTGGTCCTCGAGAGGGTCGCGGCCGTCGACGTCATCAAGAAGTGAGGGACGTGCGGGCGACGACGATTCATTATATGAGCATGATAGTAGATTCACCACCTCCGGTGCTGGTCGAATGGCGGCAGTGATCGAGTGCGTCCCGAACTTCAGCGAAGGGCGCAGGAAGGATGTCGTCGACAAGATAGTCCACTCGATAAGGTCGGTGCCTGGCACCAAGGTGCTCGACGTCGAGAGCGACCCCGACCACAACAGGAGCGTCGTCACTTTCACGGGCAACAAGGAGAGCGTCCAGGAGAGCGCGTTCAGGGGCGCCCGGGCAGCCATGGAGCTCATAGACCTGACCAAGCACACGGGGGAGCACCCGCGGATGGGGGCGCTGGACGTCCTGCCTTTCGTGCCGGTCTCCGGCGCTACCATGGACGACTGCGTCGAGATAGCCAACAGGGTCGGGGCGAGGATCGCCAGGCACCTGAAGATACCCGTGTACCTGTACGAGGCCGCCGCGAAGAGGCCGGAGAGGAGGAACCTCGAGGCGGTCAGGAAGGGGCAGTTCGAGGGGCTCAGGGAGGCCATACTCACCGACGACTCGCGCTACCCCGACTTCGGCCCGAGGGCCCTGCACCCGACCGCTGGAGCGACCGCCGTCGGCGCGAGGATGCCCCTGATCGCTTTCAACGTCAACCTCAGGTCAGAGGACGTCGAGGTCGCCAAGGCCATCGCGAAGAAGATAAGGGCGAGCAGCGGCGGGATGCCCCACGTCAAGGCTCTCGGCTTCCACCTTAGGGACAAGCACATGGTCCAGGTGTCCATGAACCTCACCGACTACACCGTCACGCCGATATCGAAGGTGTTCATCGAGATACAGAAGGAGGCCGACGCCATGGGGGTCGAGGTGGCCGAGGGCGAGATAATCGGCCTCATGCCGCTCGACGCCGTGTGCGACCTCGCTGGCAGCTACCTCAAGGTCCCCCACTTCTCGAGCGACCAGGTACTGGAGAGGAGGATCTGGTGTTGAAGGGCACGAAGGGGCTCGAGGCGTTCTGCAGGGACCTCGCCTCCGACGAGCCCGCACCCGGTGGCGGGTCGGCCTCTGCAGCGGCCGGAGCCATGGCGGCCTCCCTCCTCTCGATGGTCTGCGGGGTCACCATGAAGAGCAAGAAGCACGAGCCTGACTGGCCCAAGTTGACTGTTCTCCGTAGGAAGGTGGACAGCATGACCGGGATGCTGCTGAGGTGCGTGGATGAGGACTCGAAGGCATATGAGATCATGGTCCAATACGCCCGCATCAAGAGGAAGAGCCCCGATGACGCTTCGGCCGCGGACGCATACGACAAGGCGGTCAAGTTGGCGATGCACATACCCGCCACCACGGCGAAGTCGTGCATAGAGGTGCTCAGGCTGGCCGAGGAGGTGGCGGCCCTCGGGACCAAGAGCGCCTCGTCGGACATCGAGGTCGCGAGGCTCCTCGCGGCGGCTGGCGTCGAGGGGGCCGTGGCGAACATAATGGTCAACCTCCCGTACTGCGAGGACCAGGAATACGCCGCGCGCGCGAAGGAGACGGCCGACGCGCTCAGGCGTGAGAAGGCCGGTCTCCTGAAGGGTTGAGGATGTCGTGCACGGGGTCTGAAGCGCGTCTCGGGCCGGGGGGCCTATCAGGTTTGATAGAGGCGACGATACTTTTAAGTCGCCTCACTAAAATGTGAACACTGGAAGCGATTGCTAGCGAAGGCTCAGTTTACCGTCCCAAACCGAAGGAGCTAGATGGGTCGTGGCAGGGAACTATCTCAAGAGCCTCCAATTAGCCAAGCAGCTGGAGGAGCGTGCCAAGGAGGCCGGGAAGAACAAGGAGAGGGCCGAGCGAGAGCACGCCGAGCTACAGAAGTTCCTCAAAACCTGCAGGGAGAACGACACGGACGTGTCCGAGGTCGAGCACACCCTGGCGGAGTTCAACGCCGCGATCAACGCCAAGGACTATCCCACCGCCCTCGCGCACGCCAAGAAGGCCTCCGAGGAGGCCAAGACAGCGTTCGTGAAGCGCATAGGGGAGGTCGCTGACTCCGCTGAGGGGCTGCTGAACCTCGCCCAGATCCCCGCCACCGACGCGAAGGGCGCCCTCGAGATGCTCGAGAAGAGCAAGCAGCAGGTCCTCAGGGACGACTACGAGTCGGCCATGAAGAGCGCCAAGAGCGCGTACGACGCGGCCGAGCGCGCCCTGCACGAGTACTTCTCAAGCCTCCTGTCCCAGGCGCAGGAGGTCCTCATCCAGGCGAAGGACATGGGGGACGACGTCTCCCTCTTCGAGGAGCTCCTCCGGAAGGGGAAGAGCGCGCTGGAGAAGCAGGACTACGACACTGGCCTGACGCACGTCAGGGAGGCCTTGGAGGGCGCGGGCGAGAACATCCGGGCCCAGGTCAACACGGCGATAGGGGAGGCCGAGGAGCTGGTGGCGGCCGGCGAGGAACTCAAGGCCGACATGACAAAGGTCAAATCCCATATCGAGCGGTCCAGGTCCGCGCTCGAGGCGCTCAGGTTCAAGGAGGCACTCGCCTACGCCAAGAGGGCGGAGGCCGAGGGAGAGAACTCCATCTCATCGAGGCTGCAGGAGACATCGAGAGAGGTCAGGGAGGGGATACGCAAGCTCAAGTCCGTCGACGAGGACGTGGGCGTCCCCCAGGACCTCCTCGACCAGGGCCAGACGGCCCTGAAGGAGAAGAACTACATCGAGGCCCTGCACGCCATCAACCTCGCCTCCGAGAGGGTGCGCGAGATGCAGTTCAAGTCCGTCCTCGACGTCATAGCGCAGTCGAAGGACAAGTTCGTCCTGGCAAGGAAGGTCGGCGTGGACATGGCCAAGCCCCTGATGCTCCTCAACACCGCGAGGGACCACTACCGGCTCGGCAAGTTCGAGGACGCGATGAGGTACGCCGAGGAGGGCAGGAAGGAACTCGACGAGGTCCTCGGCGTCTTCTACAGCGCGAGGGACCAGCTGGTCGAGCTTTCGAAGGCGATCAAGTTCGCCGAGGACCTGGGCGCCGACGTGTCGCCGGTCAGGCGGGTGCTCGCCGACGCGAAGAAGGCCTTCGAGTCGAAGGAGTACTACAGGACCGCCGAGATAGCCAAGCAGGGCCTCGGAGACGCGCGCAAGTCGGCCTACGACAGGACCATGGACACGGTCGACGCTACGGACAAGGCGTTCAAGCTGGGCAAGTCACTGGGAGCGGACATGGCCGAGACCGAAGGGCTGCTCCAGAGGGCGCTCGCGTCCCTGTCCAAGGAGGACATGCCCGAGAGCGTGAAGCTCGCGAAGTCCGGCCTCGACGCCGCCAACTCCTCCCTCACGAGGCTGCTGAGCGACAGGCTCCACAACCTGGACCAGTTCGTGAAGGGCTTCTCCGGCGAGGAGGACCTCGCGGAGGTCACCGACCGCCTCGAGGAGGCGCGGCTGAGGCTCTCCGAGCAGTCCTTCGAGAGGGCGAACGACCTCCTGAAGGAGGCGCAGCAGAGGATAGAGAAGGCTGGCGAGGAGGAGAGCGAGAGGCTGATGACGCTCGCCACCGCGAAGATGGAGACGCTGAAGGCGATGGAGGGCGACGTCGCCGACCTCGACATACTCATGAACCGGGTCCGGCAGGCGAAGGACGAGAAGGTCTACGAAGACGCCACCGCCAGGGCCAAGGAGATCATCGAGAGCGCGGACGAGATGATGCTCAAGCTCGTCCAGGCCGAGTTCTCCGGCATCAAGGACACCGTCGAAGAGGCTAAGGCCGTCGGCATAGAGGTCGAGTCCGCCAAGGCCAAGGTGAGGGAGGCGAGGGAGAACTTCGAGAAGAGGGACTACGAAGCCGCCCACTCGATCCTCCACGAGACGAGGACCGCCCTGAAGGACAAGGTCGGCAGGTTCGACAGCATCAAGGAGGGGTTCCGCAAGGCCGAGGAGCTCATATCCGAGGCGCAGATGAGCAGGGCCGACGTCTCCAATCAGGCGAAGGCCCTCGATGAGGCGAAGGAACTCTTCCGCGGAGGCGACTTCGACAGCGCGGAGAGGATGCTCGACGAGCTCACCGACGAGGCCGAGAAGAAGCTCGCCATGTACCTTGCGGCCAAGTTCATACTCACATCCAAGGAGAGCATAGACCTGGCGGAGACGAACGGCATCGACGTCACCAGGGCCGAGGAGTCGCTCGCGCGCGCCAAGGAACTCATGAAGGCGAAGGAGTACGAGGAGGCGCTCGAGGCGGCCAAGAAGTGCGCCGAGCAGGCCACGGACAGCATCGCCAAGGCCGCCCACGGCATGGTCAAGGACCTGCAGCGGCTCATCACCGACGCCAAGAACGTCGGCGTCGACACAGCTGGGCCCGAGGTCCTCGCCGAGAAGGCGATGTCGCTCGTGAGCAGCGGCGACTACCCCGAGGCGCTCAGGTGCATAGACTCCGCCAAGAACGACATCGACCAGATCAAGAACCTCAGCTCGCAGGCCGCGGTCGAGATCAAATCCGCCAGGGGGAGCCTGAAGGACGCGGAGACCCTGGACATGGACGTGGGGCCCGCGAGGGAGCTCCTCGACCAGGCGGTGGAGGCGCTCACGCGCCACCAGTACGCCATCGCCCTCGAGCTGGCGAAGAGGTCCTCCGAGACGTCCTCCGAGGTGACGAGGAACACCATATGGAGCACCCTGGAGCGGTTCAAGGAGAGGATAGAGAGGGCGACCTCCGAGGGCAGGCCCGTCGGGACTGCGGAGAGGTGCGTGGCCGAAGGCGTCGCCGCGTTCAACGAGAGGCGCTACCAGGACTCGCTCAGGCTCGCGATGCAGTGCGAGGCCGAGATCGAACGCGCCGAGCTCCAGAAGGAGGTCGGCTCCAAGGCCGTCGAGATGGCCAAGAGGAAGTACGAGGAGGCCACCCGCGAGGGCATCACCAGCGAGAACGTCATGCAGATCCTCCACGACGCGGACGACCTCCTTTCGAAGGGCAAGTACGTCGACGCCCTCAGCAAGGCCCTGCAGAGCGGGGACGAGCTGCACCTCATAAGGGAGAGCATAGACAACTCCCGCATCGAGCTCAGCGCCGTCAGGGAGCAGGTCGAGCGCCTCCGGAAGGTGGGCATCGACACGAGCCAGTGCGACGAGGCCGCGGACATGGCGCAGGAGTACATCGCCAAGCACGATTTCGTCAGGGCGAAGGAGGCGCTGCGCCGCTGCTCCGAGAAGGCAGTGGCCGTCTTCGAGGACTCCATCAACGAGGTCATGAGCCAGAACAAGGACCTGATCTCGCGGGCGAGGTCCATGGGGCTCCCGACCAAGCAGTGCGAGGACCTCATGGCGGTCGCCAAGACCTCCTTCTCCGAGAAGCTGTGGGACTTCGCCTACCAGCAGGCCCAGGCGTGCAGGGGCATGTGCATCGACGTCATATCGAGGAAGATCGAGAACCTCGCAGCCGACGCCAGGGCCCGGCTCGAGCCGCTCAGGAGGTCCGGGGCGTCGGTGACGCCCGTTGAGGACCTGATAGACGAGGCGAAGAAGGCCGTCGGCAGGGGGGACGCGTCCGAGGCGTTCCAGATACTCATGGAGGCCGACCAGCGCATCCTCGGGATCGAGGACTCGCACAGGAAGTTCATTGACATATCCATAGCCGCCGAGAGCGCAGTGGAGGTGCTCAAGCGCATAGGCATCTCGACCGCGGAGGTCGAGAGGCTCCTCGCCCTGGCGGACGTCGAGAGGGAGAGGGACTACGACTCCGCGATAGAGTTCGTGGCCGAGGCGCTGGACACGGCCAAGACCACGATCGAGTCCTACGCGCCGGAGGTCACGGGCGAGGTCTCCTCCGCGGGCCTGCAGGAGGGCGTGGAGGGGGAGCTGGCCATAAAGCTGAGGAACTCCGGGAACGTAATGGCGAAGGAGGTGACCCTCGAGCTCTCCGGACAGTTCAAGGTCGTCGACCTGCCCTCCGTCGGGAGCCTGCGGCCCGGGGCGGAGGTCGTCGTCAAGGCGCTGGTGGTCCCGGACGTGACCGGGGACATACCAGTGAGGGTCAACATCGCGTGCAGGAGGCACTTCGACGGCGCCCCCCAGAGCTTCGAGTTCGACGGACAGGTCAGGGCGTTCAAGGCCGGGCCCCCGTTCAAGGTGGCCAGGGCGACGTCACCCACCAAGTGCGCGAACTGCCAGGGGAAGATCAAGCAGGGGTTCGACATCGTGAGCTGCAGGTGCGGGAGCGTGCAGCACCTGGCGTGCGCGAAGAGGACCAGCTCCTGCCCCGCGTGCGGCCAGAAGTACACTTTCTAGCCCGAGCCGCCGATCCTTGCGCTTGAGACCCTCACATGGGGGGACGTGACGCCGAAGTACGTCCTGCTGGTCCTACCGACCATGTCCACCCTGGACATCATATCGACCATCCCGACCCCTATCGTGGACTGCTTGAGCGCCGGCCCGATCTCCCCGCCCCTTATCGCATAGCTCTCCATCATCAGCCCGGAGAACTCGCCGGTCGCGAGGTTGGGGTAGTCCCACGTCCCCCTGAGGTAGACCCCCGTCCCGGTCTCGGAGACCATCTCCTCGAAGGTCGAGTCGCCCGCGCCGACCACGAGGTTCGACGTGGATATGACGGGGGCGCCCCTGTAGCTCCAGGCCCCTCCCCCCCTCGATGAGTTGCCCGTGCTGCTCCGGGACTCCTTCCCGGAGGTGTAGGAGTCGTGGAGGTACGACACCAGCCTCCCCTTGTCGACGACCGTGAGCGGGGAGGCGGGGACCCCCTCCCCGTCGAAGGACGTGCTGCCGGTGGCCCACGGGATCGTCGGGTCGTCCACCATGTCGAGCGCGGCGGAGCCGACCATCTGGTCTAGCTTCCCCGCGAGGTAGCTGCGCCCCCGCTGGACGCTGTCGGCGTTCGCGCCGGCCGCGACCGCCGTGGACAGGATGAACCCGAACGCGAGCGGGTCTATGATGACAGGGTAGTCCCCCGTCTCGAGCTTGGTCTGGGACAGGCCCTTTATCGCCTGCTCCCGCGCCTTCACCCCCAGGCGCTCGACCGCGTCCGATTCGAGCTTGCGGCTCGAGAGGCCGTCGTACCCAGAGAACATGGCGTCGCCGTCCCTCGCCACGGCCTCCACGACCAGGTCCATCGAGGTGAGCCTCTGGCTGCCCGTGAAACCGTTGCTGTTCGACAGCGCGACATGGCAGACGGAGACCCCCGCCGACCCGTTGGTCGACGATATCCTCCTGTCGTCCGCGGCGATGTCGGCCATCTCGATGACCATCCTCACGACCTCGTCAGGGCCAATCTCCGACAGGCGCCTCTCGTAGAGTCCCGCGACCGCCCTCGGCCTTGCCGCCTGAGGGAGGTCCCTGAACGCGGGGTCTGGCGTGCCCGCCCTGGAGAGGGAGACGGCCATCTCGACCGCGGAGGCAATCGCCTTCTCGTGGAAGCCGGTGCAGTATGCGAACCCGGGAGACCCCTTTATGAAAGTCCTGATGCCGACCCCGGGGTCAACGACGATGTTGGCCTGCTTCACAGACCCCTTCTCCTGGTCGACCGAGACCGCCTGGGTGTCAGCCGCCAGGGCGTCGCACTTGTCGGCGCCCATGCGCACCGCGATGGCGACCGCCTTCTCCGCCAGGCCCGCCAGCTCCGACTCGCCCATCATTCAGGCCAGCCCCCCGACGACGACGTCCGCGACCCTTATGTGCGGACCCCCGTCCATGGTCCGGGCGTCCTGGTAGTTCTTCCCGCAGTACCCTGGGTCCCCGAGCAAGAAGTCGTCGGCGACACCAGTGACGTTGTTGAGCACCTCCAGGATGATGCCGGAGAGCGAGGCGTCCCTGTACCTCTGGCCTATCTCGCCAGCCCTGACCTCGTACGCCTCGTCGCACTTGAACATGAACTGGCCCTTGGACGGCTCGACATAGCCGTACTGGCTCCCCTGGAACAGGAGGCCCTCCTTCGTGTCCTCTATCAGCTCGTCCCTGCCCCACCCCCCTGCGGCTATGAAGGTGTTGCTCATCCGCACGACCGGCGGGCTGCCATAGGTGTGCGCTCGCGACGCCCCGTTTGGCTCCATGCCCATCCTGCTGCTGGTCTCGAGGTTGTGGAGGTACTCCTTCAGGACCCCCTCGCCTATCAGCACGTGCCTGCGCGTGCGCACGCCCTCCCAATCGTGGGGGAAGTAGCCGAAGGTGGACTCTATGGTCGGGTCGTCGACCAGGGTGACCTCCGGTGCCGCGATCACCTGACCTATGCGTCCCTCGAGGACGGACGCCCCTGCCAGTATAGTGTCCGCCTCGCAGGCGTGGCCCATCGCCTCGTGGGCGAGCAGGCCGGTCATCTTGTTGTCGAGGATGCAGACCGCCTTCCCCGCGGGGGCCGGCTTGGAGTCGAGGAGCCGCAGCGCCTGAGCAGCTGCCTTTTCGCCCAGCGACTCCGTCTCCTCCGTCCGCATCAGCTCGTATCCGCCCACGGAGCCGACCACCGAGTGACCCCTCTGGATCACGCCGTCCGACTTGGCCCACGCGGAGCAGGCGGCCAGGGTCCATGTCTCGCGCGTCCGCACCAGTGTCCCGAACGAGTTGGCCACCACGCGCTCGCCCTCGAAGTCGTCGTACCTGGCGTTTGTGCTGGCGATCCTCGCGTCCACGGACCTCATGGACCTGTCCAGCGACGACGCCAGGGACACCTTCTCCTCCGTCCTCACGTCCGAGGGGCGTTCGCCGCACTTGTACACGTCCACCGCGCGTTCCGCCTTGACGGCGGACATCTCGAACTTCACCTTCGCCCGGTCCTTGGCGACCCTGGCCATCTTTACGGCCGACTCCGCCGCAGCCAACAGGGACGGGGAGGATATGTCGTTCGTGACCGCGAACCCCCACGCGCCGCCGATGAGCGCGCGTATGCCGCAGCCGGCCGGGAGCGCCCCGGAGACGGTCTTCGTCCTGCCGTCCATGACGACGATGTTCGTGCCCCTGTAAGACTCGAGCCTGAGGTCCGCGAACTCCGCGCCCTGGCCCACTGCGTGGTCTATGGTCCTGACTGCGAGGTCCTCCAAAGGTGATCCCCCTGAGTGTGGGCCGGTATCGCATACGCCGAGTTGAACCTATCGAAGCTCAGGCCCTCTGGAAATCGCACGAGTGCTCCGCGACCTGCGCGAGCTCCCCGGAACGTATCATCGCAGCGACCGCGTCTATGTCCTTGGTCATGGAGCGGTCCTTGTCCAGCCGCTTCACCCTGGACCGGATGGCCGACCTGACCTCCTCGACCGCGGTGCTCGACGACGCCGATACGAAGTCGAGGGCCTGGACGGACGCGATCATCTCGATGGCCACCACCTTCGTCACGTTCTCTATGATTTGGCGGGCCTTCCATGCGCCGATGGTGCCCATGCTGTTGTGGTCCTCCTGGTTCGCGCTCGTCGGTATGGAGGTCGCCGACGCGGGGTGCACGAGGACCATGTCCTCGGCGACCAGGGAGGCCGCGACGTACTGCGGGACCATCATGCCTGAGCTGAGGCCCCCGTGCTTCGTGAGGAACGCCGGGAGGCCGCTCAGCTTGTGGTCGACCATCCTGGCGGTGCGCCTCTCCGAGAAGCTCCCCAGCTCGTGGACCGCGAGGCCCAGGAAGTCCATCGCCAGCGCGACCGGCTGGCCGTGGAAGTTGCCCGCGGACACCACCGAGGAGTCCTCGGGGAAGAAGAGCGGGTTGTCGGTGGCGGAGTTCATCTCTATGCCCAGCACGTCCTCCGCGTACCAGATGGCACCCAGGCTCGCGCCTATGACCTGCGGTATGCACCTCAGGGTGTAGGCGTCCTGGACCTTCGAGCAGTGCTTGTGTGACTGGAGTATCTCGCTGCCGGACAGGAGGGCCATCATGTTGGCCGCGACCCTGACCTGCCCGGAGTGGGCCCTCACCTTCGACACGCGGGGGTCGAACGCCGAGTTGGTGCCCCTGAGGGCCTCCAGGGACATCGCCGCGGCGACCTGGGCGTTGTCCGCGAGGTTCGCCGCGTCCCTGACTGCCAGGACCCCCAGCGCGGTCATCGCCTGGGTCCCGTTGATGATGGAGATCGCCTCCTTGGGCTCGAGCGCGAGCGGCTCGAGCCCCTTCCGCTTCAGGGCGTCCCCGCCGGGCTCGACGCCCGAGCCGCCGTCGGCCTCGCCCTCGCCGACCATGACCAGGCCCAGGTGGGCGAGCATCGCGAGGTCGCCGCTCGAGCCGACGGAGCCCTGCCTCGGTATGACGGGGTGGACCTCCGCGTTGAGCATGGCGACCAGCGCCTCGACCACCTCGGGCCTGACGCCCGAGAAGCCCTTCGCCAGGGCGTTCGCCCTCAGGAGCATCATGGCCCTGACCACCTCCGCCGGGTAGGGGTCCCCGACGGCGCACGCATGGCTCCTGAGCAGGTTTAACTGCAGGGCGCGCAGGTCCTTCTTCGGGACCTTGGAGCTGACCAGGTCGCCGACCCCGGTGTTCACGGCGTAGATCGTGGCCCCCTTTTCGAGGAGCCTGTCCAGGGCCGCCCTGGACGAGGACATCCGCCCCTTCGCCTCGTCCGCGAGGACCACGCCCGCGGACTCCCTCGCGACCCTCACGACCCGCTCGACAGTGAGGCTGTTGCCGTCCACAACGACGGACGACCTCCTCCTCGACCCCTGCTCGGACATGCGAAAGACCTTCCAGTGATGGGTGCGCTAATCGGCCTGGTCATACCTTAAACTAGCGGCGGCTACTTCTCCTTCACGGGGACGAACTTGTAGCCGTAGTGGATGACCCCGGCGGACCCCTCCTCGCTCAGCTTCCTGAGGACCGTCCTGACGCGCGTCCCGATCTTGAGGTCGCACGCCTCGCAGTCTATGACCTGGCCGGTGACCTTTGGTCCCTCGTCGAGCTCGACCATGGCGACCATGTAGGGCCTCAGGGAGGCCCTCTCGTCTAGGCCCTCGTGGACCTCGGTGAAGGAGAAGACCTTCCCCTCTCCCTTGAACTTCACCGGGACCATCTTGCCGACGCTCTTCCTGTGGCACACCGGGCATATCGCCCTCGGGGGGAAGAAGTTCCTCCCGCAGCTGTCGCACCTTATGCCCTGCATGTTGTACCTGCTCGGGTTCTGCCTCCAGAACCTCGGTGCCGTGGCCATGTCATACCCTCCTGAACACGTGCACGACCGCCGTGGCGCCCGTGCCCCCGACGTTATGCGTGAGCCCGACGGTCGCGTCCTTGACCTGCCTCTTGCCGGCCTTGCCCCTCAGCTGCGTCACGACCTCGACCGCCTGGGCGAGGCCCGTCGCGCCGATGGGGTCACCCCTGGCCTTCAGCCCGCCGGAGGTGTTCACGGCGATGTCCCCGGACAGGGAGGTCCTGCCCTCCTCGGTCGCCTTCCCCCCCTCGCCCTTCTTGAAGAAGCCGAGGTCCTCTATCGCCAGTATCTCGCTGATGGTGAAGTTGTCGTGCACCTCGGCGACGTCGACGTCCGCCTGCGTCACCCCCGCCATCTTCAGGGCGCGCTCCGCCGCGACCCTGGTCGCGTCGAACGTGAGGATGTCCCTCCGGTGGTGCAGCGCCAGGGTGTCGCTCGCCTGGCCTGAGCCCACTATCTCCACCGGCGTCTCGGTGTACTGCTTCGCCGCGTCGAACGGGCAGAGCACGACCGCGGCTGCGCCGTCCGAGCTGGGGGCGCAGTCGAACACCCTCAGCGGGGAGGCGACCAGCGCGGACCCGGTGACAGTCTCCCGGGTGATCTCCCTCTGGAACTGCGCCTTCGGGTTCATCGAGCCGTGCCTGTGGTTCTTGACCGCGACGTCCGCGAGCTGCTCCCGGGTCGTGCCGTACTCGTGCATGTGCCTCCGCGCTATGAGCGCGTGCAGGCTCGGGAAAGTGGCGCCCAGCTCCGTCTCCCACTCCTGGTCGGCGGCGGACGACTGTATGAAGGCCGACGCGATGTCGCTCACGTCCATCATCTTCTCCGCGCCGCCCACGACGACTATGTCGTGCATGCCGGAGGCGATGGCCATGAAGCCCTGCCTGAGCGCCAGGCCTCCGGAGGCGCCCGCGGCCTCGACCCTCGTCGCAGGGATGTGGTCCCTGGCCAGGCCCGAGTAGTCCGCTATGAGAGCGCCTATGTGCTCCTGCTCGATGAACCGGCCAGCGGACATGTTGCCCACGTAGATGGCGTCAATCTTCTCGGCCGAGATGTTCGCGTCCTCGACCGCCATGAGTCCTGCCCTTATGCCTATGTCCCTGAAGGACGCGTCCCAGAGCTCCCCGAACTTGGTGTCCCCGACGCCTATCACCGCGACCCGCCTCATCTTCATCCCCTCCCCAGGGTGATCTTGCCACGGAACTTCGCATAGTTGGCGTAGTCCAGGAACTTCGGGTTCGCGATGACCTGCTTCACCGTCGGGGCCCTGTCCCTCGCGAAGTGCTTCATCTCGTCCGTCACCGTTATGTCGAAGGCGTCGGAACCGGCCCCCGAGCCATAGGCCACGGCGAAGATCCTTTCTCCCGGCTTGGCCTCGTCGAGGATGGCGGCGAGCCCGAGGGGGACCGCCCCGGAGTACGTGTTGCCGATCTGCGGGACGATGAGGCCGGTCTTGACCTGCTCGTCCGAGAAGCCGAGCTGCTTGGCCACCCTCGTAGGGAACTTCCCGTTCGGCTGGTGGAAGACGACGTGGGCGTAGTCCTTCGGGGTCGTGCCGGCCTTGGCCAGCATGCCCTTCGCGCAGCTCATGATGTGCTTGAAGTACGCTGGCTCCCCGGTGAACCTGCCGCCGTGGCAGGGATACATCTGTCCCTCGCGCCTCCAGAAGTCTGGGGTGTCGGTGGTGTAGGAGTAGGTGCTGTTGATCGTAGCGATGGTCTTCTCGGAACCGATCAGGAAAGCCGCCCCGCCCGCTGAGGCTGAGTACTCCAGCGGGTCACCTGGGGCGCCCTGCGACGTGTCCGCGCCTATCGCGACGCCGTACTTCACGAGTCCAGCGCCCACCAGTCCCATGCACGTCTGGATCGCGGCGGTCCCCGCCTTGCAGGCGAACTCGAAGTCCGCGACCGTCAGGTGCGGGGACGCCTCTATGGCCTCCGCGACGATCGTGCCCGTGGGCTTCACCGCGTACGGGTGCGACTCCGAACCGACGTATATCGCACCGATGTCCTGCGGGTCGATGTCCACCCTCTTGAGCATGCTGCGCGCCGCCTCGACGGAGATGGTTATGGTGTCCTCGTCCGGGCCTGGAACGGACTTGCTCGAGATCATCAGTCCCTTTCCCATCGCCTTTCCATCCACGCCCCACACCTTGCCTATCTCATCAGGAGTAATCCTGTAGCGGGGGACGTAGGCCCCGTAGCTTACGATTCCTGTTTCCATCGGATTCTGCCCCCTCATCCCAGGGAGTTTAGTATCTCGACCAGCTCGCCCGCCGGCAGCTCCGTCCTTATCAGGGGGAGGCCCTCCAGCTCGGCGAGCCTGACCGCGAGCTCGTCCACCTGCTCGGGCTTCTGGTAGACCACGAGCGCCGGCTTGAGCGGGTGCGCCCTGATCGCGATCATCGGGGAGCGGCCGAACTTCACGCCCGTGAAGACGAGCGCACGCTGGCTGCTCCACCCGTATATCTTGAGGTAGTCGAACGAGTTCAGGGTGGTTATGGCCCTGATGCTGTCTATGACGGTGTAGCCGTGGATGTGCTTGTTCAAGGAGATGGCCGGGGTGAGGTTCTCCCCCGAGATCCTGTCGACCATCTCGTCGGCCAGGACCTCGTGGGCGAACTCCTTGATCGAGATTATGCACTCGGTCTTTGCCGCCAGAGAATACTGCTTCAGGACGCCCCCGCCCGTCTTCTCGTCTATGTCGAGGAAGGCGTCCACGATCTTCCTTATGGTGACAATGCCCGGCGATTTCCTGCGCCCCGCCTCGTAGTCGCTTATGACCGAGGGCGACACGCCCAGGTGCTTCGACAGCTCCTGCTGGGAGATGTTGAACTGCTCCCTCCACTTGCGTATCGTCTTCCCGGGTTCCTCGGAAAGGCAGATCTCGCCGGCGACCTTCTCCCTGACCTGGTCCCGCATGGCTGGTGGAGAAGTCTGTCGCTACTTATAGTTTGCCGTATGTGGTTAACGGCAATAGACGAACCGCAGGATGCTGGTACCGGCTGAACCCCGCGCCCGCACGGCCCCTCCCTCGACACGAGGCGTGAGTGCGGACGGGCACGCGGAGACGCGGCCTTGGCGGGCTGGTGCGGCCCTCTGACAACGGCCGCCGCCGCTGGAATCACAATTATATAAGACACCTCGGCTTATCCCTGAGAGCCGCCACGGGGTAGTGGTCTAGCTTGGTATGATCCGTGGTTCGGGACCACGTGACCGTCGGTTCAAATCCGACCTACCCCACCACGGCCCACACTTCTCGGCATCGCCGGCGCCAATCAAGAGCTGATGGAAAAACACGCGAGCTCCCCTGCGCGCGGCCACGGGCCGAGGGCAGGGGAGCGGCGGACGCGCCCTGCAGGCGCACCCGCACGCGATCCTAGGGTTTGTTCTCGTCGCGGCTTCCCGTGTCGCCGCCGTAGATGAGCCACCGGGAGTCGTAGTAGACCCCGAAGAAGTCCATCCAGGAGGTGTCCTTGGTGAAGTCCAGGCCGATCTCCTCGTAGGACCACGGGCAGTCGATGCAGTAGTACTCCGCCGGCATCAGTATCTGCTCGTCGACGCCCAGCCACACCCCGATCCCGGAGTATGTGTAGGTCATCTCCTTCGTGAACAGCAGGGTCCACACGTCGTCCTCGTCCCACTGGAGCCAGGACGGCGGGAACCAGATGTTCAGGCCGTGCGGGAACGAGTTGCCGGAGCGGTCCAGTATCTGGCTCTGGGACACCCACACGAGGGCGCCCTCGCCGGTGAGGTACTGGGACTCCCACACGCCGCGGTAGATCCCGGGCTCCTTGTACCCGAACGCCTCCATGAAGTCCTCGAGGAGGAGCCTGACGAACGGGTCCTTGAGCTCGTACAGCTCGGGCAGGTCGGTGAGGTCGACGTCCTCGCTCGGCGGGTCCGAGTCGCCGTACGTCTCGTAGTTCGACAGCGCCGACATGCTCCACAGCCATGTGTAGACGTCCGGCAGCCACTCGTAGCCCTGCTGGTCGTTCATCTTGCCGATGAGCGAACAGTCCCTGGCCGAGGATATGTTGTTCCGGTTGAGCGGGATCCACGCCCACACGTCCTCGCCCGTCACCACGTCAGGGTACATCCACTGGTCCAGCTTCTCGGCCACGTCGACACCCGCCTCCTCGGCCGCTGCGGCCATCTCATCGGACAGATCACCCTCAATCAGGTAATCCAGGTAGGCGTCGAAGGCCTTGACGACAGCGTCGACCTTCTCTCCGTTCTCGCCCATCTGGAACACGGCCGCGGTCACGTACATCTGGGAGTTGGCCAGCAGCTTGTCGTACTTCGGCTTGCTCCCCTCGGTGTTGTTGTAGTACTTGACGTAGTCCTCCGTCAAGGTGATGCAGGCCGTCTCCTCGTCCATGGCAGGTTGGGCCACGAGGTCCTTCATGAACAGGTAGTACGGCAGCCCCTCCAAGGGGACCTGCTGCTGCGAGCCCACGAAGTAGCTCGTCACGGTCCTCAGCTCGTAGGCCACCTCGACTGAGCCCATGTTGTCACCGTCGAACACGAGCGCGTCTATCCAGAAGTCGGTATTGTCCGCGTAGACGGCCTCTATGGCGCCCCTCAGGCCGTCGATCGGCATCAGGACGTTCTCCTCGGTCTGCTCGGTCTCGTCGGGACATATGCCGCACCACGCGTGCCCGTTCTTGAGCACGAGCATGGTCTTCTCCGCGGGATACGCCGGGATGGCGTACTCCAGGAACTCGACCATCGTCTGCGGGTCGGTCATCTTCTTCTCGACGTTGCCGCTGCCGAAGGCTGCGGAAGTGAGCTCCGTCTTACCGTCCTTCGTGAGCTCGAACACGTCGGTGTCGCCGTTGTTCGGGCCGTCGATCAGCAGGACGACCGCCACCTTCGCGCTGTCCGCATTCGCCTCTTTCAGGGCCTTCAAGGTCTGGTCCACGCAGAACGTGGTCGCCTGATAGAGGTCGTTGTCCGCTCCGAAGTACATCAGGACGGTCCAATCCCTCGTGGACTGTCCGGATGACCCTATCGCTGTCGCGGGCAGCACCATAAGCGCTGCGGCCATGACAGCCACTGCAAGTCTGCTACTCATCCTCATTCTGTCTCCCCCTAATTCCTCCGAACCTAGTCAGTACTGACTAGCCTGTCCCGTGAGGTCTGAAAGAGCATCTAATGCATCGCTCGGAACCGGTTTCATCCGACGAAATCCGAAGACTGTGGCCGCGATAACGGCGCAATACTGCAGGGCCGCGGCTCTTTTCGGAGGCAAGCCCCCCCATCAAGCTGCAGCGCGTCCCTTTATAAACTCCCTGACCCCGGATCCGTTCCCCGGCTTCCCCCGGGGCGGGCGGACCGCAGCAACAGGGTGAGAGAGAATTAAGGGGTTTGTAAAGGGTTTCATCGAAGGGGCTGCTTGTCCTCCTTTGGCACGGAGAGTTGGGGAGGAGACATGCTGTGCCCCGTTAGTGGCTTAGGTTCCCCCGTTCGGCACGCCCACTGACGTGCCCTTGGAGACGTATAGGATGAAATAGCACTCAGCCTCTCGCACGAAACGGGTTTCAGAAGACGAAATCCACCTATCGGCGGCAGGCACAATTCGCAGTAACGACCCTTCAATGTCGATTAGTGAGCATCACCTTGTTGGTCATCCCGTGACGCTCCCTCTTTATAAGCTCCCTCCCCTCGAGCTTGTCGAGGAGACGCGTGACCTTCGACTTCGAGAACTCCCCCGAAGACACCAGGTTCATCTGCAGGATCTCGCCCCCCGCCGCCTCGATGATCTCGTAGAGGCGCCTCTCGTCCTCAGGGAGGCGGCTCAGGTCCGGTCCGGCTTGGGGTTCCTCCTCCGATAGCATCTGAACGTCCGACGGCGTCGGACCAGCAGGCGCCGCAGTCGGCTCGACCGAGTGCTTGAGGAACATGGTGTAGGCGACCATCACGACGGAGATCACGAGACACGCGAACGAGGCGATTAGGAGTCCCCATCCCAGGGGGTCGAGAGACAGGCCCTCGCCCGGCACGGGGTCTGCCAGGCCCCTGTTCAGCATCAGCGCCAGCACGGCCGCGGACACTGTCGCGGCTAGGACGCCGGTCCACCCTGCCACCGATGCCTGCTTCACGGCTGCCGAAAGTCAATCTCCGGTAATATATTGTTGCAGGGACGGGCAGGATGTCAACACCTGACGTGGCAAGTATTTTAGAGGGTAGCGGACATCATGCACACTGGCACAGGAGAGTGTGAAGCCGTGACCGGGGAGGACAGGGCGATCCACGGCATCATGGTCGTGTCTGCCGTGGTGTTCATAGCCATGGTGATGGTGCTCTTCGCGATCGTCGCCTCCCCCTCGCTGTCCCCCATCGCATCGATAGGAGACTGGGACGGGGACGGGCACACCAACGACAGCGACACGTTCCCCAGGGACGGGTCCGAATGGGCCGACTCTGACGAAGACGGGGTCGGGGACAACGCCGACGCGTTCCCTCACGACGAAGAGGAGACGGAAGACTCTGACGGCGACGGCGTAGGGGACAACGCGGACTTCATGGACCATGGGGACGCCGTCCTCAGGATAACCCTCGACTCCTTCGAGTTCATCGGCTACGAGGAGAACTACGTGCGGACCAGGTACAGCCCGAACGCGTGGTTCAAGATACTGGTGGACGTGGACGGCGACGGCAAGTATGATACGACCGGGACGAGCGAGATATTCAACGCGACGAGGTCGCTCAGAGACTTCTTCTCCTTCACCGTCGACGTCGACGACGATGTGGCCTCGGCCAAGTTCATCGTCAGGGCCTACGACGTCTGGGAGGTCAGCGCCAACAACGTCACGGACTCCGAGGAGATAGACTACTCGCCCGTCTCGGACGAGAAGGCGGTCGAGCACACATGGACCCTCCCGTGGAGCGACTCCTGGGAGTCCGACGGGAACGGGGACGGCGACACCCCGGACTGCTACATTGAGTACTCGGTCGAGACGGTCGTCGCGGACTGAGCCCGCGGCTCACCTGCGACCCCTTCGCGCCGAGGACATGGCCAGGAGCACGAGGAGGGTGGCCACGACCGGCACCACGAGGAGGGAGAACTCGGGTATCGCCTCGCCCGCGATGTAGACCGTTACGGAGGCGGTCGACGACAAGCCCGCGGCGTCGAGGACCTCGACGGATGCCTCGAACAGGCCTGGCACATCGTACGTGTTCTCAGCAAGGGCGTCAGGGGACCAGTCTGTGTCCCAGACCCCGTCGCCCGTCCAGTCCCACCTGAAGAGCAGCGACGGAGCCGCGGTCTCCGCATCGGAGGAGCCCGAGGCGTCGAAGGCGACCGGGCCGCCAGTGAGCGCGGCGCTCCCGTCAGCCTCGATGGACGCGGTCGGCGGGGAGTTGACGAACACCTCGGAGGCGTATTCGTCCCAGTACGGGTTGATGTGCTCGTCATCGTCCGTCGCCCTCACAGTCACAGGATAGGCCGTGTCGGAGCCGAGGGCGTACACGTGGACGAACTCGAAGGACGCTGCCTCGCCCGGCCCCACGAGATCCTGGCTCAGGGTGCTGATGGCCGATCCGTCGCCGAAGTCGCACTCGACCGTCAGGAGCCCGCCCTCCGCGTCGACGACCTCAACCACGAGGGTCACCTCGCTGCCTGGCAGGATGTAGTCGCCCTCCGGGAAGCCGGTCACCGACGTGATGACGGGCACCTCGTAGGGGTCGGGCGGGTAGACGATCACCTGGGCGGAGTCGCTCACGTTGTTGCCGTGGTCGTCGACCGCGAAGGCCACCAGGGTGTACTTGCCGCCCTCAGTGTACATGTGGATGGCGCTGAAGCCGTCCTCCGAGGTGGACAGCGACCACGGCGACCCGTCCCCCCAGTCGTACCAGACGACCACTTCCGACTCCGGAGGGTATTCCAGCGACGACGGGGCGAAGTACGTATCCAGGTAGAGCATCGCGTAATAGGTGTCCTCCAGACTGATCGTGGGGGGTTCCACGGCATACAGCGTCACGGTGAGGGAGTCGACCCAGCCCGCGTCCCCCAGGGCGCTGGTCGACCCGTCCTTCGCGTACTGCCAGGCGATGTCGTGGATTCCAGAGGTCAGGTGCGCCTCGACGCTGGTCCAGGCGATGTTGCCGCTTATCTCCCCCGCCACCGCCCCGTCCACTGTGAATGTCAGGGTGTCCGCACCCGACTGGGAGGAGACCATCCAATCGAACGTGATGTCGGCGGGGCCTTCGACACGCGCCCCGAGGCGGGAGTACGCGCCGTCTGAGACGTCCCCGCTCTGCATCGAGTCCCCGTCGCCGGACGAACCGTGGTCGACGGCGACCCAGGCCGCCTGCCCCGACGACGACCATTCTATAGACGTCGAGTCGAGCGCCTCCCCCGCGGGGATGGGGGCGTAGTAGTCCAGGCCTGCGCTCACGGATGCGGGGGTCGTGGCCGGCACGTCTGGCGACTGTCCAGAGGCCTGCGAGGCCTCCCCGGGGGCGAACGCCGGCTCGTACGCCTCGACCTTGAACGAGGAGATCACGCCGTCGTCCCTCGAGTCCCCGACGGACAGGTGCATGTCCCCGGAGGACCAGAACCCGGCCTCTAGCTCGGTCATGTCCAGGCACATGAAGGTGGGGAAGGAGGACCTGGAGTTGAAGCCGGCGTCGAAGAACGGGATCTTCGTGTTCCCCGGGTCCGGCGCCGGGCCCACGCCCACCGTTATCTGGGCGCTCCTCGACGGAGCGGAATCGAAGTGCCATACCGCGACCAGCGACGGGTCGTAGTCGGGGACGTCGACTATGAAGTTGGCCGTCAGGAGCCCGAGGGAGCCGATCTCCGAGAGGGCTGAATATGTGAACCAGTAGTAGCCGGAATCGCCCCACCCGTCGCCCCATGAGTTGACGACCCTGAACGCCCCCGAGTCCGAATCGTCCTCGACCGAGTCGTCGAAGCCGACGATCGTCTGGGCGTGGTTGAGGCTGGTGGACGAGTACTCGGCCGACGAGACTATGTAGTTGCCGTCCGCGAAGCCTGGCGTGAATTCGTTCGCGTCCATCGCGAAGGACACGGGGGTGCCTGCTGCGACCAGCGCCTTGATCGCGCCGACCGTCGAAGCGGGGTCGTACACGAGGTATCCCGCCTCCGCGGCCCTGTGCATGGGCGCCTCCCTGAACGCCTCGGGCGACCCCCAGCTCGTGTAGTCGCCGTCGTCGTAGGGCATCGCCGCCAGCGAGGAGACGCCCCAGTCCCTTATGACGAACATGTTGGTGTCCATCCAGGAGCCCCTCTCCATGCCGCCGTTCACCATGTTGTACGTCCAGGCGGGCGATAGGAGCTGCGAGGCGTTCCCGGAGGATGCCTCAGTCCAGCCCCTGTCGACGGCCTCCATGTACCCGTACGAGTAATAGGTGGCGGCCCAGGCTGCGCATGACCCCTGAGAGCCCTGGTTGCCTACGGCCGGGAACTCAGGGTCCGTCGAGAGGTCGAACGTCACGGGGAGGTCCTCAGCAAGCGCCTCGGCGTCGAACATGAGGAGGTTGCCCACGAGGAGGTCCCACTCTTCCGAAGTGCGGGGGGTCAGGCCGGTGCCGAACCCGTCGACGACGACCGGCTCGAAGACATCCCCAGGGGCACTCACACCGAGCCGCGTCTTCATCTCCTCCACGTCGTACGTGGTGGCAACGTGAGAGACCAGGGAAAGGGAGGGAGCCGGGGACCACGCGGACGCGGTCTCGGCCGAAGGCTCTCCAGACGAAGACCCCAGCAGAGACCCTGACGCAAGCGCCACCGAGAGCAGGAGCGCAAGGACGCCCACCGAGGCCCCCCTCGTGAAAGACGACATCATGCTGAGTACTCATCCGGCACTACTGGCGCGGACGGATATCTAGTTTGCGGATTACCCGTCGGGGGGACAAACGTATTAATCGGGGAAGCCATTTCCTCAGAAGCAGGCAGGTGTAATCTAGTCTGGTTAGGATTTTGGCCTTCCAACTGATCCAAGAAGGAAACAAAATTGGAGAGGGACGAAAGCCAACGGCCCGGGTTCGAATCCCGGCACCTGCACTTCACGTCCCTATGGGTTTGATGCCTGGTCATCCGCGCGTTCGTGCGCATCAAGACCCGATACCTCACTCATATTCTCCATATGCGGGATGGTAGCGCGCGAGGGCCACAGTCTCATCGAACTGCTTGGCCTCCGCCAGCGCCAACTGCGGCACGAAGCAGTGGGGGTGGAACTCGGTCATTCTCCTGTGTTCATATGTCTCGAAGTCGTCTTCCGATACGATCTTCGTCTGCTTCAGTCTCTTCGTCTTGAACATCTTGCTCACCTATCCAGCGATTTCCGCGTATTCACACATCTCAGGAACTGGCTCTCCTACGTGGTGCAGGCTCTGGTCGATCTCTTTCAGGTCATCCAGGAGTTCGACGATGTCGTTGACATCTTGCCCGAGGCCTGACATCTCGTTCGCGAGATCCTCTAGGTCTCTGAGCGTGTGCGTCCTGACCCATTCAATCGCCTGGACGTTCCGGACCGCTGCCTGTGCCGCATTCCCGCGTCTCATTGCATCCCATCCTAAGGTGTTTTGTCTGACATTTTGTCAGCTGATTCCCGGTATAACGCTTCGATGTATATAATCATTGTTCAAATGTCGCATCCAATCTCCATAATCGTCTGACCGACAGCCAACGGAAACCATAGAAATCTCGTAGAGATTTCTGCATATGGACAGCCTGTAACGCTGACCTGATCAACCATGGAGCACGAGATCCGCGTCAGACGAAGATTCCAGAGAATTCGACAGTTGGCGAGAAGGAACACCGCTTCTGCACAAACGCTTTTAACGAAACAAATCATTAAGTCTCACAGAGCCAGAGGGTGGATGCTGATTGGGTCTATTCGACTCGTTCATGGGCGCCGAGAAGAGGGCCTTAGCGAAGGCCAGCAAGAACCTCGAGAAGGTCGACGCGCTCCAGAAGAGCGGCTCGAAGGCGGAGGCACTCACCCTGCTGGAACAGACGGGCGCGATGCTGGGAGAGGCCCTGAAGGACGTTAAGAAGGCCCGGAGGGAGTTCTCCGGGACGTTCGCCGAACTCGGCGCCAGGTACCTGGCCCTGGACAAGGGCCAGGCCGCGCTCGACGCCGCCCATGTGTCGATGCAGCTGGACCAGGGGAACACCCGGGCGATGGGGATCGCCGGCCGGGCATCCCTGCGGTTGGGCAGGAAGGAAGACGCAATAAGCTGGCTCACCAAGGCTGTCGAGGCCGCCCCGAAGTCCGCCGAACACTGGTCGACGCTGGGGGACGCCCAGGAGACGCTGGGCGACAAGGAGTCCGCGCTCGATAGCTACAGGAAGGTAATCGAGATCAAGCCGGACAGCCTACGTCATTATGACAAGATACTCGCGCACACGCCCCAGGACAAAGGGGTGATCAAGAAGAAGGCGCAGGCGCTCGCGGGCCTCCGCAGGTACGACGAAGCGGCGGGGACATACCGGACCGGCCTGGAACTCGACCCTGAGGACAAGGACCTCTGGATAGGGCAGGCGGCGGTGCTGAACTACTCCGGAAAGGGGGAGGAGGCCATAGAGTCCCTCGAGAAGGCCCTTGAGATCTCGCCCAACGACGCGTTCGTCTACGACAACCTGGGGAGGATCCAGCACAAGATAGGGAGGCGCGAGGACGCCCTGAAGAGCTTCTCGAAGGCCGCCAGGCTGGACAACGGCAACAAGGTGGTCTGGAACGAACTGGGCGTGGTCCAGGAGGAGCTGGGCAAGCTGGACGAGGCCGTGAAGTCGTTCGACAACGCCCTCGCCCTCGACCCCAAGGACATCAACGTGCTCAACAACAGGAAGAAGACCCTCATCAAGTCGGACAGGTTGACGGAGGTCATCGAGACCTGCGACCGGATAATACTCCTCAACCCGAAGGACCCGGAGGCGCTCCTGGACAAGGCGAGGGCCCTCAGGTCCCTCAACCGCCACGACGAGTGCATGACCTTCATCGACACCGCCCTCGCCCTGGCCCCCAAGTCCAAGGACGCCATGAACCTGAAGAAGGACTGCCTGATCAGGCTCGGGAGGCACTCGGACGTGGTGGCATGGTGCAACAAGATACTCTCCGCCGACCCCGCTGACCTCGACGCCATGCGCGACAAGGGAATGGCGCAGATGGCCATCGGGAAGGCCCATGATGCGGTGAAGACCTTCGACAAGGGGCTGAAGGCCAAGCCCAACCGCGTGGACCTGCTGGAGGGGCTGAAGGACGCCTACAGGCTCCTGGGCAAGGAGGAGGACCTCGTCCGCACCTGCGACCGGATCACATCCGTCGATCCCGACAACAAGCTCGCCCACCTGGACAAGGCCATGTCCCTCGACAGGAGGGACAAGTACGACGAGGCGCTCGCGGCGTACATGCTCGCGCTGAAGCACGATCCCAAGGCCACGGGCATATACGTCAGCGCCGCGACGATGCTGCTCAGGGCTGGCAAGCACAGCGAGGCGATGGACTACGCCAGGCAGGGCCTCGCGGTCGACCCCGAGAACGTCCCACTCTGGAAGGTGAGGGGGGACTCCGCGTTCGCCGCGAGGCAGTACGAGACCGCGGTGGACTCCTACCGGAAGTGCACGGAGCTCGACCAGACGGACAAGTCCTCCTTCAAGAGGCTCGGTCAGGCCTTCGTGGAGCTGATGCGCTACGAGCAGGCCCTGGACGCCTACGAGCACGCCCTCAGGCTGGACCCGCACGACGCGAACATCTGGTTCCTCAAGGCACTGGCACTCGAATGGCTCGAGAGGCTCGAGGACGCCCTCGCCGCGGCCAAGGAGGCGATGAACTGGGACAAGGGGAGCCCGGAGTACAGCATGAAGGAGGGGCTCCTCCTCAGCAAGCTCGGCCGGACCGAGGAGGCGCTCGACGCCTTCAACGCCGCGCTGAAGGCGTCCCCCAAGAACATCATGATACTGAAGTCCAAGAACGAGGTACTCAAGGCCCTCAAGAGGCACGAGGAGGTCGTGGCGACGAGCGACGCGATCCTCGCCATAGACAGGAAGGACCGCGTCACGCTGGTGGACAGGGGGAGCGCGCTGCTCGCCCTCAAGAGGCCGGGGGACGCCCTCACCAGCTTCAACAAGGCCCTCGAGCTCGACGGCGACGACCTCGAGGTCCTGGAGTTCAAGAAGAACACCCTCAAGGAGCTCGACGACCAGAAGGGCGTCGTCTCCGTATGCGAACACATACTCCGGCTCACGCCCAACAACAAGTATGCGCTGGCGGACTGCGGGGGGGCGCTGGAGAAGATGGGGAAGGCGGAGGACGCCCTCGACCACTACGAGCGTGCGCTGGCCCTCGACCCGAAGGACGTCTTCCTCTGGAACAGGAAGGGGCAGGTCCAGCTCGGCCTCGGGAACCCGGCCCAGGCCGCGGAGGCGTTCGACCAGGGTATCAGGCTCGACCCCAGCCAGCCGTTCGTCCTGAACAACAGGGGCAAGGCCTTCCTCGAGCTGCGCAGGTTCGACGAGGCCCTCGCCGACTTCAAGAAGGCGCTCACGATACTGCCGACGGTGGCGGAGTTCCACACCAACCAGGGGAGGGCGCTTGCCAGCATGGGCAAGTTCGAGGAGAGCCTCGACGCCTTCAACGAGGCGCGCGGCATCGCCCCCAAGGACCACACCCCACTCAAGTACATGGGCATGGCACTGCTGAAGCTCAACAGGGTGCCGGACGCCATGGGCTGCTTCGACGAGGCGCTCAGGCTGGGCTCGAACGACAGGGACGTGTGGACGGGGAGGGCGAAGGCGGCCGAGGCCATCGGCGACAAGGAGGAGGCGGTCAAGTCGTACGTGACGGCCCTCGGCATCGACGACGAGGACAAGACCTCATGGTACAGGCTCGGCCAGCTGTACCTCGACCTCGGGAGGTACGAGGAGGCCGACGGCTGCTTCGACAGGTCCATCGACCTCGACGGCACCAACCCGGCCATATGGATGAGCAAGGGGCTCGCCCTGGAGAAGCAGGAGCTCCTGGACGACGCCGTGGGCGCGTACGACCGCGCCATCGCCCTGAACTCCAACGACAAGGAGGCCTGGAAGAGGAAGGGCCAGGCGCTCCTGGCCCTGGGCCGGCCCGAGCAGGCGATGCGGGCGTTCGAGCAGTCCCTCACGATCGACCCCTACTTCGAGGAGGCGACCGAGGGCCGGAAGAGGGCCGAGGAGGAGATACGGAGGACAAAGATAGAGGACTACTGCCGCGACATCCTCGAGTTCGAGTACACCCACGGCAGGCCGGTCACGAAGGAGGAGGCGTTCAGGGTCTGCGGCGTCCCGTACGCGTTCCTCGGAGAGGTGCTCGAATACCTCAGCGGGAAGCAGGAGGTGAGCCTCTCCAGCATGAGCAAGGAGGACTTCGAGAGGTACGAGAGGATCTCCAGGGAGGTCCTCGTCAACACCATGGACAAGCGCGACCTCGGCGACTACGGCCTCCGGCTCTGCGACATAGTCGTGAACTTCCCCGACCTCAAGGTTGCCAGCGCCAAGAGGATCATGGGGTACATCCAGGCGGTCGAGGACCACGAGTTCAGCACCCATGTGTCGGACCCCAGGGTGGACGAGCACCTCAGGAAGGCCATGGACCTCCCGGAGGACCAGAAGAACGTCCTGGGGATCATCAGGAACCTCGGCGTCGGCGTCTACCAGTCGAGGCAGCTCGTGACCATCATCCACACGTTCAAGGACACGGGCTTCGAGACCCCGTCCATAAGGATCAGGTCCATCGTGAGCGACGGCTACGGGGAGTACTCCGCCTACGACGAGGGGCCGGAGAGGAGGACCTCGCACAGGTATGTGGAGTCGGACCCCGCGCCCGCGCGCAAGCCGAGGAGGACCGACACCAGCATGCAGGAGTACGAGGAGAGGTTCGTCCAGCCTCAGAAGGGCAGGCGCAGGGAGCCCGAGCCGGAGGAGGACGCGGAGGAAGCGCCCGCGCCGAGGAAGGCGAGGCCGAAAGCGCCCAAGAAGGAGGCCCCCGCGGAGGACGTGCCGTCGGACCTGGTGGGCAGGAGGTGCCTGTTCCACGGCGGGGTCGCCGTCGCCAGGTGCGGGAAGTGCAAGGCGGTCCTGTGCCGCGAGTGCGTCAGGAGCTCGGACAGGTGCCCGAGGTGCAACGCCCTGCTGAGCGGGGAGGACGACGTCAAGGAGAAGCCCTCCAGGAAGGCGAAGAGGGAGGAGCCGGAAGAGGAGGATCGGGCCCCGGAGGAGGACCTGGAGCAGGAGGAAGAGGAGCCCGAAGAGCCCAGGAAGCGCCCCCGCAAGAAGAGCGACCAGAAGGGCCCGGACTTCAACCACCTCTGAGAGGAGGGCCCGGCCTTGGCCCCTGCGGTCAGCCGTGCAGCTTCTTCGTCAGCGCGGCGACGCGCTTGCCGTACCTGACGCAGACCTTCTCCGCGCGCGCGTCCGGCCTCTCGATGGACACGGGCCCGTAGTGGTCCCCCTCCGAGTCGCCGCACACGACCATCCCGTGTATGAGGAGGGCCTCCAGTATGGCGAGGACCGTCGTCTCGTTGCCACCGCCTATGTTGGCGCTCGATGCGAACGCGCCACCGACCTTGCCCTTGAGCTTGCCGTGGTGCTTGACGCTCTTGTCGAGCAGCGCCTTCACCTCGGCGGCAGGCAGGCCGTAGTAGGTCGGGGACCCGATGATTATGCCATCGTACTTCAGGAGGTCGTCCGCCTTGACGGTCTTCACGTCCTTCGTGTCGACCTCGACGTCCTCCTCCATCGCCCCCTTCTGTATCATGTACGCCATCTTCTTCGTGTTCCCGCTCCGCGAGTAGTAGCAGATCAGTATCCGGACCGTGTCGATCCCCTCGTGACCTCAAGACGCTCCCAGGGATTAATCTGTTGCGCAAGGAAGGGCAACAGGTCCCTGCGGACGGCCCGAGGCCGTGCAAAAGGTTCATGTCGGTGTAATGACTCACCCAGCGCGAGGGAGCCTGGCACCATGCGCGTATGCAAGAGATGCAGGAAGGAGACGGGCCAGATGTTCTGCCCGACATGCAAGGTCCTCACGTTCCCCGTGAGCTCCCCCGATGCCGGGCCGACCACTGCGACGGGGGACTCGTTCGAGTGCACCATATGGCAGGGGCCGAACAGGAGCAGGGGGATCGAGATATCCGTGCACGACAGGGACCGTTACTTCATCAAGAGGAACGAGGAGGTCGTGCTCCACATAGACGGCAAGAGGACCGTCGCCAAGCTGGGCGTCGGCTTCTGGAAGAAGCCGGCCGTGATCAAGAGGGCCCTCACCGACAACGGCAGGGACGAGCTCATCAGGTTCTTCGAGAAGCACCACCTGCTCCCGCCGGAGCAGTCCCTGAAGGAGAAGGGGATCGTCGACACGCTCATCTTCGAGGTCATCACGCCCAGGGAGGAGTTCAAGATAACCGTGGTCGAGCGCCAGGACTCAGAGGAGCACGACCGGGACTAGACGAGCCCGATCTCCTTCCCGACCTTCTCGAACGCGGAGAGGGCCGCGTCGAGGTCCTCGCGAACCAGGGCCGCGTTCATTATCGTCCGGATCCTGGCCCTGTCCTTGGCGACCATCGGGAACACTATCGGCAGCGCGAAGACCCCCAGCTCGTACAGGCGGGCGCTGAACCGCTTCGCCGCCCCGCTGTCCCCTATCATGACAGGTATTATCGGGGTGACGCTCGAGCCGGTGTCGAAGCCCAGTGCGCGGACCCCCTTCCTGAAGTAGTCGGTGTTGGCCCAGAGGTCCCTCACGTGCTGCGGCTCCGTCTCGAGGACGTCTATGGCCGCGGTGCACGCGGCGACCACCGCGGGCGGGTGCGAGCCGCTCAGGAGCCAAGTCCTGGACTTGTTGTACGCGAAGTTGACCAGGTCCCTGCTCCCGGAGACGTGGCCCCCCACTACCCCGAAGGCCTTGGAGAAGGTGCCCATCTCCACATGGACGTCCTCCCGGGACAGGTGGTGGTGTGCGACGATGCCCCTGCCGCCCTCGCCGAGGACCCCCTCGCCGTGGGCGTCGTCCACGTAGACCATGGCGCCGTGGTCGTGGGCGGCCGCCGCCACCTTGTCCATGGGGGCCATGTCGCCGTCCATGCTGAAGACGCCGTCCGTGATCACGAGCACCCTCCTGTACGCGGGCTGGTGCTCCTCGGCCTTGGCCAGGACCGCCCTGAGGTCGTCCGTGTCGCAGTGCCTGTAGACCGCTCTCTCCGCCCTGGACAGCCGCACGCCGTCGATTATGCTCCCGTGGTTCAGCTCGTCGCTGACGATCAGGTCCCCCTGGTCCACGAGCTGCGGGATGAGGCCCGCGTTGGCAGCGAAGCCCGTCTGGTACACCAGCGACGCCTCCGCGCCCTTGAACCTGGCCAGCCGCCGCTCCAGCTCTGAGTGCAGGTCCATGTTGCCCGCTATGGGCCTCACCGACCCAGAGCCCGCACCGTGGGTCCTCACGGCCTCGATCGCCGCCGCCTTGACCTTGGGGTGGTTGCTGAGGCTGAGGTAGTTGTTGGAGCAGAGCATGATCACGCTTCGGCCGTCCACCACGCACCTGGGCGTGCTCGGCCCCTGGAGAACCCTCAGCTTCCAGTCCAGCTCGCTGGACACGAGGCGTTCGTACTCCTCTCTCAGGAAAGAAACGGGGTCCCTTCGGGCCATCTCCTCACCATTCGGGCACCAGGGCGACCTTCGCGGCCTTCTTCGTCCTTATCAGCTCCATGCCCTCCCCGATGTCCCTTATGGGAAGGGTATGGGTGACCATGGATGAAAGCTTGTCCCTGAACCCGTCGCGGGCGAGGAGCGCGTGCATCTGGTCCCACGTGTGGAACATCCTGCGGCCCGTTATGCCGTAGACGGTGGCCGACTTGAACGTGATCGCGTTGTTGACGTCTATGGTGACGGGGTCGTTGTACAGGCCGAGTATGGACACGCGGCCCCCCGGGGTCAGCATCTGGAAGACCTGCTTGAGTGCGGGCGCGGCCCCGGACATCTCGAGGCAGACGTCCGCCCCGTTGCCATCCGTCTCGTCCATGACCGCCTTGACGAGCCTCTCGGTGCCCATCCCCGCGTCGAGGACGATGTCGGCGCCCATCTTCGTGGCGAGGGCGAACCTGACCTCCTCGGTGCCCAGCTCCGTGGCTATGACCTTCTTCGCGCCGAGGACCTTCAGTATCGCTATCGCCATGAGCCCTATCGGCCCGCAGCCGGCGACGACGACGTTCCTGCCCTTGATGTCGTCCTCGCACTCGCGGCCGAAGACGGTGAAAGTCGCGTTCCCGAGCGGCTCCAGAAGGGAGCCGAGCTTGACGTCCAGCCCCGGGGGCAGCTTCCTCGCGTTCATCTCGGGGAGCTTCACATATTCAGCGAACACGCCGTCGGTGTCGACGCCCAGGATCTTCATGTTCTTGCAGATGTGCATCCGGTCGTTCCTGCACTGGTAGCAGGTGCCGTCCACTATGTGCGTCTCTGCGGAGACGAGGTCCCCGACCTTGACGGACTTGACGCCGCTGCCGAGCTCGACGACCTCGCCGCACATCTCGTGGCCGAAGATGATCGGGAGGGTCCTCAGGCGCTTCTGGGCCCAGTGGTTCCAGTCCCAGATATGGACGTCAGTTCCGCATATCGAGGACATCCTCGTCTTGACAAGGACTTCGCCCGCGCCGATCGTAGGTCTGGGGACGGTCTCGACCGCCGCCCCTGGCTCCCGGCGCCTCTTGACGACCGCTTGCATCCGCAGGTCACTGCTCCTTTATGAGC
>CAZXWO010000002.1:0-6362 GCA_964644565.1 uncultured Thermoplasmata archaeon | reverse complement strand
TCCACCGTTCCGAGACCAGATGATTCAGCATAATATAGGAGGTAACCTCATTCCGAGACCATGGCCGGGATCGGCATCCTCGCCCTGGGCGGTTCGGACACGATCGGTGGCAACAAGCTCGTCCTCAGGTTCGACGGCAGCCATGTCCTCCTTGACTTCGGTACCAACTTCAAGAAGTTCGGAACCTACTACGAGGAATACCTCAGACCCAGGAGCGCCGGAGGCCTCCTGGACTATGTCGAGATGGGAGTCCTACCGGATGCCAGGAACCTGTACCGGGACGACCTCATGCACCCTGAGCTGAACCTCAACGGGCCGGACCTGGGCGCAATCGACGTCATGCTGCTGTCCCACGCGCACGCGGACCACTTCGGGGACATGGGGTTCCTGCGGACGGACATCCCCGTCGTGACCAACGCCATCTCCGCGGCCATAGTCAAGGCGATGGCCGACAGCGGGAAGGCGGAGATGGGGAAGGACTACATCTGTCCCGGTCCGAGGCACAAGACCACCTTCAGGGGCACCCCCGTCGTGCAATCATGCTCCGCGAAAGAGGCGAGGGACCTCGGGATGTGCGGCAGGGACTTCGTCATGCTCGATGGCCACATCCCCAAGGAGTTCGAGGAGTTCTGGGGCATGTCGCCATCGGTTGAGCTCGCCGAGGCGCCTAACAGGTGCAGGCCCCATCTTCCTGGCAAGCTCCGCAAGGGCCCCGCGTCCCCCACGGTCAGGTCGTTCGCCGTCGACCACTCCGTCAAAGGTGCATCCGCTTACGTCATCTCCACGAGCCGCGGGAACGTGATATACACGGGGGACCTCCGGATGCACGGAATGAACAGAGCTGCGACGACGGCGTTCACAGGCGCGGCCAGGTCTCCCCGACCATACGCCCTGATAGTCGAGGGGACACGGGTGTGCCGGGCCTCGGACGACGCCCCCGGCGACAAGCCGCCGACAGAGGAGGGCGTGCTCGAGAACGCCAGGCAGCTGATCTCAGGGATGGGCGGGAAGCTGGTCATCGCCGACTTCGGCCCCAGGAACATCGAGAGGCTCGAGACATTCCTGACGGTCGCCAAGGAGAACCACAGGAAGATGGTCATAACGACCAAGGACGCGTACCTGCTCCATGCGATGCATTCGGCCGACCCCAAGGTGCCCGTCCCCGGACCGGACATGCTGATCTACGACTGCCCCAAGGGAGGGGAGAGCAAGTTCGAGGAGTACGTCCTCGACAGGGCCTACCCGGGGGACGAGGTGAAAGGGAAGGATATCGGCAGGGACCCGGGGGACTACCTCCTGTCCTTCAGCTTCTTCGACCTCAAGCACCTGGTCGACATCAAGCCCGAGGGCGGATACTACCTCTACTCCTCGTGCGAGGCGTTCAGCGAGGAACAGGAGATCGACTTCATCAGGATGGGGGCATGGCTGATGAAGTACCACCTCGAGCCGAAGGGAATCTCATTCGGGAAGGACGAGAACGGCAGGCCGAAACTGGAGTTCCCCAAAGGCTCCGACTCCATACACGCGTCGGGGCACGCCTCGAAGGAGGACCTGGTCAAGATCGTAGAGACCATCGACCCAGAGGTTGTCATACCCGTGCACACCGAGGCCACTGGACAGGAGTGGTTCAGGGAGACTTTCGGCGGCCAGAGGCGCGTCGAGACGCTCAGAGAGGGCGAGTGGAAGGACATCTGACGGCGCTTCGCGCGGGACGTCATGTGCGGCCGGGACACGTGACCGAGGAGGCTTCGGCCGGCCTACACTTCGGCGCTTGTGAAGAAGTCGTCTAGAGTGGAGTTGCGTGGTCCCATGCTGCTCTCCGCGATGTCGGCGATCCTCAGCCACGACGGTAGCTCCCGGATGCCGTTGATCCGTTCCGCGTCCGCCTGCCTGTTGTAGGGCCTGTCGACCAGTATGGCTTCGATGCCCGCCTTCTGCACGGGGTAGAGGTCCAGGACAGGGGTGTCTCCCACCATCACCGCCTCCCTCCTGTCGTACCCGCGCTTCTGCAGGTACCTCGATATCTGCTTGCCCTTGTTCCCGTTCAGGATCACCTCGTCGAAGTAGTCCCGTATCCCGAAGTCCTCCAGGAGCGCGTCGAGTACGGGCTTCGAGTTCCGGGAGACTATGCACAGGCTGTCCACGCGGCCCCTCAGCGAGCGCAGGGCCTCCCCCACGCCCTCGTCGAGGACGAAGAAGTCCTTCGCGTGCTCGGGCGACGGGTCCGCCCAGAACTCCCATGTGCTCTTTCCCCTGTGCGGCACGTAGAGCGTCCCCTCCGCGTCCAGGAAGACGTGCTTGAACCTCCGGCCGTCGCGTGCATCCGCGTTCATCGGCCCGGGGACGTGGAGTTGCGTGCTTCTCGCTGAGCCGATACGGTATCACCTGCGATGATACGGCGCGGCTGCGGGCATTGTTTTAATAATCGTCTCACAATACATCTAATCGTATCATAGAAGTTAATAGGACGGGACATCATACAGTATCCCGGGAAGAGCATGGCAGTGGTGTTCGGGACTCTGGGATACAGGCCGAGGTCGCTCATACCGACCTTGAAGTCCACTCAGGACGTCGAGAAGCTCGTCTTCTACTTCGGGGCGGACAGCAAGGACCCCCAGGCGGGGGCTAAGGTCTCCGAGGCCAGGAAGGCGGTGGTCGACTACTGCTCCAAGATGGGGATAGCCGTGGACCCCGTGGAGCTGGACGACCCCTTCGACTTCAAGGGGATCGCCTCGCGGATCAGGAAGGACATCAGGAAGCACAAGAAGGAGGGCAAGGAGATCGCGGTGTTCAACATCGCGGGGGGCACGAGGCCCACCTCCTCCGCCGCGCTCCTGGTCTGCATCCTCGAGGGGGTGCCGACCGTGTACATACACGACGTCACCTACGAGGAGGTGCCGCTGCCGCTCCTCAAGATGGAGTACGACCAGGTCCTCTCGAGGGAGGAGAAGGAGATCCTGAGGTTCCTGGCCGGACGGAAGGGGGAGTCGGTGACAGAGGTGGAGCTGGCCAACAGCCTCGGCAAGCACAAGGCGACCATGAACCACCACGTCAAGAACCTGGTGAGGAAGGGCGCCGTCAGGCTCGAGAGGCACCCGAGCGACCAGAGGAAGAAGGTCGTCAGGGTCGAGGACTCGACCGAGCTCCTCCTGGGGGACGACCTTTGAGGACGCTGGTCGCCACCATCGGGGACGGGGACTCGCATAACGTGCTCATGGCCATGCGACGCCTCCCGTACGACTGGCTCGTGCTCATAGGCGAGCGCGGGGAGGAGCCCTCGGGGGTCTCTGAAATCAGGCGGGTGGAGTCGATGACCGGGAACGAAGTGCAGTTCGTCCAGGTCGACACGGGACGCTTCATGGACCTCGTGGACGAGGTGTGCGAGGTCGTATCTGGCCTGTCCGGAGGGCGCGGGGAGGTCGTCATGAACATCAGCGGAGGGACGAAGCTCCTGGCGGACGCGGCCCTCTTCGCAGCCTTCAGGCTCGGGGTGCCGGCCTACCACGTCACGGACAGGGTCGTACGCCTGCCGGTGATGAAGGGCGTCACGGCCCGGAACAGGTTCACGCCCCTGCAGTCGCAGTTCGTCTCCCGTCTGGCAGAGCCGTCGTCCATACCCGATCTCGTCAAGGCGATGCCGCCGCACAACAAGCAGTCCGTCGAGAGGGTGATGAGGGAGCTGAGGCGGATGGGGCTGGTGTCAGCCAGGCTGGAGTCGGCGCGTGTGGCGGTCTCCCTCACGGACGAGGGGCATGAGATAAGGAGGGCGCTGGCCGCGTCAGAGGGCCGGAGGGCCTGAGGTCACTCCAGGTCCTCTCCGCCCTCGAGCGCCATCTGGACGGCGGAGTAGATGTCCTCGAGGCCCTCGCCGGAGTCGGCGCTGACCGGGACCACAGCCCTGCCCGCCCCGATGCTCTCGAGCGCCTGCAGGAACTCCACGCTGACCGAGGTCTGGGCGTCCCTGGACTCGTCCAGGAGGGAGGAGAAGAGCGCATAGTGGTCCCTGCTCCATGAATCGATCAGCTCCTTGTCCGAGTCCTTGAGCATGTCCGCCTTGGCCATCAGCAGCAGCATCGGGACGGGCAGCCTGAAGTGGACCGTCGCGGCAAGCATCATGGACGACACGTAGCCGTTCGGCGACCTCGCCACGGACGGGTCGAAGAGGAACGCAAGGACGGAGTCCTCGATGCCCAGCTCCTCGACTATCACCCTGCTGCTCTGCCTGAAGGTGAAGAGTTCGAGCTGCCCGGGCGTGTCTATGAGCACGTAGTCGGTGTCGAAGCCCGCGATGACCTCCGAGATCTCCTTCACGTTGAGGGCCATCATGTCCGCGGCGGCGATCTGCGCGCCGTTCGGGCCCAAGCCGTACTCCTTCATGATGTCGTCAATCTCCACCCAGTCGCGCACGTCGACGTCTGGGTTGTACATCAGCTCGTCCACGCCCGGGTCGAGGTTCACCGTGATCGCATCGAACCCCTGACTCTGCATCCAGAGCTGGAACGCGTACGTGAGTGTGCTCTTGCCGCAGCCTGCGGTCCCCACAAAATACAGGTTCTTCGCCGCCATCGGAAGGCTCCTTACTGCATGAAAGGATTTGAGCGGGCCTGAAGGGATTCGAACCCTTGGCCAATCGGTGTCCCCTGCGATTCCGGAGAATCGAAGTAAGAGCCGATTGCTCTACCTAGCTGAGCTACAGGCCCACGAAGGCGCAGTATAAACTCGCTATTTAAATAACTATCGAAGCACCAGAGCGGTGACACGATGCCTGGCTGTCCGGAGAGCGGACCCTCGCCGGCCCGGCCGCGAAGCCGCGCCGATGGATATGCAGAATAATATAATTATCAATTCATACCAATAGGCCGCCTGAGGCCATGGCACGCGCCAGGGCAGCGCGCACCAGAAGGTTTATCGGCGCAATCCGCGTTGGCCGCGCAGGATGCACGTAGCCTCCGTCACGGTACTCAGCAGCGGCAGCTGCGGCAACTCGATCGTGTTCTCCAGCGACGGAGCATCCGTGATGATCGACGCAGGCATCTCCTGCAAGGAGATCGAACGCAGGATGTCCCTGTTCGGCCTCGAGCCGTCCGACGTGGACGCGCTCCTGCTCACGCACGAGCACACGGACCACACGCGTGGCGCCAAGAGGTTCTGCCTGAAGTACGGGGTGCCCGTTTTCGGGACAGACGGGACGCTGTCGCTCACGCCCCTCGAGGGCGTGAGCCTGCGACCGATATCCCCCAGGCACCAGTTCGACGTGGGCCCGCTCAAGGTCTCGCCCTTCCCCATCAAGCACCTCGCGGCGGAGCCCGTCGCGTTCACCATCTCCGACGACGGCCGCAAGCTGTCGGTCGTCTCGGACCTGGGGTGCGTGACCCCCAGGGTGGTGGAGGCGCTCCAGTCCTCCAACGTCCTGATGGTCGAGGCGAACTACGACGACGAGATGCTCGTGCACGGCGCCTACCCCGACTTCCTGAAGAGGACCATAAGGAGCGACCACGGGCACCTCTCGAACGACGACGCAGCCGCATTGTGCTCTCACGTGGTCTCCGACGCGACGATCGCGGTCGTGCTGCTCCACCTCAGCCTGGAGAACAACACGCCTGAGAAGGCATCTGAGGCTGTCGGGGGCGGGGTCCGCAGGAACGGCAGGAAGGTCAGGCTCGAGGTCACCGAGCACGGCGGCTCCAAGGGCCCTGTCGGCCTACGATGACCCGATGATCTTGATCTTCCCGTGGGACAGGAGGGTGTCCGCGACGCTCCTGGGTATCGAGACGACGTCCTCCTTGCTCAGCTTGTAGTCCCGGTCGACACCCGCGAACGTCGGGACGTCCTCGAGCACGCGGGCCATCACCAGCTCGTCCTTCACCTCGCCGGCGGGCGGCTCCTTCGCCTTGGCCCGGGGCTCCTCGCGCTTGAGGCTGGCGACCTCCACGACCTCCTCCTGCCTCCCGGTCCTCGGGCCGAGGACCTCGAAGTCCGCGTTGGAGTCCTTGTGCGCCGAGAGCACGGACGTGATGCTGGAGAACAGGACTATCTCGTCCGGTGTGAGGTTGGCGGTGTCGGGGTTGTCCCCTGACACCTTCCTGAGGGCGATCAGGGCGATCTTCCTCGTGCGCAGCTCGTAGACGCGCTTCGCCTTGTCTATGGCCTTCTTGAGCTGGTCGTTGAGCATCATGCTCGCGTGGGAGCCCGGGTTCATGGCTATCTCCCTCTCGCTCTCCTTCCTGATGCTCTTGATGTACGCGGACATCCTGTCGTAGAGCGCTGGGTCGACCTTCGTCAGCTGGGGGGACCTGTTCTCCTGACGGAAAAGGGTCATGATGTCCTCGTAGTTCATGTCCCCCCGCTGCTCGGCCATGCCC
>CAZXWO010000001.1:0-126073 GCA_964644565.1 uncultured Thermoplasmata archaeon | reverse complement strand
TGGAGTGCTTCTCCGTGTTCCTGATCCAGACCAGGTAGAGCAGCGACGGCACGAATGCCACGAGGATCAGCGCTGTCCAGAAGAGCAGTTCGTCGTCCAAGCTGGCACCACGGGCGTGATGAACGTGTCCCTATATGAATGATAACAAAAACCTGTTCGAGGAGCCCGCGCAGGCCGATGGCCTTCGCGGGGGCTTCACCCGAGCAGTGAGAGTTGGAGGGAAGTCTGGTTTCGGAGGACCTGTTCAGTCCTCGAGCTTGATCGCGTTGTTGGGGCACTCGTCAACGCACGCGCCGCAGTCGAGGCACTTCTTCTCGTCCACGATGGCGACGTCCTCTACCGTTATCGCTCCCTCAGGGCAGACATCGACGCATGCTCCGCATGCAACGCACTCGTCCTTGTTTATCTTCGCTGGCATCTGACTACCTCCGTAGTGATTTCGGGGATTGCCTCCCTGAATATAAACCTATTTGACCGAATCCGTGCCTGTTAGATTTATATTCGAACCGATTATCTAATTCTGGCCGCGCGCCGCGGACGGCCGGACCCGCCCCTCGTCCCATCTGGTTCGGGAAAGTATTAGACCGGTGTGAACGATGGCCCAGCCATCATGATGAGGGAGAGCGTGGGCAGGTGGCTGTTCACCCCCGAGGGGGTCGTGGAGGGCTACATGCTCGTCGAGGGCGACCAGGCCGTGGAGGTCTGCAGGGGGAGGGCGCCTGAAGGCTCCCTCAAGGCCGTCCTCCTGCCGGGATTCGTCAACGCCCACACCCACATCGGCGACTCGTTCGCGTACCCTGCCCCCAAGGGCACGGTGGAGGAGACCGTCGCCCCCCCGAACGGCTACAAGCACAGGATGCTCAGGGTGGCCTCACGGGCCCAGAAGGTGGAGGGCATGAGGGCGTCCGCGGAGCTGATGGCGAGGACTGGGACGTCTGCGTTCATCGACTTCAGGGAGGAGGGGACGGACGGCATACAGATGCTGAGGGAGTCGGTCGCATCGGTCCCGGTGTCGGCAGTGGTGCTCGGGAGGCCTGTCCACAGCAACATGACTTCCGACGCGCTCCTGGACTTCGCGTCGCGCTGCGACGGCCTCGGGATGAGCTCGCTGCGGGACTGGCCCAGGGACCTGCTGGAGAGGGCCTCCAAGGCCGCGAAGGCGTCCGGCAGGCTGTTCGGGCTCCATGCGAGCGAGGTCGTCAGGGAGGACGTGGACGCGATACTGGACCTGGACCCGGACTTCCTGGTGCACATGACGGCGGCGACCGAGGAGGACCTCCTCAAGGTCGCCGAGGCGGGGGTCCCTGTCGTGGTCTGTCCGCGTTCGAACGAGTTCTTCGGGATCGACCCGAGGATACCGCAGCTCCTGCGCGCCGGCGTCGAGGTGGCCCTCGGGACGGACAACGGGATGATCTGCAGGCCGGACATGCTCGAGGAGGTCCGCGCCGCCGTCCGTCTGAGCGCAGTCCGAGGCGGCCTGGCTCCGGTCGACGCGGTACGTCTGGCGACCTGCTCAGGGCGCAAAGTATTAAATGCGGAACTGGACATAACTACGGAAATTGGGCACACTGACGACCTCGTGGTGGTAGAGACGCAGGGGGACGACCCCTTGGGTGAGGTGGTTTCCGCCACGGGTTCCGCGCGAGTCGCGGCGGTGTCCCGCGGAGGAACGCTAAGGAGGCTCTGACTTGGAGGCCATCAAGAAGATACTCATCGCGACGGACGGGTCCGACAACACCAAGGAGGCGGTGTCGTACGGTCTCTGGCTCGCAAAGGAGCTCGGGGCCGAGGTCACCGCTCTGTATGTCATAGACCAGACCTCCTTCGTGAGCTTCCCGATGGACTCCTCGATCGTGAGCGTCTACTCGCTCCTCGAGAACGAGGGCAAGCGCGCGGTGGAAGATGTCAAGGCCGAGGGCGACGCCGCCGGTGTGAAGGTCACCCCGATGGTGCTCGAAGGTTCCCCGACCAGGAAGATCGTGGAGACCGCTGCCGGGTTCGACCTGGTGGTGCTCGGCACGCTCGGTCGCTCCGCCCTGTCGAAGCTGTTCATGGGGAGCGTCGCGGAGAGGGTCACGAGGTACGCCCCGTGCCCGGTCCTCGTGGTGAGGGCCAAGAAGAGGTGACACCCCGAATGAAAGTCAAGGAGATAATGACCGAGAACCCGATAGTCGCCGAACTCCCAGGCACACGCTCCGAGGTGCTCAAGCAGCTCGTCAAGCACAACATCACTGGCATGCCAGTCATCAAGTCGAGCGATGGGACGCTCTCCGGCTTCGTCACGCGGCAGGACATATTCTCCAAGCCGGAGGAGGAGCAGCTCGCGTTGGTGATGAGGCGCGACTATCCGACCATCAATGTCAACGCGAGCGTCAAGGACGCCGCACGGATCATGGTCGACCAGGACCTGAGCCACCTCCCCGTGGTCGAGAAGGGCAAGCTCGCGGGGATCATAACCCCGACGGACCTCCTCATAGTCGTCGAGAAGTCGAACCCGCAGGTCTCGGTCGAGGAGATCGTGAGGTCGCCGTGCATACCGATCTACCACAACGCCCCGCTCACGGTCGCCCTCGCGACGTTCAGGGCGGCGAAGGTGGTCGCCCTGCCGGTGCTGGACGACGACGCTAAGCTAGTGGGCATCATAACGGACAGGGACATATTCAACCAGACCATCGTGGACAGGACCGTCGCGATGAGCGACCTGGGCATCAGCGACGAGGACGACAACTGGACCTGGGAGGGCCTCAGGAACGTCATGAAGCTCTGGTACGAGGTCTCGAAGGTCGATCTCCCGAAGCTCACGGTCAAGGAGATAATGGTCAGGAACCCGATGACCGTCTTCAGGAAGACGCTCGTCGGCGACGCGGCGAGGACCATGAGGAAGAACGACTTCGGGCAGCTTCCCGTCAGGGACTCCAAGGACAACCTCGTCGCGATGATTTATGATATAGACGTGGTATCCACGCTCGCGAAGTGATGCAACATGGATCCACAGGATGTCCTCTCCCTCTGCAAGCGCAGGGGGTTCCTCTGGCCATCGTACGACATCTACGGCGGCATGGCAGGCATGTACGACTTCGGCCCGCTCGGCGTCGCGCTGAAGAACAACATCGAGAACCACTGGAGGCGCCTATACGTTCTCCAGGAGGGCTTCCTGGAGCTCTCGTGCCCGCTCGTGGCCCCGGAGCCCGTGTTCAAGGCCTCCGGCCACCTCGACACGTTCTCCGACATGTACGTCGAGTGCACCAAGTGCGGCGAGACGTACCGCGCGGACCACCTGGCCAAGGACCTCCACGAGAACCCCGCCACCCTCGACGAGGCGCAGCTGGGCGGGCTGCTCAGGGAGAAGGGGGTTAGGTGCCCATCGTGCAAGGGCGACCTCACCGAGCCGAGGCGTTTCAACCTCATGTTCAAGACCATGGTGGGCGCGGGCAAGGCCAAGGCCGGCTACCTGAGGCCGGAGACGGCCCAGGGCATGTTCGTCAACTTCCAGCAGGTCTACAGGTTGGGCCGGGAGAGGCTCCCCGTCGGCGCGGTCCAGGTGGGCAAGGCCTTCAGGAACGAGATATCGCCGAGGCAGGGGCTCATCCGGCTGAGGGAGTTCCACCAGATGGAGGCGGAGCTGTTCGTCGACCCGGACGACAAGACGTGGCCGAGGTTCGGCCCGGTCAAGGGCGAGAGGCTCATGCTCGTGGCCAACACCGGCGAGGCCAAGGAGCTCACGCTCGAGCAGGCCGTCAGGGACAAGGTGATAGTCAACGAGGTCCTGGCATACTTCATGTGGCTCACCCACAGGTTCGCTGCCGACATAGGCCTCGACCCCGCGCGGATGCGGTTCAGGCAGCACGAGAGGACCGAGATGGCCCATTACGCGTCCGACTGCTGGGACCTCGAGGCGGAGCTCGGGTACGGCTGGATAGAGCTCGTCGGGGTCGCGGACCGCGGCTGCTACGACCTCTCGGCGCACATAGCGCACTCGGACGCGGACCTCACGGCGTTCGAACGGTTCGAAGAGCCCAAGGAGGTCGAACGGGAGGCCGTGAAGGTCAAGTTCGACGTCATGGGCAAGATGTTCAAGGGTGAGACTAAGGCGGTCGCCGAGGCGCTGTCGAAGATGCCCGTCGGCTCGGTGAAGGGCCGGAAGGAGGTCGCCGTCCAGGTGGGCGGGAAGGCATACTCCGTGCCGTCGGAGTGCTTCGAGGTGGCCATGCGGAAGGAGAAGGTCACGGGCAGGAAGTTCGTGCCGCACGTGATCGAGCCGTCCTACGGCGTCGACAGAATCGTCTACGCGGTGATGGAGCACGCCTATTCCCGGTCGAAGAAGGAGGACGGCGACTACGTCACCCTCAGGCTGAAGGGGCTCGTGGCCCCGTACAAGGCCGGAGTTTTCCCGCTCATGGCGAAGGACGGCCTGGGCGACATAGCCTCGGGGATCCACGCGTCGCTGTCGGCCGCCGGGATGCACGCGTACCTCGACGACGCTGGCTCGATCGGGCGGAGATACGCGCGGATGGACGAGGTCGGGACCCCTTGCTGCATCACCGTGGACTATCAGACGAAGGACGACGGGACCGTCACGATAAGGGACCGGGACAGCTCGGAGCAGCGCAGGGTTAAGAAGGAGAACGTCGTTCTCGCGGTGACCAGATTGGTCTCGGGGGCCGGCTTGGAGGCCCTCGAGGGGCTGTGAACAGGAGAGAAAGAACCGTCATGTCCTTGGACTCCCGGGGAGACCCGCCCGATAGACGAGGCCTCGCGAGGCCCGTGGACCTGTCAGGCGAGTTCGGCAAGTACATCGGCAAACAGGTCAGCTACGCCACCCACGGCATCCACAGGTACCCCGCGAAGTTCATACCCCAGATACCGGGTTTCTGCATCCAGTCGTACTCGAAGGTCGGGGACGAGGTCCTGGACCCGTTCATGGGCTCCGGCACCACCCTGCTGGAGTCGTACATCCTCGGGAGGCACAGCTACGGCGTGGACATCCACCCCCTCGCCAGGATGATCGCGAAGGTCAAGACGACCCCGCTGGACCCGAAGAGGCTCCGGGAGGCCGGGGACGCGCTCCTCTCCGACATAGCCGCGGACCGCGACGACAACTCGTCACTGGTCCCGGAGATACCCAACAGGGACCACTGGTTCAGGCCGGAGGTGCTCGCGGACCTGGCCACGGTCAAGAAGCACGTATGGGCCATGCGCAGGGGCGACCAGCAGGACTTCTTCAAGATCTGCTTCTCCTCCATCATCAGGAAGATGTCCAACTCCGATTCCGATTCCCTCATACCGGAGGTCACCACGTTCCGGAAGAAGCTGGACGAGCAGGGGAAGACCTCCTTCGACGTCCTGTCCAAGTTCGAGAACACCGTGCGGAGCAGGATGCTCGACGCGGAGGAGCTGTGGCGGATCTCCAAGAACGTGGCGAAGCAGTACAGGGACGCCCCCTCGGTGGAGATAGTGGGGAAGGACGCCAGGGAGATAGCCCTGGACGACTCGTCGGTGGACCTGGCTGTCACCTCCCCCCCATACGCGAGCGCGGTGCACTACGTCAGCGTCCACAAGCTCGAGATGTTCTGGCTGGACCTCATGCCGGACATGGCCAAGCTCGACGGGCAGGTCGTGGGGACGTCCAGGGCGTACCTGTCGGAGTACAGGCCGTGGGAGCCCAGGACGTCCGTCCCTGAGTTGAGGCAGGTGATGGACGAGCTCATCGAGAAGGAGAAGAAGAGCGCCTACATCGTGTACAAGTACTTCGACGACATGCGCCGGAACTTCTGCGAGGTCAACAGGGTCCTCAGGAGGAACGGCAGGTACTGCGTGGTCGTCGGCGAGAACACTTTCAGGAAGGTGCGCATACCGACCTACCGCATCCTGGCCCGCATCGCCGACAAGTGCGGGTTCGAGCTGGAGGGCGAGTACGTGTACGACGTGATCAACAGGCACCTGGACATACCGCGCTGGAACGACAGCAGGATCGAGAGGGACCACATCCTGGTCATGCGCAGGCGGGGGAAGCCCGCGGACGAGGGCCTCTGACCCCGCTGTCGCTACTTTCTTAAACGACGAGCCTCATCCACTCCAACAAGGGATGGGATATGAGAAAGGACTTGCCCCTCGACCTGAGGGTCTCGAGGCTCACGGTAGCCAGCCTCAAGAACCTGTGCGACGCCAAGAAGCTCACCGGGTGGTCGAACCTGGTGAAGGAGGACCTCGTCGGGTACGTGCTCGACAACCTCGACCGCAAGGTGCTCGAGGACTTCTGCTCCGCCCAGGAGGAGATCTACTTCGTCGAGAACATGGCGAAGGCGATCAAGCTCGCCGGCGGGAGGAAGATCATCGACCTCGACCCGAAGAGCGACGACACGATCGTCAACGCGGTCTTCTCGCTCCGGAGGTCGGACGGGTACGAGGTGTACCACATCAGGTTCGTCAACCAGACGAACGAGGACGTCGACACATCGTGCGAGTGCGTCGAGCACAGGGAGAAGGGCTACTTCTGCGCCCACCAGATGGCGGTCCTCGTGAGGTGCCTCCAGGAGGGCCTGTTCACCCTCGACAAGTGGCGCGGGCCCATGACCCCGGAGGCGGAGGACCTCATCCAAGCCAACGTCTTCCGGAAGAAGCGCCCCCGGAAGTGACCAACCCAACAGTTTTATCTACACTTACTCTTCTGCCCAGGGTTGGATGGCCCAGTACGATTGGCGAGAGAACGAGGCGAAGTGGCAGGGCAAGTGGAAGGAGTGGGGCATTCACCGCTTCGACCGTACCTCGCAGAAGAAGGTCTACAGCATAGACAACCCTCCGCGCTACGCGTCAGGGAACCTGCACCTGGGACACGCCTACGGCTACACGGTCATAGACTTCGCAGCCAGGTACAAGCGCCTGAAGGGGTTCAACGTGTTCTACCCCCTCTGCTTCGATACCAACGGCACGCCGGTCGAGGTCCGCGTGGAGAAGGTGCACGGCGTCAAGGCCACGGACGTCCCTAGGCAGCAGTTCGTCAAGATGTGCGCGGAGTTCGCGGAGAAGTACATCGCCGAGATGACAAAGCAGTTCGAGATGCTGGGCCAGAGCATGGACCCGAGCATATACTACCAGACCGACGCCCACTACTACCGCAGGCTCACGCAGATATCTTTCATACGCATGTTCAAGAACGGCCTCGTGTACAAGGGGCACTTCCCCATCAACTGGTGCACCAGGTGCAGGACCGCCCTGGCTGACGCCGAGGTGGACTACGAGCACAGGACGACCAGGCTCAACTACATCACGTTCAAGGAGGCGGAGACCGGCAAGGAGGTCCTCATCGCCACGACCAGGCCGGAGCTCCTCTGCACGTGCCTGCTGGTCGCGGTGCACCCGGACGACAAGGACAAGGGCTGGCTGGTCGGCAAGGAACTCGTGACCCCGGTCTTCGGCAGGAGGGTCAAGGTCATCGCGGACGCGAAGGTCGACCCGGAGTTCGGCACCGGCACGCTCATGGTCTGCTCCATAGGCGACAAGGACGACCTGGAGCGCATCATGAAGTACGAGCTCCCGCTGGAGAAGGGCATAGACGAGGACGGCAAGATGACCGAGCTCGCCGGCAGGTACGCCGGCATGACGGTCGTCGACGCGAGGAAGGCCATAATCGAGGACATGAGGTCCCAGGGGCTCCTCGTGAGGCAGGAGCCTCTGGAGCAGAACCTCGGGACATGCTGGAGGTGCAGCACCCCCATAGAGTTCCTCAAGGTCCCGCAGTGGTTCGTCAAGTCGGTCGAGTTCAAGGAGCAGGTCCTCCAGAAGGTCGACGAGATCGTCTGGAAGCCCGAGTTCATGAAGGTCAGGATCAAGGACTGGGTCGAGTCCCTGGCATGGGACTGGGTGGTCTCGAGGCAGAGGTACTTCGCGACGGCCATCCCGCTCTGGGAGTGCGACAGGTGCGGCGACGTCCTCCTCGCCGAGGAGAAGGACTGCTACGTCGACCCGACCGTGAAGGCCCCGTCGAAGGCCAAGTGCGCCTGCGGCGGGAGTTACGTCGGCTCCACGGACGTCTTCGACACCTGGATGGACTCGAGCATATCCCCGCTGTACAACACCTTCTGGGAGCGGGACATGAAGATGTTCGAGCGTCTCTACCCCATGTCCATGAGGCCGCAGAGCCACGACATCATCCGGACTTGGGCCTACTACACTATCCTCAGGGAGCTCCACCTCACCGGAAGGAAGCCGTGGGACGAGGTCATGATCCACGGGTTCATCATGGCGCCCGACGGCCGCCCCATGCACACCTCGGCCGGGAACGTCATAGACCCGATGCCCCTCCTGGACAAGTACGGCGGGGACGCGATGCGCTACTACGCCGCGACGTGCTCCCTGGGCATGGACCACGCCTTCAAGGAGCAGGAGCTGGTGAGGGGTAACAGGCTCGCGACGAAGGCCTGGAACGTCATGCGGATGGTGGGGAGCGCGTGCAAGGAGAGGCCCTCGAGGCCGGGGTCGATGCACCCGGTCGACGCGTGGATACTCAGCAGGTTCGGGAGGCTCGTCAGGGACGTCGAGGAGAGGTGCGAGGCCTACGAGTTCGACCGCGCGATGGCGCTCGTCCAGGACTTCCTCTGGCACGAGTTCGCGGACCACTACATCGAGCTCGCGAAGCACAGGGCCTATGCGGAGGACGACGGCGGCGCGAGGTACACCCTCTACACGGTCGGACTCGGCCTCCTCAAGATGCTGTCGGTGTTCATGCCTCACGTGGCCGAGGACTCCTACCAGCACAACTTCAGGCAGCACGAGACGCCGGTGAGCATCCACGTGTCCCCGTGGCCGGAGGCGCCACCCATGGACGAGGCCGCGGAGCGCAGGGGCGAGGCCGTGAGGGACATAGTCGCAGCGGTGAGGGCCTGGAAGGCCGCCAAGGGCATGTCCCTGAACGCACCAGTAACGAGGGTCGAGGTCGTGGGGGCGAAGGCCTCGGAGCTCATCTCCGGGTCGGAGGGAGACGTCAAGGCGACCCTGAAGGCGGAGAGGCTGGACGTGCTGGAGAAGGTCGCGCTGCAGGAGTCTGTCTCCAGGGTGAAGCCTGTCCACTCCAAACTCGGCCCCGCGTTCAAGCGGGAAGCGAAGGCCATCTCCGAGAGGATGACCTTCCTGTCGCCCGAGCAGCTGGCGGGACTGGAGAAGGGCCTGACCATCGAGCTGGAGGGCGGCAGGAAGGTGGAGCTCACTCCGGAGTTCTACGAGGTGGAGAAGACCGTGAGCTCCGAGAGGGGCGAGCTGGAGTCGGTGTGCGTCGCAAGCCTGGCGGTGCTGCTCTACAAGTGAGCGGTGCCCGAAACTCGACAGCTTATAATACCCTTAGGGTGTTCTCATCTGGACATGGACCGTAAGGACTTCGTGGTCGAGGCCCTGAGGAGCGTGCTGGACCCCCACACGGGCGTGAGCGTATACGAGATGGGCCTCATATCCGACATCGTCGTCGGGGAGGACTCCGTCAGCCTCACCTTCATGCCGACGAGCCCGTTCTGCCCCGTGGGCGTCGAGCTGGCCCTCGCGATCCGGGACCAGGTCCTGACGGTCGAGGGCATCGCGAAGTGCGACGTGAAGGTCGTGGGCCACATCAGGGCGGACGAGATAAACAAGGCCCTGAGCGCCTAGGTCACCTTATCAGGTCAATCTTCACGTGCTTGCCCTGGACGCTGCACCTCTCGAGGTCCTTCATCGCGTAGAACGCGATGCTCTTGTGGAGGCGTACGTCGCTGCTGTTCCTGCCGACCGCGACGTCCCCGATGAGGTGCTCCGAGATGTTGGCCTTCCTCGTGATGAACTTGATCAGGCTGAGCATGTCGACGCCGTCCTCCTTGCCTATGTTCATCCTGAAGGGGACCATGCCGAAGACGTCCGCGTACTCGTCGAGGTCCAGCTGTCTCTTCACCGTGTCCCTGCCGGAGCCGTCCGGAACGTCGTCCATCTGGATGGTCGTCCTGCCGAAGTTCTCGATCTGCTTGACGAGGTACTGCTCCTCCTTTGAGACGAAGGTGATGGCCTTCCCGGTCTTGCCGGCCCTGGCGGTCCTCCCGATCCTGTGGACGTAGTCCTCCGGGTTCTCGGGGATGTCGTAGTTGACCACGTGGGTTATGCCCTCGATGTCCAGGCCCCTGGCGGCGACATCGGTGGCGACGAGTATCTTGAGCTTGCCGTGCTTGAACCGGTCCATGACCTTCTCCCTGGCGGCCTGGGACATGTCCCCGTGTATTCCGTCGGCGGAGTAGCCGTACGCCCTCATCTTGCTGACCAGCATGTCGACCATCCTCTTGGTCGAGCAGAACACGAGCGTGAGCGGGGGTTTCTCGGTGTCGAGTATCCTGCAGAGCGCCCACAGCTTGTTCTTCCGGCCGACGTTGATGTAGCTCTGCTCCGCGTTGTCGACCGTCAGGGTGTCCTGGCTGATGATGACGCTCTTGGGGTCCCTCATGTACCTCTGTGCGAGCTCCCTTATCGCCTCGGGGAGGGTCGCGGAGAAGAGCATGGTCTGCCGCTGCCCGGGGACCCTCTGGAGGATCCACTCGATGTCGTCTATGAACCCCATGTCCAGCATCCGGTCGGCCTCGTCCAGCACGACCACGGAGACGCCGTCGAACGACAGCTCCCCCCGGCGCATGAGGTCCATGAGCCTCCCTGGCGTCCCGACCACTATCTCGACGCCCTTCCTTATCTTGGTGACCTGGACGTTGATGGACTGGCCGCCGTAGATCGCGACGGTCTTGTGCCCGGTGTACTTGGCGAGGTCGTCGAAGTCCTCCGCGACCTGCATCGCCAGTTCCCTCGTGGGGACGAGGGCGAGCACATGTATCCTCTTGTTCGCGGGCATCCTGCTCAGTATCGGTATCGCGAAGGCGCCGGTCTTGCCGGTCCCAGTCTGCGCCTGCGCCATGAGGTCGTCCCCCGCCATGGCGATCGGTATGCTCTGCTCCTGCACTGGCGTGGGCTCCTCCCACTCCATGTCGGCTACTGCCCTGAGGATCTCCTGGCTCTTGGTGAGCGATTGAAAGTCCATGTTCACAGTCTTCCTTGTTCTCTCGGACGCGGCGAGTTACTTCTTTATTAGTATTTTAATCCATATGGCCCTCAGGCGCAGCGGTGCTAGTGATGGCAGCTACTAGGGCGATGAGGGCGAGGGAGGCCTGGCAGAGGTTGTACTCCAAGAGGGGCCTCCACTACGGCGGCACGGGCGACCTCTCCCTGCTGACGCCGCACCTGAAGAGGGGCATGCTGGTCCTGGACGCGGGGTGCGGGGACGGCAAGACCGCGGAGGCGCTCGCGCGCCTGTGCGAGGTCGTGGCCTGCGACTTCTCCAGGGAGGCGCTCAACTCCCTCAGGTCCCAGCGCGACCCTGATGGAGTTGTAGAATTGGTAGAATGCAACCTGCGCAACATGCCTTTTGCACCAGAAAAATACGGTGCAGTCACCTGCGTCCACACCCTCTCCCACATGGTGGAGAGGGAGCGCGCGGCGGCAGCGGAGCAGCTCTCCAAGGCCCTCGTCCGGGGCGGCCACCTCTACGTCGAGGCCTTCGGGCGGGCCGACATGAGGTTCGGCAAGGGGGAGGAGGTAGAGCCCTCGTCCTACCTCCGCGGCGACGGGATCATGACCCACTACTTCCTGGAGGGGGAGGTCGGTTCGCTGTTCCCAGGGCTGGAGGTAGTGACCGAGGTCGGCTCCGTCAGGCGCGTGGTCTTCGGGGCGACGGCCGGCAAGAGGGAGGTCCTCAAGGTCCTCCTGAGGAAGCGGTGAGCCCGCGCCGACCGGAACTTCCTTAAGCCTTCGGGAAAGAGGTTGATATCCGTCCTGCGTCATGCCCCCTCAGGACATCGGGACCTTCGGTGGGGAACCCGTCCAGGAGGGAAGAGCAGCATGGCAGTCGGAAGATTCGTGTTCCTGAGCAGGGATGAGATGGACCTAGTGCACTCCCAGAGCCTCGAGTGCCTCCGTGAGATCGGCGTGCACATACCCAGCCGTCCGATACTCAAGACACTCGAGGGCGCCGGAGCGGCGGTCGACGAGACGAAGATGGTCGCCAGGATACCGGAGGACCTGGTCGACGAGGCGCTGAAGAAAGCACCAAGGTCGTTCAAGATGTGCGCACGCGACCCTAGGAACGACCTGACGGTGCCAGTCGACGGCCCCCCGTACGCCGCGACCACCGGTCTGGGCGTCTACATACGGGACATGGACACGGGCGAGAAGAGGCCGTCCACCAGGAAGGACATCGCCGACTTCATCAGGCTCGCCGACGCGCTGAAGGGCGTGGACTTCGTATGGACCACCCTCACCGCGACCGAGGTCAACCAGGCGTCCCACAGCCTCCACGAGCTCTGGACCGCGATGCAGAACACGACGAAGCACGTGAACGGCGTCTCGATCCTGAGCGCCGAGGACGCGAGGGCGCAGGTCGAGCTGGCATCGCTGGTCGCGGGCGGGAAGGAGGAGCTCAGGAAGCGCCCCCTGTTCTCGGTCATCTGCTGCTCGATAGCCCCGCTGGCGTACGAGACCGGGATCGTCGAGGGGATGGTCGAGCTGTCCAAGGCCGGCATCCCCGTGATGTCCATGTCGATGTCCCTGTCGGGCGGCTCCGCGCCGATAACCATGGCAGGGACGATATGCAACGCCAACACGGAGAACCTGGCCAGCCTCGTCATAACCCAGACATCGGCTCCGGGCGCGCCGCACGTCTACTGTTCCTCGTCCGCGCCCATAAACATGAGGACCGGTTCGATTAACTACATGACCGTCGAGCAGTGCCTCATCGCCGCGTCGCTGGGGCAGATGTCTAGGAGGTACTCGCTGCCTTCAATGGTCGGCGACTGGGGCGTCAACGACACCGCCGACCCGGGCGTGCCCCACACCTTCACCGAGACGATGGGCCTCTGTCTCAGCACCATGGGCAACTCCGACCTCGTGTCGGGGATCGGGGGGCTGGACGCCGTGAAGGGCGCCTCCTTCGACCAGGCCGTCATTGAGTCGACGCTGTGGGAGAGCGTGAGGCACTTCATGAAGAGGTACACCGTGAGCAAGGAGACCATCGCGCTGGACGTGGTGAGGAAGGTCGGCCACGGGAACACCTTCATAACGAACCCGCACACGGCGAGGAACTTCAAGTCCGAGCTGATATTCAAGGACACCACCTTCGCCAAGTGGGAGGCCACGATGTCGAGGGCGATGGTGCCCGAGGCCAAGGAGATCGCACGCAGGCTGCTGGCCGAGCACAGGGTGCCCGCAATCGACAGAGATGTGGTCTCGAAGGGGGACGCCATCATAGCCCAGTTCGAGCGCTCTGCCGGCTAGGTTCGAGTTGAAAACATTGATATGGGTGCCTCCCGATTGACCGCCATGGCGAACAAGATACACGCGGCGCACATACTGGTCAAGTCAGAGAACCTCGCGAAGGACCTCCTCATCAAGGTGAGGGGCGGGGATTCCTTCGGTGACCTCGCGAAGAAGCACTCGGAGTGCCCGTCCGGCAAGCAGGGCGGCGACCTCGGCTGGTTCGGAAGGAACATGATGGTCAAGGAGTTCGAGACCGCGGCCTTCAACGGAAAGAAGGGCGACGTCGTCGGGCCCGTGAAGACCCAGTTCGGCTGGCACATCATCCAGATCATAGACCAGAAGTGACGCGCCCAGGCAGAGGAGCGCCATGATAGACGCCTCGATAGCATTCGCGCTCACAGCGCTGGCGGTGTACGGCCTCACCCAGGTCATAGCGAAGTTCGCAGTGGGCTCGCTGAACGCAGAGTCGATGGTGGCGCTCAACTTCCTCGCATCAATCCCCGTGTACGTCTTCATCCTCGCTGGTGCCGTCGTCCTATGGGGGGAGTACCTCGACCACCTGGAGTACGTCGTGTACGCCCTCATCGGCGCATCGACCGCCAGGGGCGGGTACTACATCTACCTGGAGGCCCTCGAGAAAGGGGACGTGAGCATGGTGGGGAGCATCACCGCGGCCTTCCCCGCCGTGACGGTCGTGCTCGCCGTGACGCTGCTTGGCGAGGAGCTGAGCTGGGTCAACGCGGCAGGGGTCGTGGTGATCATCGCCAGCATGGTCGTCCTGTCCCATTCGCACGGCAAGGACAGCGGCGGGGTGGGCTTCTCGCGCTCCTCCCTCCTGCTCAGCCTCGCGACGTTCGCGATATGGGGCGTCGGGGGGATCTTCATCAAGATGGCCCTGGACGGCCTGCCCCTCATCGCCTACCTGGGCGTCTATCCGCTGATACTCCCCCCGATAGCGTTCGCGTACCTGAGGCACAGGAAGGCCACGTGGCGCGTGTTCCTGCCAAGGTGGACGGCTCCCGTGATCCTCGCGATAGTCGTCGCGGAGCTGTGGCAGCTCGCGTACTTCGCCGAGACGTCGGCGATATCGGTGGGCTCGGCCTCCGTCGTGTTCCCCCTGATATCCGCCTATCCGATTGTGACGATCATCGGGGCGCGCCTGTTCCTGAAGGAAAAGATGACCCGGCTGGACATGGCCCTCATCCTGGCGGTCATCGCAGGGATCGTCATGACTTCCTTCGCGTGACGCCCGGGTCGAACGGCTTGCCCTCGCCGAGCACGGCGTGCACCTCTGCCATCAGGTCGCTTATGGGGAGCTTCTGGGGGCACTTCTTCTCGCACTCCCTGCAGTGCTTGCAGGCGCTGGCCCTCTTCTTCGGGTTGAAGAACTTCTCGTAGGTCCTCCTGGCGTTCTTCAGGTCGCCGTGGACGTACGCGTCGTTGTACTCCTCGAAGTTGGTCGGTATGGCCACCCCGTGCGGGCACGGCATGCAGTAGTTGCACTTGGTGCAGGGTATTACCGCCATCGTCCGGTACTTCTTAGCCACGCGTTCTATGAGCCTCCTCTCCTCGGCCCTCAGCGTCCCGACGCCAGATCTGCCCGCCGCCCTCAGGTTCCCGCGGACCTGGTTCATGGTGCTCATGCCGCTCAGGACGGTGGCCACCTCTGGTTGGTCCCAGACCCATCTGAGCGCCAGTTCGTAAGGGACGACCTTCCTGCCGCGCAGCTTCATCATCTCCCGGACCTGCCTCGGGGGGTTCGCGAGCCTCCCGCCCAGCAGCGGCTCCATAATCACCACCGGGATCCTCTTCGACGCAGCGTACCTGAGCCCCTTCGTCCCGGCCTGGTTCTCCGTGTCCAGGTAGTTGTACTGTATCTGCGCGAGGACCCAGTCGTCGTAGCCGTCGACTATCTGCTTGAACGCCTTGAGGTCGTCGTGGAACGAGAACCCTATGCCGCCGATCCTGCCGTCCGCGATCGCCTTCTCGGCCCTCTTGAGGAGGCCGTACTTCAGGACCGTCTTCTCCCACGCGTTCTTGTTGAGGGCGTGGAAGAGGTAGAAGTCGACGTGATCGGTCCTAAGCCTCTTCATCTGCTTGCCCAGGAGCCTGTCGAAGTCCGTCTTCTTCTTGATGAGCCAGACCGGGGACTTCGTTGCGACCTTGACCCTGTCCCTGTACCCGCCCCTGAGCGCCTTGCCGACGAGGTCCTCGCCCTTCTGCTCGTGGTAGCCGTAGGCGGTGTCCACGTAGTTCACGCCGCGGTCGATGGCGTGTCGGACCATGCCGACGGCCTCGGCCTCCCTGATCCTCTTAGTCATCGGTTGGTCGCCGAAGGTCGGCAGGCGCATCGCGCCGAACCCGAGCGCAGAGACCTTCCATCCGGTCTTCCCGAACTCACGGTACTGCATGTGGTGACGCTCCCCAGTCCGAGGCTGATGGCCTCTCCGCGGGTGATTCTGCGTCGGGCGTCAAAAAGGTTGCCCCGTCCCGCCCCTCAGCTCTTCTTGCCTGTCCGGAGCTCCCTCAGCAGCTCGTCCACCCTGTCCAGGCCCGCGTGCAGGTACTCCTTCGGCGGGCCCGTGCCTATCCTCATGTAGCCGTCCATGCCGAAGTGATCCCCGGGGACCATCAGGACGGACTTCTCCTTCCTGAGGCGCTCCGCGAGCAAGGTCGAATTGATCTTCATGTTGTACCTGACGTAGCATATGGCCCCTGCAGCGGGCGGCACGTGGGAGAACAGCTCCCCGTGCGCGTCCATCCACTCCTTCAGGACCGGGTAGTTCTTCCGCAGTATCGACCTGGTCCTGTCGAAGATCCACTTCCTCTTCTTCGGCTCGAGGGCCAACGTGGCCAGCCGGTCCGACGGCGCCGCGGGCGTGAGGGTGAGGTAGTCATGGTGGTGCTTCACGCGCGCCAGCACCTCGGGCTGTCCCACGAGCCATCCGATGCGGAGCCCGGGCAGGCCGTACGCCTTGCTCAGGCCGTTGGTGATGAGCGTCCTCTCGTAGTCGCTCCAGAGCGACTCCGTCAGCGGCGCCTCCCTCTCCGCGCCGAGGTAGACCTCATCGGAGAGGAGCCACGCGCCTGAGTCCCTGGCCGCGTCCATGAGCGCCTTGCGCTGCTTGCTCCCCATGATGGCCCCAGTGGGGTTGTTCGGGTTGCAGACCTGGATGACCTTCGTCTTCTTAGTGACGACCTTCTTGAGGTCCTCAGGGTCGAACTGCCAGCCCAGTTCCTCCCTGAGCCAGAGCGGCTTGATCTTCACCCCCCAGGTCTTCGCGAGCCCCCACATCTGGGCGTAGTTGGGCGTCATGAGGGCGATCTCGTCCCCCTTCTCGAACAGGTGCCATGCGGCGATGAAGTTGGCCTCGGAGGAGCCGTTCGTGACGAAGACGTTCTCCGTGGCAGCCCCATCGTACGTGGCGGCGACCGCGGCCCTCAGCCCCGGGGTCCCGTCGGCGTGTGGGTAGCCAAGCGGGAGCTCCAGGAACTCCTTCGGCGCTCCGCCTCCGCCAAGCAGCTCACTGATCCTCAGCGCGTGCACGCCGCTCTCCGAGAGCTCGTAGTCAACGACCCGCTCGTACATCGACTGCATCCGTTCCATTTCGAAAAGCTCGACCTTCATCCTGTCTACCCCGGCGCCGGCATGTGCGTGTTCGGGTTAAATGTTTGGCACGTCGGGGAGGGGGATGGCAGTCACGATGCCCTGAGCCTCAGGAAGGCGATGGCAACCGACCCGAACAGGATCAGCACCACCCCGAGCGCCACCAGGTTGCTCTGCATGGTCATCCAACCCTCTGGTGACCATACGATGAAGGCGAGCAGGAGGCAGATCAGGCCAAGGACAATCACCAGCGCGAAAGGGAATGTCAGGCCGAGCCAACCCCGCTTCATTCGCGGCCCTCCTCCGTGGTCTCCCCTTCTCCAGGTTCGCCGCCGGACCTCGGGCCCAGGAAGATGGGTAGCGCGCTGACCAGGAATATGTATGCAAGGCTGAACATGATCATGGGCACGGCGATCCACAGCGTCCAAGTGGCATACCTCAGCCCGGTGGCCGCCACTGAGAGCACCATCACGAGGCCGAGCAGCAGGAACGCCAGGGCGTACAGATCCCCCTTGTGCCACTTCTTGGGGAGCCAGGGCTTGCCGGACCGCATCTGCCGGTCATCGGCCTCCCTGCATATCTCTTTTCGCTCGCCGCGGGTTCCGTCGGGTCGGTTCCGACCATGACGGGGTCGTCCGTGTGCACGGCTGATGTCCGGGGTTCTCACTCGTTGACGAGCACTATCCGGTAGCGGGCCTTGCCCTCCTTGATCCTGCGGATCGCCTCGTTCACTCGCGACATCGGCATGAGCTCGACCTGTGGTTTGATGCCATGCTCCTGCGCGAATCTGAGCATCTCCTTCATCAACTTCGGGCTGCCGATGAAGGAGCCTGTCACCGACTGCTGGTGTACCACGAGGTCCACGGACTCGAACGCCACGAGGGTCGGAGAGAAGCCAACCATGACCAACCTACCGTTGTTCCTTAGAGTGCGCTGCAGCGGAACCCAGTCGAGACTGGTGTGGCCGGTGAAGAGGAGCATGTCGAAGCTGGACGCCACTTTACTGTAGCTGCTCTTGTCTCGTACGTGCAGGAAGTGGTCCGCGCCGAAGGCGGACGCCTGTTCCTCCTTGTCTGGCGACGACGAGATGGCGGTGACATCGAAACCGAGCGCATGCGCGAATTGGATGGCAAGATGGCCGAGGCCGCCCACGCCAACGACGCCGACCTTCTGCCCATGTCCGGTCGCGCAGGATTGGAGTGGGGCGTAGACGGCAATCCCTGCGCATAGGAGCACCGCAGCGAACTCGGAGGGCATGGAGGGGGGTAGGACGTAGGCGAAGCGGCTGTCTGCCGTGACCGAGGACGAGAAGCCACCGTAGGGCATCCAGACTCCGTTCTTCTTGACGTCCTCGCAGAGGTGTTCGTCTCCCCGGAGGCACCATTCGCACTTCATGCAAGAACGGCCCTGCCAGCCAATGCCGACCCGGTCCCCTTCCTTGAGTCCGGATGCCGAGGGGCCGATTTCGGACACGTGGCCGACAATCTCGTGACCGGGCACGAACGGGAAGACGGTGATGCCGTATTGATCGTCGACCGCGAAGATGTCACTGTAGCAGAGACCACAGTGGGTGACGGAGACTCGAATCTCTCGATCCTTCAATTCCGGAGGCTCATAACTGAATTGCACGAGCTTCTGTCCCACTTCCATGGCTGCGTATCCAGAGATTGCAGGCCTGATGAGACCACCCACCGTGTCTCTGTATCACATACTCTCCCTATCTGCCTTTCCCAGAAGAGGAGACCGTGCGGCCGTCGGGCCAAGAATCCTCCGTGAGCCAGCCTCCTTCTTTCGGATTTCGGTCAAAGAGGAAGTGTGGACCGAAGGGGATTTGAACTACTGGGGAGCTAGTTTGTCAGGTCCTTGAGGCCAACTCGGGGCTTCCGCCGGAATCAACCTCTTTGTTCTTCTCTTCAGTTCTATGGTTTCTTCCGAGGCAGACTTCCGGACGTGACGCTGCCCGTCATAAACAACGCAGCGGCCACCAGGATGGTTATGACTCCCGGTAAGAGTAATCTGAGATTCAACCCATCGACTCCGCAGTCAATTGTGACGTCGAACTGCTCAGGGATCGGGACCAAGCTCTCAATGATGAGGTAGTAGTTGCCTGAGGTGGGGAGATGAACAGAACCGATCTCCGAGACAGAATCGTTGAAGCCATGGTGAATCATAAGAACACCCTCAGAGTATCCAGGCAGCCAGTAGTTGTCGTATGTCGACTGATCGATGATGAGCCAAAGGATGTCAAACTCGTCTATGCCCGCAGGGATATCCGCACTCCAACTGCCCCAGAGCTGTCCTTCAATCCACAAGGAGAACTTCGACACAACCCAGAATCCAACTGGCGTTGTTGCCGTGGAGTCTATGACGTCTGGCGTAGATGACAAAGTGCGCGTTTCTGTTCGTTCCAGAGGAACATGGGAGTAGTCCATCACAATGAATCCTGCGACGGCAAGTGCAACTCCTGCAACCAAGAAGACCTGTTTGCTGCGCATCGGTGCCACTTCCTGAATCGACTTGATGGTCTTAAATGCTAATCTGCCTCTTCTTCTCTAACAACAAAGGGCTCCCTCTTGGTCCTATGCCCCTGCGGCCTTCTCCAAAGAGGAATGGACGTGCGGCCGTCGGGCCTCACACCCAAGGCGAGCCAGTCTCCCTTTTTCTGGTTTCAATCAAGACGGGGAATCGACTGGACCTAAACCCCTTTCTCATCTTCTTCTCCTGTGGCCTTCTGAGAACTCATTTCAGTCTTGCCATCTGTTCTTCTGCTCCTCTTCTGCTTCCCGTCTACCGACCCACCAATACATAGAGAAGAGCCAGCCAATCACGACAAAAGCGGAGCTCAAGCAACATATGGCAGCACCAGCCCCTGGATCTCCCTGCAGGGCGGCGGGCACGACGTCGATCATGAATACCGTAACCATCGTGAAGACACAAAAGATGTAGATCCCAAGAGACAAGAAGAACTGCCTCTTTGTCTGCATCCTTCTCTCAAGCCAGGCAAATGGAAACCCTTCCCAGATGACGTATGGTTCCTTGTCGACGTTATCTCCATATTTGGCAGAAGTCTTGCTAGACTGTATCCTCTCGCCACATTCTATGCAGAACTCAACTGCCTCGGGATTCAGAGTGTCGCACTTCGGACAGTGCATGTAGACTAGTCCGCACTGACTACAGAAACGTGCAGATGCCTCATTTCTAGCCCTGCATCTGGGGCATTCGAGTTCCTCCTTCATGGCGGTTGTCGAAGGGGTGTCTTCCATATTTCGGTCTTCCTGCGGCATACCGCCCCTATGGCCGTTCCTCAAGAGAACCGTGGTGCGGCCGTCGGGATTTGAACCCGAGTTTTTAGCTTGGCAAGCTAAAGTGATAACCAGTCTACACTACGGCCGCATCTAGGCACGCCTCCAATATCGAGGAGCCATTTATACCTTATGCGCTCAGTCATCGAGGCCTTTCCTCCTGTCTCTGCCCCACTGGATAGCCTCTCCGACGAGATAGAGCGAGCCTATCACGCAGACGCCCTTGCCCCTAGGTCCGAGGAGCGCCCTGTCTATGGCGTCACCTGAGGCCGGGACCACCTCGACCGGTCCTGCGAACTCCCTCCGCACGACCTCGGCGAGCGCCTCGGCCTCCATTGCCCGCTTGTTCTGGACCTGTGTGACGACGATCATCGCGGCATGGGGGGCGAGCTCGCGGACGATGGCGCCGGCGTCCTTGTCCTTCATGCACCCCAGCACGAAAGTTATGGGCGTCATCCCCAGCTCTGCCAGGGTCCTTCCGGTCGTCCTCGCCCCGTCCGGGTTGTGGCTTCCGTCGAACATGAGCATGGGCCGCCTGGACACGATGTCCAGCCGTCCGGGCCACCTCGCCTTCACCAATGCCCTCCGGACCTCCTCCTCGGTCACGCTGACGCCCTTCTCGGCCAGCGCCTCGACCATGGCTATAGCGGTGGCGGCGTTCTCGGCCTGGTAGCCGCCCAGGAGCCTCGTGCGCAGGCCCGTGAGCTCCGCCGCTCCAGAGTAGTCGAACCGCGTCCCTGAGAGGCTCTGGGCGATGTTCGAGACGTCGAAATGCTCGCCAGCCCTCATCATCTCGCAGCCCCGGTCCCTGCAGGTGTCCGCGAACAGTCTGAGGACCTCGGGGTCCCGCTCGCAGGTGACGACCCTGCACCCGCCCTTGATTATGCCCGCCTTCTCGTAGGCGATGTCCTTGATAGTCTTCCCGAGGTAGTCCGTGTGCTCCAATCCTATCCTCGTGATGGCCGCCACGTCCGGCTGGATGATGTTCGTCGCGTCGAGCCTTCCCCCCATGCCGACCTCCGCGACGACGAAGTCGACTCCCCTGTCCTTGAAGTACCTGAACGCAAGGCCGGTCGTGAACTCGAAGAACGTCAGCTGCCTGTCTTTGCCCTGCGCGGCCATGTCCTCCATGTGCACGCGCAGCTCCTCCCCCAGCCTCACGACGTCCCTCTGGGGGATCATCCTCCCGTCGACCCTGATCCTCTCCCTGAAATCGACGAGGTGGGGAGAGGTGTACAGACCGACCTTGAGCCCGTGCTGCCTGAGCATCTCCGAGACGAAGGTGCACACGGAGCCCTTCCCGTTGGTGCCGGTGACGTGGACGGACCTGAAGCCGAGGTGCGGGTCCCCTATCCTTCTCGAGAACTCCCTCATGTTGTCCAGGCCGAGCTTGATGCCGAACCTCTCGAGGTTGAACATCCAGTCGACAATCTGGGAATAGGACATGCAGGGGTTGAATGGAATCCTGTATTAAGGGATTCTGCGGCCCTTGGCCGCCTCCGCCGTCCACGCCCGGAGCTCCTTGCCCTCCTCCTTGGACATCCGCCTCATCTCCCTCATGACGCCGGAGCTGTACTGCGCCGCCTTCTTGGGGGCGTCGTGCGACAGGACGCCCAGTGCCTTGGCCGCCTCCCTGAGGACGATCTTGCGCTCCCCGCCACCGAGCTTCCGGGCCGTGGGGAGTCCTCTGGCGAACGATACGAGGGCCTCAGAGACGAACGGGGCCCCCAGTTCCTTTCCCACCGATTTGGCATATTTTCTCAGGAGTTCGTTCTCAATCTGCATCTTTTTGATATCAGAGGCCATCGCGGACTCCGGGTCCTCGTGGTCCAGGTACTTCGCATACCCCCCGAAGAGCTCGTCCGCCCCGCTGCCCACCAGGAGGACGGCCTCCTCGCACGCGTTGATGACGCAGATGATCGGCACGGAGTAGGCGACCCTCAGGGGGTCGTCCGTGCCCAGTACGCGGCAGGCCTTCCCGACGAGCTCGACGAGCCCATGCCTGTCCAGGTCGACCAACCTAAGATCGACGCCGCTCTCCGCCGCCATCAGGGGCGCGCGCGCGTGGTCGTGGGAGCCCCGGACGGCGCACGTGTAGCCCGTGGTCGCCGCGAACTCCCTGGCGACCCTCTCGACCACAGCGCTGTCCACCCCGCCCGAGTACGCGACCGCGACGGAGCGGGAGCTGGCTATGCACTCCTTGACAGAAACCCTAAAAAGTTTGAGCAGCCCGTCCGCATCCATCATGCACGGAACCATCTAGCTCCGTGATATAGTCATCGCGGCCGGGCCGCGGGAACGGCACAAGCTCTCGTTCACTTCTCTGAGAAATCGCCGTCGGCTTCATCCGTGAAGTCGTCGAAGAGTTTCAGATAGTCGATCGAGGACTCGTCTGTCCTCACATTGTCCATCATCTCTCACCTCGTCCCCCTGTAGCGCTCCATGGGTTATCACTCTTGCGGCGGATTCCATGCATGTGGTCAGTCCTGAGGAGGCGTCGCCAGACGGATGGCGGCCAGCCAGGCATTTACCAAAGGCTTAAGAGGGGCAGAGTTTATTTACCCGAAGAACATGCTTGAGCCTCCCAGAATGGAGAGGACCTTATGAGCGACGATGACCTAATGAAAGTCAAGATATGCTTCATCGGAGACGCGGGCGTCGGCAAGACCAGCCTCATAAAGAGGTTCGTGCTGGACGTCTTCGACGACAGGTACATTGCGACCATCGGCACGAAGGTCACCAAGAAGATCGTCGAGGTCAACGACCAGGGCGTCAACGTGAAGGTCATGATGCTCGTCTGGGACATCATGGGCCAGAAGGGCTTCAGGGAGCTGCTCCGCGAGGCGTACTTCTTCGGCGCCCACGGCGCCATCGCGGTGTGCGACCTGACCAACAAGGAGACCCTCGAGGAGCTCAGGTACTGGATAAAGGCCCTGACCGACGTCGCTGGGGACGTCCCCATTGTGTTCGCGGGGAACAAGGCCGACATGGAGAACGAGCGCGTCATAAAGGAGTCCGAGCTCCAGGAGCTGGCCGCGAAGTACAAGTCCAAGGCCTTCATGACCAGCGCCAAGACGGGGCAGAACGTGGACGAGGTCTTCAAGGCCCTCGGCCTGGCGGTCTCGGAGAAGATGGGCTCCAAGTAGGCGCCAGTACCCATTACCAGCCCTGATAACAAACTGAGAATGCTTATAAGCCCAGCAACGGCTATGAATCAAATTGCATATCGCATGAGGGGCCGTTGAGGCGCATGAAGGAGGTTCACGCAGGGGACAGCATGCCCGCTCGGGTTCGGAGCGGCTCACCTGCGGTCCTGCTCGCGGTCCTGATCGTCGCCTCGTCGGTCATACCGCTCCTCGACTCCGCGACCGCCCCGGTGGCGGCGGAGTCGCTGCCGTCCTGGTCCAAGATCTTCCGGATGCACGAGGGAGTGCCGACGACCATCAGCGACTACGATTGGCTCAACACGTCGGATCCTCAGAACCCGGGAGACCTCGACTACGACGGGGACGGGCTCCTGGGGGTCACGATCAGGAAGAACCTGCCCTCGGCCAGGTGGCGGCACTTCTGGGCGCTCGACCCGGAGGTCAACCAGGACGTGAGGATATCCGGTGACGTGGACTTCCGCGTGTGGGCGGCGTCCAGGGACAACGAGTCCGCGTCCGTAATGACTGTCACGCTCTCAGACATCGCCCCTGGACAGTGGGCCACCCCAGATTCGTGGACGACGATCGGCACCGCGAGCACCCCGCTACTGGGCCCCTTCTTCTCCGCGTTCAAGCCTTACAATCTCACGGTCCCGTCCGTGAACTACACCCTCCTCGACGGGCACCGGCTCGTCCTGACGATAATGAGGGGAGATTCGCTCAACGACGGCCTCCTGGTCCTGTACGACGACGACTACTTCGACTCCTACATCACGGTCCCGGTGCTGGACTTCGTGTCGGTATCCGAGGTGAGGACGGAGGACACCGAAGGCACACAACGGGACACGTTCTCTGACACCGAGCCAATCGTCGTCGTCGCCAACGTGACCAACCCGTTCGGCACGTACGAGACCGCCCCTGCGGAGTGCACGGTGGCATACAGCTCCAACGGCACGGTCGTGTTGCCCAGGTCAGCGATGTCGACGGCCGCCGTAGATCCGTCGGCGGACTCGTCGTGGGTGGTCTTCTCGCACGCGGTAGGGCCGCTCGGCAGCGGGACCTACACCGTCACGGTCAACGGGAGCGACGCCCACGGTTCGCCCACGTGGATGAACGTGTCCGTATCGGTCGTCGCCGTGGACCACTTCCAGGTGACCGCCCCGGCCTCCGTGACCGCCGGCGTCGACTTCGAGATGACGGTGACGGCGCTCGACTCCCTCGACGCGGTCATAACGAACTGGCGTGGCACGGTTGTCCTGGAGCCTTTCGACATCGACATGGTGACCCCCAAGACGGAGCCGCTGTCCAACTCCACCGTGGAGTTCGACGGGACCGAGGGCGGGACCGTGACGATCACAGACCAGGTGTACGACGTCAGCGAGGATGTGATCGTCATAAGGGCCTCCTCCAACGGCCACTACGGCTGGAGCGACCAGGTCGCGGTCTTCGCCGGCCCCGTGGTGTCGATATCCATCGACCCGACGGGCCCGCTCGACATCGACCTCGGCGGCTCGGAGCTGTTCACCGTCACTGGCTACGACTCCCTGGGCCATGAGAACCACAGCTGGACCCCGGAGTGGTCCCTCGACGGCGACATAGGCACCCTGGACGCAACAGGATTCACCGCGACGCTCCACGTCGACTCGGCGGGCACGGCGACCGTGGGGTGCGAGGACCCGGCCTCGGGAGCGAACGTCTCCGTCGACGTGACGGTGGCCGCAGGCAGCCTCTACAGGATCGAGCTGGTCCCGGCGGGCCCCATCACCATCAAGGAAGGGCAGTCGATCACGATCACGGCCGTGGGATACGACTCGTACGACAACGTCGTGCCGCTCTCGAGCCCGATATGGTTCACCAACACCTCCGGGCACATAACCGGGACGGGCTCGTCGGTCCTGTACACCGCTGGGTTCATCCCGGAGGCCGGCGTCGTCACCGTCTCGGCCGGGCTGCTGAGCGCGTCCGTCCAGGTCACGGTGACGAACGCCCTGAACGGGCCGTGGCTGAGCACGATCCCCGCCCAGATAGCCAACGAGGACACATCGTGGTCCCTTAGCCTCGCGTCCTACTGGAACCACGTGAACGGCACCTCGGGCCTCAGGTGGTACGTGGATGGCGTGGACAACTCCCTGTACATCGTCACGTTCGACCCGGCCTCGACGGCCATGGTCCTGTTCATGACCCAGCCGGACAAGTTCGGCACCGACACCTTCAGGCTCTGGGTGAGGGACCTCGCTGGCTACTCGACGTACCAGGACGTCGTGGTGAGCATACAGCCGGTCAACGACCGGCCAGTGTTCGTGCACTCGCCCCCGACGGAGTACTACGTCAAGTTCGACATGCTCTACTCCTTCGACTTCGCTTACTACGTGTCGGACGTCGACAACCCCCCCGAGGAGCTGTCCATGTACGTCACCTCCTCGGAATGGGGATCGGTCGTGTTCGACGGGTTCATAGCCTCCTTCCTCTTCACGGAGAAGGACGGGACCGAGAGCTACTTCGAGACGATGAAGGTCACCCTCACGGACGCCCCCTCGAGCATGGCGGCCGATTCGACCAACTCCGCGTACCTCAGCATCGTCGTCTGGGTGACGGACGACACGCCCCCGGACCTGACGACCGAACTGCCAGACATCCCCGACCTCCTGGAGGGTGAGATGTACAGGCTGGTCTTCGACCTGGACGACTACTTCGAGGACGTCGACGAGGACATACTCATCTACAAGACGGGCTTCCTGAACATAGTCGTCGACATCAACAAGACGACGCACGAGGTCAGGCTGTCCGCGCCGTACGAGTGGTCCGGCGTCACGGACGGCACCTTCACCGCGGTGGACCCCACGGGCGCCTTCAAGACCGACACGGTGACAGTCACGGTCATCCCCGTCAACGACGCGCCCTCGGTGTCGTCCCCCGGCGCGATCCATGTACGCTACGATGTCGAGTACAGGCTCGACGCGGGGCTGTACGTCAGCGACCCGGACCACTCCTTCGCGGAGCTCACTTTCGCATTCGACAGCCCCTACGTCACGTACTCCGGAGGCGACATCCTCCTCATGTTCCCGGCGGACCTGTCGGGGGGCGCCTATGCCGGGTCCTACAACGTCGATGTGGAGATGTGGGTCGTGGACCCGGAGGGCGAGGGGAACTGGGGGAACTTCACGGTCACCGTGAGCGACAACTACCCCCCCGCGGTCGTCAGCCCGGTCCCGTACCCGGACATCATCTCCTTCCCTGAGGACGGCTACCTGAACGGGACGCTCGACCTGGACATGCTCTTCTACGACGTCGACGACACCGAGCACGACTACATGGTGAAGTTCGGGAGCGAGGACGAGAAGGTCAGGGTCACGATCTACGAGGACGGCTCCGTGAACTTCTCGGCCGAGGCCGACTGGTCGGGTTACGAGGTGGTGGAGTTCAAGTGCCTGGACTCGCACCTCGCCTGGGCCTCATGGAGCGTCACGGTGGTCGTCACTCCCGTGAACGACGCGCCGGTCGTCGCGCCGATAGGGGACAAGGAGCTGGCCGGCTGGCCGCGCAACTTCCAGATGATGGTCATACAGTACTTCTCCGACAAGGAAACCCCGGAGATGCAGCTGAACGTCACCGCGACCCCCGCGGCGCTCGTCTCCGCGGTCGGGGAGTACCTCTACGTGAGCATGCCCGGGGACCTGGACGAGATATCCGTCACGATATACGTCGAGGACGAGGAGGGGGCGCGCTCCAACTCGGTCACATTCACCATCGCGCTCAAGAAGACGACCGCGGACACCATCGGCTACCCGTACAGCCTCCCGCTCGTCGTCCTGGCGGCGGGCGTGGCCGGCTTCTTCGCGGCCAGCAGGCTGCCGAGGCCCTACGCCCTCGAGAACCTCTTCCTGATTCACAACGACGGCAGGCTCGTGGCGCACGTCACCAGGCAGGAGAACATGAGCATCGACAAGGACGTCGTCAGCGCGATGTTCACCGCCGTGCAGGAGTTCGTCCGCGACTCCTTCCAGGCGGGAGAGGTCGGGCTGAAGAAGCTCGAGATAGGAGACAAGAACGTCCTGATAGAGAAGGGCAAGTCCGTGTACGTGGCCATGATCTACTCGGGATGGCCCCCCAAGGGCGTCTTCGAGGCCATACCGATGCTCCTCAGGGACGTGGAGGAGCGGTACGGGGAGAGGCTCGAGCGCTGGAACGGGACGATGAAGTCGGTCAAGGGCGTCGAGGGCATGCTCCTGAAGTTCATGTCGGACGAGTTCGAGCCCGGCTCGTGGGTCACCGAGGAGGAGATCCGCGAGGAGGAGTGGGTCGACATCCTCACGAAGGAGTCGTGAGGGCCCCGCGTTCAGCGGGCCGCCTCTCTGAGAGCGTATTCGACCAGCCGCTCCCTCGGGCCGCCGAGCTCTATCCCGTACTCCTGCCTGAGGCGCATTGCCATCTCACGCCGCATGAACGGTATCGGCAGGCAGCCGGCGTACAGGAGCGTGTCGTGGAAGAGCTTGATCGAGAACCGGCTGCCCATGGCCCTCTTGACGTCCTCCAGCAGCTGGAGGAGCCCGAGCTTCCCTATGAAGTACGACAGGTAGTAGGTCGGGCAGTAGGTGTAGCTCTTCGCTTCGCTCAGGGCAGCCGCCCGCTGCATGCCCGTCTCGCGCACGAGCATCTCCGCGACCTCCTCGGGGGCGATCTCCCCCCTCGAGAGCTTCACGTCCGCCATCACCCTGACGACCCTGAACATCAGGTCGCTGAGCTGGGCGAGCCTGCCCTCGAACGAGTCGTTGAACCCCTGCTCGAGCATGAGCTCCTCGCAGTAGAGCGCCCAGCCCTCCCCGAAGTCCATGGAGGTGACCAGCACCCTCACCGCGGAGGGGTGGGTGTTCGCGCATATCCCCTGCAGGTGGTGGCCGGGGTACCCCTCGTGCACCGCCGTGTTGGAGATGAGCGCGTAACAGTGGTCCTTGAGCGCGTCAGGGTCGTCGTTCGGGGTCACCAGGAACAGCCCGGTGCGGTCCCCGGTGAACTTGCCAGGCTCGTACTGCGCGGCGAAGGGGGCGATGTGCCGCATGAAGACCGGCGTCTCTATGACCCTGAGGTTCTCCCCGTCCGGCACCGTGGCCAGGTCCCGTTCGGTGAGGAAGTCCCGCGCCCTCTGGATGTCGTTCCTGTAGCATGCCAGGACCTCGTCGAAGTCGGCGGGGTGCATGGACTTCATCAGTTCGAGCGCCTCCTGGATGGAGCCGGACTTGACGACCTTCCCCGCGGTCCACGCCATCCGGTCGCGGGTCTTCAAGAGGTGCGCCTCGCCGACCTTCAGCGCCTCGTCCGGCGTGATGTCGAAGCCCTTCAGCTTCATGTACCGCTCGAAGACGTCGGCGGACACGTGTGTGTCGGTGGACGAGGTGGGGAGCATGTCCTCCTCCAGCCACCTGTTGTAACCGTCCAGGGCCTCCTTGGCCCCCTTGACGGCGGAAGAGAGCCTGGCAGTCCTGTCCGTCCTGCCGAACATGCTGACCGCGTGCGACTCGATCGTGTCCAGGAACGACCCGAGCGCCCTCCCCGTCTCCAGGGCTATCTCGGTCCACAGCCTGCACGGCGAGGTGAGCGACGACTTCGACCGCTCGAGGTACTCAGGGACCTTCTCGAGCCTGGAGGTGATGGAGTCTATCCTGCTCTCGAGGGGGCTGTCGTCCCTCGTGAAGAGGAAGAAGAGGGCGCTCCCGAGGTCCTCGGTCGCGAGTGCCATGCGCTCATGGATCCTGAGTTCCTCGGCCTCGAATATCCTCATCCGGAAGAGCTGTATCGCGAGGTCCCTGTCGATGATCTCCTCTTCGGACAGCTCGTGGTCCCCGAACCCCTCGAGCCTCTCGACGAACTCCCTCATCCTCGTCCGCTGGCGGGCGTATGCCTCAGCGGACAGGTCCTTAAGCACGGCGTCGTACTTGCGCCACCCGAGCTGGGTGGCCTGGGTCGGGTCCCAGCTCAAGACCTCGTCTAGGATGCTCTCTGTTAGTCGTAGGAAGAGGGTGTTGGCCAATGCGGTTCACGAGAACGTCGAGCCGCGATATAAAAGTATATATAATGCCGTTTAGTGCCAGGGCGCCGTTCGGACACCCAGGCCAGTGACCCCGACGCTACTCCAGTGGCGGCCCGTTCACGAACGCTCACCGCAAAGACTTATACGGCGCCCGTGTAATCCCAAGGACCCAGATGTCGAATCCTGCCGGCCACGCAGTCACCGTCACCCTTCGACGTGACCTCGGCCTTTTCGACGTGACTATGATCGGCGTCGGTGCCATGATCGGCACCAGCATCTTCGTGCTGATCGGCGTCGCGACGAGGGAGGTCGGGTCAGCGGTCATGCTCGTGTTCGTGCTGAACGCGTTGGCCACCCTGTTCACGGCCGGGACCTACGCCGAACTGGGGTCGACCTTCCCTGAGGCGGGGGGCGGTTATCTCTGGGCCAAGAAGGGCCTGAGGCACCCCGCCGCGTTCCTGTCAGGGTGGATGTCATGGTTCGGGCACACCGTCGCGTGCAGCTACTACGGCCTCGGCATGGGCTACGCGATGCTGGCGTTCATGGGCTATTTCCAGTTGGACTTCTTCGGCCTCGAGGACGGGATGGTCGTGAAGGTCTTCGCGACCGCGGCGATACTGTTCTTCCTCGTCGTCAACTACGCGGGCGTGGGAGCGACCGGCAAGGCCAGCGACATGATCACGCTCATCCAGATCATGATCGTCACCTTCTTCATCGCGTTCGCCGTGCTCTACGCCCTCGACGTGAAGGGGGTGGACATACTCGACAGCTTCGACCCCATATTCCCCGAGGACAAGGGGCTGACCGACGTGTTCATGGTCATGGGGTTCACCTTCATCGCCTTCGAGGGTTACGAGATAATCGTGCAGTGCGGGGAGGAGGTCAAGAACCCGAAGAAGAACGTCCCCAGGGCGATATTCATCTCTGTGGCGGTCGCGGCGGCCCTGTACCTCGGTGTCGCCTTCGCCTGCCTGGCCAACTTCTCTCCCGACTGGATCGGTGGTGAGGGCGAGAACGCGGTCATATCGGTGTCGGAGAGGTTGATCCCGTACTTCGGCGCCCCGCTGGTCATATTCGGCGGTGTCCTGTCCGCCATGGCCGCGCTTAACGCAACGGTGTTCTCATCCTCCAGGGTGAGCTTCGCCATGGGCAGGGACAGGTCCCTCCCCAGGATGTTCGGCTCGATACACAAGAAGAGGAGGGTGCCGCACAACGCGATACTCGTGACGGGCCTCATCATGCTCTTCATGGCCTTCTTCTTCCCGCTCGAGGTCGTCGTGGCCTCGACCTCCATAATGTTCCTCCTCCTCTTCACCCTCGCGAACGCCGCCGCCATCAAGCTGAGGCGGAGGCTGACGAAGATAGACATCGGGTTCAAGACGCCCCTGTTCCCGCTCTTCCCTGTCATGGGCATCCTGTGCAGCGTGGCGATCGCGGGGTACCTGTACCTGTTCATGCCCGTGGCATGGTACATCACGGCGGTATGGGTCGCCGTCGGGCTGGGTCTTTCAGCGTTCGCCAGGCCCTCCGAGGAGTACCAGTCCATAGTCGAGAGGAGGAGGGTCCCGCAGAAGCCCCTCCCGAAGGAGCAGATCGACAGGTACAGGGTGTTCCTCGCCCTCGGCGACCTGGGCGACCTCAGGCTCGTGGAGACGGCGGGGATAATCGCCAGGTACTTCAAGGGCGACCTGACCGTGAACAACGTGGTGGAGGTGCCGAGGGCGATGCCGCTGGAGGCGATCAGCAAGGACTACGTCGACGAGATTGCCCAGGGTCTCAAGAAAGCGGTCAAGGTCGCGCCGTCCACCGTCAACGTCAGGCCGGTGGTCTCCGTGTCGTACTATGTCCCGGGGGCCATACTGGACCAGATCAAGCACGAGGCGGCCAACCTCCTGGTCCTGGGGTGGAAGGGCACCAAGAGGCGCGGCAGGACGATACTCGGGAGGAACCTGGACGAGGTCGTGAGGCGGGCCCCGTGCGACGTTGCGATCATCAAGACGAAGAGGTTGAGCAAGAACATCGAGAAGATCCTCGTGGTCTCCGGCAAGTACTATGAGACGAGGAAGGCGCTGCTGCTGGCACTCCCGCTGGCCAAGGAGTACGGCGCGTCGGTCGAGATATTGGCGGTCATAACCGAGGACAGGCAGGTGGCCCTCGCGAAGGGCAACGCCGAGAGGCTGGGGAAGATATGCGCCCGCGCGAACGTCGCCCACGAGGTCAGGTACCTGCGTTCGAAGTCGCTCGTCAGCGCCGTCCAGCAGGAGACGGTCAAGTTCGACCTCCTCGTGATGGGTGCGGGCCCGCAGACCGCGATAGAGAGGACGCTGTTCGGCGCATCCTTCGACAGGATAATCAGGTCCGTGGACGTGCCGGTGCTGGTCCTGAAGACCACCAACGTCGGGAAGACCCTCCAACCAGGGACGGTGTCCTTCCCCCTGTTCATGCCGCCAGGCAGGACGTCCTAGGCGACGGCCCCGCCGAAGAGCTCCTCGAGGGCCTTCCTGGCCGTCCTGGTGAGGTCCATCGTCCTGGCCTCCTCGAAGGTGACCCACCTGATGTCCGTGACCTCGTCGCTGACCCTCTCCTTGCCCCCTACGGGCTTCGAGAGGAAGTCCACGAGGACGTAGTGGTACTTCGCCCTGCCGCTCTCGTCCCGGTCTATCATGTCGAACACGTTGATGAGCTCGAGGACCTCGACCTTGACCCCGGTCTCCTCCTCGGTCTCCCTGGCCGCCGCCTCGGACAGCTTCTCGCCGACCTCGACGAGCCCCCCGGGGATGCTCCACTTGCCCGCCCCGGGCTCGAAGGCGCGCCTTATGAGCAGTATCTTGCCGCCCTTGATGGTCACCGTGCCGACGCCGACGAGCGGCGCCTCCGGGTACTCCCTCTTGGTCCCCTTCTTCCCGTCACCTGTCATCTAGCCAACCCGCCTCGCCTTCTGCGAAAGTGAACGAGCAATGCGACCGAGACTATCAGGGCGGACATTATAACTGTCCCGAAAACCAGCAGGGCCCTGTCGTCCCCGTCGTCCAATGTGAGCAGCCCCCCGAGGAGCGCCTCCGCGACCGCCTCCACCTGGTCCATGGCCAGGATGTCGATGGTGTCCAGGCCGGTGTGGTAGGCGGGGTTCACGGGGAAGTAGTCCTCGTCCAGCTCCTCGATGACCAGCATGCTCGGGATGCCGTGCGCCCAGAACGATGCGTGATCGCTGAATGTGATCATGGGCCTGACCAGGAGCTCCAGGGAGAGCTGGATGCCGAATGTGTCCACCGCGTCGACCGTCGACTCGGCGAGAACGTCCCCGTCCCCGTCGACCACGAGCACCGCCCTGTTCTCGCCTCCGGCCCGGTAGCCGACCATGTCCAGGACCGCCGTCCCGGAGTAGTTGTGCCCGAGGGCGACCTCGGCCTCCGTGAAGTATTCGCTCCCTTTGCACCCTCCGGAGTTGTCGTACCCGTACTCCTCGGCCCCGAACATGACGAACACGACGGTCCACGGCAGGCCCGCCCCCTTCAGGACCCTGGCCATCTCCAGCACCGCAGCGACCCCCGAGGCGTCGTCGTCCGCGCCCGGGGCGGAGAGGTTCTCGGCCGTCGACAGGTCATGGGCCCCCGAGTTCTCGGAGTCGTAATGCGCCCCGAAGAGGTACCTGCCGGCGCCGTCCTCGGTGCCCGGGATCGTCGCTACGACGTTCGAGACCTGGGTATCGTCGACCATGAAGTACTGGTGCTCGACGTCGATGCCCATCCCCTCGAAGGAGTCATGGAGGAACTCGGCGGCCTGCCGGGCCGACTCGAGGTGGAACTCCCTCGACCCGAATCCCTGGAGCGTCGATATGGTCTCTGTCATCCTGCCCGGGTCCAGGGAGCCGACGAGCTCCGCGTCCGCCGCCTCGGCGCCTGCTGCGAACCCCGCTGGCAGGACCCCCGGGACGATCAGGGCAGAAATGGAGAGCATGACCGCGATGCGGGCGATGTGGGTGGCGGGTGCGGCCCGTCCCTCCTCATGCGCCATCCGACTGCGACCTCACGGCTACCCTGAGAGGTCAACAATATAATGCAGGTTTCGCCATACTCGCGGCGTGGACCTAGAGGGCGTCTTCAGGCAGGTCGGGAAGCAGCTCTCAGCCGACCGGGTCTCCGCCGAGTACCACCCCTACAGCGAGCTGAAGCATACCTGGCGGAAGAGGCGGAGCACCCTCTCCTTCCGCATCAGCGACTACATGGACGCCTCCCCGGGGCCGGTGACCGAGGCTCTCGCCTGGTACCTCCTCTGCCGCGTCTACGGGAAGAGGTGCCCGGAGGGGATGGCCGAGAGGTACCTGGACCACGCGCGCTCTCGGGAGATGTGGGCGCCCAAGAAGGGCGTCTACGTCAGCAGGGCCAGGAACCTGTCCTTCAGGCCGGTGGGTGCGTGCCGCGACCTCGGCGCCGTCTTCGACTACGTCAACTCGTGCTACTTCAACGGCTCCATAAGGCGCCCGGACCTCGCCTGGGCGAAGGAGTCGCCGTCCGTGAGGCTGGGCTTCTACTTCGAACCCCTGGACATCCTGGCCGCCAACCGCGCGCTCGACTCGGAGAAGGTCCCGAGGTACGTCCTGGAGTTCGTCGTCTACCACGAGCTCCTCCACGGCGTGCTCGACCCGAAGGGGACCCCGACCCGCAGGCTGCACCACACGAAGGAGTTCAGGGAGAGGGAGAAGGAGTTCTCCATGTACGACGACGCCGAGGCGTGGCTCTCGAGGCTCGCCAGGCCGAAGCGGACGCAGAAGGGTGTCCCCCAGGTGTAACAGCGCGGTTCATGGCATGCTCAAGCACTCTCGCCGCCCTGACCCTCCTGGGGGGTTTTGTCGCACGCCACGTTGTCCCCTACACACGCCTCGGTGTCACACCGGTGGTTCATAGAGGGACCCATTCATGGCGCACTGTCGCCTGGTGTCGGAACACTGCATCATCGGGTCCGCAGCATTTTGTTTCCAGGCAGTGTATGGTTACGAGGCTCCTGGGATATATCGGTTTGCCCCCTCGGACCGGCCGCCCGGGCGCACTGGCGCGGGGCCGCTGGCATGCCCGATGGGGCCTCGCAATCATTTTTATAGCCTTAAGTCATCTATAAACGTCGATGGCCGCACTCGTCGGCTGCTCGGGGTGGTCTTACGACGACTGGGTAGGGCGCTTCTACCCGACGGAGCTGGCGAACCGGAAGGGGGACTGGTTCGCATACTACTCCAAGTACTTCCCCACGGTCGAGATCAACTCCACCTTCTACCGGGTCCCCAACGAGTTCATGGTCAAATCGTGGATCGAGAAGGGCCGGCAGAGGCTCGGCTTCGAGTTCTCCGTCAAGCTCCCGCAGATAGTCACCCACGACTCGATACTGAAGGACTCCCCCGATACCGCCGCGGCCCAGGCGTCCAGCTTCGAGGCCATCTGCGTGACGCCTCTCGCCGAGGCCGGCCTCCTGGGGGGCGTCCTGATACAGATGTCCCCCTACTTCAGGCTCGAGGGGCGGGAGAGCCTTGGCAAGCTCAGGGCGCTGTTCCAGATGCTCGGCACCGACAAGTACGACTACGCCGTGGAGTTCAGGCACAGGTCCTGGCTCAACGAGAAGGGAAACGAGCTGGCGTCGGACGCGATCGAGGTGCTGCAGGAGTTCAAGGTGGCCAACACGATCGTCGACGGCCCCGGCTTCCCGATAACGCGCTCCCTGACCGCCAAGCACGCCTACGTAAGGTTCCACGGGCGCAACTACGACATCTGGTACAAGGACGAGGCCGAGGACGACTACAGGCTCAACCGTTACGACTACCTCTACACACACGAGCAGCTCTCCGAGTGGGAGCAGCGCCTGGGCGAGATGGTCTCCAACTGCGAGAAGGCCAGGATATATTTCAACAACCACGGCAGGTCGAAGGCGGTCAGGAACGCGTTCCAGATGATGGACATCCTGGGAATCCCCCACGAGGCCAGGGACGTGGTCATACAGGACCAGATGACCCTCGGCGGGTTCGACTGACGCTACGACGCGAGGGTCACCGTGCTGGTCCCGTCCTCCGCCTGCTGCACCCTCATCACGTAGCCCATGAGGTCCTTGATGTCCTCAATGTGGGTGATGAGGAATATCTGCCTGAACTGCGCGGACAGCCCGGCCAGGGCCGTCATGACGCTCCTCTTCCTCTCCGGGTCCAGGGACCCGAATATCTCGTCCAGGATGAGGAAGTTGATCGGGTTCGCGCCCGTGCGCTCGGCTATTATCCTGGAGATCGCCAGCCGCAGCGCGAGGTTCGCGAGGTCGGCCTCGCCGCCGGAGAACCTGCCCACGGGGTGCAGGGCGCCCTCGTCGTCCACCTGCATCTCGTAGCCCTCGTCGATCTCGACTCGGCTGTACCTCCCGCCCGTGGTGAGCTTCAGCATGTGCGACGTCAGCTCGCTCAGGGTGGGCCTCACCCTCCCTATGAGGTCGTCCTTGAAGGACACCATGACCTCCTCGAGGGACGCGAGCTCCAACTTCCTCAGCCTCTCCTCCTCGATGCTCTTCTTCGCCCTCTCGATGTTCGCGAGCTCCTTGTCCGCGAACTGCAGGGCGCCCTTTGCCTCGTCGCGCTTCCTGGACCTCGAGCGCGCCTCGTCCTTGGCCCTGTTCATGATGTCCATTTTCTCGTCAACTAGCTTGTGGACCTTCTCATATTCGGCCTTCTTGGGTTCAAGCTCCTTCGTCAGCCGGGAGAGGGCCTCGGCCTCCAGCCCGAGCTTCGCGGCCTTCTCCCCCACGTCGCGCTGGTCGGCCTCTATCCGGGCGAGCTCCTCCCCGGTCGCCCTGAGCTTCAGGAACTCCTCGTGGAGCGGCTTGAGCCGGTCCCTCTCCGAACGTGCCAGGTCGTAGGCCTCCTTGGAGAAGGAGACCTTGCCCAGCGCGGAGAGCTCCTTCGACTTGGCCTCGGCCCTCGCCTCGAGCTGGGCGAGCTGCCTCTTCAGCCCCTTCGCCGCCTCCTCCGCCCTCCTGCGCCGGTCCGCCTCCTGCTCGACCCTGGCCGCCTTCTTCTTGAGCGCCTCGTCCCTCTTGTCGAGGCCCCTGAGCTGGTTCTGGAGCTCCTCCGTCCTGGCCGCCGCCTCCTGGGCCTCGGCCTTGGCGGTGTCGGCATCGCCCCGGAGCTTGGCCGCGAGGAGGTCGTAGGCCTCGTCCAGGCGCCGCTCGCACGTGGGGCACTTACCGTCCTTCCCCAACCTGAGTATCTCCTCGAGCCTGGCGCGGTCCCGGGCCTCCGCCGCGAGCCTCTCGCGCATCCTCGCGCGCAGCTCGCCGAGATTGTCGGAGATGTCCGCCCTGGCCCGCTCCGAATCGAGCCTCGAGGCCTCGAGCGCCTTCTTCTGCGCCTCCAGGTCCTCCCCGGCCGCAGCCTTCTCCGCCCCGGCCAGCTCCTTCCTGAGCCCCTCGGACGCGGCCCCGTCGGCCCTGAGGTCCTCCGCGATGTGCTTGGCCCTGTCGTCCTTCCTGCGCTCCTCCTCGAGCTTCTCGGCCGCGGAGGCGGCCTCCGACCAGGCGCGCTCGGCCGACTCCAGCTCGGGGAGCCGCGAGAGCTTGGCCCTCGCCTCCTGCGCCCTCTTGTCCAGCCTCTGGGCCTGCTGTTCCAGCTGGGCCGCCGCCGACCGTTTCGCGTGCAGGTCCTTCGCCGCGGCGTCGTGCGCGTCGGCGTCCTTCTTGAGCGCGTCCTTCTGCTTCCTGGCCTCCTCGAACGCCCTGCTCGCCGCGGCCTCGGCCTCCTCGGCGGCCTTCAGGAGGGTCTCGGCCTCGCCGAGCGCCTTCTGCAGCTCCGGCAGCCTCCCCTTGATGATGGCCTCCCGGTCCCTGCCGTCCTCGTCCAGGAGCATGCCCTCGGCCCCCTTGATCTTGTTCTCGACGGTCCTCCTGTCGTCGCGCACCTTCGCGATGACGTCGTCAATGCCGTCTATCCTGAGCATCCTGAGGACCGCCTTCTTCCTCTCGCCGGCGGCGACGTTCTGGAGCGCGTTGAGCTCCTTCTGCCTCGCGAACACGGAGGTGAAGAACGACTTGTGGTCCATGCCGATGAGCTTCTCGACCGCCTTCTTGACGGGCTTGTCCCCCTCGGCCAGGACGGTGTCCCCGGTCCTGAGCGACGCCTTCATGGTCAGGCTCTTGCCCCCCATCTCGCGCTCGATCCTGTAGCCCGCGCCCCCGAGCTCGAACTCCAGGACCGCCCCGCAGGACTCCGATGTCCCGGCCCCGGCCCTCTTGATGCTCTCCCTGGAGGTCCTCACGACCTCGTCCGTGTTGCCGAACAGCGCCCAGGCGATGCCCTCGATGAGTGTGGTCTTGCCGGAGCCGTTGGAACCTATGATCCCCACGATGCCGTCCGGGAACTGGACCTTGACGTCCCTGAACCTCCTGTAGTTCCTGAGCTCGAGGTACGAGAGCCTCATCCCTCGTCCTCCGCGAAGTACGGGAGCCCGGCCGCGATGAGCCTCCTCCTCTCCTCCTCCGGCCTGTCAGAGGACGAGACGTAGACCTGGTACTCGTGGGCCAGGGAACCTATGTGGATGTCGCCCGTGGCCTTCTTCCCCTCCTCCTCCATCCTGTCGATCCTGAGCTCGAAGTGCATGGCCCGCGAGCCGAGGCGCTTGATGGCCGGGACCTCGAGGGTGCTGTACGCGTCCTTGCGGACGTCCTTCACCACGAGCCTCACGATCAGGTCGTCTATGTCGGCGGAGCTGAGCCTGCGCCGCGCCTCCTCCAGTATCTCGGAGGAGGAGAGCTTCGACGCGTCGATGGGCTCGATGTCCACCATGCCCCTGGTCCTCAGCTCGTGCAGCTTCGCCTTGCCCGTCACGAGGTCCGCCTCGACCACCCCCTTGGTCTGGCCCACCTCCCCGAACCCGAGCCTCTCGGTGGAGCCGGAGTAGAACACGCGGGGCCGGACCTCCGAGAACTCGTGGTAGTGCCCGAGTGCGACGTAGTCGAAGGCCTCCGAGACGGCGGACATGGGCACCTCCTGCTCGCTGAACTCGTCCATCTTGTAGGTCTTCGAGCCGAGGATGCCCGCGTGCAGCACGAGCAGGTTGAACCTGGTGGCCTTCGACGGCACCGCGTCCTGCACGACCTCGTGCAGCGGCGGGGTCACGGAGTGCGGGACGGCGTGGACCGTCAGGTCACCGACGACCACCTTCGCGACCCCTGGCTCGTGCACCGAGTGTATGTGGGGGAGGTGCTCGAATATCCTGAATATGGAGCCGGTCTCCCTGATCCGGGGCGTCGAGTGGTTCCCGGATATCAGCACGGTCTCTATCCCCGCCTCCGAGAGCCGGATGATCTGCCTGAGGGCGAAGTCAATGGCCCTGTTCTGCGGCCTGACGGTGTCGAACAGGTCCCCTGCGTGGATGAGCACGTCCGGCCTGAGGTTGACGGCCAGGTCCACCGCCTGCCTGAAGGCGTCGTAGAAGTCGGACTCCCGCTGGTTGATGCCCTCGACGGGGTCGAGCCGGGAGAAGGCGCTGTACCCGAGGTGGGTGTCGGAGACGTGGAGCACCCTCAAGTCCGCTCACGCTCCATCGCCGAGATGATCTCGCTGATCTCCGCCAGCTCCTTGGACGAGCCGCTGTCCTCCGCCAGCTCCCTGTGCTCGAACACCTCGCACATCTTGCTGTTGATGGTCTGGACCGAGTTCCAGAGGGCGACCACGACGAGGAAGACCACCGCCACGGCGATCGCGATGTACAGCACATTCTCCTGCAGCACCGAGTGCAGCATCGGGGAGACTATGACGAAGCCCACGGCCACGTAGAGGCCGAGGATGGCCCACTTGAGCGCCTTGGATGTCGCGTGGTACCCCACGGTCTCCCCGGACTTCGTGGTGAGCATCGCCTCGCTGGTCGAGACCTCGACGAACCTGATCGTCCTCGACCATACGTTGTACATCGCGGGGACGATCAGGACCAGGGCGACGGTGACGACTAGCAGTATCAACATGTCCTCGCTGCCGCCTACGAGGTCCGCGTACTCGCCCGCCCTGGGGAACACGCTCCCGAGGGCGACTATCACGGATATCACGACCACCAGGTTGACGAAGAGGCTGGATATGTTGTTCCTCATCTCGTTCGATATGGGACGAGACGACCCGGACCTCCTGCGCAGGTTCCTCATCACGAGGTTCAGGTAGGACGCCAAGAGCAGCATCGGCCTGGGCGTCCTCGAGGCGACGGAGTCGATGACCCGGTCCGTGGACTTGATGCTGTACGAGACCACCAGCGCGGTCGCGGTCGTCACGACGACGATTATGGGGTATATCTCGGGCCTGATGCTCTCGTTGCCGGCCGCCACCGACGCTATCATCAGCGAGAACTCGCCTATGGCGATCATCCCGAGGCCTGCACCCAGGGCGTTCCTCGCGCCGAACCCGGCGGCGAACGTGGACAGGGTGCATGAGAACATCTTGGCCAGCACGAAAACCACCAGGACCACGACCACCGGTATGATGAAGTGCGAGATGTCGGTGAACAGGCTGAGGTCGACGAGCATCCCTATCGCGATGAAGAAGATGGCCCCGAAGACGTCCCTCACGGGCTCGACCTTCCTGACGACGTCCGATATGAACTTCGACTCGGAGACCAGGACGCCCATGACGAACGCGCCGATGGCCTCGGAGAAACCTATCAGGATCGCGAATGCCGACATGGCGAAGCAGAGGCCCAGGACCGTGACGACGAGGAGCTCCCCGGAGCGCTGCCTGCCGACGTAGTCGACGAGCCTGGGCACGACCGCCAGTCCGAACACGAGCGCGGCGGAGACGAAGAGCCCCATCTTGACCAGCAGGAGGCCCAGCTGCTCCGGGTTCACGCCGCCGGAGGAGACCAGGCCGGAGACCGCAGCGAGGATGAGGACGGCGGCGAAGTCCTCCACGATGAGGAGCCCGACGACGAGTTTGGCCCGGTCGTTGTCGAGGCCACCGTACTCCCGGAGCGCCCTCACGATTATCAGCGTGGACCCGACCGAGAGGACCGCCCCGAGCAGGGTCGCCTCGAGGGCCGTCCAGCCCAGCCCGAGGCCGAGCTGGAAACCGAACCCGATCATCAGGAGTATCTCTATCGTTGCCGCCACGATCACAGTCGCGCCGATCGCCCGCAGCTTCTTGAGGTTGAACTCGAGGCCGATGGAGAACGTGAGGAGTATGATCCCGAGCCTCGCGAGGAGCTCCACATAGTCGCGCGAGCCGACGACGAAGGGCCCGACGAGGATGCCTGCGACGAGGTAGCCCAGGACCAGGGGCTGGCGCAGCCTGTGGAAGAGGAGGATGATGATGGCAGCCACCGCTATGACCAAAGCCATGCTCATTACGAAATCGGTCTGCAGGTCTGCCATGGTCCAATCACCGGCCGCACAGGGCGGTCCATCGATGCGGCGCGGCAGCCGCCGAACGCCTCCGCGACGCCCCCCGGAGCAGCATCTGACTGCCGCTGGACCGCTGATACGACTTCGATTACTTAAAGGCTGATGGATGGCCCGTGGAGAATCGCCGTACCATGAAAGGTTAAATTCGGGGACGGTAATAGTCGGCACCGATGCCCGAGGTCCTGAGGTTCTCCCCTCCCGATGATGTCCAGTCGGTGCGGGCCAAGGTCTTCGGCCTGGGGAGCGCCGGGTGCAACATGATAGAGGGCGTCCCGTTCCCCAAGGTCGCGGTGTCCACATCGAGTTCCGACCTGGAGAGGGTGTCCAGCGACAGGAGGGTCCTCATAGGGCAGGACCGGCTGGTGGGCATCTACTCGTCCGACAAGGAGGTCGTGAAGCACCTCCCGTCCGTCGCGGGGCACGAGATAGTCGACGTGTTCAACAACACGGACATCGCCTTCCTCATGTGCGGGCTCGGCGGGGTGAGCGGCTCCCTGGGGGCCATGGTCTTCTCGGAGGTCGCCCAGGCGAGGAACGCCCTGGACGTGGTGCTCGTGGCCACCCCGTTCTCGGCGGAGAGCGCCCGCAGGAGGGACTTCGCCGCGAGGATTCTCAGCGAGCTCAGGGGCACCGCGACCCTCTGCATCGATTTCGGGAACGACCAGCTATCGACCTTGGCCCCCCACATGCCGATGTCCCGTGCGTTCCAGCTCATGAACGGGATAATGGTCCGTCCGGTCATCGACATCTGCGCCGCCGTGCCGAAGGAGGGGGTCCCTCGGCTCAGGAGGGCGATAGGGGACGCGAGCGCAGGCAGCTTCGGCCTCGGCATCGGCCGCGGGGACGGCCGCGTCGAGAGGTGCGTGTCGGAGGCCTTCAGCTCCCCGTGGTTCGGCTTCGACACGTCGCAGGTGCGGTGCGCGGTGGCCGTCTACTCGTCGTCGGACCCCTGGGACAGGGAGATGGACGGCATCGTGTCGTCGGTCGGCGCCCGGGTGCCCTCCGCGTCCATCGTCTTCGGCTCATACGCAGACCCCACCCTCGGGGACCGCATAAGGTTGAGCCTGGTGCTGTGCCGCAAGGCCTGAGGCGCGGCCTCTGATGGAACGGGAAGAGGTCTCGCCCGGTCACTGCAGTATCGGGAAGCGCTTGACCAGCGGCTGTTCAGACCACCACTTGCCCAGCCCGAGCCACCTGCCCGGCAGGACGACCGAGATCCCGAGCAGCACTATCAGGTAGACTATGTGGTCGTCTATCACCGGGTTGTTCTCGGGGGGCAGCCTGGACGCCCACATCAGGAGCATCAGCAGCGCACCCCCGTATCCCGCAACCCTGTTTGCGACGCCCAGTATGAGGGCGGCCCCCAGCAGCAGGAGCGCGGCCATGAACACCGCGTCGACCGCGGCGTTCCCCGCCAGCCCCTCGTAGAGTCCGCTCAGCGGCCCGTTCGTGGCATAGGTCAAGAACCCGGTCGTGGGGGAGCCGCCGTTGACCCAGGCGTCCTCCGTCTGGGTCGCATAGCCAAGCCCGAAGGCCTTGTCCAGGAACGCCCAGAGGAAAGTCCATCCGAGCGCTAATCTGGCGGCCACCCACACGTACTGTTCCTTCGTGAGTCTCTCCATGTCCGTCACCTCCCGTATATAACGGTGTTAACTACCACGTCGAGGAGGGATATGAATGTAGCTCCGAACCGCTGCACGTCCGCTCCTCGCCCACGTTGCGGGGCCGCGGACAGTTTCAACAATGCACCACAACCGGCTTTTATCTGGTCGTGCAATGAGGTTCTGTGGGAATCCGGGCGGCGAAAGCCGCCGAGGGTCACTCCAATTTTCATTCCACAGTGCGACTGAGCTCCTCTCTCAGCCTGGGCCGAACCGGTCCCTGCTGATGACCTCACCCATCGGCCTCGCCTTGCGCTCCGCCTTGGGCTTTTCCGAGGCGTAGCCGACGGCGAGCATCGCGACGACGGAGAAGTGCTCCGGCACGTCCAAGGCCTTCTTGACCGTCGCCTCGTCGAAGCTGCCTATCCAGCAAGTGCCGATTCCCTCTGCGGTCGCCTGGGTGACCATGTTCTGCAGGGCGATTGTCACATCGACCGCGTACCACTCGGGCGACCTCTTCTTGTCCCCGCAACCGGCTATGACGACGGGGCACTCCTTGAGGAAGCCCGCCCACCTGCCGTCGGCGAGGGCCTTCCTCCTCTCGGGGTCTTGGACCACCACGAAGTGCCAAGGCTGGCGGTTGTTGGCGGACGGCGCTATCCTCCCCGCCTCGAGGATCCTCGTCAACACTTCCTCGGGGACCGTGCGGTCCGAGTAGTTCCTCACAGACCTCCTGCTCTTGATCGCATCCAAGATTTCCATCGGGATCACTGTGACGGGCATCGAGTGCGGCGTCATGAACCTTGCGCCAGCGGTGTCGGGGCGGAGTTCACCTTCACAGTCCCGGAGGACGCGGGCGCCTTGACGCTGGAGGCCTGGGCGACAGGCATCGTCTCGGGGCACCTCGAGGCGTGGAAGGACTACCCCGCTTACGACTGCTCGGACCTGATAGGCGGGTCGGCTGTGGTGACCATGGCGGCCCCCTGACAAGGCCCCCCTCGAGGACCGACCCGCTGCTAGGGGGCGTGTCGCACCAGTCTCATACGTCGAACGCTTAATCCGTGCGGACCGACAATAGCGCGGCCGATGGTGGAATCTACGGCTTATGAGGTCCTCCGGTCGGAGGGCGTGCTGGAGATCAGGCGGTACCCGCTCATGCAGCTGGCCACTGTCAGGGGAATGAGCGACGACGACGCCTTCAGGGTCCTCTTGGATTACATCTCGGGGGGCAACAGGCGAAGGGAGAAGGTCCCGATGACGGCCCCGGTGGTGTCCGGGACGCAAGGGACCGAGCGGATCCCGATGACGGTGCCGGTCGTCTCCCGTCCCCGGTCGTTCTCATTCGTGCTCCCGTCGTCCTATCCCCCTCACGGAGTGCCGGAACCGGTCGATTCCAGGGTTGAGATCGAGGTCCTCCCGGGCCGGGAGCTCGCGGTCATCAGGTTCCGCGGCCGCACGGGCGAGCGGTCGGTCGCCGAACGTTACTCCTCGCTGCTCGCGGCCGTCAAGCGGTCCGGGCTCGCCCCGAGGGGAGAGCCGTTCCTGATGAGGTACAACCCCCCGTTCGTCCCAGGGTTCCTCCGGAGGAACGAGGTCGCGGTCGAGGTGCTCCCCATGTCTGAAGGGCGGGGCTAGCCGCAGGGCGCGGCCCAGGCCGTCAGAGCCCTGCGAACGTCTTCAGGGCCTCTTCCTCCATGAAGTGCAGCTTGCCTGGGACCACGATGGAGTGCAGCGGTGGCCCGAACTCCGTGTCGACGAGCTTGGACAGCGGGCCGGCCCTCACGACCGCGTCGTCGGAACCGGCCCTCGCGACGACTGCCACCACGGTGTCGCCGGTGAGGACCCCGCGGCCGACCCTCTTCTCCATCTCCATGAGGAGGCGCAGCCCCTCGTTCGCGGTCATGTATCGGGAGTTCTCGGCGTCTATGTCCAGGAGGACGAGAGTATGCAGGCGCCTGGACACGTTCTCGCACACGACGTCGTACGGGCTAGTGGGAGAGTACCCCTCCTGGGGGAAGGGCAGCGTGGTCGTCCTGCCGAACTTGTAGTGCTGGAGCCCAAGCAGCCCGGCGGCGGACGTGAACACGGACGGGCCGTGGATGACGGACGTGCTGGCCCCTGCGGAGTGCGCCCGGATCCTGAGGTCCACGTGCGTGGTCGCGGCCATCGGGTCCCCTGCCACCAGGAGCACGACCTTGTTCCCCCTGCAGGCGTCCAGGATCACCTGTGCGTCCTCGACGTCCCGCCTGCCCAGCACCTTGATGGGCTTGCCGAGCACGGCCTCGAGGCGCTCGATCGACCCCTGCCGGAGCGCGGAGGTGTAGAACTCGGCGAAGACGAGGTCGGCGGCCTTCGCCTCCTGGAGGCCCCTCAGGGTCATCCCCCGCTCGTCGTCCAGTCCGAGCCCGACGAAAACCAGGCTCCCGCGCTCCCCCTCCTCGGCGGTCACGGCCTATCGAATCCCTCCATCGTTGATTTACTTTTCTGAGTTTCCCGCCCTGCCCCATGGCAAAGCATCTTAAGCGTTCCTGAATAGCGTCTTAAATGCCTAGACCATTGCCCCTCCGGGGACTGTTCGCCGCCCGTGGGGAGCGGCCATTCGTCTCAAGGAGGGAGATATCTGTGAGCGCTGACAAGGTGCTGAAGCAGTTGCAGGACTCGATACTGAAGTGCGATTCCGCAGCCGCTGTGTCTGCTGCGAAGGCGGCCATCCAGGCCAAGGTGGACCCTTTGCAGGCCATTGAGAAGGGTCTGGTGCCTGCCATCGAGCAGGTCGGTGAGAAGTTCGAGAGGATGGAGCTCTACCTCCCCGAACTCATGCTCGCGGGCGACGCTATGAAGTCGGCGCTCGACCTGCTCCTGCCACTCGTGCCGAAGGGGCAGAAGACCTCCAAGGCGACCGTCGTCATAGGCACGGTCCAGGGGGACGTGCACGAGATCGGCAAGAACATCGTCGCGAGCCTGCTGATGGCAGGAGGGTTCAGCGTCGTGGACCTCGGCGTGAACGTCAAGACCTCCGTGTTCGTGGACGAGGCGAAGTCGAGGAACGCCAAAGTCATAGGCGCGTCGGCGCTGATGTCCAGCACGATAGGCTCTCAGAAGGACATCGTCGACTACCTGAGCGCCTCGGGGGAGAGGCGGAAGCGCGCGTTCCTCGTCGGGGGCGGCCCGACCACGCAGGACTGGGCGAAGGAGATAGGGGCGGACGGCTGGGGCAAGGACGCGGTCTCCGCGGTGAAGCTCGCCAACAAGTTCGCCAAGGGGCGGTGACACACATGGTCCAGATACTGGATGTCATGCAGAAGGCCCTCGAGGGCAAGCCGATGAGCGAGTCCGACTACCAGCTGAGGCTCTTCGCCAGCAAGGTCCAGGAGAAGGTGAAGGAGTACGACATCAAGTTCGACCCATCGACGCCCATCCCAGACGACCCGTCGCTCGCGGACGACGTGTTCAAGGCCGCCTTCGACCTGGTCGTGGACGTGGGCGCTTACTGCACGAACACTAACAGGGTGATATCGTACACGGAGGCGGAGGTGCGCAACGCCCTCAAGTTCGCCCCGAACGAGCTGTGGTTCGGCGAGGGCATGGACCGGAAGCTGATGAAGACCCGGTCCGTGGGGGACAAGTCCCCGCCCTGGTGCCTGCTCGGCGCGGGCGGCGGCGCCTGCTCCAGCGACAGGTCCTTCCTCACCCTCGTCGAGGGCTACGCCGAGATCCCGGAGACGAACGCCATCACCACCCCCGCCCTCACCAGGGTCGGGGGGATGAGGATACGGCCCGCGTCCCCCCTGGAGGTCCTGGGGGCGCAGAGGAACGCCGTGCTGTTCAGGGAGGCGTGCAACCGGGTCGGCCGGCGGGGCATCCCCGTCATGAACACGCTCTCCACGGCGGAGTCTGACATCGCTCTCGCCGGGGCGCTCCACCCCAGGTACGGCCTCCGCCAGTCGGACGGGTACATGATCTGCTGCATGGACCCCATGAAGGTCGACTTCGCCAGGCTGAACAAGGTCACGGTGGCCCTGGGGCTTGGCGGCGCCATAGGCATGTGCTTCGGCCCGATGATGGGCGGGTACGCGGGCGGGCCGGAGGGGACCACCGTCTCCAACGTGGCCCACCACATGATGGGCGTCCTGACCTACCAGTCGAGCTGGCTTCTCCCGTTCCCGCTGCACCTGAGGTACGTGTCGAGCAGCTGCAGGGAGCTGTTGTGGCTGATCAGCGTCACGGGCCAGGCGGTGTCTAGGAACACCCACCTGCTGACCGTGAACCTCAACTACACCTCCGCGGGGCCGAGCACGCCGATGTGCCTCTACGAGACGACCGCCTCCGTCACGGCGGCCGTCACGGCCGGGATGCACATAGAGTCGCTAGGCGTCGCGTCGAACAAGGAGGAGGACAGGACCACGCCCGTGGAGCCCAGGATATCCGCGGAGGTTGGGCACGCGGTCGCGGGGATGGGCCTCGCCGACGCCAACCAGATGGTGCTCAAGCTGGTGCAGTCCTACGAGAAGAGGCTCGCGGACCCGCCGCTGGGCAAGACGCTCTACGAAGTCTGGGACCCGGAGCGCAGGCGCCCGTGCAAGGAGTACCTCAGGGTCGTGAGGGACTACAAGAGGAAGATGTCCGACCTGGGGCTGCCGCTCCGGAAGGACGACTGGGAGTGACACCCGGGCCCTCGTGGGCAACATCCATCGTCGCCCCCAGCGACAGCGCTGCCGTCCGATTGGGTTATCTATCGAGGACTGCGATTAGGCCCCGATGGACTCTCTCTGTGTGGTGGTCCCGAAGAAGAAGGCCGAGCCCGTCCGGAAGAGGCTGCTCGAGAAGGGCATCCTCAGGAAGGGGCTCCAGGTCAGGTCGGACGCGAAGAGCGTCTACCTCCCGATCACGCAGAGGGTGGACCTGTGCTACCCGATTGAGACGATGTCCTTCGACGAACTCCAGGAGCAGGTGAAGGACTACAGGCTACTGGTGGACGTGCCCGACGGCCTGAGGTCCAAGCTGCCGTCGTCCTACGACGTCCTGGGCTCTGTCGCCCTCGTCAAGATGAGCGAGGAGGTCCTCCCCTACGCTGGGCAGATCGGCAAGGCCATAATGACCGTCCAGAGCGCGGTGAGGACGGTATGCGTGGACTCGGGCGTGAAGGAGGAGTACAGGACCCGCGACCTCAGGGTGGTCGCAGGCGACGACACGACCGAGACGACCCACAGGGAGTACGGCCTGGTCTTCAAGATGGACGTCAGGAACGTGTTCTTCTCCCCGAGGCTGGCGACCGAGCGCGACACGGTCGCGAGGCAGGTCCAGCCGGGCGAGGTCGTGGTCGACATGTTCGCCGGCATAGGCCCCTTCTCCATAATGATCGCAAGGACGAGGCAGCCCAAGGCCGTGTACGCCGTGGACACGAACCCGGAGGCCATCAGGTACATGCGTGAGAACATAGCCCTCAACAAGGTGACGACGGTGATACCCGTGCTCGGCGACGCCAGGGAGGAGGTCCCGAAGCTCGGCCCGGCGGACAGGATAATCATGAACCTCCCCCACAACGCGAGGGACTTTCTGCCCGAGGCCATAGGCGCCCTCAGGCCGGGGGGCGTCGTCCACTTCTACGAGATCATGGAGGACTCGGAGCTGGACGCGAGGTTCGGGATGATCGCCGACGAGGCCGTGAGGAGGGGCCGGGTCATGAAGGAGCTCGGCCGCCGCAAGGTCAAGAGCTACAGCCCGACGATGAGCTTCTACGCGTTCGACCTGTCCTTCCTCTGACGCACAGGTTCGAGGGTGATCCCCCTCTGCCCGTGGTAGTTCCCCGACCTCTCGCTGTAGGTCTTCAGGGGCCGGGACGACAGCTCCTCGAACACGACCTGCGCGAACCGGTCGCCTATCGCTATGTCCACGGGCGACTGAGAAGCGTTGATTGCGGAAAAGGTGAGGTTTCCGTGGAAACCGGCATCGATTCTCCCGAAAGAGGACAGTATCCCTTTCCTCACCCAGCTCGTCCTGATCCATATCTCGCCCACCAGGTCGGGGGGCAGTTCGAGGTACTCCGAGGTGCCGACGGTGAACCATGCGCCCCCGGGCACGCGCGCGACCCCCTCCTTCGTCCTGGAGTCCGAGGAGGGGACCCAGACCTCGCATGCCGTGACGTCGTAGCCGTTGGGGGTCAGGTTCTCCTCGGTGAAGGCGCCGATCCTGAGGGAGCCGGACTCGAGCCTGGCCAATATGTCGCCGTCGGAGAGCACAGCCATCCCGTCACCTCTTCCTGGCCTTCTTCTTGGGCCCTTTGCCCGCGCCCTTGGGGGCGGTCGCCTCCTCCCCCAGCCTCTTCGACGCCTCCTCGGCGAGGCCCTTGAACCGCTTGAAGGCGGCGGGCCACTTCTCCTCGAGCTCCACCGCGAACGAGTCGGAGACGTCGCGCGGCCCGGACATGGAGACCGGCCTGAACCCCTTCTCCTCTAGGAGGACGTCCACAGGCGCCGCCGCCTTGGCGACCCTCTCCCACCTGAACAGCTGGTCTACGCCGTCGAGCTCCTTGACGAGGTCGCCTATGTACTCGGTGCCGAGCTTCGCCAGGAGGTGCGTGTGCAGCTCCGAGAGGTCCTTGGCGGACTTGGTCGCGGCCTTCCTCACCCTCCCCATGAACGCGTCGAGGTCGTCGTCGCTCATGGCCCTGAGCTTTCCTGGAGAGGACGCGAGGGAGTCCCTGACGGCGACCATGACGGCCGGCTCGAGCTCGTTCTCCACGCCCCTCATTATGACTATCCCGTGCCGGGCCAGCGCCGCCTTGGCCTCCCCGAGCTCCTTGCGGAGGGCGGGGTCGAGGGCTCCGTCCATCGCTCGGTGCACCCCTGCGCCTCAGATGGCCGTGAAGCTGTCCGCGGTCTTCTTGTCGAGCCTCTTGACGACCTCGACCAGGAGCTTGATCGCGTTCTCTGTGTCGGTCATGCTGAGCAGGCCCGCGTGGGCGTGTATGTGCCTCGTGGGTATCCCGACCACCAGGCTCGGGCACCCTGCGTTGGAGATGTGTATGATGCCCGCGTCCGTCCCGCCCCTGGCGATCTGCGAGAGCTGGTAGGGTATCTTCGACTTCTTCGCCACGTCTAGGACGAACTCGAGCAGCTCCTGGTTGGGTATCATCGACGAGTCGTAGGTGGTGATGGACGGGCCGTACCCCATCTTCGTCGGCGCCTCGCTGGCCTCGATGCCGGGCACGTCCCCCGCGATGTCGACCTCGAGCGTGAGGCAGACGTCCGGGTTGACGACGTGGGCCGTGGTCCTCGCGCCCCTCAGTCCCACCTCCTCCTGTGTCGTCGCCGCGCCTACGACCGTGTTCGGGTGCTTGATCTTCTCCTCCTTCAGTATCCTCACGACCTCGGCGGCGATGAACGTCCCGATCCTGTCGTCGAAGGCCTTCCCGACGGCGATCGTGTCCGTGCCCTTCCTCTTGCCATCCTTGAAGACCCTCTTCTGCATCGTCGAGAAGCACGAGTCGGGGATGATCGGGTTGCCTATCCTGACGCCCATCTCCTTGGCCTCGTCCTCGTTGGAGGCGCCTATGTCGATGAACATCTTGTCCTTGGTGACGACCTTGGTCCGCTCCTCAGGGGGGAGCAGGTGCGGGGGTTTGGCCGCGATTATGCCTGGCACTATCCCCTTCACGGTCCTGACCTTGACCCTCTGCCCCAGCAGCACCTGGTCGAACCACCCGCCCAGCGGGTGGAACGTCAGGAAGCCGTTCTTGTTCACCGACGACACGATGAACCCGACCTCGTCGATGTGCCCGGGCATGAGTATCACGGGCTTGTCCGCGCTGCCCCTCTTGGTGAACAGGAACGAGCCGAGCTTGTCGGTGCTCGTCGAGTCGCTGTACCTCGACACGTACTCCTTCACGATCCTCGCAGGGACCTTCTCGAACCCAGATGGGCCGAAGCAGTTCGTGAGCTCTTCCAAGAACTTGACCGATTCCGTCCTCATGAGAAACCTCTCCCTGGCGCATCAACGGACTTAGCGTAGATAACCCTTCCGATAACATGCCTGGCCGGACGCGGCGGCGGGTCAATGGCGAAGTTATAAATCGCGATATGCTAATCAGAGCGGAGAGTAACAGGAGGCCAGTCATGTCTGTCGTCTTGCCGGACCTCAAGTACACGAAGGACCATGAGTGGGTGAAGGTCGAGGGTAACCTCGCACGCGTGGGCATCACCGACCACGCTCAGGCCGAACTGACCGAGATAGTGTTCGTTGAACTGCCGAGCGTCGGGAAGGAAGTGGCCAAGGCCACCGTCCTCGGCAACGTGGAGTCCGTCAAGACGGTCTCCGAGGTGTTCTCGCCCGTGAGCGGGGCCGTCAAGGAGAAGAACGACAAGCTGGTCGACTCCCCGGAGCTCCTGAACAAGGATCCGTACGGCCAGGGCTGGATCGCCGCGGTCGAGATGAGCAACCCCGACGACCTGTCGGAGCTCATGTCGGCCGAGGACTACAAGAAGCTCCTGGGCGAATGAGGCCGGAGCCCGCCTGGGCGGCCTCCGCAGGGGTGACACTCCGTGAAGAAGGACATCTCCGCCGAAGACGGCACAGACGCGTTCTCGGGCTTCCCGGTCGTCCTATGCAGCGTCGGCGGGGAGAAGGACAACATCATAACCCTCGCGCTGTGCCACGTGTTCTCGTTCAAGCCGCCGCTCGTGGGCATCGGCGTGGCGCCGAAGAGGTTCAGCTACGGCCTGCTCCAGAAGGGCAAGGACTTCGCAATCAACGTCCCCACGAAGGCGCAGCTCAAGGCGGTCGAGGCCTGCGGGTCTAAGTCCGGCAGGCGCGTGGACAAGTTCCAGGCGGCGGGGCTGACCAGGGAGAAGGCCAGCAGGATATCCTCGCCCCTCGTCGCGGAGTGCCCGGTGAACCTCGAGTGCGTCAAGGTCAACGAGGTCGAGACGGGCGACCACGTGTGGTTCATAGGGGAGGTCGTGGCCGCGCGCAGGGAGGAGTCGTACGACAAGGCGGACGCCCTCCTGTACTGGGGGGACTACAGGGTCATCGGCGAGAGGGTCCCCCGAGGCGGGCCCGGCGGCCTACCTTAGATAGGTTTTTTACCCTCGTGAGCGCTCGGACGTCCTCGGAGAAGTGGCGAAGGTGTCCAGTTCCACGGGCAACGTAAGCGCCTTGGCTGGTGAGGGGCTCTCGGGCTCCAACTCGGTGCACAATCGGACCAGGATATGCCCTTCGTGCGGCAGGGGCATCGGGTGGGAGGCATCGTCATGCCCATACTGTCTCTGGTCGCAGGGCGAGGCGGCCGAGTTCGCCGTACACCACGACCCGATCCCCGCCTGGAAGAAGGTCCTGCTCTACGCCTGCTCGCTCCTCATACCAATATTCGGGATAGCGGTCGGTGCGATGTACCTCGGGAGGACCGACGAGGAGCACAAGTCCGCGGGCACGATATGCCTCGTGCTCGGAGCGGTGTGCCTCTTCATGATGCCGACCGTGCTGGCGGCTATCCTGTACGTGATGGTCCTGGGCTGGTGAGCATGGAGGGGGGTGCTGGAGTGGCGAAGTGTCCGAAGTGTGGCGTCGAGAACCATCAAGGGGCGAGCGTTTGCGCGTCGTGCGGCGGCGACATGAGCGCGAGCGTGAGGTACTGCGTGTCGTGCGGCCGGTCGATCGACTTCGGCGCGAACGTATGTCCGTACTGCGGCCACGACTTCAGGGCAGCGCCCGCGGCCCCCGCCGCGGCGTCTTTGAGCACCGGGATGAAGGTCCTGCTCTACCTCGCCTCGATCTTCGTCTGGATCGCCGGGGTGATCATAGGCATCGTGTTCATGGCCAAGGACGACCCCGAGTACAAGCGCGTCGGGAAGATTTGCCTCATACTGGGCATAGTCTCCATCCTCCTCAGTGTGGGCCTGGCGGCGGCTTTGTACGTCATGGTCCTGGGCTTCTCGGGGGGAGAAGTGACGACCCCGTTGACGACCGTGTACAGTACGCGGGTCCTCGACGGTGTGAAGTTCTCGTTCATGGCCGTCACAGCAGATGAGGTACGATGGTCCGATGTCACCTTCGTGGTCAACGACGGCAATGGTGGGGTGTCATGGCATGTAGCCTCCGAGGACTTGACGGGGGTGGGGGTGATGGTGGAGAACTACGCGTCTGAGACGCTTGGCACCCTGGAGGTGTCCCTCACGGTCACGGACATCGCGGGGAACGGTTACCTGAACGGGGGGGACTACTTCGTCCTGACCTCATCGCCCTCCTTCAGTGCGACCACCGATTACACGGTCGTCCTCGTCTATGAGCCAACCGACGGGAGCATGTGCTCTGCATCCTTCTCAGGCTGAGGGGCCCACAGGGCCACGCTTAAATGCTCGTAGATTGTATTACTCCCGCGACTGCAGCCAGCATCACGGACTGCCGGAGGGGCTTCTCTGTACGTCTTCAACACCTGTCCGAGGGACTGCTACGACACCTGTTCTATGGTGACCAGGGTCAAGGACGGCCGCCTGCACGGGGCTGAGCCGAACAGCAAGCACCCGTTCACCGGGGACATGCTGTGCCCGAAGGGCCGGAACCTGTCGCCGTACGTGTACTCAAAGCAGAGGCTCCTTCATCCGATGAGGAGGGTGGGCGAGAAGGGCTCGGGCGAGTTCGAGAAGATCACCTGGAACGACGCCCTGAAGGAGGTCGCTTTGAAGGTCAAGGAGACCTCCGAGGGGCACGGACCCGAGTCCATACTCCAGTTCGACTACGCGGGCACTATGGGCCTCGTCCAGAGGTACTTCCCGAGCAGGTTCTTCAACGCCATAGGCGCATCCAGGGTCTCGCACACGATATGCTCACGGGCCGGCGACAAGGCCCTGCAGATAGTGTGGGGGTCGAACCTCGGGATGCTGCCGGAGGAGATCGAGAAGTGCAGGCTCATCGTCGTGTGGGGCATGAACGTCGCGTGGAGCAGCCCCCACGGGTTCGAGATGCTGAAGCGCGCCGCCAAGAGGGGCGCGAAAATCTATGTCATAGACCCGGTGCGGACGCCTACGGCCGAGATAGGGATACACCTACAGATCAAGCCGGCGACGGACTCCGCGCTCGCGCTCGGAATAATGAACCACCTCATCCAGAACAGGCTGTGCAACGAGATCTTCCTGGACCGAAACGCCACAGGTCTCGACAGGCTCGCAGGGGTCGCCGGCAAGTTCGACATGACCACCATATCGAAGCTCACCGGCCTGACCACCCGGCAGATCGAGGACTTCATCGGCGACTATGTCTCCCTCAGGCCGAACTGCATCATGATCGGCTACGGGATGCAGAGGCAGAGGAACGGGGGCGAGATGGTCAGGGCCATCGGCACTCTCCCCGCGCTCATAGGGGAGAACAGGGGCTTCTTCTACTCCACGGACCTGGGCGACTTCGACATGGACTACCTGGAGGGCACGTCCCTCCGGACCAGGAAGCAGACCCTGTACAACATGGTGGACATCGGGCGCACCCTCCAGTCCGGCAAGGTCAAGATGATGTTCGTGTACAACTCCAACCCGCTCGCGACCCTGCCCAACCAGACCCTCGTGCGCAAGGGGTTCTCGAGGGAGGACATGTACACGGTGGTCCACGACCTGTTCCAGACGGACACCGCGGACTACGCCGACATCGTCCTCCCCGCCACGAGCTTCTTCGAGCACTACGACATCAACACCTCGTACTTCCACAGCTGCCTCTCCGTGAACGAGAAGGCCATCGAGCCCATCGGCGACGCGAGGAGCAACAGCGACACCTTCAGGGCCCTCGCCTCGGCGATGCGGCTGACCCAGAAGGAGCTGTTCGAGGAGGACGAGAAGGTCGCGAAGAACCTGGTCTCCAAGAACAAGTCCGTCGAGGGCAGGTTCGAGGACATCACCAAGAAGGGCTTCCTCAGGCTGAAGGTGCCGGACAGGAGGGCCTATCCCACCCCGTCGAAGAAGATAGAGCTGTACTCGGCGGCGGCCGAGGCGGAGGGTCTGGGCGGGCTCCCGTCGCACGTCCAGGTCACCAGCAATCTGCCCTACATGCTCCTCACGCCGGTCCACAAGTTCCTGATCAGGTCCCAGTACCACCAGAGGTGGCAGGACATCAAGCCCGTGGTCCACGTGAACCCGAAGGACGCGAAGGCCGAAGGGGTCGAGGACGGCTCGATGGTGACGCTGTCCAACGAGCTGGGCGATTGGGAGGTGAAGTGCGAGCTGTCGGACACGGTCCCGCGCGGCGTGCTCGTGGCCTACTCCGCCCTGTGGCCGAAGCTGAGCGGGGGCGCGAGCGCGAACTTCCTCACGACCGACTACGTCCAGAGGTACGGCCAGAACTCGGCCTTCAACTCCACGTTCGTCAGGATGATGTGAGCCTCACTCCCCGCCCTTCCCGCTGGGCGGGCCGAAGAACTCCCTGTGTATGGCCGTGATGGTCTTCTTGAGGTCCTTGTGGTCCACGGTGAAGTGGTAGGCGACGGTCGAGGCGCCCGCTGATATGAGCTCCACGTTGACCTTGCTCTCCGCGACCGCCTTGAACACCCTCGCCGCGACGCCCTCGGTGTACCCGAGGCCCTCCCCCACGGTGCACACCAGCGCGACCCCGGGCTTGATCTCGAAGCTCTCGCCGACGCCGCCTATTACCCCCTTGATGGCCCTCTTCGCCTGGGGTATCTGCTGCTCGTCTATGAGCACGGCGACGCACGTCTGGGAGGTCGTGGCGGAGAAGATGTTGACCTCCTCCTCGGAGAGGCAGTTGGTGATGTCCGCGAGGAAGCCGGACTTGTAGCCGGCGCCCGTGTCGTACACCTTGAGCGTGGCGATCTTCGGTACGTAGGACACGCTCTTGATGACGTCCTTGCGCGTCATCTTCCCGTTGCCTATGGTCGTGCCGGGCGACTCCGGGGTGTAGAGGTTCTTGATCGTGATCTCTATCCCCTTGAGCCTGGCGGGCTGGACCGCCCTCGCGTGGAGGACCTGGGCGCCGAAGTATGCGAGCTCCGCGGCCTCCTCGTAGGAGAGCCTGTCGATCATGAACGCGTCCTTGACGAGCTTCGGGTCGGCGCTCATGAACCCGTCCACCTCCTTCCAGATCTCGATGGGCTTGGCGTTCGTGGAGTAGGCGAGCACGGCGGCCGTGTAGTCGGTCCCGCTGCGGCCGACCGTGGTCACGTGCCCGTCCTGGGTGATCCCGAAGAAGCCCGTGACGACCGGGAGTATGCCCTTGTCCACCGCGCTCCTGAGGGTCGGGCCCATGTTGATCTCGCACAGGTCGAGCAGTGCGACCGCGTTCCCGTGCTGCTCGCTTGTGATGAACCCAAGCGCGTCCGTCTCCATCGGGACGGCGTCCGCGCCGTCGCTCGAGAGCCTGGACGCGAGCACGACCGCGGAGAGCCTCTCGCCGAAGCTGAGTATGAGGTCCTTCGTCCTCGGGGTGAGCTCCTCGGTGTACGTGACCCCGTAGAGGAGCCTCTCCAGCTTCGTGATCTTCTCCTCGATCATGTTGAGGGACTCCATCCTGGCGTCGCCCTCGGTCCTCGGGAGCATCTCGATGTGCCTCATCCTGAGCGCGAGCAGGAAGTCGTCGATCTCCCTCTCCTGCCGCGGCTTGGACACGAAGTCCTTCAGGGCGTTGGTCACCCCGGAGGCCGCAGACACGACGACGACCTTCTGGTCCTTCTCCGACCTCGTCACTCTCGAAACCCTGTCCAGGGCGTCCTCGGTCCCGAGGCACGTCCCTCCGAACTTCATTATCTTCAAGTCCTCACCTCTTGAGCGGAATGAGACGGACACGAGTAGCACTTCGGCGGCATCCCCGAGTGGACGGTCAGCCTCTCTGGGCTGTGCTCCACCTCGACGAGCTCAGGCAGGTGCCCGTGCACCGCGACCTCGCCGTCCACCATGGCGAGCCCGCCGAGCAGACCCGGGACCCCCTTGAACGGGTCGAAGCACGTGGACAGCGACGGCGGCCCGCGCACCCTGTTCCCTATCGCGGTCGCGAGGGCGTCCGCGAGTACGGCGGAGTCCGCCAGGGCGATGGCCACGTCGGAGTCGCCGAGGCTGACGGAGTGGCCGAGCCTCCCGCTGGACGTGCAGACGCCGAGGACGCCCCCCGTCGGCTCCAGGCGCAGCCCGAACGCGCTCCCCGCGCCCGGGTCGTGGAACACCTCCATGGTGGCGGGCCTGTCCAGCACCAGCGCGACGTCGCCCCCGTTGTCCACCCATCCGTGGGTGCACCCCCGTGCGACCATCGCCTCGAGCCCGGCCTGGGCGACCGCGCCGGCGACCGCGGCCATCGGGCCGACGCCAGCCAGCTCGGCTGCCTCGCACATGCGCCGCACCGTAGGGCCCGCGCCGTCCGGGGTGTAGGGCTCCATCGTGGCGAGGAAGAACTGGTCCCTGCGGACCTGCCTCTCGACCTCCCTCCTAGCGGCCTTGATGGCGTCGACCGCGGCCTCGATGAACCTGCCTTCGGCTGCTATGGTCGCTGCCGTCTCGGCGATCTCCACCTTCGCGTGCACGAAAGCCATCTCAGATCAGTATCTCCATCGCACGCGGCGGGCAGGCGTCTATGCAGACCCCGCAGGCCACGCACCTCTCCTCGTCGAAGCTCACCTTCCCCGTCTTTGGGTCCATCGTGAGGGCCTTGGTCGGGCATATGGAGACGCACATCCCGCAGTGCGTGCAGGCGTCGTCGTCCCTCCTCACGCCCTCCTTTATGGGCCGGACCCCGACCTGGTTGGACTTGAGGTAGTCTATGCCGCCCCTGATGTCGTCGGCCTTCCCGGTGAGCTCGAGCACCATCTTGCCCCCCACCTCGTCTATCTCCGCCCTGAGTATGTTCACCAGGAGGTGGTGTTTGGCGATCAGGTTGTGGGTGATCGGCTGGTTCGACGCCTCAGGCCGGAACGTGAGCACTACCTTCGTCCTCATCTCAGGTCGCCTCCTTCTCGGTCCTGACGTCGAGAGTCTTCAGCTGCCTGTCCCTCGGGAGGTTCTGGACGGGCTCCTGTAACGTGAACTCCCCCTTGAGTATCCAGCTCTTGAGGACCTCCGAGACCTTGCGCGCCTTGTACAGGCTCGACAGCGAGGAGGTCGGCACCTTCTTGCCCTTTATCTCTATCTCGCCGGACCTCAGGTCGGAGTACGACACCTCCCTCAGGACCGGCCTCGACCTCGTGGCGTGGCCGTAGTCGAGCACGGTGGCGAGGATGTCGCTGTTGGTGACCGCGCAGCACCTGGCCATGTCCTCGTCGAGGATCGGGATCGGGACGCCTATGCCGATGCCGAGCGAGGTGCCGTACCTAGTGAAGGTGAGCCCCTTGACGAACTCGGGGTTCATCTGTTTGAGGTCGCCTATGACCGCGAGGGTCCCCGCGGGCCTCTTGGGGACGCCGTTGGGGGTCCTGGGCGCTCCCGGGTAGAACTGGGTCCCCTCCCACATGACGTACCCCTGCGTGCCACCGAGGAAGATCCGCGTGCCGATGCCGATGGTCCTGTAGTAGGGGTCGTTCAGGAGCGGCGACAGCTCGCCGGCGCTGCTGAAGGTCGCGTTCCCGAACTCCGGGAGCAGCTTCCCCATGTAGGTGTACAGCGTCTTGGGGGACGAGTTGGTCGCCACCCCGTAGTTCTGGTATGCGTTCCTGACGTTCATCAGGACCGCCTGGTTCACCGTCCTGAGGCTGACGTAGGTGTCGATCTCCTTCCTCGGGTAGCAGTCCGTGCCGTACCCTGTCGCCCTCAGCCTGACGGCCCTGCCCCGGACGAGGTCCTCTATGACGTGGGCGCCGCCGCGGGTCATGTTGTTGGTCTCATCGAGCGACGTCGCCCCTATGTAGCCGTCGACGGCGGCGAGCCCGGCCTGGGCCGGGATCCCGTCGAGCCAGATCTTCTGCATCTTGATCGGAGGTTCCGAGTGCCCGAAGTTGATGTACGCGCCCGACGAGCACATGGCGCCGAACGTGCCGGTCGTCACGACGTCGACCTCCTGGGCGGCCTTCTTGACGCCGTTGGCCTTCACGAACGCCTTGAACTCGTCCGCCGTCATGACCACGACGTCGCCGTTCGCGATCCTGCGGCGTATGTCCTCGTAGCTCTTGCCCTTGGCCTGCGGCTTCTTCGGCTTCGAGGTCAGATCAGTCCCTCCCTGTACGCGAGCTCCGCGTTGAGCACCGAGCCGCCGGCGCCCCCTCTGATCGTGTTGTGCACCAGGAGGTAGAACCTCAGCTTGTCCCTGCCCGTCCGGACCCGGCCGACGGTCACGGCCATGCCCTTCGCCCTCGCCGGCTCCCCTGCGGACGAGTCCAGCCTCGGCTGCGGCCTGTCCTGCTCCCTCCTCACTATTATGGGCCTCAAGGGCGCGCTGGGGAGCCCGAGCTCCTGCGGCCTCCCCCTGAAGTCCGCGAAGACCTTGGTTATCCTGTCGGCGTCGGGCATGTCCTTGTGGTTGATGAACACGGCCTCGAGGTGCCCGTCCCTGGTCGAGACCCGGGCGCAGCTCGCCTCTATGTGGATGGGGGAGTCGACGAACCTCCCGTTGCTGTAGCCCCCGAGGATCTTCCTGCCCTCGGAGGTCATCTTCTCCTCCTCGCCCCTGATGAACGGGAGGACGTTTCCGAGTATGTCAAGCGAGGGCACACCGGGGTGGCCGGCGCCCGAGAGCGCCTGGTAGGTCGCGACATAGACGTCCGTGAACCTGAACGCGTCGACCAGGGGCTTGAGCCCCAGGGCGAGGCCGGTCACGGAGCAGTTCGCGTTCGTGACTATGTAGCCCCCCTTCCTCCTCCGCTGCCTCTGCGCCTCCACGGCCGCGAGGTGGTCCGGGTTGATCTCCGGGAGGAGTATGGGCGTGTCGGGGTCCGTCCTGTGCGATGCCGCGTTCGAGTAGACGGCCATGCCCTCGTCGGCGCACGAGTCCTCCACCGGGCCCGCGACGTCCGAGGGTAGGCCGCTGAACACGACCTCCACGCCCTCCTTGGCGAGCCCCTTGGCGTCGGTGCCGACTATGGCCTTGGAGCCGAGGCTCGGGTCGAGCTCCACGTCCGGCAGCTTCCAGACGTCGGACAGCCTCTTCCCCCCGGACCTGTCCGAGGCGCAGTAGGCCACCACGTCGAAGTAGGGGTGTCCGTCGAGCATGTGCGAGAACCTCTGCCCGATCATGCCGCTCGAGCCGAGTATGGCCGCTCTCTTCTTGGTCATCTTGGTCACGTCTCCATGTGTTCCTTGGTCGAATCCATCAGGTTTGCGAACATGAGGTGGTCGGCCGATGACGAGGCCTCCCTGAGCTCGCGCAGGGCCTGCTCCGCCGCCTCGGCCATCTCCTTGGTGTGCGGGTTCAGGGCCTGTATGTCGTGGTAGACCCTCCTGCTCTCGCCCGAGACCTCCTCGGCCAGCTCGGCCAGCCTCGCGAAGGTGGTCCCCTGCATCTCCCTCAGCTCGGAGGCCTTCTTCCCGGAGGACCTGAGGGCCGTGCCGAACATGAGGGCCGTGAGGTGCGACAGGCCCAGTATGTATGCCATCATCCTGTCGTGCTCCTCCAGGTACAGCTCGACGATCTCTGCGCCCGCGTCGCCGAAGATCCCCTTGGCGCGGGCCGTCGCCTCCCTGCTGCCGCAGTCGCAGATGATGACTTTCAGGCCCTTGGGCGATGGCGCCCTCGGGCCGAACATCGGATGTACGCTCGCAACCGGCACGCCGTCCGCGGCGGCCATCCTCATGATGCTGGATATGTGTGACTTGATGCTGCACAGGTCCATCACGAGCCCCTTCGGGCGGGCTGCGATGACCGCCCTGAGCTCCTCCGGGCACGCCCCCAGCGGGCTCGCGAGGACGATGATGTCCGCCTCGGCGACGGCAGGCCCGAGGGCCTTCGCGTTTGGGTAGCCCCTGCGCTTGCCCCTCGGGTCCCAGACCTTGACCTTGGCGCCCCTGTTGGACATGAACCTGCATGTCCATCCGCCCATTCTCCCGGCGCCGCCGACGACGAGCACCTTCTCGCCCTCCAGCGGCAGCTCGTCCCGCTCCCTCTGGACCGCGACCGCGTCGGCTATCAGCAGCCTCGCGGCCTCCTTGGCGAGCTTCTTGTCCGCCCCGAGCGAGCCCGCGAGCGAGGCCATCTTCTCGACGACCTTCCTCTCCCTCTGGACGTCCCGGACCTTCAGCCCGTCCTTCCTCTTGGTGAGGCCTATCTCCCTCGCCACGTCGGTGCGCCTGGAGATCAGCTTCACCAGCTCCCGGTCGATCCTGTCTATCTCCGCCCTGAGGGCGTCCAGCTCCTCGTTCGTCATGCGAACCCCCCCTGGAGCATCAGGTCCAGCACCACGGAGGCGGCCGAGTTCTCGACCACCGGGACGGCCCTGGGGACGATGCACGGGTCGTGCCTCCCCTTGACCTCGAGCTCCACGGACACCTTCTTCGCGATGTCCACGCTCATCTGCGGCCTCGCTATGGAAGAAGTGGGTTTGAAGGCGACCCTGAAGTCTATCGGCATGCCGGTGGAGAGTCCTCCCAGGACGCCGCCGGCGTTGTTCGTCCTGGTGACTATCCTCCCGTGCCTGACCGAGTACGGGTCGTTGTGGTCGCTGCCCCTCATCGAGGCTGCGCGGAAGCCGGAGCCGAACTCGACCCCCTTGACGCCGGGTATCGAGAACATCATCGCGGAGATGGCGCTCTCCACAGACCCGAAGAACGGCTCGCCCACGCCCACGGGGGCGCCGAGGACCGTGCACCTCACGACGCCGCCGACGGAGTCCTTCTCCTCGTGGGCCCTGACGATCTCGTCCTTCATGAGCTCGGCGGTGTCCCTGTCGGCGCACCCGACCGCGTTCGCCCTCGCCACCTTCTCGGCGATGCTGAACGGGACTTCCTTCTCCATGCGGACGGACCCTATCTGGACCGTCTGGGCCAGGACGCGCACGTCCCTCTTGTCGAGGACCTGCCTCGCTATCGCCCCGGCGATGACGAGCCCTGCCGTCATCCGGCCGGAGAACTGCCCGCCGCCGCGGTGGTCGTGGTGTCCCTTGTACTTCACCATGGCCGGGTAGTCGGCGTGCCCCGGCCTGGGGACCCTGCGGAATGAATCGTACGCGGACGAGTCGAAGTCCTTGTTCCTCACCAGCCCGACGATGGTCGCGCCGGTCGCCTTCCCGTCCACGATGCCGGATATGACCTCGAGCCTGTCCCTCTCGGCCCTGGGGGACGTGATGACCCCCTTGCCGGGGGAACGCCTGTCGAGCTCGACCTGGATGACCGCCTCGGAGACCTTCGTGCCGGGGGGGCAACCGTCCACCTTGGCCCCGACGCAGGGGCCGTGGCTGGACCCGAATATGCCTACCCTGTACCTCGTCCCGAACTCGTTCATCTCCTCACCTCCAAGCGGCAGCCCAGTTGGTGCATGTCCCTCAGGAACCCGGGGTAGGATACCTTGTACGACGAATCGTCCTCTATCCTGGTGCCCGAGGTCGATACCAGTCCAGCAAGTGCTGCCGCCATAAGAATCCTATGGTCTCCGTGGGTGTCCACGTCCGCCCCGTGGAGCTTCGCTCCGCCGGACACCACGCACCCGTCCTCGGTGGGCTTGACCCGGGCGCCCATGGCCCTCAGGAAGGCGGAGGTCGTGGCTATCCTGTCGCTCTCCTTGTACCGGAGGTTGGTGCCCCCCTTGAGGACCGTCGTGCCGTCGGCGGCGGCCCCGAGGACCGCGAGCACGGGGAAGAGGTCCGGCGTGTCCCTGACGTCGATCTCCAACCCCACCAGCCTGCCCCCGGAGACGCGCACGGAGTCGGCGGTCGTCCTGACCTCCGCCCCGAAGTCCCTGAGGTGCTGGACTATCGCCCTGTCGCCCTGCGGGGAGCCGCTGTCGAGGTTCATGACCGTCACGTCGCCCGAGGTGATGGCCCCGGCCGCGAGCACGAACGCCGCCGAGGAGTAGTCCCCGGGCACGGTGTACTCGGCCCTCTCCAGGCGCTGGCCGCCCTCGACCGAGAACCCATCCCCCGACTCCCGCGCGTCGCCTCCGAAGGCGCGCAGGGCGTCCAGGGTCATGTCGATGTACGGCCTGGATATCACCTGCCCGCCGATGCGTATGAAGGTGTCGTCGGGCTTCTGCGTGCACGCTATCAGCAGGGAGGAGACGAACTGCGAGCTCACGTCGCCCGCGATCACGGTCTCGGCGCCCCTTATCGGCCCCGTCACCTTCAGAGGCGGCCTGCCCGCCTGGCCCACGTATGACACCTTCGCGCCCAGCTGCGTCAGGGCGTCGGCCAGGGGCGCCATCGGTCTCTTGACCAGGCTCCCGTCCCCCGTGAGCGTCGTGGTCGAGGGGAGGAGCGAGGCGACCCCGGTCATGAGCCTCATGGTCGTCCCGGAGTTCCTCGCGTCTATGACGGCGGCGGCCTGGCTCAGCTCGTCGCAGTGGATGTCCACCGATGCCGCGCTGCCCCGGACGGACGCGCCCATGAGGTGGAGGGCGTCCAGCGTGGCCCTCGTGTCCTCTGACATCAGAGGCCTCTTCAGGACGAACGGCCCGTATGTGAGCGCCCCGAGGACCATGGCCCTGTGGGTGTAGGACTTGGACGGGGAGGCAGCGACCGTCCCCCTCGCCGTGGACGACTTGATCAGAATAGCCGTGGGACCACCTCCGTCGCGGGCGTGTCGTTGATGGCCGCCCTGAGCACCACCCCGTCGGACCTGGCCTCCATGACCCTGGCGAGCATCGCCTCGTCATCCCTCCGGGCCAGCACGACGGTCGCCGGGCCGGTCCCCGATATGCCGGCGGCGACCGCGCCGTTCTCCCTCGCCAGCTCCGCGACCTCCTCGCTGAGCCCGAGGACCTTCGAGCAGGCGCGCGAGTTGAGCTCCATCGCCTTGGCGAACTCGCCGGCGATGGCGAGCTTGAGGGCCCTCTCGGAGTCTGGCCTCGCCGGCCCGAAGTCGAGGCCCCTGACGGACGCCTTCGAGATCCTCCTTCCAGGGACGTGTATCAGCACGGAGAGCGATGGGTCCATCCTGCCCCTCGCGATGACCCGCCTCTCGGAGTTGTCGGTGACCACGGCACCCCCGAAGTAGCACGCGGCCGCGTCGTCGAACGCCCCTGTGATGGTGACGCCCGCCTTGACCGACGCATCCACGGCCGTCCCCAGGACCCGCAGGTCGTCTACGCTGGCCTGGGCGGCCCTGGTCGTAGCGAGCACCACCGCGTTCGAGGCCGCGCTGCTGCTCTTCAGGCCCCGCGAGATCGGGATGTCGGACCTCAGCGCGACGCGGGCTCCGCGCCCCTCGAGGGGAGTGCCCCTGAGGGTCGATCCCACGCAATGGGCGACGAGCTCCGCCCCCTCCCCGGGCCCGGGGCATACGATGCCCCCGGCCTCGTCCAGTATAGTGACCTCGGCGTCCGTCTCGAGGGTGATGCCGAAGGCCGCCCCCCTGCCTGTGGGTATGGCGTTCACGATGGTCGCCGCGCCCCTGCAGGCCGCCCTCCCGATCATCGGAGCGCCCTCCTGGCCGCCGTCCTCATGACACCAAGGTCGGGCTCCGCGCCCGTCCAGGCCCTGAACGACGCGGCCCCCTGGCCCACGAGCATCTCCAGCCCGTTGGCCGTCCGGGCCTTCCTGGACGCGGCCGCCTTCATCGCCCTGGTGACAGGGGGGTTGTAGACCATGTCGAAGTACAGGACCCCCCTCTTGAACATGCCCGACGGGACGGGGACGGTCCCGCCGACGCCCTTCGTGCCCGCAGGGGTGCAGTTGACTATGATGTCGAAGCGCCTCCCCGCGCGCCTGAGCGAGTCGGTCGTGACGGCCTCGATGCCGAGCTCCGCCGCCACCTTCTCCCCCTTGGCCCTGTCCCTCGCCGCGACGGTCACGTGCGCTCCCGCGCGCCCGAGGCCGACGGCGGCTGCCCGGGCCGCCCCGCCGGCGCCGACTATGAGCGCCTCGGTGTCGGGGCCTATCTCTGTTTTTTGTTCAATCGCGGTTGTGAATCCTATCACATCTGTGTTTTTACCGTACACCTTCTTCCGCCCGAAGACCACGGTGTTGACAGCGCCGGTGGACTCGGCCTCCGGGTCGAGCTCGTCGCACATCGCCCGCACCTTCTCCTTGTGCGGGACGGTCACGTTGATCCCGGAGAGGCCGAGGCGCCTGAGCGTGTCGAGCGCGTCCCCGGTCAGCGCCGCGGGGGGCACGTCGAGGTTCAGGTATATGCCCGTGATGCCCGCGCCGCGGAGGGCGGCCTCCTGCATGGGCTTGGAGACGGAGTGTGTCACCGGGTGGCCGAGGAGGCCCAGGACGAGCCTCCCCTCCCTCTCGAGCGAGGCCTGGGTCGGGAGGTCCAGCTGGCCTGGCGCCGCGGGCCTCCCCTCGAGGCTGCAGTAGACCATCGAGGAGCCCATCTGCCTCGCGCAGACCCTGGTGAGCTGCCCCTGGTCGCCCATGCCAATGAGCGCGAACCTGTCCCCGGCGGCTGACCGCCTCATGCCGAGGGACGCTAGCATGATCGCCTGTCCGGCGTCCTCGCAGGGCATCGCGACCTTGCCGAAGTCGCCCGCCCTGCACGCCCTGGCCAGGGCCCTCTCGACCTCCTTCGGGGCCGCCGGCGCCCTGAGGTGGGACGACGCTATGACGGCCGGCCGGTGCTTCCTGCGGCGGAGCTCCCCGAGGAGCCTCGCGTCCGTGCCGAGCTCGAGGTCCACGTACTCGAACCCCGCGCCGAGCACCGCCCTGAGGGCCTTCTCCCTGGCGGCCCCCCTGAGCCTCGACCGGCCGCCCTCACCCGAGGACCTCAGGGTCGCGACCGCGGGCCCCCTTACGGCCTCCCTGACCTCCGACAGCGCCTCCGCGTCGACCTTCCGGAGTGCCATGTGGTCCAGGCGGACCTCCACCAGGTCCGCCCCGTGCCTGAACGCCTCATGTGACGAGCGAGAGACTCCCGAGGCCCCCCTCTCGACGAGGGAGGCGACGATGTATGTCATGCATCACTTCTCCCGGATGGTCTCCTCCACCCGCATCCCGAAGTGCCTCCCGCCCTTCTCTGTCTTGAGTGTGATGGGGTCGCCGAGCTTGAGCCTGGAGACGGAGACGACCTTGCCCCTGGAGTAGACCCTTATGGTCTCGGCGTTCTGGACGATGGTCGAGAAGCGCTCGCCGTCCACGTCCGCCTCTATGAGCAGGAGGGGCCTCCTCTCGACCTTGGTCCTCCCCACCACGACCTTCCTGGTGTGGCCGTCCGCGCCCACGACCAGCGCCTCGTCCCCTCCCTGCAGCTCCGAGAGGTACCTGGTCGTGCCGTCCGGCATGAGTATGTACGCGTGCACCGGCCCGGCGTTGACCCTGAAGGGCCTCGACGCGGCGTACTCCGACTCGAGCGACTCCGAGTGGATCAGGAACATGCAGGAGGACTGGTTGCCGATGAGCATGCCCTCGCCCACGCTGAGCATCGAGCATGTGTCTATGCACACCCTGTCACCGAGGCCGAGCTGCCTCAGGACTGTGATCTTCCCCTCCTGCATCCGCAGCCTCGGGGCGCCCTCCTCCAGGATCTTACGCAGCTTGCCCAGCTCCTCCAGCCTCGACGGCACGAAGAGGACCCCGTCGGCCCCCTTCTCCATCGTCTCGAAGAACAGCTTGGCCTCCTCGGCGGTCCTGGCCAGCATCATCAGCTTGGCCCCGGTGCCCTGGAAGTGCACTATGAGGTTCTCGAGCGGGATGACCTTCCAGTCCTTGGCCGAGACCACCACGTGCTGCGACCTCTCGGCGGCCCTCTTCGCGGCGACCTCGTCGGCCTTCCTGCTGACCTCGACGAGGCGCCCGATCCTCTCGCCGTCCTCCAGGAAGTCCGCGCCGTCCAGGATGATGGACCTGAACCTGCCGAGCTTGGCCAGGTCGCGGTCCTTCTTGTCGAGTACCACCGTGTCGAAGCCGTTCTCAAGGGCGGCGAGCACGACCTTCTTCCTGGATTCGCCGCTCGGCTGGTGGATGGCCCCGACCCACACCTTGCGGTCGATCAGGGCATTCACCGCCTATACGCCTCTCCCGGGGGCACGCCCTCGAAGACCACCCTTCGTATGGCCCTTGTGATGCCGACGATGTCGTCGTGCTGGAAGACGTTCCTGCCTATGGACACGCCCTTGGCGCCGGCCTGCATGGCCTCGCTCACCATGGTGAGGAGCTCGGAGTCCGACCCCATCTTGGGCCCGCCCGCTATCACGACGGGTATGGGGGTGCCCCTCACGACCTCCTTGAACGTGTCGACGGAGCCGGTGTAGCTCGTCTTGACGATGTCCGCCCCGAGCTCCGCGGAGAGCCTCGCGCAGTGCTTGATGGCCTCGACGTCGAACGAGCTCTTGACGTTCTTGCCCCTGGGGTAGCACATGGCCAGGAGGGGCATGCCCAGCTCCCTGCACCTGTCCGCCACGGAGCCGAAGTCGGCCACCATCCTGTCCTCGTTCTCGTTGCCGAGGTTGCAGTGGATCGAGACGGCGTCGGCCCCGATGGCCGCGGCGTCGTCCGCCCTGGCCACCAGCACCTTCAGGTTCGGGTCGGCCGACATGGACGTGCTGGCCGATATGTGCACTATCAGGCCGAGCCTGGACCCGACGGACGGCCCTGCGAACGGGACGAGGCCCTTGTGAATGACTATCGCCGAGGCGCCGCCTTCGGCGAGCTTGTCAACAGTGCTGCCAATGTCCTCTATGCCCTTGACCGGCCCCAGGGATATCCCGTGGTCCATGGGCACAATGACGGTCCTCCCAGTCTCCTGGTCCAAGACCCGCCTCATCCGAATCGTCTTTCCCGTCATCATTTCACCGTCGAATTGCCGTGCTACGATGTGTCAATGCCTTTGCGATGGTGCTGGACGTATAAGTCCCTTGCTACGCTTTGGCAGTGCGAAGGCGTACATTAAGTGACAATATTAATGTATTACTGTACACATGTAGTCATCGATTGTCATGTGGGACAGGATATCGAACTACTTCGAGAAGTACCCCTCTCAGGCCAAGGTCGCCAGGTACCTCCTGAGGTACGGCCTCCGGATCGAGAAGGAGCACGTGTTCTGCGGGGACGTCAGGATCGCCGACTCCTCGCTCGCGAGGGCCGCGGGCGTGGACAGGAGGGTCGTCAAGTCGACCCTGGACACGATCAGGAACGACCCCACCCTCCTGAAGTTCTTCTCCCAGCTGCAGCCGACCAACCACCTGAAGAACGCGGCCTCCGCCATGGGCTGGAGCGCCATCGAGATCGTCCCGACCGACGCCCACGAACCAGGCATAATCTCGTCCGTCGCCGAGATCCTCTCGAAGTCCCAGATAAGCATAAGGCAGGCCATAGTCGACGACCCGATGACCTCCGAGGAGCCTAAGCTGTTCATAGTCACGGAGAGCCAGGTCCCTGCCGAGCTGATACCTCTGATACGCCAGTCGAGGGGCGTCAAAGGCGTGACCATTTACTGAGCCCGGGCCTGGGGCCGCGGTGGTGCGATGCGTTCGCCGGGGGAGCACACGAAGGCGTATGCCGCGATCGGCGTGGCCATGGTGTCCATATCGTTCGCGTCCATATTCATCAAGTGGAGCGAGAGCGCCCCGTTCGTGATAGCCTCCTACCGCCTCGGCATCACATGCCTCATCCTGCTCCCCTTCCTGATCCACTACGGGGGCGTGAGGGCCATCCTGTCCTTCCGCAGGGGCGAGTGGGCCCTCGTCATCCTCAGCGGCGTCGCCCTGTCCCTGCACTTCGGGCTCTGGATCACGTCCCTGGGCCTCACCCTCGTGTCGACCTCGGTCATACTCGTCACCTCTCACCCGATATTCGTCGCCGCGGTGTCCCACTTCCTGATGAAGGAGCACGTCCGCAGGGTCGCGGCGGTGGGGATAGTCGTGGCGTTCGCAGGGGTGTGCATCATATCCCTGAACGACTACAGGGTGGGCGGCGACTCGCTGATGGGCGACCTGCTCGCGTTCCTGGGCGGCCTCTGCGCGGGGGTGTACTTCCTCTCGGGCAGGGTCGCCAGGCGCAGCGTGGCCCTCACCCCGTACGTGTTCTCCGTCTACGGCATATCCGCCCTCGTGCTCCTCGCCTCGGCCGTGGTCGCGGGCGACCAGTACGTCGTGACGGACGGCAGGGAACTGACACTGTTCCTGCTCATGGCCATCGTGCCCACGATATTCGGGCACACGATGTTCAACTACGCCCTGAGGAAGGTCCCCGCCCACATCGTCTCCACGAGCGTCCTGGGCGAGCCGGTGGGAGCCTCCCTCCTCGCCTACCTCCTCATCCCAGGGGAGGTGCCGGCCCTGTGGGTCGTCCTGGGGGGCGCGCTAGTCGTCGGCGGCCTCTACATCGTCCTCACCAGGGGGATGCCTGGTGAGGGCGCTGGGAAGGACGGGCCAGGCCTCCCAGGCACCGAGGGTGGTGCGGGGCCTTAACGAACGTGCCGGCCCGAGGCACCGTACCTTTCATCCGCAAACAATAATAACCTCGAAATCAACACTGTTATCATGAACCACAACTTGGACGACGTCGACCGCAAGATCCTGAGGGAGCTCCAGAGCGACGGGAGGGCCTCATTCAGGGACATAGCCTCGAGGACGGGCGTCAGCACCCCCACCGTGAGCGCAAGGGTCCAGGCCATGACCGACATGGGCCTGATCAGGGGCTACACCTGCGTGCTCGACGCGGACATGCTGGGCCAGGTCTCCGTCGTGGTGACGGTCGAGGCCAAACCGTCGGATGTGGAGAAGGTGCACTCGAAGCTGGTCGGGGAGGACATGGTCCGGCAGGTGTACGTGCTCTCGGACTCGAAGCTCCTGCTCATGGTGTCCTACTACGACCAGGCCAAGTACAAGGTGTTCATCGAGTCCCTGTCCCAGATACCTGAGATAAGGGGCATCACGACCTCGATGGTCCTCAAGGCGCCCAAGGAGGTCCAGAGGGCGGCGTTGACGGACGAGGCCGGCCTGCTCATAAGGTGCTACTACTGCGGCCACCTGATACACGACGAGGGCGTCAAGCTGAAGATCGACGGCAAGTACCACTACATGTGCTGCGGCGTGTGCGCGAAGCTCTACAAGGAGAAGTACGAGAAGCTGAAGAAATCTGCGTGAGCCGCCTCCGCGCGCTCACCTGATGACACGGTCATCCAGAGTACTTCTCGGGGTCCTTGTCGAACGCGGCCTTGCACCCAGGCGCGCAGAAGAAGTACTCCCTGCCCTTGTACACGGACTTCCACTTTGCCGTCCTAGGGTCGACCTCCATCTTGCATATCGGGTCTGTGGCCATTGAGTCACCTCGGGGGAATCGGTGGGGAACGGAGCCAGGTTCTCAGTTGCGGGGCATAGAGTGGGGTCTAGCTCCGCTCCTCACAGGATGTATTGCCCGCCCCTGGGATATCCCTAGTCCCTTACATGTACTGTACCCGGCGGCCATGACCAGGCGCTGTCCCGGGGGCTGACTCAGTACGCGCTCCCACAACAACTCTTATATTCGGGTACCAGGTATGACCGAATCCAGCAGCTGGTGACACAGGATGGCTATATTCGAGAAGTCGTCGGAGAAGGCCGTGACGCGCGCCATAATCGCAGGGTTCACGAAGGACATGGAGAAGTTCGCCGACTCGGAGGTCATAGTCGTAGGCGGCGGCCCGAGCGGCCTGATCGCCGCCCGCGACCTCTCCCTGAGGGGAGTGAAGGTCCTGGTCATCGAGAGGAACAACTACCTCGGCGGCGGCTTCTGGGTCGGCGGGTTCCTGATGAACACCATAACCGTCCGTGCGCCGGCGCACAAGGTCCTGGACGAGCTCGGGATCAAGCACGAGGAGTTCGAGAAGGGCCTGCACGTCACGCCCGGGCCCCTCGCATGCTCCAAGCTCATCGCCGCGACGTGCGAGTCCGGGGCCGGGATACTGAACATGACCGCCTTCGACGACGTGGTCCTGAGGGACAAGAACAGCGTCGGCGGTGTGGTCGTGAACTGGACGCCGGTCTACAACCTCCCGAAGCCCATCAGCTGCGTGGACCCGATCGCCTTCGAGTCGAAGGTCGTCATCGACGCGACGGGGCATGACGCGCTGGTCGTGAAGAAGCTCGAGGAGAGGGGACTCATCAAGACGCCTGGGTTCGGCGCGATGTGGATCGAGAAGAGCGAGGACGCAGTCGTGGAACGCAGCGGGGTCGCGTACCCTGGCCTCATCGTCGTGGGCATGGCCGTCTCCACGACCTTCGGCCTGCCCCGGATGGGCCCGACCTTCGGGTCGATGCTCCTGTCCGGAAGGAAGGGCGCAGAGGCAGCCTACAAGCTCCTCGGCAAGCAGTGAAGGCCCGTCAGTCCGGACCGGCGCCGCGCCGGACGCTGTGGAACGACGCGATGTCGTTCACGGACGGGTCGTTCTTGGCCGCGTACTCCATCGCCGTGACGGCCGCGTTCGCACCTTTCATGGTCGTGAACATGGGGACCTCGAGCTCGACGGCCAGCCTCCTCATCATGAAGCCGTCCCTCCTCGCCCCCGATGCCTCGGTCGGCGTGTTGATGACCATGTTCACCAGGCCCTTGCGCATCACCGCTATCGCGTCCGGCGTCTCCTGCTCGGAGATACGGTAGACAGTCACGGCCTCCACGCCCATCGCCTTGAGTGCGGCGGCCGTCCCCTTCGTCGCGTACAACCCGAACCCCATCCTCGCCAGCCGGACCGCGAGCCTGGCAGCGTCCCGCTTGTCCGGGTCGGAGACGCTGATGTACACGTTGCCGCTCCTCGGCAGCCGCTGGCCGGCCGCGGTCAGGGCCTTGAGGACCGCTGCGGGGTACTCGCGGTCGATCCCCATGACCTCCCCCGTCGACTTCATCTCCGGCCCCAGTATGCTGTCCACCCCCGTGAGCTTCAGGAACGGGAACACCGACGCCTTCACGGCGAAGTGCGACATCGCCGGCTCGCCGACGAGGCCGAGCTCCCTGAGGGTCTTGCCCAGCATCACCTTCATGGCCACCTTCGCGAGGGGGACCCCCGTGGCCTTCGAGATGACCGGTACCGTCCTGCTCGCCCTGGGGTTCGCCTCCAGCATGTAGACCCTCCCGTCCTTCAGCGCGAGCTGGAGGTTCATCAGGCCGACGGTCTTGAGGGCCAGCGCGACCTTCCTGGTCGTGCTCCGGACCTCGTCCATCGTCTCCGGGGAGAGGGTGACTGGAGGGATCACCATCGTGGCGTCCCCCGAGTGCACGCCGGCCTCCTCGATGTGCTCCAGGATGCCCCCGAGGTACACGTCCGCCCCGTCGCACACCGCGTCGACGTCTATCTCCACCGCGTTCGTGAGGTACTTGTCCACCAGGATGGGCCGCTTCTTGGAGACCTTCGTGGCGCTCCGCATGTATGTCTCGAGCTCGGCCTCGTTGTACACGATCTCCATTGCCCTCCCGCCGAGCACGTAGCTGGGGCGTATGAGGACCGGGTATCCTATCTCCTCTGCGAGCCCCTTCACCTCGGCGAAGGAGAACCCCGTGCCGGACCTGGGCTGGAGTATTCCGAGGTCGTCCATGAGCCTGGAGAACCTCTTCCGGTCCTCCGCGAGGTCGATCGAGTCCGGCGGGGTCCCGAGGATCCTCGACTTCCGCCCCTCCAGGAGCCTCTGGAGCGGGAGCGCGAGGTTTATGGCGGTCTGGCCCCCGAACTGCAGGACCACCCCGTCCGCGTCCTCCTTCTCGATGACGTTCAGGACGTCCTCGGCCGTGACAGGCTCGAAGTACAGCCTGGTCGAGATGTCGAAGTCCGTGGACACGGTCTCGGGGTTGTTGTTCACGATGACCGCGTCGATGCCCTCCTCCTTGATCGCGAGGGCGCCGTGGACGCAGCAGTAGTCGAACTCGATGCCCTGGCCGATCCTGATCGGGCCGCTCCCCACGACGACGATCTTCCTGTTGGCCGAGGGCCTCGCCTCGCACTCGTCCTCGAAGGTCGAGTAGAAGTACGGCGTCTCCGCCTCGAACTCGGCGGCGCAGGTGTCGACCATCTTGTACGTGGCGCGGATGCCCGCCCCCCTGCGGAGCTCAAGGACGGAGGGCTCCGTGGACCCCGACAGCTGTGAGATGTACTCGTCGCTGAAGCCAATCCTCTTGGCCGCAGCCACCTTCGAGGGGGTGAGGTCGCCATCCCCGAGCTCCTCCTCCATCCTCACGATGTTCTCTACCTTGTGCACGAAGAACTCGTCCCAGGCGGTCAGCTGGCATATCCTGTCCGTGCCGACGCCGCGCCTGACCGCCTCGGCTATCGCGTACAGGCGCACGTCCGTCGCCCTGCCGAGCTCCCTCTCGAGGTCCTCGTCGGTCCACTTCTCGGGCTCCAGCCCGACCCGGTCGACCTCCAGAGACCTCACTGCCTTCAGCAGCGCCTCCTCGACGCTCCTCCCTATGGCCATGACCTCCCCGGTGCTCTTCATCTGGGTCCCGAGGGTCCTGTCGACCGTCCGGAACTTGTCGAACGGCCACCTGGGTATCTTCACGACCACGTAGTCTATCGCTGGCTCGAATGCGGCGCAGGTCTTCCTGGTTATCGCGTTGGGGATCTCGTCGAGGGTCTTGCCCACGGCGATCTTGGCGGCGACGCGGGCGATGGGGTAACCGGTGGCCTTCGATGCGAGGGCCGAGCTCCTGGACACGCGCGGGTTGACCTCGATGACGCGGTACTCGCCCGTCCCGGGGTGGACCGCGAACTGGATGTTCGCGCCCCCCTCGATGCCGAGGGCGCGTATGACCTTGAGGGAGGCCGAGCGGAGCCTCTGGTGGTCCCTGTCGCTGAGCGTCTGGGCAGGGGCGATGACTATGCTCTCGCCCGTGTGGACGCCCATGGGGTCGAGGTTCTCCATGTTGCACACGATGATGCAGTTGTCGTGCCCGTCCCTGACGACCTCGTACTCGAACTCCTTCCAGCCGATGACGCTCTCCTCGATGAGCACCTGCTTGATGCGGGAGTAGATCAGCCCCCTCCCGGTGATGTCGACCAGCTCCTGCTCGTCGTGGGCGATGCCGCCCCCCGTGCCGCCGAGCGTGAACGCCGGCCGGACGAGGACCGGGTAGCCGCCTATCTCCTGGACGGCGGCCTTGGCCTCCTCGATGCTCTTGACCGTCCTGCTCTTCGGTATCGCCTCGCCGAGGCTGAGCATCGTCTCCCTGAAGAGCTCGCGGTCCTCCGAGAGCGCGATGGCCCTCGGCTGGCTCCCGAGCAGCTCGACGCCGAGCCTCTCCAGGGCCCCGCTCTCCGCCAGCTCGGAGCAGATGTTCAGGGCGGTCTGCCCGCCCATGCCGGACATGATCCCCTGGACCTTCTCCTTCTCTATCACCTTGACGATCGTGGCGGGGTCGAGCGGCTCCACGTAGACGATGTCGGCCATCTCGAGGTCGGTCTGGATGGTCGCGGGGTTCGAGTTCACAAGGACCGTGGTGTAACCCTCCTCCCTGAGGGACCTGCACGCCTGCGACCCGGAGAAATCGAACTCCGCCGCCTGCCCGATGACGATGGGGCCGGAGCCTATGACCATTACCTTGGTGAGGTCGTCCCGCTTCGGCATCAGGCCCCCTCCAGCATGTCCTTGAACCGGTCGAACAGGAACTCGGCGTCGAGGGGCCCGGCGTGTGCCTCGGGGTGGAACTGGACGGAGAATATCGGCAGCTCCCTGTGCCTGATCCCCTCGACCGTGCCGTCGTTCAGGTTGGTGAAGCCGACGTCCAGCCCAGCGTCCTCAGCCGACGCCCGGTCGACTGCGAACCCGTGGTTCTGGGACGTTATCAGGACCCTGTCCTCGAACTTGACCGGCTGGTTGATCCCCCTGTGGCCGAACTTGAGCTTGAAGGTCTTGGCGCCGAACGTCAGGGCGAGGAGCTGGTTGCCCAGGCAGATGCCCATCATCGGGTACTCCTCCTTGAGCCTCCTGAGCGTCCTGACGGTGCTGGCGACGATCTCGGGGTGCGCGGGGTCCCCAGGGCCGTTGGTGATGAATATGCCGTCCGGGGCGACCTCCCTCACCGTCCCGGCGTCCGCGTCGAAAGGCACCTGGACGACCTCGAACCTCCGCCTCAGCTGCAGCATTATGTCCTCCTTGACGCCGCAGTCGACCACGACGACCCTCTTCGCGCCCGGGCGGGGGAACCTCAGGACCTGCCTGGTGCTCACGGACGACACCAGGTTGGACAGCTCCGGGCGCCGAGCCCGCCTGACCCTCTCCAGCATCTCGCCGGGGTCCCCCGCGGTGATGCCCCCCATCATGGTCCCCGAGTCGCGTATCTTGCGTATGAGCTCCCTCGTGTCTATCCCCTGGATGCCTGGCACGCCGTGCCCGCGGAGGAACGCGTCGATCCCCTGCTCCGAGTCCCTGTGGCTGGGCAGGTCGCAGGCCTCCCTCACGGCGTATCCCCAGACCTGCACCTTGCAGGACTGCGAGTCTGTGCGGTTGACGCCGTAGTTGCCTATCAGCGGGTATGCGGAGACGAGTATCTGGCCGCAGTACGACGGGTCCGTCAGGGACTCCTGGTACCCCGTCATCCCGGTGGAGAAGACGACCTCACCGATGACATCCTTGGAGAAGCCGAAGGGCATACCATCGAAAACAGTCCCGTCCTCAAGGACTAGGTATCCCTTCATCCAACGACCTTTCGGGTATTCCGAGGGGGGTTAAAGAACCTGTCGCGGCGCGGTATCCCGTTCAGGACACGTCTGCGCGCGCTGCGCTGGATTTCAGACAATCCCCGGTCCGTGGGGGCGCCCGCTCCAGTCCTTCCTGAGCATGGAGAAGACGTGCTCGTCGACGTAGGCCCCGTCGATCTTCGAGTACTCCCTGAGGACCCCCTCCTCGGCGAACCCCAGCTTGGAGACGAGCGCCATCGAACGGGGGTTGGTCTCGATGACCGTGACCTCTATCCTGTTCAGCCCCATGTCCTCGAACCCGAACCGGACCGCCCTCTTCATCGCCTCCGTCATTATGCCCCTGCCCCAGTGCTCCGGCCTGAGGTCGTAACCCATCTTCGCCCTCTCGTGCTCCTTGTCCCAGGCGTAGAACCCCAGGCTTCCGATGATGTCGCTGGCACCTTTGAACCGGATCCCCCACCTGTAGCCGAGCCCCTTCTCGAAGAGCCCCACTATGTATGTCTCGAGCTCCTCCCTCGCGTCCTCCAGGTCCTTCGGGGGAGGGAACCCCTGCCCCTCGGAGATCTCCGGGATAGAGAAGTGCCTCAGGTACCACTCGGCGTGGTCGCGCGTGATCGCGCACAGCTCCAACCTCTCCGTGCAGAGTTCGGGGAAGCCCTCGGGGCCCATGTGTACCGGCCCCCCATTGGCCGAGGCCGTATTAGACGTGGCGCTCCCCCGCGCCCCGGACGAGGGATTCATTATATTACTGGTAACCTGTTGCGAGGGCCTGGTGGATGATGTTCCCAAGCCACTGCAAGGAAGTGAGCGTCAGGAGCGTCGGTTTCAGGCTCACCGAGGAGAGCATCACGGAGTTCCTCTCGGGCAAGCGGGCGTACCTCCGGACCAGGTTCTACGTGTTCAACTCGGGCGGCGAATGGGCCGTCGCCGAGGTGGAGAAGGCGGATGAGAACTCCGTCCTCAGGCGGATAAGCTCGGTGCGGGTGCTCTCGCTCCCGCACGAGACCTCCTTCGTCGACGACCCTGCCCTGGAGGTCCTCTCGGCCTCCGTGATGGGGAGGCTCCAGCGGGGGACGGGCACTAAGTGCGTCGTGGTGAGGGGGAGGTCCGAGCACATATCGTTCTTCGTCGAGGAGGAGCCGAAGAGGCTCACCATCTTCGACGTGGTCCCGCCCTCGCCCTCCAAGCTCGTGGGCATGGTGGAGGCCGTCCTGGAGTCCGACCTGCAGGACATGTGCGTCTCCTACTCGGTGGTGGAGGCCGACCTGAACGGGCTCGCCAGCGGCGTGTCCTCGGGCTCGGTCATGTTCCCGTGCAGGGCCTCGGGGCTGGTGTCGGACCTGCCGACCAGGTACCTGGACGAGACCAAGGACCTCACCGAGGAGCAGGTCAGGGACGTCACGCTGATAGGGTGCTCCCTCTCAGCAAGGATCTTCAAGGCGGTCTACGGCCGCGAGCCCCGGCTCGTCAACATGTGCCCCAAGGACCTGGCGAAGGCCCGCGGGATCGACGGCCCGGTGCTCGTGAAGTGCTGCAGGGTGAGGGAGGGCTTCGAGGTCGACGGCCGCATGGCCATAGTCCCGTGGGGCGTCAGGTCGTCAGAGGTCGCCGCTGCCCTGAAGGCCATACTGTCCTAGATGTCCAGCTCGTCGTCCCTGAAGGTGACCACGGGGCACGGGCCCAGGCAGCGGCCGCAGTGGGTGCACTTGTCGCCGTCTATCACCACCCGCCCCTCGAGCCTCATCGCGCCGCTCCCGCACCTCGCGACGCATATGCCGCACCCGGCGCACCCCATCGCGCGCAGCACGACCTCCCTCAGGACGGCGGTCCTCTTGTTGACCTGCTCCTCCGTCCTGCCGCGGATCATGACCGGGCCCTCCCTGAACACCGTGATGCCCGATGTCTCCGCGATCCCCCCGTCGGGGGACGTGGTCACCGGACCGACTATGTTCAGCATGTTGGCGACGCGCTCCATGTCCAGGGCCCTCGAGAAGACGCCCTCGGCGCTCATCCCTTCGACGCACGGGTTGTACCCCGCGGTGGTCCTGAGCTCCAGGGGTGCGTCCTCTGTCACGGCGGCGACGGGGGCCGCCCCGTCGGGGCTGACGTCCCCCAGCTCCGCCCTCACGGAGTCCGGGAGGCGCCTCCACCTCCATAGGTCGTATTCGAGCCAGGCCTTCGCCTTCCCCCTCTTGGCGGCGTACTCCGAGAGGAACCTGTCCCACTCGGCGCACTCGCCTCCGAGGTCCCTGACCCTCCTGAGCTCCGCGATGTCCGTCGCGGGGCACATGAAGCAGCCTATGCGCTCGATGCCGCGCTCGTAGAGCGGGTTGGTGCCAGCCTTCTTCGAGAAGAGGTAGAGCCAGACGTGCATCGCCGTCCACTTCTGTATCGGCGACGCCGCCAGCTGGTTCGGGGTCCACGGGTTCCTCCAGACCCGCCCCTTCCTCGCCCTCTGTTCCGATTCGTAGGCCCTCTGGCCTATGAACGACAGGACGCCCCCGGGGAAGTTCCTCTGGATCAGCCTCGTGGCGGGCCCGAGCTTGCACGTCTTGCAGCACCAGCGGTAGTCCTTCGCGGGTGGGCCGAACGCCCAGAGGTTCTCCCAGAATGTCCTGCCAGCGTCCTCGGTGACGAGCTCGAGGCCGTACCTGGCCGCCGTCTCCCGCACGTTCCTTCTCGTCTCCTCGAACTCCAGGCCCGTATCGATGAAGAGCAATGCCGGCTTGACCCCGGCGTCGAGGACCAGGAGGAGCGTGGCGAGGCTGTCCTTCCCGCCGCTGTATGACACCGCTACGGGGAGTTCGTTCCTGCGCACGGTCCTCTGGACGAACTCCTTCGCCTCCTCGACGCGCCTGGACATGACCTCGACGTTCGCAGCGACGGCGTCGTCCCATGTAGCCGCCGCCACGAGGACCCCCACATCGGTCCCGTCGACGACCCACCTGGTCTTGACGGCGGTGCCGCGGGCGCCGGGCGCCCTCATCTCCTCCGCGGTCATCTTCGCCGTGCCGACGGAGACCGCCTGGCCGGAGTCGTCGAGGACGAGCACGTCGTCCCCAGCCTCTATCGACGGGGACGCTTCGAGCACGCCCACGGCGAGCGTGCTGGCCTTCTTCTCCCTGATGGGCACGACCGCCCCGGGGTCGACCTTGACGAAGCCCCGGTCCGCGAGGGGGGCCAGCACGACGGCGCTGTAAGGCCTCAGGAGGAACTTCTCCCCCTTTGCCAGGTGGAATCTGACCGCCCCCACGACGCGCCCGTCGACGATGACCTCGTCCATGCGGTCGATGTCGGGGGCCTTGTTGAGGAGGACCAGCTTGCCGTCGGGGAGCAGCGCCTCGCCGCACCCGGGCCCGAACTGCCGGTCGACCAGCGCCCTGGTCCTCGTGATGTCATGCCTGAACGCGGGCCTGGCGTCGCCCGGCGGGGTCAACCTGACCTCCCTGGTCGGCGCACCGCACCTGCCGCAGGCTGGCTGCTCGAGGACCGGCACGTTGCACTTGTCGCACCAGCGCAGGTGCATCTTGCCGAGCCTTATCTCGCCCACGGTACCTCGTGAGAGGGTGCGCGTATTATAGACTTTCCAGCGCGGGGCTCACTTGAGCGTCTTGAGTTGCTTCACCACGGCCTCGACCGAGTCCTTCGCCCGCTCGATCCTGTCCTCGGCCTGCAGCCTGCTCATGCCCGGGCCCGTGATGCCCAGGCCGACGGGCTTCTCGTACTCGACCGCGAGGTCGGTTATCTTCCTCGCAGCCTGGCCGATGACGATCTGGTCGTGCTCGGTCTCGCCCTCGATGACGGCGCCGATCGCCACGGCCCCGTCGATCGACTTGTCCTTCAGGAGGCCCTTGAGCGCCAGGGGTATGTCGAAAACACCCGGCACCATGACCACCTTGGCCACCTCCGCGTCCAAGAACCTCGCATGCTCCTTCGCCCTCTCGAGCATCATCTGCGTGATGTCGTAGTTGAACTCGCTGCAGACGATGCCTATCCTGTACTTGCCTGCCATTCCGTTACCTCCTTCGTAGACCCTAACCCACGGGCCCAGCGTCGTCGAACCCCTGCCTGAGCCCCTTCCCGGCGTTCCTCTCCAGCCTCTCCGGCCTGAAGAGGAGGTCGTAGGCGTTGACCGCGTGCTCCCTCGCCCTGCGCTCGGCGAGCCATGCGAGCTGCTTCGGGTCCTTCGCCTCGTCCTCGTGCACGAACACCTCTATCACGTGCCTGCTCGTCATCAGCTGTACCTGGATGAGCCCGGTCGAGGCCTCGTGGGCGCACATCTTGTCGATCTGCTCGGGCCCGGGCATGCCCAGGGCGATCACGGCGTCGCACCCCCTCTCCTCGATTAGCTTCTTCACGGCCACGGGGAGGTCCTTCACGCCTGGCACTGTGTACCTCTCGACCTTGAACCCCGTCCCGGTCCTCTTCAGCTCGTCGACCGCGAAACCGCCCATGTCGACCCTGGCGAAGGTCGTGTCCGCGACGCCTATGCGCCTCACTTCTTCTCGACCTCCGAGAGCTTCTTGGCCACCTCGTGGAACTGGATGACCTTGTTGATGATCTTCCTTGTGCCGTCCAGGTCGTGGTCCAGGTGCGGCATCCGCACGACCCTGACGTTCAGTCCCCTGCTGAGGAGCTGCTTCTCGAGCTCGACCGGCTCGAACGGCTGGTCGTAGCCGACGGTGATGACGTCCGGCCTGAGGTCCTCGACGATCTTGAACATGTCACCGCTCTCGCTGCCCAGGACTGCTCTGTCCACGGGCTTCAGCGCTGCGACCAGCTCGAGGCGCATGTTCTCCTGCGTGATCGGCTCGTGCTTCCTCTTGCGGACGGTGGTGTCCCTTGCGACCACCACGACGAGCTCGTCCCCCAGCCTCTTGGACTCCTCGAGGTAGTGCAGGTGGCCTAGGTGGATGATGTCGAAAACGCCCGATGCCATCACGCGCACCATCGGCCCTCACCTCTTCCGCTGGAACTCCTTCCACGCGGCGACGACCTCGGCACCCTCCAGGTACACCAGGCCGTGCGCCTCCGCGTAGGACCTCGCGGCGGACTTCGGGAGAGCCTTGCCGTCGTCGCCCATCATCTCGCACACCGTCGCGGAGGGCACGAGCCCTGCCATGGTGACGAGCGCGGTGGACAGCTCGGTGTGCCCGAACCTCGTCTCGAGTATCCTGTCGGTCGTGTTGAGCAGGTGGACGTGCCCGGGCGCCCTGAAGTTCTTCCCGAACTCCCTCTTGCCCCAGCCGTCCTCCTGTGCGATCGCCTTCCTGGACAGCTCCGCGAACTCCTTCACTGTCAGAGCGCGGTCGTCGTCCGTAATGCCAGTGAACGTCCTCCTGTGGTTGATGGTGATGCTGAAGGCCGACTTGACGTCGTATGGTATGTCGTTGGGCGTCAGCCCCTTCATGACAGGGTACTGGTCGGCCATGCCCATGAACACCTCGGTGAGGAAGGGCAGGCCCAGGCTCTCCCGTATCCTCGGGTCGGCCGTCGTGCAGACGAGGCCCCCCGCGTCGCGCCTCATCATGCGGATGGCCGCCGACGTGACGGACTCGGACGCGATGACCATGTCCGTCTCCTCCTCGCGCCCGTCGGCGTCGTACACGAGGACGAAGCGCCCCGCCCTGAGCTCCTCCAGGGCCCGCATCACGGTAGCTGAAGCCATCATCCGCGACGATTCCGCCGGAGGATATTATGAGTGTTGTAGCTACTATTCCGAAGGTATCAGTCTACCCTTCTTAAGGCCTCGGCGGGGGCCAGCCTGGCAGCCTTCCTGGAGGGCGGGAGCACGGACAGTATCGTGACGGTGAATGCGACCGCGAGCACCAGCAGCACCTCGCCCCAGGGGATGACGAACACCGAGATTTCGGAGAAGCCGCCCCAGTCGAAGAGCCTGTACGAGAGCAGGAGGCCTAGCACGACTCCGAGGACTATGCCGAGGAGCGCGACGAAGGACGTCTCGAGCAGGAACGTGTTCAGTATCATGTTCCTCTGGAACCCGATGGCGCGCATCACGCCGATCTCCTGTCTCCTCTCTGCGATGTTCCTGATCGTGATTATCCCGAGGCCGGATATGCCCACGATGAGGCCGACGCCAAGGAACACCTCCATCAGCTGCATGACGGACGAGGTCATCGCCATGGCCTCCCCGACCAAGTCCTTCACGACTATCCCGTTCATCCCGAACTCCGCAAGGCCCCTCTCGAGCTCCTCCATCACCGCCTCGTCGGCGATGCCCGTGCCGGCGACGGTGTCGACGTAGAGAAGGTTGTCCATCGCCCCCGTGGCGTGGGCGTCGACGAACGCCTTCGTCGAGAACGCCCCGTTCACGAGTATCTGGTCCATGATCCCGATGACGGTGAGGTTGGCGCTCGCGCCCGCGGCGGAGGTGACCGTCACGACATCGCCCACGGAGACGTACCATGTGCCTGCCGAGACGGTGAACATGGACGCCACGACGGAGCCGTCGAGTATCGTCAGGCCGGGGTTCGCGAGCAGGTCCCTCCACGCCTCCTCGTCCGACCCGTACCCTTCGGCCCTCTGGGCGAGCGAGAACCTGCCGTCCTCCAGCATCTGGTCGCTGAACCCGACGAGCATCCTCGTGACGGACTCGTCGGAGCCCTGGACGGACATGGTGACATATGCCGTGCTGGCCACCTCGACACGCTGTATCGTTTCCGTCTGCAGCTTGGAGGTGACGTTCTCGACCGCGGCGGTGAGGTTGTCCTCCGGCACCTCCCTGAGGGTGTAGCCGATGATCTCGAACCCGCCGGAGAACTTTTCGGAGAGGGTCTCTACGCTCTCCCTCTGGAACGATGCGATCATCGCGATGACGATGACCGTGAACATGATCAGCGCGAAGATGAAGAGCGTCAGGCCCGTCCTGAACTTCTTGTTCATCGGGTAGCTCACGGCGGTCCTGAACACCGGGAGGAGGTTGCGTCCTCTCCCGAACGCCTTGACCAGGGCCGCGAGCATCACATCGCTGTTGAACATCGCGATGAGCACGGCGCCGGTCACCATCATGACGCCCGATATGATGAACATCTCGAGGTCGCCCTCGAGGGTCCCGAAGAGGTATGTCTCGATGCCGATCGGGTCGATGATGTAGTAGACCATCCAGAGCCCGGCGAGGGTGAACGGGAGCCTGGGCTTGACGAACCTGACCGCGACCATCGCGGCCCCGCCAGAGGCGAGGGCCATGCCGGACGACACACCGGCCGCCTGCCTCGACGCGGCGCCCCCGTAGATCAGGAGCAGGCCGAGGGCGAGTGCCATCGCCCCGGAGACGAAGTACCTCCTCTCCGACTTCGCGAGGACCGGCTCCGGGATGTCCCGTATGGCCCTGACGATGTTCAGCCTGCTGACGCGCCAGGACGCGGCGACGACAGTCACCATCGTGATTAGGAACCCCGCGGCGGCCGCCAGGGCGAGGCTCTCCCACTCGAAGTGGAGCGTGAACTCCATGCCCCCGCCCCCCATGACCGCCGAGAAGGCGTTGATCATGACGAAGGCGATGACCAACCCGACGAAGGTGCCAGCCGCCGAGGCCATGAGGGCGTACACCACCCCCTCGAAGACGAACGACTGGGTCAGGTCCCCCCGCTGCATCCCCACGGCCCTCGATATCCCCATCTCCGGCTTCCTCTCCTCGGCCAGCATGACGAATATGTTGACGATGAGGGCGACGCCCGCTATGATCGTGAAAGAGCTCATCAGGACGAAGAGCTGGGAGATCATGTCCGCGAGGGACTCGGCCTGCTCGACCCCTGACCTCTTGACGGCGTCGTAGGTGTAGTCCGGGCCGCCTGGGATCTCGGCCCTGAGTTCCATGATCGCCTCGTCGGTGACGAGGTAACCGTCCTGCATCGGGCCCTCGCAGGAGATGTCCACCGCGTTGATCATGGACGGAGCGGCGAACACCTCCTCCTGGGCATAGGCGAGGTCGACGAACAGCAGGTCCGCGAACCTCCAGGCGCCCATGCCCTCGTCGGCCGCGACGGCCGACACCACGAGCGTCAGGGGGGCCGCGTTCTTCGGGTAGACGACGATCGTGTCCCCGGCCTCCACGTCCAGGCTCCCGGCCAGGTCCTCGTTGACCACCGTCATGCCGTCGACCATGAGGTCGCGGGTGATCGCGCTCCCGTCGGTGCCGCGCAGGTCGTTCACGGTGTGGTCGGCGTCGTACGCGAAGATGTAGGCGGAAGGGGCCGAGTTCTTGGAGACTGGCTCGAGGACCGTGGCGACCTCCCTTATGGCCGGGGCGACCCCGTCGATGTGCTGGAGGCCGCCAGACTCAAGGGCCCCTATGAGGCCGTAGGCGACGCTCTCGTTGAAGAACTGGTACATGCCGGCGTCGTCTTCAAGCGAGACGACGATGTCGACCTCTCCCGTGCTCGTGTAGACGTCGTCCCTGATTATGTAGTCCAGGGTGTCGCCGACCACGAGCGCCGCTGAGATCATCGCGGTGGCTATCAGCAGTCCCACGACGACGATGGCCGAGTACCTCTTCCTCCTCCGGATGTTCCTCGCGGCCATCTTCGCGAAGACCACCCTCCTCGCGGCCAGGATGCCTATCACCACGAGGACGAGTGCGACCAGGAAGGCGAGTTGGACGAGGGCGCTCATTCGGCATCACTCAGTACGGTGCGGGCACGAAGTCCTTCTCGATGACCCCGTCCTTCATCATCACTATCCTGTCGGCCATCCTGCCGATGTTGTAGTCGTGGGTCACGATGATGAATGTCTGTTGGTTGTCCTTGTTGAGCTTCTTGAGCAGGTCCATTATCTCCTTGGAGTACTCGCTGTCCAGGTTGCCAGTGGGCTCGTCCGCGAAGACTATCTCCGGGTTGTTGACGAGCGAGCGCGCGATCGTGACCCTCTGCTGCTGCCCCCCGGAGAGCTCGGAGGGCTTGTGGTCCTTCCACTCCTCGAGGCTCACCGCCCTGAGGGCCTCGAGGGCCTTCTTCCTGGCCTCGGACGGCCCGGTCCCCGAGAGCAGGAGCGGCAGCTCAACGTTCTCGGCCGCCGTGAGCACAGGCAGCAGGTTGTAGGCCTGGAATATGAAACCTATCTTCTCGGCGCGGTAGCGCGTGCGCTCCCTGTCGGTCATGTCCGTGAGGAGCCTGCCCCTGATCAGGACCTGCCCGTCGGTGATGTCGTCAAGTCCGGAGAGGCAGTTCAGCAGGGTCGTCTTGCCGCAGCCCGAGGGGCCCATGACGGCGACCATCTCCCCCTCCTTCACCAAGAGGTTGACCCCCCTCAGTGCTTCGACCTTGACCTTCCCGGAGTCATAGACCTTCCTCAGGTCCTTCGACTCGACGATGCCAGCTGCCGTCGCAGCGGCCGCCTCCATCCGCTTGACCTCCTTCCCCTTGGCCATGCCTGCGCCACCTCCATGGGGCCGTGTCATGACTCTGGGAACGGCCCGGGGATGAACCAATGCTGGATTGATATTTCATCTTTACGTCTCAGGCTCGTCAGGGGGCCGGTGGCCGCGCCAACCACATTTATACTCCGACGCCCATGCTCACCTCGGAAGTCAATGCTGGACGATGTGAAGAGGATAGCATCCATCGACAGGAAGGACATGCTGGGCTCGGTCGAGGGGATGCCCGAGCACCTGTCCGAGGGCGTCAGGCGGGGGAGGAAGGCAGGGCCGCCGAGGTCCGCGCCCGACGAGGTAGTGGTCTGCGGGATAGGCGGCTCCGCGATCGGCGGGGACGCGCTGAAGGCATGGCTCTCGACCGAGGGCGATGTCAGGTGCGAGGTGGCCAGGGGGTATGCCCTGCCGAGGCACGTCGGGCGCCAGTCCCTCGTTGTAGTGTCGAGCTACTCCGGGAACACCGAAGAGGCACTCAGCATGCTCGAGGACGCCAGGGCCAGGACGTCGAAGGTCGTCACGGTGTCGTCCGGCGGGAGGCTCGCGGAGGTGTCGGAGTCGCTGTCGCTGCCGCACGTCGGCGTCCCCGCCGGGATGGTCCCGAGGGCGTCGTTCGGCTACATGTTCGGGGCGCTCCTGGGCGTCGTGGAGCGCGCAGGTGTGGCATCGCCAGGCAAGCAGCTGGAGGAGGCCTCCAGGGTGCTGTCACAGATGAACGGCACCTGCTCGCGGGGCACGGCCACTCAGGACAACCCCGCCAAGAGGATGGCCCACGAGCTGCACGGCACCGTCCCGGTGGTGATCGGCCACGGCATGAGCGCGCCCGTGGCCAAGCGCTGGGCGAACCAGATGAACGAGAACGCCAAGAGCGTCGCCTTCTCGTCCGAGCTGCCGGAGATGGACCACAACGAGATAGTGCCCTGGGCCGCGGACCCGAGGAGCCAGGGCTTCTCCGCTGTCTTCCTCGACCACGACTTCTCGGACCGGAGGATGGGTCCCAGGCTGGAGGCGACCCGGGATATGGTGTGCAGGCGCTCGAGGGCGCACGTGGTCAAGGCCTTGGGAGTGAGCCCCCTCGCACAGATCATGTCCCTGGTGGTCCTGGGCGACTACGTGAGCGTCTACAGCGCGGTGCTGAGGGGCGAGGACCCCAGCACGACGGCGCCCATCGAGGAGCTGAAGCGGATTCTATCGAAAAAGTGAGCATCCTGTCGCGGCAGTCGGCCGTCGACAGGCAGTCATGAATCAAAAATAGGCATTGGAGAGGGGAGTACATCCCCCCTCTCGCGCTTCATCTGCCTTCCTATAAGGCGTGCCCTTCCATTCCCTTTTCCGTCCCGCGGGGGCGACAGATCGTCCCCGCGTGTCGAGAGAGGCCTCCGTTCCCACAGCGAACAGTCACTGCACGCGCATCCGGGCCGCGGCGCGACCCATCCCTTTCCTCGTGCCGCGTTCCTCGACCGCCTCTGAGACCTTCTGGCGCAGCAGGTCCTTGCCCTCGAGGTAGTAGCGCTTCCTATCCTCGACCCATCCGGCAAGCGCGAAGGCCACGGCCTGCGAGATGTCCGTGGCATCGCCACTGGCGATGAACATCTCGACATCTTCCATGAGCGCAGATGGAACAAGGGCGCTGACCTTGTCCGAGTTCCACGTGCTCGCCTCCTCATGGAGGTACGACTGGACGGCATCCCTGAATACGTCCGATACGCTCGTTAGGCCGTTCCTCTCCCTGATGGCCTCTAGCTCCCTGAGGTCCTCTTCAGGCAGTCTGACATTGATGCGTGCGGTCTTCGTAGTCATTGCAATCGCGGAGCCTTGTACGACAAATTGTCGTACATTCTATAAATAGGTATCTAGGATTCTGTCCACCACCGTTTCCACTGCAACCGGTGGACCGCCCCCCTCCTCCGGGCTCGGGGGCCGCCCGGACCTGGTCGGCTCGCGCCGGAGGCGCGAGGGCCCCGGTCCCAGCGCGGAGCGCCCGGTCGGTAGCGGTGCATAATTTTTTAACCTGTCATTGTTTCCCTCACTCCGTGCCTAGTCCGAAGGAGATAGCCCAGTCAGTCAGGGTCTTCACCAGGAAGCACAACTCCTGGTTCAGGGACTCGATACCCCTCATCGCCTCCGAGAACGTGATGAGCCCGGTCGCGCGGGAGGTCATGAACTCCGACCTGCACAACAGGTACGCAGAGGGGCTGCCGGGCAAGCGGTACTACCAGGGCAACATATTCGTCGACGAGATCGAGGAGCTCTGCGAGTCGCTGGCCAAGGATGTGTTCTCCTGCAGCTTCGCCGACGTCAGGCCCATCTCGGGCACCGTATGCAACCTCGCCGTCCTGATGGCGATCGCGAAGCCGAGGGACAAGATGACCACCGTGGCGCTCTCGGACGGCGGCCACATATCCCACGCGAAGATTGGCGCGACCGGCCTCCGCGGGGTCAGGACATTCAATTACCCGTTCGACGAGGAGACGATGAACCTGGACGTGGCCGGCACGAAGCGCCTGATCCGCGAGGTCAAGCCCCAGGTCGCGCTCTTCGGCCAGTCCGTCTACCTGTTCCCGACGCCGCTGGACGAGATCAGGGATGTCTTCGACGAGGTCGGCTGCAGGACATGGTACGACGCGGCCCACGTCCTGGGCCTGATAGCCGGGAAGAAGTTCCAGGACCCGCTCAGGCAGGGCATGGACGTGGTCTCCGGGAGCACCCACAAGACCCTCCCCGGCCCGCAGCACGGCGTCATACTGTCGGACCTCGCCAAGGAGGGCCTCGAGCCCGCGCTCCGGCGGGGCGTGTTCCCGGGCGTCACGAGCAACCACCACCTCCACTCGGTGGCCGCCCTCGCGGTTACGTTGGCCGAGACGAAGGAGTTCGGGGAGGCCTATGCCGACCAGACGGTCCGGAACGCCAAGGCGCTCGCGCAGGCGCTCCACAGCCGCGGCATGGATGTGCTGTGCGAGAGGCACGGCTTCACCGAGTCGCACACGCTGGTGGTCGACGTCGAGGAGTTCAGGGGGGGCGCGAAGGTCGCCAAGGCCCTGGAGTCGGCCAACATCATAGTCAACAAGAACCTCCTGCCCTGGGACTCCGACCCCGTGAGGCCTTCGGGCATAAGGCTGGGCTCCCAGGAGGTCACCAGGCTCGGCATGAAGGAGAAGGACATGGACAGCGTCGCCGAGCTCATAGCCCGCGTGGCCAAGGGCGAGGACCCGTCCAAGGTCAAGGACGACGCGACGAGGCTCAAGAGCGGCTTCACGAAGGTCCACTACTGCTTCTTCGAGGGCGAGGAGGCCTACGACTACCCGTCATACGACGGGGACCTATGAGCCCCGTCCACCACCCGATAGGCACGACTGTATCTTTATTACCGGACAGAGCATCATGTCTCCATAACTGATGTGGGATGGCTACTAGCATCCGTGCGGTCCAGACCGCTATCGCCCTGGTAAACGTGTTGATATTCGCCCTTGTGTTCACGAGCCTGTGGCCTTTCCCGAGCGGCGACTTCAAGGTGGACCTGCCGAGCGCGGGCGAGGTGGTCTGGGGGTATGAGGACGGCATAGTCACCGTCTCCGCGCCGTACTCCATCGACAACGGCGGCTTCTACGACGTTGACGACCTCGTCATAGCCTACGACATAAGGAACTACTCCGGCGAGCCCGTGCAGTCGGGGGAGATCGACATAGGCACGCTGCCCGCTGGAGAGGTCACCGCCGACACCATTGACTTCACCTTCCCCCTCCTGGAGATGTACGGGTCCGGGTTCTCGTGGATGGTCTATAACGACGCGTTCCTCAACTTCGCCGTCGACGTCTCGTGCTACTACACGATGAGGCTCGTCCACTTCTACGCGGAGTACAACGTGAGCGTCCCGTGGGAGGCGCTGATCCAGGATGTCGGGTTCGACGGGGCGAGCAGCCAGGACGGCGTGCTGCTCGTGGACTACCACGTCACCACCTCGGACATCCTCGAAGGGCTCACCGCCATGCACGTCTACCTCTACAACGGGACGGACCTGGTGGCGCACGACTCGGAGACGGTGTCGCTCGGGGAGTACCACACGGGTACGCTCGCCTTCCCGCTGCCCCTGTCCGCCGTCCCGGACCGGATGGTCCTCAGCATCCAGATATTCGAGTTCTCGGTGGTCGAGACGGTCGCGTTCGACCCGGGGTGGCTCACATGACCCGGGGCAAGAGCAGGGTCTCGGACGCCGTCTGGACCGCCTTCACCGAGTCCCTGCGTTTCATCGTGGTCCCGCTGATACTGCTCGACCTCGTCACGAGCCACTATCCCCAGCTGGCCACCGCCTTCATGTCCCAGATCGAGGGCTTCGTGTTCTTCTTCGGCGGGATGATCGTCGCGTCCAGCACCCTCGAGACGATGCACAGGCCCGGGACGTACAAGCGCCTCCTCTTCGGGATGTGCGCCCTCATCTTCGTCGGCATGTGGCTGTTCGTCGTCTTCGGGGGCGGCGTCGCTGAGTTCTCGTACGGCCCTTACTTCGTCCAGTTCGACCTCACGAAGATCGTCTACATCGTCCTCGGCGGCGTATCGCTGAAGGCGCTGCTGGTGTACCTGACGTTCTCGGTGAACCGGAAGGCCGAGGTGGAGCGCGCCCGGAAGAGGAGGGTCTCGGAGGCGGAGAAGGCGCGCGCGGTGGCCGCGCATGCCGCTAGGAGGAGGACGCCCCGTGCGCACCCCTCGCCATCCTTCTCGGACCTCTCGGCCGCGGAGTTCGACGTGACGGCGGACCACGAGGTCGGATTCACCCCGGCCCCGTACATGAAGGACCTCCCGAAGGGGATGAAGATATGCGAGGTTTGCGGCGTCCAGTCCCCCACCAAGGACTACGTGTGCAAGAACTGCGGCTCGTGGTTCCCCGCGGACTCGGTCATCTAGTGCTCTTCCTGAGGGCCCCGAGCATCTCGCAGGCCTTGCACCTCTCCGAGACCGTGGGCTCTCCGCAAGCGCAGGCACCGAGCGTCGCGGGTTCGAAGGCGGCCTCCAGGGCCGGTCCGAGGTCCTCCAGGGTCTTCAGGAGCGAGTGCCTCGTCCCGGGGAACCTGTCCTCTAGTTTGGCGAGCACCTCCCTGTAGGAGTTCCTCACCGCCTCCGGGGCGTACGGGCACTCGAGGTCGTGGAACTCGAGGCCGTTGACCACGGCGTAGAGTAGTGACTCGCTCTCGGGGACCGTCCTGAGGGGCTGGATCCTCCGCACGAGGCCGGGCTGGACGCGCTTGTGCGGGCCGAGCCTGGCGAGGCGTTCCACGTCCCCCCTCGCGAAGTTCATCAGTATCGACTGGGCGGTGTCGTCCAGGTTCAGCCCGGTGGCGAGGTGCGTCGCCCCCCAGCCACGGGCGGCGGTGTTCATCGCCCTCCTCCTGAGGACCCCGCAGTAGCTGCAGGCGGACTGCTCCCTCTTGGACGCGGCGACCTCGTCCATGGTCGTGCCGTACAAGTCCTTGAAGGACACCACCAGGTGCTCGACGCCGAGGCGCTGGCAGGCCCTGGCCACGATGGGTATGGACGACTCCCTGTAGCCGGAGACCCCCTCGTCCACCGTGACCGCGCAGATGTCCATTCCCCTCCTGCGTCCCAGGATCTTGACGATGAGCTCGAGCGCGACGGTGCTGTCCTTCCCCCCGGACACCGCGACCGCGAGGCGCTCCCCGCCCTCGAGGTCGACCTGCCGCCTGATCTCGTGCTTGACGCGCCTCTCGACGAAGTCCGAGAAGTGCTCCTTGCAGAGGTGGGCGCCGCTGTACCTCACCAGTATGACGGCCTGCTTGCCGCACTTGTCGCAGAGAGACACTGGCTTCCGATGCGGACTCCGGATATATTATTGCTTGTTTCGTTCACCGCCCCCTAAGGTATTAGTAAGGTGACGGCATTCGAGAGCCGCTGACATCCATGCAGGACGTCTGGATAGAGAAGCACCGGCCGAGGAAGCTGGCCGATGTCATCGGCCACAGGAGCATCGTCGAGAGGCTCTCCTCTTACGTGAAGACCAGGAGCATGCCCCACATGCTCTTCGCGGGCCCGGCGGGGACCGGCAAGACGACCTGCGCCATCGCCCTCGCCCGCGAGCTCTACGGCGACGAGTGGAAGGAGAGCTTCATCGAGCTGAACGCCTCGGACGAGAGGGGCATAGACATCGTAAGGGGCAAGATCAAGGACTTCGCACGCGCGGCCTCCATCAGCCAGGCCGACTTCAAGATCATATTCCTGGACGAGGCGGACTCGCTCACGGCGGACGCGCAGGCCGCCCTGAGGAGGACGATGGAGCGGTACACACAGACCTGCCGGTTCGTTCTCTCCTGCAACTACTCCTCCAAGATCATCGAGCCCATACAGTCCCGTTGCGCGGTGTTCAGGTTCAGGCCGCTGAGCGAGGCCGACGTGAGGGACTGCCTCGAGAGGATAGCCAAGCTGGAGGGGGTCAAGGTCACCGAGGACGGCTATATGGCCGTGATAGAGCTCGCGCAGGGGGACCTCAGGAAGGCTACCAACATACTCCAGGTCGCGGCGTCCGGAGGGCGCGCGGTCGACCCGGAGACCGTCTTCGAGTCGACCGAGAACATCCGCCCGTCGGAGGTCAAGGAGCTCCTCACGGTCGCGCTCAAGGGGAACTTCATGGAGGCGCGCTCCAAGCTGGACGACCTGATCGTGCGCCACGGCCTCTCGGGCGAGGATATCGTACGGGCGGTGCACCGGGCGGTCTTCGAGCTCCCGGTGTCCGAGGACTCCAAGATAAGGCTCGTGGACCGCGTGGGCGAGGCGGAGTTCAGGATGGTCTCCGGCTCCAGCGAGAGGATCCAGCTCGAGGCGCTCCTGGCCCACTTCTGCAACGAGGGAAGGACCGCCAAGTAGGCCCCTGCCAGGCCCACATCGGGTTCGCAATGGTTATATACGCCTAACTGTTTGGCCCAGCCGAGGCTCAGACATGGCAAGATTCCCGGAGGCCGAGGCACGCAACCTGGTCAAGAAGATCTGCATGAACTGCAACGCCAGGAACGCCATCAGGGCGACCAGGTGCCGGAAGTGCGGCTACAAGGGCCTCAGGATCAAGACGCGAGAGGCCAAGAAGGCCTGATTGCGCATTTTCCGCCGTAGTTGTCCGTTCGTTCGGCCTTCACGAGCACGCCCTCCACGGACGTGGACACTCATCCAGATAAGAAGAAAAAGGGTGGAGGGGACTCCACCGCAGTTGGGCATCACCCTTTGGTTACACCTCTCCTCTTCCTACAAAAGAGCGAACCAATTGGCTGAGACTGTATGCCCTTCGGGCTCTTTAACCCTTTTGTTCGGGGCCGGAGGATTTTTAGGAAATGTGTCAAGCATATCGGCATCTACAATGGCTGTTGTATGATTAGAATGCTTTTATTTGAAATTTGTCAATACAGTCTCATGTGGCGTTTCCTCCCGTCGGAGATGACGGTGATACTCGGTTTGACTGAGGATGCGGACAGGACCGATGCCGAGATCGGCGATGTCTACGGGATGAACAAGGGCACGGTCGCGTCCGTCAGGAGGAGGCTCCTGGACTCTGGCGCGATGTACTTCGTGAACGTCCCCTCCTTCAACAAGCTCGGGTGCGAGCTGATGGCCTTCCACCTCGGCGCGACGGACCCAGCGGTCCCGTCCGAGACCAAGACCAACAACTACCTCGAGTTCTGCGAGAGGTCCCCCAGCGTCTTCTACGGGATGGTGGGCGGGGGCCATGTGGCGTTCTACTCGGTGTTCAAGGACGCGACGGACCTGGAGGGGTTCCTCCAGGAGCACAACAGGTTCTTCGCTGGCCCGAAGCGCACGTCCAAGGCCAGGTTCGAGACCGCGATGTTCCCGTACCGCATGACCCGGGGCACCTTCGCGATGAACTTCGCGCCCACGGTCCACAAGTTCTTCCACTTGGAGGTCCCCGCGCCAAAGCCCAGGCCGGTGGCCTTCGAGCAGGTCACGGAGCCGGACCTGTCGGGGAACGAGTCCCGCACGCTCGTCGAACTGGTGGCCGACCCGATGTCATCCGACAGGCAGCTGGCCGCGAAGGTCGGCCTCTCGAGGCAGGCGGTGACCCGCATCAGACGCAAGCTGTTCGAGGAGAGGTACCTCACCAGGGTCTGCATACCACGGCTGTACAAGTGGGGCTTCGAGATCTACGCAGTGACGCACTCCAGGTTCACGATGGACCTCCGCTGGGACATAAGGCTCAAGAGCCAGCCCAAGGACACGACCACCCAGTCCTTCTTCACGCTCTCGAAGGCCGACGAGTCGGTCACGAGCCACATGGTCTCCACGTACCAGGAGTACGCGGAGAACACGGAGGCCATGCTCGGATGGTACCACAAGATGAAGGTCTTCGACGAGAGCCCGAGGATCACGGTGTTCTCCCTGGAGAGGAGCAGCGAGCTGAGGTCCTTCGACTTCCTCCCAGCGGTGAAGAACCTCCTCGGGGAGGGCTAGGGCGGGGACGGCCCCGGCTTGGAGAACCTGTAAATACGCCGCTGGGCAATACTCGGGCGGTGATGTCCTGAAGGTCACTCCTCAGATGACGGCGAAGTGGACGAAGGCCGTCTTCATGATCCTCCTGGCACTGGTGCTCGTCATGTACGGGAGCGGGTTCGTCTCCGACCTAGAGACCAACGCCGCCGCGGAATGGAACATGTCCTTCGAGTGGACGTGGGACCTCATGACGTACCTGATATGGATACTGATCGCGTGGCTCCTGGTGGACGCGGCCCTGATCCTGGTGTTGAGCTTCAAGACGGACGTGTACACGCTCGGGGACGTGATGGACAGGCTCGCGAGGATCGAGAAGAGGCTCGGCCCGGACAAGACCCGGTCCTTGGCGTCGCGTCCGGCGGAGGAGAAGGTCGCCGCGGTCACCGTCGAAGAGGACGGCGTGCCGCCGCCCCCGAAGGAATGAGCCTCAGCCCTTCTTCCCCTTGTCCTTCTTGGCGGCCCTCTTCGGGCACTCCATGTTTATGCACAGCGTCCAGGGCGGCCTCCCCTTCTGCTGCCAGACCTTGACGACGGGGGCGCCGCATGCGTCGCACGCCTCGCCGGTGGGCACGACCCTCCCGTACTGGGGCAGCGGGTACATGACCTTGCACTCAGGGTAGCCGGAGCACCCGGCGAACCTCTTCCCCCTCTTCGACTGTATGACCATCACGTCCTTGCCGCAGGCGGGGCACTTCCCGAGCGTCCTCTCCTTCCGGGCGCCCTCGCACTTGGGGTCTATGCACACGATGTTCGGTGGCTGGCCCTTCGCTACGAACTTCACCTTGGGGCCGCCGCATACGTCGCACTTCTGGTCGCTCGCCAGCGCGAGCATCCCGCTGGGCAGCGGGTAGGTGTTCCTGCACTCGGGGTAATTCGAGCACCCGACGAAGCTGTTGCCGGTCCTGAGCCTTATCTCGACGAGTTGTCCCTGCTTGCACTTCGGGCACTCGCCGAGGTTGTGCTGCGCCCTCAGGGCCTTCTTGATGTCGTCGCCGATCTCCTTCTTGTTCTTCTCCAGGACGGCCATGATGTCGTCCAGCATGTCCTGGCTCTCCTCGACGACGTCCTCCTGGACCCTCTCGCCCTGGGCGATCAGGTCCATCTCGCTCTCGAGGTGGGCCGTCATCTTGGCGTGTGTGATCTTGTACTCGTCGTGCAGCCTCGCGTGGTTCTCGAGGGCCGCGATGACCGCGATGCCGCTCTCGGTCGGCTCTATCTTGGCCCCCTTGGCGAACCTGCGGTCGTAGAGCTTCTGGATGGTCTCGTGCCTCGTGCTCTTGGTGCCCAGGCCCTTGCGCTCCATCTCCTGTATGAGCGAGCCCTGGGTGAACCTCGGCGGGGGCTGCGTCTTCTTCTCGGTAGATGTGACCTTGAGGACCTCGGCGGCGTCGCCCTCCTTCATGGGCGGGAGCAGCGTCTCGCTCGATGTGTAGTAGGGGTAGTACTTCCTCCACCCCTGGAACAGTATCCTGTAGCCCTCGCTCACGAACGGCTCCCCACCCAGGTCCAGGTCGACCAGGGTCGTCTCCGACCTGCACGACGGCGCCACCGTGGCCAGGAACCTGCGCGTCACCAGCTCGTAGACGTCCCACCGGTGCCCCTTCAGCTCCTGCCTGGTGGCGGAGTCGACCGGGTGGATGGGCGGGTGGTCCGTGGTGCTCCTCTTGCCCCTGGACGGCCTGATGCTCTCCTGGGCCAGGAGCTCCTCGGCGTCCGCCGCGAACTCCGACTTCCTGAGCTTCTCCAGGATGCCCCTCAGGCTGAGCGAGGGCGGGTACACCGTGTTGTCAGTCCTGGGGTATGAGATGTAACCGTCGGTGTAGAGGTCCTCGGCGATCTTCATGGCCTGCGAGGCGGTCAGCCCCCTCTTGGTGGCCTCCGCCAGGAAGACCGTCGTGTTGAAGGGTGCGGGCGGGTACTCGTCCTTCTCGTTGACGGCCACCGACCTGACCGTCGCGGACTTCGCCGCCTTGGCGTTGTTGAGGGCCGCCTGGGCGGCGCCCTTGTCGTCGAAGCTCCCGTGCTTGTGGTTCGCCTTGAACTCCTTGTCCTTCTTGAGGCCCGCGGACACGACCCAGAACGGGATGGGCTTGAACTCACGCACCTCCTTCTCCCGGGCGACTATCAGCGCCAGCGTGGGGCTCTGCACCCGCCCCACCGAGAGGAAGTCCTTGCCGAGCTGCCCGGACGCGAGGGAGATGAACCTGGTGAGGGCGGCCCCCCAGACGAGGTCGATGAGCTGCCTCGTCTCGGCCGCCGATGCGAGCTTGTAGTCTATCTCGGCGAGGTCGGAGAACGCCTTCTCGATCTCCCACTTGGTGAGCGCGCTGAACTTCGCCCGCTTGAGGGGCTTCTTGATCCCGGCCTGCTGTATCGCCTCGACCCCGATCAGCTCCCCCTCGCGGTCGAAGTCGGTCGCCACGATGATCTCGTCCACGCCCGTCGCGAGGTCCTTGAGGGCGTTCATGATCTTCTTCGCGGAGGGGTCGACCTTCTTCTCGGGCTTGGCGTAGATGAGGTCCTTGGGAGCCACGGCGTCCCAGTTGTTGTACTTGTCTGGGTAGTCGAGCTCGACGATGTGCCCGCGGAGCCCGAGCACGAAGCAATCCGCTCCACCGTGGACGAACTCGAACACGGGCACCCCGGCGACATAACGCCTCTTCTGAGTGTTGTTGGAGAGAATCAGTGCGATCCTCTGCGCGGCGTGGTTCTTCTCGCTTATGATGAGCCGGCGCATCTGGGGTTGGATGATTGGCCATTTATATAATGATGATGGGAGGCACGGCTCCGCCCGGATGCTGGCGTAGCCAGCATGCCGCGTCTCACCTGGTGCTCCACCTGCGCTTCCTCAGGTCCAGTATCTCGTGCCTCCTCCTGCCGAGGCCGAGCATCGTGACTGGCACGCCCATCTCCTTCTCCACGAACCTCACGTACGCCCTCATCTCCTGGGGCAGCGCGGAGAACCCCTTCTTGAGGACCTTGTCCAGGGCCGCGCCCTCCAGGTCCTCCCACCCCTTGAGCTCCTTGTAGACGGGCCTGCACCTCTGGAGGGTCCTGAGGTCCGCGGGGAAGTGGGCGACCTTCTTCCCGTCGAGCCTGTACCCGGTGCAGACCTTCAGCCGGTCGAAGCCGCCGAGGACGTCTATCTTCGTCATCGCCAGGCCCGTGAACCCGCTCAGCGCGTGGGCGTGCCTGGTGACCATGAGGTCCAGCCAGCCGCAGCGCCTGGACCTGCCGGTCGTGGTGCCGAACTCCCCACCCTTGTCGGCGATGGTCCTGCCGGTCTCGTCGAGGAGCTCGGTCGGGAAGGGCCCCTCGCCCACGCGGGTGGTGTACGCCTTCACGACCCCGAACACTTCGTCGATCGCGGACGGCGGCACGCCCGAGCCGGAGGCCGCGTTGGCCGCGACGGTTATGGATGATGTGACGAACGGGTAAGTGCCGTGGTCGATGTCCAGCATGGTGCCCTGGGCCCCCTCGAAGAGGACCCTCCTCCCCTTGTCGATGGCGCCCCTCACGGCGGCGCCCGTGTCGGTGACGAACGGCCGGAGGCGCCTGCCGTAGCCCGAATACTCCCTGAGCATCGCGGCCCCGTCGAGCCTGGAACCGTCTCCGCACATCTCCAGGGACCTCTGCTTGAGCGGGACGAGGAACTCCAGCTTCTCCCTCAGGAGCGCTCCGTCCACGAGGTCCATCATGCGGACCCCGAGCCTGGACGCCTTGTCGGAGTAGGCCGGTCCGATCCCCCTGCCCGTGGTCCCGACCTTCGACCCCTCCCTGAGCCGCTCCTCCGCGCCGTCCAGCAGCTTGTGGTAGGGCAGTATCACGTGGGCCCTGTCGCTGATCCTGAGGTTGGCGACGCTCACGCCCCTTGACTCGAGGTCGTCGATCTCCTTTATGAGCACCCCGGGATCGATGACGACGCCGTTGCCGATGACGGCCAGCTTGCCCTTCCTGAGAATCCCTGAGGGGAGGTGGTGCAGCTTGAAGAGCTCCTCGCCGACCTTGACGCTGTGGCCAGCGTTGTTGCCCCCCTGGAAGCGCACGACGACGTGGGCCTCCTCCGCGAGGTAGTCGACTATCTTGCCCTTGCCCTCATCGCCCCACTGCGAGCCCACGATGGCCAAAGACGGCATCTTACCCCGCTAGGACAAGCTGGGCGCTCGTATTTAAAGATTAGATTGGGGCGCGGGGACCGGTCGGCGCTCAGGTCTCCTTGAAGATGCGCAGGAGCTCCTCGACGGACGCGTCCGTCTTCAGTCCCTTCGGGTCGAAGTGGGTCCTCGAGGCCCGATGTCCGCCCTCGGCGAGCGCCTCGACCATCGCGTTGAGCTTCGGCGGGGAGTGCTTGGTCCGCTTGGCCAGCTCGTCGAGCTTGTAGAAGAGGGGCGGTGCCTGGGCCTCCTCCGTCCACAGGGCGAGGTACTTCTCGCACCTCGGAGAGGTCCCCAGGTCCTTGGTGACCTTCATGCCGGCCAGCAGGTCCTTCGACAGCAGCGGGCCCGTCCAGAGCGGCCCGGCGTCGGCCTTGTCGGCGCGCTCCGCGAGGACGCCCCTGTCGAGCGACCCCTTGTCGAAGTGGGCGTAGCCGAGCCTCTTCACCGCGGCGTCGGCCCGCGCCGCCCCGTTGACGATTCTGAAGTAGCACCTGAAGTAGTGGTCGGCGTGGTAGCACAGCAGCGGCTCGCAGGCCCTGTCGTGCCTGGCCGCCTCCCTCACCATGAACCCTGCCAGTATCCTCACCCCGGTCTCGTGCGCGAACGGCGACCTTTGCGAGAGCGCCCCGTACCTCCTGAGCGACGTCCTGGGGTATGTGCCGTACAGCGGCGCGGTGTCCGTGGCGGTCATCGCGATGGTGCCCCCGTTCCTCACGTTCTGGACCGCGGCGTTGACGAAGTCCACGGGGGTGCCGAACGGGTCTATGTCGATGTAGTCGAACTGCTCCTCCGCCAGCAGCGCCCTCAGGTCCCTGCACACGACCCTCACATGGTCGAGGCTGTTGGTCGACGCGTTCTCCTTCATGAGGACCGCCGCTGCGAGGTTGCGGTCGTTGAGGACGAAGTCCGCCCTGACCCCGGTCTCGTTCGCCAGCCTCAGGCCCCTTGCACCAGAGGCGGCGAGCCCGTCCAGTACCTTGTCGCCGTCCTTGAAGACCGCGCGTCCGAAGACGACGGACACGTCCCTCCCGAACTCCATCTGCCTGTTGTAGAAGACCTCGCCGGTCCTGGTCCCAGGGCCCTTCTTGCAGAACGCCTCTGGGACCAGCAGCTCCGTGGTGCCCTCGATGACCTTAGCGAGAGATGATTGGGTCACACGTACTCGCCCTTCATGAGTTTGATGATCTTGTACGGGAGGAGGTTCCTGTTGATCGGCGTCACCTCGAGTATCCGGACGTCGTCCCTGCGCCTGATGTCCTGGAGCAGCGGGTTCCGGGACTTCTTGTGGAGGGTGAGTATGATGGGCTTGTCCACCTCCATCGCGTCCTTCACCGCCTTCACGAACTTGTCCGACTCCACCTCCATCTTCCCGACCTCGTCGATGACGATGACGTCGGCGTTCTGGCTCGCGTCGACGAGCGCCTCCACCCCGACCGTGTCGAGGCTCTCGAGGTTCACCCCGTACTTGCCGACGCAGAACTTGGACTCGGTGTCGGTGTGGGCGAAGACCGCCTTCCGCTTGGTCTTCCAGTCCATGACGTAGAACCCCATGCGCTTGCCCCCCTCGATGATGGGCTCCGTGACCATGCCCCCCACGACGAGCCCCTCCTCCTCGAGCATCTCGATGACCTTGACGAGCGCCTGGGTCTTCCCAGCTCCGGGAAGACCTGTGATGCCTATCTTCACTCCCCTCGTCATAGAATCACCGCAGCGCGGCAGAAACGGGTCCCTGTACGTCCATTCAAATATTTACTGTATGTCATAAATCTTCAACACTCACGGTCTTCCCGGGGGCCCGAAGGTTCAGTCCTTCCCCCGCGTGACCTTCTTCACGAACATCAGTGGGTAGTTCATCTCCTTGGCGAACCTCATGCCCGCGTCCACCTTCGTCCCCCTGTAGTCTATCCTCAGGGAGACGTCCAGCATGTCGCCGGTGAGGGAGACGTAGTCGTACTGCCCCACCTTCTTGCGGAGCCTGGACCTGTCGATGCGGACCCTGACGTCCTCGACGAACGGCTGGACCATGCTCCCGGCCTCCATGGCCTTCTCGAGGGTCTCGACGTTCTCGGCGCTGACCGGGACGCCGACGAACTGGTGGTAGATCGTCCCGAGCTTGATCCCGGCCTCGAAGGCGGCCCTCTCGGAGTCGGAGCACTCGAAGTACTTCTCAGACTTCTGCTCTCTTCCGTCTCTCGTACAAAGGCCCCCCTGCAAGGTACGCGATGATCAGAGCCAGCGCGATGCCTGTGGCGGTACGTGAGAATGCCGTATATAACTGTTGGTCGCCCACAATCGCCAGGCCAGCGACCGTAGGGAGCAGGGCCAGCGCGACGCCGACGCCGCTCGCGACGGCCATCGCGCCGCGCATCTTGGGGTACGGTATCGTCGATGCCATCAGGAAGCTGGCCACGAGCGCGGCCGGGAGGACCACCTCGGGCATCTCCCCGAGGGTGAAGTAGAACTCGGAGAGCTCGGACCCGGTGCTGGACCCGAACAGGAGGCACATGAGTATGACGAAGAGCGCCGCCCCCGGCGCCGGCAGGCCAGCGAAGTGCGGCAGCTGGAAGCCCCCGGCGCTGAACCTGGCCAGCCGGAAGAGGCCGGAGACGAGGAACGCGACGGCGCACAGGAGCACCAGGACGTCGTGGGCCGTCTGCAGCGGGGCGACGGCCGGGTCCTCGAACTCGGCGTACACCAGCAGGGCGGGGGCGAACGCGAACGATATGGCGTCGGATATCGAGTCGAGGACCTGCCCCCTCGAGTGCCTGCTCCCGAACCTCCGGGCCATGAACCCGTCGAGGCCGTCCATCACCATCGACAGGAGTAGGAGGCTCGTCGCCGAGAGGTAGTTGCCCTCGAATATGTACACGATGGCTATGAATCCGAGGGCGCCGTTCGCGAGGGTGAACAGGTCTCCCAGCGACACCCTATCCAGCGCGGTCATCCACGACCTCCGCGACGCAGGTGACACCGGCACGGAGCCTCTGCCCCACCTCCGCCTTGATCCTCACGCTACCAGGTGGCATCAGGAGGTCGACCCTGGAGCCGAACCTGATCAGGCCGAGCCGGTCCGCCTTGTCCATCGAGTGGCCGCGGTCCACGTAGGGCACGATCCTGCGGGCCAGGATGCCGGACATGTGCATTATCGTGACCCTGCCGATGCCAGTGTCCATGGCGACCTCGACGCGCTCGTTGTTGGGGGACCTCCTGCTGAAGGCGGGCAGGTGCTTGCCAGGGTACCTGACCATCTTGGAGACGACCCCGTCGATCGGGGCCCTGGTCACGTGGACGTTCCTGATGGCGAGGTAGATGGACACCAGGCCCTTCCCGTGGTCGACCTCCCTCACGGTGCCGTCGGCCGGGGACACTATCCCCTTGCCGGCGTCCCTCGAGGGGTCCCTGAAGACGAAGACGAGGAACCCCGTGAGGCAGGCGAAGCCCACGAAGGCGTAGACCGTGACGAAGAAGGCGACAGCGGCCGCTGCGCCGCTCAGAAACACGAACGCGCGTCCGCCCCTGGCTATCAGTCAGGCCACCTCGATATCCAGAGCGAAGTCAAGACCGAACCCCTATTTAAGGAGCATCTTGGCGTCCACCACTATGACGCCCCTGCTCTTTATGAAGACCGGGTTGAGGTCCATCTGGTCGAGCTTGTCCATGTACTTCTCGCCGAAGGCCGATACGGCCAGCAGCAGGTTGATGATGCCCTCCCTGTCCACCTTGATCTTCCTGAACCCCTCGAGTATGGGCGCCGCCTTGATCTCCCTAAGCATCTCCTCGGCGTCCTCCCGCTTGATGGGGACCACCCTGAAGGTCACGTCCTTGTACACCTCGGTGTAGATCCCGCCGAGGCCGAACATGATGGTCAGCCCGAAGGTCGCGTCGTTTATGAGGCCCACGATGACCTCGACCTTCCGGTCCTGCATCGACTCCACCAGTATCTTGTCGTCAGGGAACTTCTCCCTCATCTTGGAGAACTCCTGCTCGAACTGGTCCTTCGGGACGTCCAGCACGACGCCGCCCACGTCCGTCTTGTGGAGTATCGACGGCGAGCAGACCTTCAGGACGACGGGGAACTTCAGCTTCTTCTGGTCGATGTCGGAGATGCTCCGGGCGACCTGGAAGTCCGTCGTCGGGATGCCCGCTTCGCGGAGCACCTCCTTGACCTCGTTCTCCGCGAGCGCCTTCCTGCCCTCCTTGAGCACGGAATCGATGATGGACACGGTGACCACGTTCCTGATGAGCGATTCGCGCTTTAATCCTTGCCGTGGCTTTGGATGGCAGCCTGCCCGAGGCGCTTCCCCAGCGCCAGGGCCGACTTGTTGAGGTCGTGGGTCGCCTTGGGCACGGACTCCAGCATGGCCTTCTCGAGGGCCGCGTAAGAGACGATGTCCGAGATCTCCCGGAACGCGCCGAGCATGACCACGTTGCTGACGACCCTGGTGCCCAGGCCCTCGGCCTCCTTGGTGGACCTGACCAGGTACACGTGACCGGAGGGCTTCGCCGTCACCAGGTCGGGGTCGAGTATCACCTTGGTCTCGGGCTTGACCTCGTGGATGTACTTCTCGTAGGCCTGCTGGGAGAGCACGACCAGGTAGTCCGGTATCTCGACGAACGGGTAGTGCATGTCCTGGGTGGAGATCTTGACGTCGCACTTGGAGTGGCCGCCCCTAGCGGACGGGCCGTAGGACTGGGTCTGTATCGCGGACTTGCGCAGGACCTTCCCGTCGCTCCCGACGGGGCGGTCGTACAGGGCCGCGGCCCTGGCCAGCACTATGCCCATCAGTATTACGCCCTGGCCGCCGAAGCCGGTGAACCTAATGCCTGTCTCCATGCCCCTCGACTCCTACGCGTTCCTGGTAGCATTCCCGGTCCCTGCTGACGAACTCGCCGACGGTGATCTGCCCCGCCATGTTGAGGTCCACGTGGTCGACCTCGGCCCCCCTGGACTTCTCCCGGCGCACGGTGCTCTCCTTGAACCAGTCGAGCATCGCCGCGGGGTCGGCCATCTTGTTCCTGCGGCCGAAGTTGGTCGGGCACTGGGACACGACCTCTATGAAGTTGAAGCCCTTCTTCTCGAGGGCGACCTTGATCGACTTCGTGAGCTCGTGGACCTGCCTAGTCGTCCACCTGGCCACGTAGTTGGCCCCGGCCGCCACCGCTATCTCGGCCAGGTCGAAGGGGTACTCCCTGTTGCCCGCCGGCGTCGTGGTGGAGAGGAAGTCGTGCGGCGTGGTGATGGACGCCTGCCCGCCCGTCATGCCGTAGATGTTGTTGTTGATGCAGATGACGTCCATGTCGATGTTCCGCCGGCAGCCGTTGATGAAGTGGTTCCCGCCGATGGCGCCAAGGTCCCCGTCGCCCGTGAAGACGACCACGTCGAGCTCGGGCCTGGCCAGCTTGAGCCCGCTTGCGAAGGCGATGGCCCTGCCGTGGGTGGTGTGGAGCGCATCGGCCCTTATGTAGAGCGGGATCCTGGACGAGCAGCCTATGCCGCTCACGAACACCGTGTTGTCGAGGTCCCAGCCGGTCTCGTTGAACGCCCTGAAGAAGCAGTTCATTATCGTGCCGTTCCCGCACCCCGGGCAGAAGACGTGCGGCCAACGGTCCTTCCTGTAGAAGTCGAAGAGCTCCATCAGATCGCCCCCATCTCCCTGAGCTTGTGCCTCACTTCGCCGGGCGTGGGCGGGTCCCCGCCGATCTTCGTGAGGAGCTCGACCTTCTTGCACCCGGCCTCCAGGGCGACCCTCTTGATGTCCCAGAACAGCTGCCCCAGGTTCATCTCGCACACGAGTATGTGGTCCGCCTTGCTCGCGACCTCCCTGATCGGTTCCTCCGGGAGGGGCCAGATGGTCTTGAGCCTGAGGAGCCCTATCCTGTCGTCCGCGGCCGCGACCTCTCTCGCGCCGAACGAAGCTGAACCGTATGATATCACGAAGTGCTTGGAGTCGGGGCAGAAGGTCTCCCACTTGTTGATGTCCTTCCTGCTCCTGACGATCTTCTCGTTGAGCCTGCTGACAAGTTCGGAGTGCACCTTGGGGTCCTCGGGCTCCACCCTGGCATCCGGCGTGTGGGTCATGCCCGTGACGGCCGTCTTGTGCCCCTTTCCGAAGGTCGGGAAGGGCGGGACGAGCGTGTCAGGGACGTCGTAGGCCTCGTCGGTCCTGCGGACGCCCATCTCCTTGCGGTTCACGATCTTGACGTTGCTGGGGACCGTGAGCAGGCCCCTCATGTGCCCCACCTCTGCGTCAGAGAGCAGGAACGTCGGCGCCCTGTACTTCTCCGCGTAGTTGAACGCCTTGACGGTGAGGTCGAACATCTCCTGGACGCTGGCAGGAGCGAAGGCGATGACCTGGTAGTCGCCGTGGGACCCCCACTTGGTGGCCATCACGTCGCCCTGTGAGGCGCGAGTGGGCTGCCCCGTCGAAGGCCCCCCCCTCATGACGTTGACTATGACGATGGGCGTCTCGGACATGGCGGCGTACCCGATGGCCTCCTGCATGAGCGAGAAGCCGGGGCCGGACGTGGCGGTCATGGACTTGACACCTCCCCAGGACGCCCCGATGACGGCCGAGATGCACGCTATCTCGTCCTCCATCTGGAGGAAGGCGCCCCCGACGTCGGGGAGCCTCTTGGCCAGCCCCTCGGCGATCTCGGTGGAGGGCGTTATGGGGTAGCCTGCGAAGAACTTCAGGCCCGCGGCCAGCGAGGCCTCGGTGCACGCCTCGTTCCCCTGGACGAAGTACTCCCCCGGTGCGATGGTCACTTCTTGCCCTCCTCTTCCTCGGGCTTCCACGATATGGCCTGGTCTGGGCAGCTGAGCACGCAGAGCTCGCAGATGAGCTTCCCCTCGCGCTTCCAGTTGTAGCAGCTCTCGGGGGAGCTCACGACCGCCGCGAAGTACCCCTTCGGGGATAGGTCCGGCCCCTTGGAATAGCATTTCTTGGGGCAGATGTAGACGCAGATGTTGCACCCCTTGCAGTGCTTGAGGTCTATGACCGTTCTCATCGTGCTCCTCCCGCGCAATCGGGGGTACGATATTTGAATGTTCGTGACATAACAGGATTCGCTACCAGCACGTCTGGAACGTGGCAGCGATGTTGTCATATCTAGCGGGTCGCGGGGCCTAAGCGTGACATTGTCGCGGCGGGCCCCCCGTCCGGTGTACACGTGTGATTGGGAAAGGATTATTACGGACCTCACGATAACACCTGGACGAGACGATGGACGCCCTGCAGGCAGAGATCCGTAGGCTCAAGGCAGAGAAGAACGCAATAATCCTCGGCCACAACTACCAGCGCAAGGAGGTCCAGGAGATATCGGACTTCCTGGGCGACTCGTACGGCCTCTCAGTCCAGGCGTCGAAGACCAAGGCGAAGGTGATCGTCTTCTGCGGCGTCGACTTCATGGCCGAGTCGGCCAAGATACTCAACCCCGAGAAGCTCGTCCTCCACCCGAACCTGAAGGCCAAGTGCCCCATGGCCGGCATGGTCGACGTCAAAGGCCTCAGGGAGCTGAAGGCCGACCACCCAGGGGCGCCCGTGGTGTCTTATGTGAACACGAGCGCCGAGGTCAAGGCCGAGAGCGACATATGCTGCACCTCCGCGAACGCGGTGAAGATCGTCGCGTCCCTCGAGGAGGATAAGGTCATATTCGTCCCCGACACCAACCTGGGGCTGTACGTCCAGAGGTACGTGACGGACAAGGAGATAGTCTTCTGGCCCGGGTACTGCCCGACCCACATGAACATCAAGGCCAAGGACATCGAGGCCCTCAAGGCCCAGCACCCCGCGGCCGAGGTCCTCGTCCACCCGGAGTGCACCCCCGAGGTCATAGACATCGCGGACTTCGCCTACTCCACCGAGGGGATAATCAGGCACGTCGCCAGCTCCCCCAAGAGGGAGTTCATCATCGGGACGGAGTCGAACATGCTCCACAGGCTCAGGAAGGAGGCGCCGGGCAAGGTGTTGTACGAGGTGCCCAACGCCACCTGCCCCAACATGAGGGAGATCTCCCTCGAGGACGTGCGCGACTCGCTCGTCAAGGGCCAGCACAGGATCGAGCTCCCCGCGGACATAATCCGCAAGGCGCGGGTCCCGCTGGAGCGCATGATCAGGGCCGGCCGCTAGGGCCCGTCACTGCGACGCGATCTCCGTCAGCGGCCCCAGGACGAAGTACACCCCGAAGACCACCATCAGCGCCCCGCACGTCCCGAAGACCACCTCGTGGACCAGCGGGGTCCAGAGGTGCCTGCTCCTGAATACCGCGAACGAGGTGAAGGAGTACCACGCGAGGTCGCAGCTCCAGTGCACCACGGCGAAGGCCACGACGACGATCGCGCCGAACTCCTCTGCCGTGAAGATCAGGAGCGCCCCGACCGTCGCCCACCACAGGAAGAAGTACGGGTTGGCGGAGGTGGTGAACGCCCCGGCGACGAGCGCGCTGTCCGGGAGGGAGTCCTTCCCCGTGACCGCTATCTGCCTCCTCTGCCGCACCATCATGACGCCCATGAACGTCAGCAGGGCGCCCCCGACCAGGCCGATGGCCATCATCACGCGCTCGTCCTCGAAGACGAACCCGAGGCTCAGGACTATGAGGGCCATGAGCGGGAACTCGATCAGCCCGTGGCCGAGGGCTATCTTGATGCCCGCCCTCTCGTCCCTGTACCCCTTGGCTATGGTCGCAGCGAGCACGGGCCCGGGCATCATGACCCCTGAGAAGGAGATGACGACGGCCATCCCGAAGAATATCCAGATGTTCTGACTTATCGGGTCCACTGGACCTACACTAGCCAGCCGGGATATATAACCCGTGCGCCGGATGGTCCGCCTGGTGCTGGGTAGAAATACTGGCAGGGCGCTTATGAGCCGCGAGTGATGAGAAGAGGGTCAGCTGAGGTCTCCGGACCCGTGATGAGCCCTATGAGTGCTGAATCGCTCGATAGAAACCAAGGCCCGCACGGGCCTCTCCGCCCGTGCGGCCTCACATCGTGTTTCGTCAGAGCTCGAAGCCGTCGTAGTCGAGGTCGCAGATCCTCTTGAAGTACCCGCGCTCGTGCTTGCAGTTCGGGCACTCGTCCGGGGCCTCCTTGCCCCTGTGCATGTAGCCGCAGTTGGTGCAGAACCAGACCTCTTCCTCGTCCGACTTGTAGAGGGAGCCGTCCTTCAGCCTGTCGAGGAGGAGCTGGTACCTCTTCGCGTGGTGGTGCTCGATGCCCTGGACGTACTCGAAGAACTCCGCCGCCTCCTTGAAGCCCTCCTCCCTGGCGGCCTTGGCGAACCCGGGGTACATCTGCGTCCACTCGTAGGTCTCCCCCTCGACCGCCTTCTTGAGGTTCTCCTCCGTCGTACCGACCATCTTCAGGAGCTTCATGATCATGGCTGCGTGCTCGTACTCGTTCTCGGCGGTCTCCTCGAATATCCTGGCGATCGCCTGGTGCCCCTCCTTGTTGGCGGCCCCTGCCCACTTCCTGTACTTGTTCCTCGCCTCGCTCTCCCCAGCGAGTGCTGCCTTCAGGTTCTCCTCGGTCTTGCTCACGGTAACCACTCGGGGTGAAAATGCTCTCCTCAGATAAGAAGGAATCCGCGAACCAGTGAGCTCCTGTGCTCCGGGCCCATCAGGACTGCAGCGCCACGACGTAGTCTATGAACCTGCTCAGGGGCATGCCGTCCTTCCAGCGCATGATGAGGTTGCCCTCCTTGGAGGGTGTGATCCTGGGGAGCCTCTCGTACACCGGCTTCAGCCTCCCGTTCAGGGGCCCGACGTCCAGGGTGAACATGCGCCAGGCGTCCCCGCGCTGCCGCTTGTACCTGAAGGCGTATATCGGCATCAGCCCGACCCGCCTGCAGTCCTCCATCATCTCGTTGGCCTGGATGACGAGCTTCTCGTTCCTGCTGAACCTCAGGACGTCGCTGGTCGAGCTCTTCACCTCGATCGGGAACGACAACCCTGAGCTTATGGCGACGAGGTCCACGCCGAGCGACCCCGCGCCCCTGACCACCATGAACGGCTTCTCCCGTATCTTCAGGTAGCCGACCCTCTCCAGGGCGTCGCAGCTCTTCGTCACCCTCGCCAGCACGTCATCGTTGGCACTCAGGATGCCCTTGAGCTCTCGCTCAAAAATCTTTCCCATCGCCTTCGTGGGACATATGCCGCTGGCGGATATATTACTTGTCGCCGCAGTCGTCCAGCGCGGTCCTGTCCAACTCCCCGTGGAGAGCGGTCCCCTCCAAGTCCGTGCGGAACACGGCCTCGGACAGGCCCTCGCCCGCCTTCGGGCGCTCGTCGTCGGTCACCGCCGAGTACACTATGTGGAGCCTCTTGACCGTCACGTCCTTGAAGTGCCATACGACGTCGTACATGGCCGCGAGGTCCGTGCTCTTCAGCGACAGCCCGCACGTCTCCTTCGCCACCCTCTTCGCGGAGCCAGCGATGTCCTCGAAGGTGCTTATGGGCCCGGAGGGCAGCGACCATCCCCTGGCCCCCTTCCTCCTCACCAGGGCCGTGCCCCGCTCTCCCCTTATCACAAGCATCATCTGGCCCTTGCACGGGGCGTAGTCGAGGTCGGCTGCCTCGCCGCTCCTGTCGTACTCGAACTTGCGGACGCTCAGCGTGGGCGTCGAGACCGCCAGCCCGTCGATCTCGTCCGCGGTCGGCAGCTCGACCAGGATCCTCTTGGGGCCCTTCACGGCGCCAGCCTCGACCTGTCCCTTGGGTATAGGACCGCCTCCCTGATGTTGGGCAGGTTGAGCATCTTCTGCACGTACCTCTCGACGCCGAAGCCGAAGCCGCCGTGCGGGGGCATGCCGTACCTGAACGCCTTGAGGTAGAACTCGAACGAGTCGAGGTTGAGGTTGTTCTCCCTCATCTGTTCGGTGAGGACGTCGTACCTGTGCTCCCTCTGCCCGCCCGACACGATCTCCTGCCCGCGGTAGTCGAGGTCGAAGTACCCGGTCAGCTCCGGGTCGTCGTCGCGCCTCTTGGCGTAGAAAGTGCTCCTCTTGAGCGATGTCGGGAACTCTGTGATGAAATAAAGTTCGGCCTTCTTCTCCTCCATCATGACGTCCCCGAGGAGCTTCTCCCCCTCCGTCCCGAGGTCCTCGCCCTGCTCTATCCTCATGCCGCGCGACCTGACCATCTCCACGGCGTCCGCGTACTTCACGCGCGGGAACGGCGTCAGCGGCTGCCCCAGCTCGATCCCCAGGGCCTTGAGCTCGCCCTTCGCGTGCTCGCGCACGTAGTCGAGGCCGCTGAGGGCGATCCCCTCGGCGACCTCCATGACGTCCTCGGAGGAGTGTATGAACGCGAGCTCCACGTCGAGGGACGTGAACTCGGCTATGTGCCTTACGGTGTCGGAGGCCTCGGCCCTGAACGCCGGCGCTATCTCGAAGATCCTGTCGAGCCCGGTCGCCATGAGGTTCTGCTTGTACAGCTGGGGGCTCTGGGCCAGGTATGCGGTCCTGTCGAAGTACCGGACCTGGAAGAGCGTCGACCCTCCCTCTGCCCCGGCCGCGACGATCTTGGGCGTGCTGACCTCCGTGAACCCCTGGGAGACGAGGTAGGCCCGTATGCCCTGGAGCGCCGTGGACTTGACCCTGAATGCGGCCCTCACCTCCTCCTTCCTCAGGTCCATGAACCTGTTGTTGAGGCGGGTGTCGAGGTCGGCGCCCACCTTGTCCACCACCCCCAGCGGGAGAGGCGCGTCCGACTTGCTCAGAACATCTATCTTCGAGGGCAGCACCTCGAATCCGGCCCTCGCCTCCTTGCTGGCCTTCGCCTCGCCAGTGACCAGCAGGACGGACTCCCTCGGGAGCGATGCGACCAGGTCGAACAGGTCCTTGTTCCTCTTCTTGAGGAGCGTCACCTGGACCACCCCGTGCGAGTCCCTGAGCTGGAGGAACGATATCCCGCCGAGGTTCCGGACCTCCTGGGCCCAGCCGCCGACGGCGACCTCTTTTCCGTACATCTCCGGGGTTATCTCGTCAGAGTAGGTGATGTGCTGCCATGTGGGCAAGAGAATACCACCGTCGAGCGTAACCTATCGCGCGTATTTACCTTTTCGCCGCTGGGCCCGACACAATCACCCGCGATACGGGCCCCGGCAGTGTTAATTACCGCCTTCGCCCCGTACGGGGAGGGAAGCCGGTGCGCCGATGGATCTGACGCTACTCATATACGTCCTTTTCATAATCGCGTTCGCCAGGATGCTCGGCGAGGTCGTCTCCCGCTTCAACGAGCCCCCCATAGTGGGGGAGCTGCTCGCGGGCATCGTGCTGGGGCCGTTCCTCCTGGGCGCGGCGACCGACTGGTTCGACGAGATGTACACCTCCCAGTTCATCAAGGACCTCGCCGACCTCGGGATCCTCTTCTTCATGCTGTACGTCGGGATGGAGTTCTCCTCGAAGAGCCTGGTGTCGCACATGAAGCAGGGCGTGGTCGTCGCGGCCGCGGGGGTCGCCCTGCCCTTCGCGCTCTGTCTCGTCGTGGGCTCCGCCTTCGGGCTAGAGGGCGGCGGCCTGCTGTTCGCGTCCGTGGCGGTGTCCGTGACCGCCCTGCCCGTGACGATAAGGGTCCTGAAGGACCTGGAGGTGCTGGACACCCGCACCAGCGGAGTGATAGTGAGCGCCTCTCTCATAACCGACCTAGGCCTCCTGTTCGCCATGGCGGTGGTGGTTGGGGACAACGGCGGGTCATCGACGCCCGAGGACGCGGCTTTCATAGCGGCGGGGTTCGCGGTCTTCTTCGTCCTGGCGTTCCTCGTCGGGAGGTACCTCGCCCCGTTCGTCTACTCACTCCTCAAGAGGATGCGGACAGGCGAGGCGGCGTTCGCGCTGGCCATAATCCTCGCGATCGGCTTCGCGGTCCTCGCGGAGCACATGGGCCTCCCCACTTTCATAGGGGCCTTCGTGGCCGGCCTGCTCCTGAGGGAGACCGGGAAGGGGCTGAGGACCTGGGCCAGGGTGGAGGGGATCCTGTCGGGCATAACCCTCGGGTTCCTCGCGCCCATCTTCTTCGTGCTCATAGGGCTGTCCGTAGACTTCGGGGCCGTGGCGGATTCCATCTGGCTCTTCGTCTCCATCACCGCGGTCGCCCTGCTGGCCAAGGTCGCGGGCTCGTACCTCTCGGCCCGGGCGACGGGCTCGGGGAAGAACGAGGCCGTCGCCATCGGGTCGATGATGATGGGCAAGGGGGCGATGGAGCTGGTCTTCGCGCAGCTCGCCCTCGATGCGGGCCTGATCGACGGGGACCTGTTCTCCATCCTCGTGCTCATGGCCTTCGTCTCGACGCTGTTGGCGCCCCTGCTGTTCAAGCACTTCTACAACAGGGCGGTGCTCCACGACGAGGTGGAGCCCTCGGAGCGGCCGCCCGCGGTCGAGTCTGAGATGTTCCTGGACCCCTAGCCGCCCTTCTTGTTGGCTATCACCACTCCGGCCGTGATGATCACCGCGCACAGCACCGTCCACAGAGCCACGCCCTCGCCCCTGATTACCCACGCGAAGAGCGAGGCGAAGACGGGCATCAGGTAGATGAAGAATGCCATCTTGGAGACCTCCCTGTGCTCGAGCGAGCCGAGGTACAGCACGGAGGACCCCGCCGCGCAGAAGACGCCGAGCACCACCAGGTTGGCGACGGAGGCGGCGTCGAGGTGCACCGTCGGGTCCTGCTCCAGCGGGATGCTGAAGGCGAGCATGAGCGTGCCGAGGATGATGGAGAGGCCTATGACCATCGTGGGCGGGTTCCTCTCGAGCGCCCTCTTCGCGGAGACCCAGGCGAGCCCGTAGGAGACGGCGGACACGAGCAGCAGGATGTTCGACACGACGCCGTCGTCGCCCAGGGACAGCCCCCCGTTCGCCACCAGCATGACCGTCCCGCCCATGGCGAAGACCGTCCCCACGCCCTTCGCCAGGGTCATCCGCTCCTTGAGGAGGACGGCGGCGAAGACCAGCGTCATCACCGGGCTGGACGACTGGATCACCGACGCCACGGACGAGGTGCCGTGCTCGAGCCCCATGTTCTGGAGGGCGTTGGGTATCGTCACGTACAGCAGGCCGAGGGCCAGCAGGGGCAGCCACTCGCGCCTGAGCGTCGCCAGGATCTCGGCGGGCCTGTAGCGCATGAACAGCATCGCTGCCACGACCACCGCGGCGAAGGAGAACCTCAGGAACCCGAGGACTATCGGCGAGAAGTCCTCGAGGCCGATCTGTATCAGGGGGAACGCGAGGCCCCACAGCGCCACGGCGGAGAGGGCTGCCGCCGACACCTTCAGGTCGGTGCTGTGGATGGCCATCGGGCGGGGCAGGGCCCAGCCCGGTAATATTACTTGCCCATGTCCCGCCCCAGGCTGTGGCCCCCTCCTCTCAGGCGGGGGCGCCGCCCTTCGGCTGCTTCTTGATGCCCAGCGACTCGAGCCTCCGCCCCTCGTCGTACAGGCACCGGAGGGCCTTGGCCGCCCTCATGGCGGAGGGGTACACGGGGATGTTCTTGACCCTGAGGTCCTGGACGACCTCGTCGATCTCGGGCCCGCCCACCCAGCAGGCGATGATCGGCTTCTTGAGGTTGCGCTTCTCCTCAACGAGCTTGATGACCGCGCCCACGTACTCCCTCGGCCTCGCTATCCCTGCGTGGACGCAGACCATGACGAGCGAGTCGACGTTCGGGTCGGAGAGCATGATGCTGCCCGTGGCATAGTACCTGTGGAACCTCGCGTCGCCCGTGACGTCGAGCGGGTTCCTCGCGGTCGTGATGCCGGGGAGGTGCGGCTTGAGCGCGTCCACGGTCTTCTTGGACAGGTTGGGGACCTTGAGGCCGACGGACTCGCACCAGTCCGCCGTCATTATGCCCGCCCCGCCGCCGTTGGATATTATGCCCACCCTGTTCCCGCTGGGAGCTGGCTGGTACGCGAGGGCCCTCGCGAAGTCGAACAGCTCGACGACGTCGTAGGCCCTCTGTATGTGGACCTGCTTGAACGCGGAGTCGTACACCGCGTCGGAGCCGCTCAGGGAGCCGGTGTGGGTGGACGCCGCCGCCGAGCCCGCAGGGGTCCTGCCTGCCTTTATCGCGACTATGGGCTTCTTGCACCTCTTCGCGGAGTCGAGGAACTTCTTCCCGTCCTTGATCCCCTCGATGTACATCGCGATGACGGTGGTCGCGGGGTCCTGGTCCAGGTAGTCTATGAGGTCCGCGTCGTCCACGTCCGCCTTGTTGCCGACGCTTATCACCCTGGACAGGCCGATGTGCTCGCCGTTAGCGTAGTAGACCATGCCGACGCAGAGCGCGCCGCTCTGGCTGATGAGGGCGATCTCGCCCTTCTGGGGCATTCCGAACACGAAGGCCGCGTCGAGGTTGTCGACCGGGTCCTTGTAGCCCAGGGTGTTGGGCCCGACCAGCCTCATGCCCCCCGAGCGGGCTATCTGGAGGATCTCGTCCTCGAGGGCCTTTCCCCTCTCGCCCGTCTCGCCGAAGCCGGCCGATATCACGACCGCGCCCTTCACCCCCTTCCTCGCGCACTCGGTCATGACCTTCGGGACGAACTCGGCCGGGACGGCGATGATGGCCAGGTCGATGTCCTCCTTGACCGCGAGCACGCTGGGCTGTGTCTTCAGGCCCATGATCTCGGGGGTCTCGGGGTTGATCGGGTAGACCTTCCCCTTGTAGCCGTGGACGAGGATGTTCTGGAGTATCTCGTAGCCTATCTTCATGGGGCTCCTCGAGGCGCCGATGACGGCTATGGACTTGGGCGAGAAGATCGGTCGCAGGTCCTCCACGGTTCCCATCTGAGTATCACTCGGCACGAAGAGTGGATTCCGTCAGTTTAAGCCTTTGGTACAGACTCCTCGGCGACTCAGTACATCCGCGAGTACCGGGCGATGATGCTGAGGGCGACCTCGGTTATCCACAGGTCCTTCTCAGGGTGCGGCCTGTCGGAGCGCCTCCAGAACCCGTCCTTGGAGCGCGCGCCGAGGAGCCACCTGATCGGCTTGTCCATCCGCTCGTCGTCCGGGCCGTACCCGAGGAAGGTGAGTATGTCCAGGGCGCAGAGCCCGCTCCCGTGGTACGTTGGGTACTTGAGCCTGGTCCAGTGCCCCTCGTCCATGAGGAAGCTCGGGTGGCGGTTCTTCTTGAAGAAGCGGTCCAGGAAGAGGTCCGCCCCCCTCATGGCCCTCTCGTCCTTCGGGTGTTCGGCCGACGCGACGAGCCCCCTCACCACCATCATCGTCGTCCATGTGCAGCTCGGCAGGTCCCTCAGCCTCCCATCGCCCGCGTCGTAGGGGAGCCCGTTGTTGGCGAGGCTCAGGAAGTCCCTCATCTTCATGTGCCGGTACTCAGGGAGGTACTTCATGTCCTGGACATAGGGTATGACCCAGCCGCCGTCCTCCCTCTGGTTCCTGTACAGCCAAGCCCTCAGTTTCCCGACCCGGGGGTCGTCGCCCGCCCCGAGCACGACCATGTTCCTGAGGGCGTAGCCGTTGTAGTGCGGGAGCGGGAACCTCTCCCACGGACCGGGCACGTACCCCTCCTCGGTCTGCCAGCCCAGTATCCTTTCGATGGATGCGGCCACCCTCCCCTCGTCCCTGGTCGTCAGGCTGTCGCCGAGGGCGTCGAGGTTCCTGAGCATGGTGATGTAGGTCCACCCGTACGGCGGGCCCGGGCCGGCGTCCTCCTCCATCGTCCTCGAGGTCGATATGGGCCACGTGCCGTCCTCCCTGAGCGAGCCGAGGAGCTTGAGCCTGGGAGGGTACGTCCTGCACCCCTCGAGCGCGGCCTCCAGCTCGGGGTCCCCGTGCGGCCTCTGCAGCACGTCCCAGAGGAGCCAGTAACGGACGGGCGGCGGCGCCACCTCGAGGAGCTTCTTGGATGAGTCGCGCACGACCTTGTCCATCTCGTCCTTGAGCTCCGGCAACCCTGGGTCCACTCCCCTCTTCAGGGCCTCGGCGGCCCCGCCTTGGGGAAGGCCACCCAGAATATTGAACCCTTCGTGTGGTCGCCGGGGACCCTGTCCTCCAGCCCGACCTCCCCGCCGTAGATCTCTGTCAGCGACTTCACGATGGTGAGCCCGAGCCCCTGCCCCTTAAGCTGGCTGAGGGTCGAGAGCCTCCTGTACCTGCTGAAGAGGAGCCCCTTCTTCTCGGGCGGCACCCCCTTCCCCTCGTCCTCGACGGAGACCTTCCAGGCGGGCCTGGTCCCGACGGTGTGGGGGGCGATCCTGACCGTGACCGGCCTGCCCCCGCCGTACTTCACGGCGTTGCCCAGCAGGTTGACGAATATGTCCTGGGCGAACTCCCCGAGATCGGCTTCGTATGGCCCGTTCGCGTACTCCTTCCTGAACTCCACCGCAGCGCCGTCCGCGCTGGCCGCCACGTCGGAGACCGCCTCGTCGAGCACGCTGGCGAGGTCGCGCTTCACGAGCTCCTCCGCCCTCCTCGTGTGCACCTTCGTGAGCTTGGATATCCTGTCAACGAGGACGTCGATCTTGTTCAGCTGCGTGAGGGCGGACCTGGCCATCTCGGCCTTCTTGGCCTCGGGGGTGCTTCCGTCGCCCATCAGCTGCACGAACGCCTTCGCCGTCCCGGCGTAGTTGGCGATGTCGTGGACGAGGAGGTCGTTGTAGAGCCCGAGCACGGAACCGATCTCCTCCAGGCGCTGGTTCGCCTCCTCGAGGTCCGTCACGTCGAGGGCGATCTCGAGGCGCGCGAGCCTGCCGTCCGGCCAGTCGACCGCGCGGTCCAGGCACTGGTACCACCTTCCGGTGCGCGTGTTGCGGAACTTCCACACGTACGGGCCCGTCTTCACGCCGTCCTTGACCAGGTGCCTGTTCGTGCAGAACGTGCAGGGCCCCTCCTGGTCCACCTGGAGGACCTCGTAGCACCGCCTCCCCAGGATGTCGCTGCCGAACATGTCCTGGATGGGCTTGTTAACGGCCAGGAGCTCGTAGGTCTCCATGTCAGTGACGTAGACCATCGCCCCCAGCTCGTTCATGACCGTGAGTATCTCGTCGTGCTCCTTGCGCGCGGACTCCTCCCTGAGCCTCAGCTGCTCCATCATCCTCGCGTCGTCGCAGGCGAGCCCCACCTGGCTCGCGACCGCCTCCAGGAACGTCGTCTCGTGGGGCGACAGCCGCCTCTCGGCCACGGACGCAAGGAGCAGCGCCCCGATGGTCCTGCCCCTGGCCCTGATCGGCACGCCGACAGCGCAGGTCACGCGCTCCTCCTTCCTGTGGGGGTCGAGCAGCACCATCTTGTCGATGTCGCCGCCGTGGAGCGTGACCGGCTTGTTCGCCCTCGCCACGGCACCGGCGAGCCTCGAGAAGAGCTCCTCGCACTGCCTGTGCCCGGGGGGCAGCTGGACCGCGCACCCGCCCAGGTGCTGCATGGATATAGCGCCGTGGGAGCAGCGCATCAGGCTCATCGAGAGCACCAGGGACCTCCTCATGATCTCGCGCTCGTCCAGCTCCTCCTGCGCCGCCCCGAGGGCGACGAGCGTGCCGGCGGTGAACTCCTGGCTCCTGATCTCCTCGAAGGCGTCGCCGAGGTTCATGGAGGCCCAGTACATGACGTCCATGAGCTTCCTGAGGGCGACGAAGCACTCGTCGTGGTCCTCCATGCCGCACTCCGTCCGGAGCTCGTCGAGCACCGTGCTGGTCCCGATGTTGACGACCCGCTGGATCTCGGTGAGCTTGAAGCCCATGGAGCTCCTCATGGACACCATCTTGTTGGAGAACTCGAAAAGGCGGGAGTAGTCGCCCTTGGACACGGCCGCGACGAGGCCGGCCATCATCTCGTCGACCGAGGCCTGTATCTCCTCCACCGGCCGGTCCGCGTACCTCGGGCTGGAGGCAATGACTTCCTTCGTCCACCTCTCCCGAATGGCGGTCGTCTTCGTCTCAAGGACTCTCGTTAGGACGTCTTTGGTCAATAGGAGCTCCCCGGAGCCCTGCAGGACACCACCCGTCGTCCGCTGGGTACTCGTCAGCGTATTCCCCGCGGGACTACTTAATATCTGCCGTGCGGGGACCTCCTGGCTCAACCGTGCCCGTGCCCGGCCAGGGCCTTGCCGCCCGGCTCCCGGGCCCTGGAAACGGTTAATATACGCCTAGGCTCTTTTCCCGCCGGACACTAGGTGAACCGAAGAATAGAGAGGAGGAAGAGAAGATGTCTGACAAGATCACTGTCTCTCTGATAAAAGCCGATGTAGGATCGATAGCTGGACACTCTCGCCCCCACCCGCGGATGATGCAGGTCGCGGGCGAGACGCTGGCGAAGGCCGTGCTCGACGGGCTGCTGGTGGACTACTACGTCACCAGGTGCGGGGACGACATGCAGCTCCTCATGACCCACAGGAACGGCGAGAACCACAAGGAGGTCCACAAGACCGCATGGACGGCGTTCATGGCCGCCGCGCAGGAGGCAAGGAAGATGCACCTGTACGCCGCGGGCCAGGACCTGCTCTCGGACGCGTTCTCCGGGAACGTGAGGGGACAGGGGCCGGGCGCCGCCGAGATGGAGTTCGTCGAGAGGCCGACCGAGCCGATGCTCGTGTTCATGGCGGACAAGTGCGGCCCCTCGGCATACTCCCTGCCCATCTCGAGGATATTCATGGACCCCTTCACGACCACGGGCCTGGTAATCGACCCGAGGGCGCACATCGGTTACGACCTGGAGGTCGTCGACGTCGTCGACCACAAGAGCGTCGTCATGAGCTCGCCCGCCGAGATGTACGACATCCTGGCCCTCCTGGGCGACACCACGAGGTTCGCCGTCAAGAGGGTCATGCACAGGGACATAGGCATCGCGGCGACCGTCTCCACGGAGAAGCTCAACATGCTCGCGGGCAAGTACGTCGGCAAGGACGACCCGGTCATGCTGGTCCGGTGCCAGTCCGGGCTCCCTGCGGTCGGCGAGGTGCTGCAGCCCTTCGCGTTCCCCGCGCTGGTCGCGGGCTGGATGAGGGGCTCGCACTACGGAGCATGGTACCCCTGCGGCGTGGCGGAGTCCGACCCGACCTACCACGACGGCCCCCCGAGGGTGTGCGCGCTGGGCATACAGATCAGCAACGGAAGGATCCAGGGCGCGGAGGCGCCCGGGCTCAAGCCTGGGGACCACAACCCGATAGACTACTTCTCGGGGCACGAGTGGGACGTCGTGAGGCACAAGGCCATGGAGATGTCGATGTACATGCGCGGCCACGGGCCGTTCATGCCGGGCATAGTCGCGCCGGACGACCTCGAGTACACCACCAGGCCCGAGATACTCAAGAAGCTCGAGCCGCGGATGCAGCCGCTGGCGTGACGGGGCGGTCACCTTGACCCTCAGGAAGCCGGCCATCGTGGTCAACTTCAAGACCTACATGGAGTCGAGCGGGAAGGAGGCGCTCGCGCTGGCGAAGCTGTGCGAGCAGGTCGCGAAGGAGACGGGCGCCTCGGTCGTGGTCGCGCCGCCCATGCCGGACCTGGCCTTGGTCGCCTCGTCCGTGGACATACCTGTGTACGCCCAGCACGCCGACGAGGTCCGCCCGGGCAACACCACCGGCCACGTCGCCATGGAGAACTTACGGGCGTCGGGCGCCTCGGGCACGCTCCTCAACCACTCCGAGCGGAGGATCAAGGTCGCCGAGATACACGACCTGATAGGCCTCGCGAGGTCGCTGCACCTCGCGACGATCGTCTGCACGAACAACCCAGGAGTCAGCGTCGCGTGCGCCGCGATGGGCCCCGACGCGGTCGCGGTGGAGCCGCCGGAGCTGATCGGCGGGGACATATCCGTGACGACGGCCAACCCTGGAATAGTGAGCGACACCGTCCGGGCCATACGCTCGGTGAGGCCGGAGGTCGCGGTCCTGTGCGGCGCCGGCGTCAAGAGCGGGCGCGACGTCGCCAAGGCCGTCGAGCTGGGGGCCGACGGGGTCCTGCTCGCGAGCGGGGTCGTGAAGGCCAAGGACAAGCGGGCGGTCCTGATGGACCTCGTCTCGGGGCTCGGGCGGTAGCGCCGGTGTCGCCGCCATTCTCCCTGCCCCTCACGGAGTGGCCGCGGGGGGTCGCACACCCATGAGCCTGGACATATCCAGGGCGACGGGCCAGGACATCGAGGAGCTCGTCCGGATGTACACGCACCCGGAGCTCAAGGTCACCGCCGAGGAGGCGAGGTGGTTCGTCGATTGCTACCACTCCTTCCACCGCGTCCTGGTCGCGAGGGCCGACGGCAGGGTGAGGGGCGCGTGCGCCTGGAGGATCGAGGGCGAGAGGCACTGCGGCCTTGGCTGGGTCGAGAACCTGTGGGTGGACGAGGGGTGCCGGGGAAGGGGCATGGGCGAGCGGCTTCTTATGGCGGCCGTGGACGACATGAGGGCCTGGTACGCCGAGCAGGGCGTCGCGCTGCGCAGGGTCGTCCTCACGACCCAGGTGGACAGGGAGGAGGCCCGCCGACTGTACGAGCGGGTCGGCTTCAGGTGCGTGGCGGGCCTGGGCGACATCTACGACGACGGCATACAGGACCTGTTCTACGTCATGATCCCGTAGCCGCTGGAGAGCGTCCGTGACGGCGCCCCGTGGAGCGCCGGCGAAGCCTACGTGTAACGGGGCCCCCTTTGAACCCTTCCAGCGATGCAGCGGGCGATGCGGACCCGTTCGCCCGAGGTGGTGTCATCGGCCTTGCTCTTCATCCTCGTGGCGGGGGGCCTGCATCCGGCCCCGGCGGCGGCTGAGGCATCCGCCCCGTCCCTGGTGATCGCGGAGTTCTACCCATGTGCGGTCGGCGGGGACGAGTACCTGGTGCTGTCCAACCGCGGCGCCGAGGCCGTCAACCTCCTGGGGTGGACGTTGTCGGACGGGGAGGGCTCGCTGGCGTTCGCCGCGGGCACCGTGCAGCCAGGGTGCACCCTCTCGGTGTCTGAGAACGCCTCCTCCTTCGCGTCCGCGTACGGCGCGCCCCCGGACCTGGAGGTGCCAGGGTGGTCGTGCGCGGACGGCGTCGAGGCCTCCGGGGTCTTCAGGATGGCTGACGCGGGCGACGCGCTCGAGCTGAGGTCCCCGGACGGGTCCTTGGCGGACGCGGTCGCCTACGGGTCTGCCGCGCCCCCCGTGGGCGGGTGGTCCGGGGCTCCCGTGCCCGCTCTGCGTCCAGGGGAGGTCGTCCGCCGCGCGCCGCTGGACGCGGAGGACACCGACACCTCGTCCGACTGGACGCACTTCAGGGAGTACAGGTACGGGTACTCGGACCGCGGGGTGATGTCGTCCTCGGTGCCCGCCGGGCGGCTCACATGCTTCGCGAGCCCGGACTGCTCGCTCGAAGTGGTCGCGGGGGTGATCTCCGCGGCGGAGGTCAGCATACAGCTGTGCTCCTACGAGCTGTCGTCGCCGACCGTCTGCTCCCTCCTGTCCTGGGCGTGCTCCCGGGGCGTGGACGTGCATGTCCTGGTGGACTCGCAGCCGGTCGGCGGCATGAGCGCGGCGCAGGTGGCCTGCCTGTCGGCGCTCGTGGACTCGGGTGCGGACGTCAGGGTTGTCGGGGGGAACATGGACGAGGGGCAGGTCCGCCACATAGGGGCGCTGCACGCGAAGTACATCGTGGCCGACCGCGCGACATTGGTGGTGCTGTCCGAGAACTTCGTCGAGGACGGCGTCCCGACGGACAGGCTCTTCGGGAACAGGGGGTGGGGCGTGTCGGTCGACGACCCCGCCTCGGCCTCCTGGATGTCCGAGGTGTTCGACGACGACTCCCGCATCGGGCGCTCCTGCGTGTGGCAGTGGTCCGATGATTCCAGGTACCTCCAGGGGGCGGGGATCCCCGAACCGCCAGTCAGCGCCCACCCGGTGGGCATGCTGGGCCCCGCCGTCACCACCGAGGCCGCGGAGGTCTCCCTGTTCCTGTCGCCCGACTCGTCGGTCGGGGGCCCGTTCCTTGCCCCGCTGGTCTCGGGCGCGGGGAAGGTCCTCTTCGAGCAGTTCCAGGCGGACCTGGAATGGACGACGCGCTGGGCGGACGGGCCGGTCACGAGCCCCGTCGTCCAGTCGGTGGAGGACGTCGTCGGGGCGGGCGGCGAGGCCCGGGGGCTCTTCGACGGGCTCTGGTACAACGCCGGGCCGAACATGGATGTGGTGGACCACCTCACGGCCGCCCTCCCATACGGCTCCGAGTCCTCCTTCCGACTCCTCGCCGAGGAGAGCCCCGTCACGGTGCTCCACAACAAGGGCCTCGTCCTCGACGGGTCGGCCGTTGTCTCGAGCAATAACTGGGTCTATGCCTCATTCTCGAGGAACAGGGAGCTGGCGGTGGTGGTCGGGAGCGACGAGGCGTCCGGGTACTTCTCCGAGGCCTTCGAGCTTGACTGGGTGCCCGACCAGGTCGCCCCGGTCGCGGACGCCGGCCCGGACATCGAGGTCCCTGCGGGCTCCCCGGCGGTGCTGGACGCGTCGGGGTCCTGGGACGACCGCGCCGTCGCGAACCTGTCGTGGGACCTCGACGGCGACGGGCGCGCCGACGCCTGGGGCGCGGAGGCGGACGTGGGGGTCCTAGCGCCGGGGGTGCACCGCTTCACCCTGGAGGTCACGGACGCCTGGGGCAACGCCGCGACCGACTCGGTCGAGGTCACGGTGGGCACCCCGGCCCCGGTCCGGGACCCTCCCCTGCTCGCCCCCGCCGATGCCATGTGGCCCATGCCAGCGGCAGTGTCGCTGATGGTGGTCGCCCTGGCGGTCGCTCGCAAGCTTAATCTCCTACGTGCATCTACACGGGGCGAGGGTTAGTCCCGCATGCTCATACGCGCTTTCACGCCATCGGACATCCCCGCGGTCTCCAAGGTGGTGGAGAGGTCGCTGGGGGAGAACTACGTCCCGTCCCTCTACATGACCGTCCACAACCTCTGGCCGGAGGGTTTCCTCGTGCTGGAGGACCAGGGCGCGATCGTCGGGTTCGTTGCCTCCGTCATGTCCGCGCCGAAGGTCGCGCGGGTACTGATGCTCGCAGTGGACCCGGACCACAGGGAGATGTCCGGCGGCTCGAGGCTGATGGAGGCCCTCTACTCCAGCTGCATCGCGAAGGGGCTCGACACGGTCGTCCTCGAGGTGCGTAAGAGCAACGCGAGGGCGAGGGCGTTCTACGAGCGCCACGGCTTCAAGGTCACCGGCGAGGCGAAGTGCTTCTACACCAACGGGGAGGACGCGGACAAGATGTCGCGGTCCCTGCTCAGCTGACCGGCGCGGTCACCCGTAGCCGCGCCTGTCGTCGTGGACGTGGTAGTTCCAGTAGTGGTAGGGGGACGACTCCTTCTCCGAGGTGCTGATGTCCTTCGACATGCCCCCCATGTAGCTCCCGTACCTCTCCTTGATCTGGTCCTCGACCGGGCGGGCGGTCCTCATGGCGCTCCTGATGTGGTCCGCCTCGATGTACCGGGCCTTCTCGCCGGTCGCGAGGTCCCCGGCCGCCCTGATCAGTCCCCCGAGCTCCCTGAGCCTGAGGGTGAGCGACTTGTCCCTGTTGTCGACGACCTTGGCCCTCTTCCGGGCCTCCTCGACTATGAGGTGGACCGCGTCCTTCGTCGCGTGGGGGACCTTCCCGTCCATGACGATCTCCTGGGCGACGAACTGGATGAGCTTGGACCTGTTCTCCGGCGTGTCGGGCATCACCGTCTCGACGAGGACCTCGTACCCGCCGCCGTTGATCCTGGACCTCAGGGGCGACAGTATGTGCTGGAGGTCCTGGATGTTGCACGCGCCGACGAATATGAAGTCGCAGGGCACGTTGTCGACCCTGACGCTCGCGCCGGCGCTCTGGGGGTTCCGCCCGGTGATGGGGAACCTCTTCTCCTGCATCGCGGTGAGTATGAACCTCTGCATGTGGCCCAGGTGGGGCAGCTCGTCGACGAAGAGCACCCCCTGGTGGGCGCTGTGTATCGCGCCGGCGATGACCCTGTCGTAGGGCTGGGTCCCCAGCTGCGGGTGGCCGCCGTACGGGTCGTGCCTCACGTCCCCCAGCAGCTCCGTGTCGCTGGCGCCCGTCGCGAGGACGAACGGGTTCCTCCGGAGGGGCACTATGACCTTCCTGGGGCTCTCCTTCTCGAACTCGCGCCTCTTCTCGAGCGCGGCCTGGTCCAGCACGCCGATCATGTCGCCGGCGCGCTCGAAGACGACGACCTCCTCCTTGCCGAAGCGCTTCCTGGTGGTCGTCACGCGCTCCCTGCCGGCCATCTGGCCCATCGTCACCTCCACGAGCCCGCCGAGGATGTCCCCGAACGGGTTGTTGGCGGTGGAACGGATCTGGGCGAGCTTGGCCCTGGAGCAGTTGGGGCAGAAGCTCTCCCTCGGGGGGGAGTACGCCCCGCAGCTGGAGCACCTGTACCCGAGCCTCTCGGCCACGTTGACGGGTGCCTCCTTGGGGTCTATGAACTCACCCTCCGCGAAGCCCCTGGACTCGAGCTCCTTCTCGACCTCGCTGTCGACCTTGAGCTCGACCATGGGCCTCTCGGGGTTCTCCGGGTTGTGGACGACCCTTATCTCCTCGGTCGGGCGGGCGAGGTGCAGCGCCAGGGCCTGGGCTATCATCGACTTTCCAGTCCCGGGCGGCCCGACCAGTAGCAGGTGCCTCCTCTGGGAGGCGGCTATCCTGGCGAGCCTCACGGCCTCGTCCTGGCCGATCACCCTCTCGAGCGGGTCCGCGGCTATCCGGACGTCCTCGGTCGTCTCGATGTCCTCGAGGGGCGTCCGCCCCTTCTCCTTCACTTCCGGGTCATCGGTCATCATGCCCACGCGCTCAGCTGAGGTCGTCCTTCGTCAAGATCTCCACGTTCGTCGGGAGCTTGGCGATGTTCCCCAGCTTGACACCTACAACCGAAGTGATATTCTTTTCCACGGCGAGGTCTAGGACCCGCTGCGTGATTATGCCGTCCAACACGACGGCCTTCACGCCCTCGGACCCCTCCTTCAAGGTGTCGGCGAGCTTGCTGACATGCACTTCCTTGAGCACGTTCCCGCCCTCGTTCAGGAGCTTGGCCTTCGAGGTGTTGTTCAGGTCCTCGAGGACCCCCCTGTAGCGGGTCTGCTCGGGCGTGAGCTTCGGCGCGGGCGGAGGTGGCGGGGGCGCCGGGGCCTCGTGTCTCCGGTCCCTGCCTCCCCTGTCCCTCTCCCTGTCGTCGTCGCGCCTGCCGCGGCCCCTGTCGCCGCGGCCCTCGTCCTGTCTGCCCCCTTTCTCACCATTCGGGCGGTGCGGGGTGTTTATGTTGAACATTTCTGCAAACTGGTCCGCGGGGACCTTGTTCCTCAGGCACTTGACGATCTGCTTCTGCGTGAGCTCCTCGACCTCCTGGGCCGCCGGCGCGCGCGCGACGAAGTCTATCTCCGCCACCTCGAGCAGCTCCCTCACTATGAGCTCGCCGCCCCTGTCGCCGTCGACGAAGGCCGTCACGACCTTCTCCCTGGCGAGGTCTATGATCGTCTGGGGCACGTTCGTGCCCTCGACCGCGATCGTGTTCTTGATGCCGTACTTGAGCAGGTTGATGACGTCAGACCTGCCCTCGACGACTATGATCGCGTCGGAGTCCTGGATGTTCGGGCCCGCGGGCAGCCTCTCCTTGCCGAAGTGCACGACCTCCTCCATCTGGAAGGACTGGCGCACCGAGTCCGTGAGGTCGCCGCCCGTGGTCTTCGAGGCCTTCATCAGCTCGTTCAGGAGGACCTTGGCCCTCTCGATGATCTTGTTCCTCTTGGAGACCCTGACGTCCTCTATCTTCTCGATGTTTATCCGCGCCTTGCACGGGCCGACCCTGTCGATGGTCTCGAGGGCGGACGCGAGTATGGCGGTCTCGACCTGGTCAAGGCTGGAGGGCACGTACACGAGGCCCTCCGACTTGCCCTTGCTCGAGCTCACCTCCACCTCTATCCTCCCTATGCGGCCGCTCTTCTGCAGGTCCCTCAGGTCCAGCTCGTCGCCGAGCAGGCCCTCGGTCTGGCCGAATATGGCGCCGACGATGTCGGGCTTCTCCACAATGCCGTCAGTTGACAATCTCGCCGAAATCAGGTACTTCGTTGTACTCGGATCTATGTCCATTCTCTCACCCTGTGAGTGTCCGAAAAACAGCTCTTCGCCTCCCGCTGTCCTCTCTCGCTCTGCCCTCTCGGGGCCGCGCAAGGCTCAGCGGGCTTTGACAAACATCTAGGCTGCTGCGGCCGACACGCGCGACTTTCGCGCTGCGTCCGCGGTGATATTCATACTGTCAAGCGTGATGATGTCAATGTTGGGGTTTAGGCTGTTCTTCGGCACTACTATTGCGCCCGCTGATAAATACTTTTGCATCATATCTATAAAATTCGTCCGCCCCTGCCAGGCGGGTGCACTGGCACCCTCATCCGCCCGAGACCACGGATATGAGCCTCAGCTCGTCCCCGTCCCTGAGGGGCTCGTCGGCCGGGAGGGGCTGTCCGTCCCTGACCGCTATCCACCCGTCCGGGAGGTACGAGAGGGCCCTAACGAGGTCCTCGACCGTGCTCCCTTCGGGCAGCTCGACCGAAACGGTCTCCTTCTTCGTGGGCAGGATGGTCGCTGTGACCTTCATTCTCCCACGGCGGAGTAGGGAGGACCAGCACTTAACCCTTCAGGCGGGTGGGCTTCCGGCGAGGCCGTAGGCGTTGACTGCCTGCGCGAACTCCTCCCTCTTCCGGCGGTCCCCGAGGAGGATGTGCCTGTTCCCGCGGAACATGCCGTAGGGCGGGTCCTTCAGCACGACCCGCAGCACCCTGCCGTCAATCTCGAGCGCCGCCAGATCGGACCGTTTGAAGTGCAGTGTGAATCCACCGAAGGGGGTGTGGTTGTTGAACCACAGACCGTCCTCGGAGAGCGTCACCTCGCTCCGGCCCCTGAAGGCGGTGAACAGCACCGTCCCGAGGATTGCCGCCGCCATGACGGCTGCGATCACCCACATCGGGCTCGATGAGGAGTCCAGGATGTAGACGGCCAAGGCAAGGAACACCCCCCCTATCATCGCGAAGACCACCAGGACCGGGACCGCTACCATGTTCATGGAAGACGCCGTGTGTGCCAGCAGGCGGTCGCTGGGACCCGGCTCGTAGGTGAGGTACCTGAGGACGGCCGTTGTGGTCCCGCCTCTGCTCTCCAGTCTCCTCCAGAAGACGAGCGTCCCGATGGCGATGGCGAATGAGCCGACCGCCACTACCCAGTCCAACGTGCCCGCTTCGCCCATTGCGATCTCCAAGACATGGAGGATTCCTACGATCAGGAACATGATCGCGAAGCCCTTGAACTGCCTGTTGGAGAACTCCATGATCCTGGCGGGCCCTGGAGGCAGCTGGGCTGGAACATCCTCTAGCCTCTCGATGGATGCTCTCTCCTTGAGGTCAGCCGCGCAACTTGCACAGTAGATTGCCCTCTCGGTGTTCTCCGCCCCGCAATTCGGACACCTCACGCCTGTTCCCCCTCGTCACAGAACACTCCGTCGGCCATAAGAACCCTGCGTCGGCCTCCCACCCCCATTGAAAACACCATATACCTGAGCCGTAATGCATGAGGCACGGTCCGCGGGATGCCGAGGTAGCTAAGCTCGGTTTAAGGCGGTAGCCTCGAGAGCTACTGGTGCTTGTCACCACGGGAGTTCAAATCTCCCCCTCGGCGCCACATCGGCCCGTCCGACGGGAGCATCGTGGGGGTGCGGCTTGCAGAGGTCCAAGGAGGTCATAGTCTACGTCGCCGGGTTCACCGGCCCCCTCGCGGGGAACCTGGTCCTCTCCCTGCTGGGCACCCTGGGCGACGCTTGGGGCGTCGACCCCGTGGACATCCTCCTCTCCATCCCGGCCTTCATGTTCCCCTTCGCCATAATGCAACTCTTCTCCGGGGCCATCTCCGACGCGTACGACCGGAGGACGGTCCTCCTGTTCGGCCTCGGGGTGTACGCCGTGGGGTCGACGCTCGCCGCGTTGTCCACGTCGCTCGAGTTCTTCATGTTCACAAGGGTCGTCCAGGGGGTAGGATACGCCTTCGTCAACCCCGTCCTCGTGGCCCTCCTGTCGGAGATCGCGGGGCCGGAGAGGCAGGGCACGTCCATGGGCTACTTCGG